>NZ_JBDGKX010000001.1:0-961939 GCF_057656155.1 Azoarcus sp. Soil_N_20 | reverse complement strand
ACCGCGGTGTTGAGCGGGGCGCCGCGTTCCTTCCAGTCGGGGAAGAGCTCGGTGAGCGCGCGCGGGTCCATCACCGCGCCCGACAGGATGTGGGCACCGATCTCGGCAGCCTTCTCAATCAGACATACTGACAGTTCGCACCCCGCCTCGGCGGCGAGTTGCTTAAGGCGAACCGCCGCGGCCAATCCAGCAGGCCCCCCGCCGACAATCAGCACATCAAACTCCATCGATTCCCTTTGCACTTCTCATCCACTCCCTAAAGCTGTCACTGTTCGAAGCACCCAAACTCCGTGGCGCCCTACCTGTCCCGGTGATCGGCATTCACGACTGCCCTCGGCAGTCCGAGCCAGCGTCCACGCTGACGGAATCACGACAGACGACGTCAAGATGAAGTGCATCCCTGCTGCCATGCACGCGTATACAAAAAAATCCGGGCCGAAGCCCGGTAAAAAAACCAACGGGATGTTGAACAGGAGGAGAGGCATCCCGTCGGGGGTCGACTAAAACGGAGCAGCTCAAAAGAACAGCTTCTTGGCGCCCTTCATCGCGCCAAGAGCCAGCTTGCGACTCCATCGCTTTCCGCGCACTCGGAGCGGAACGGGAACTGAGCGTTTCTCGACGGCACTTTCACCCTCAAGGCTTCAGCCGCCGGCGCTGCAGCAATTCCTTCGAAACCGTGACGCTTCTTGCGACCTGCCGTCGAAACATAGCTTTCTACCGATGATGAAACAGTGCAGCCCAACCACATGGGGACACACAGCTAGGAACCGATTCGTGTGCAAGCACCCTGCCTGGCGACGAAGCATCCACATCGACCTGCGAACTCTGATTCCGCGTGTCCCGCACGACCTCACCAATCAGAATTGCTGCGGCAGCTCCGATGACGATCGCAACTCCACGATTCGACATGGCCTCCTCCACTGGGATTCACCTTCGCCTCCAGCCTTCCGGCAACCACGCCTGCTGGAATACGTAATCGATCATAGTCCTTGTACTTCAGACGAATTGCCCAGGACGGAAGGCGATATTGCATCCAGACCGCCGCAGACGAGACGATGATCGAAACCGTTTCGTCCGTACCCAGGGTGCCGGTCTCGGACAAGTTGCTCGATCACCGGCAGCAGCATTCGAACTTGTCCGCAACGGCATTCGAACATTCCCTTTTCGGCATCCAGCAGAATGATCCCGACGCCTTTGAGACAATAGGGTCGCCACTTGCGGCATCAACCGTCGTCATAGGCCAGCACGTTCCATCAAACATGACTGCAAACAGTCGGCACATCGAGCTAGAGGGCGCTTCCAATCTGCGGGACATTGGCGGTTACGACGCCGCCGACGGGCGGAGCGTGCGCTGGGGCAGCGTGTATCGATCAGGGGCGATGTCCCGATTCGCGCCCTCAGCGTGGCACTGGATGGCCGAACAAGGCGTCCGCGCCGTGTGCGACCTCCGCTCCCGCGAAGAGCGGGAACTGTCACCGACAGCCTGGCAGGGCGGCGAGCACACCCGCCATATCGGCGTCGAGTACGATGCGCAACTTCTGTTCGCCCATCGGAAGGGACGCGGACAAGCAGGCATGAACGAGATGCACGACTCGCTCTATGCCACCTTCCCGAAGCTTCTCGCTCCTTCCCTCAAGGCGATGTTCGAGGCACTGCTCGAGGCCCACACGCCACTCCTTGTCCATTGCTCGGCAGGACAGGATCGGACCGGACTGGCTATCGGCCTGTTGCTCAGTACCCTTGGCGTCTCCCGTGACACCATTCTGGCGGACTACGATCTGTCCACACGGTGCCGCCGTGTCGAGAACGAACTCGATCACGACAAGCTGGTCGCGCAGGCCGAGCACAATGCCTTCGCCCGCTACTACGTCGACATACTGAAGAAGCGAGGAAAGGCCGCGCTGAAGCCGCGGGTGCTGGTCAATCGCAACGGGCAATCGCTGCTGCTCGACGCCTTTCATGCCATCGAGGGCGAATGGGGGTCGGTTCCGGCCTATCTGGAAGCAGAACTCGACTTGCGGCTCGCGCATATCGTGCGCCTCCGGGAGATCTGCCTGACGACGTCGGACTCGCAGTAAGCCGCATCATTCAGTCCGCCACAGCGCGCACCGATCGTTGCCGGGACGGATGCCTCCTTGTCGGCGATGCGCCCCCGCGCCTCCCGAAACGAAGTGCACGGGGACTTTGCCCGCACCCGTCGCAAGGACGACCAGCCCCTGCGGACAAGGCGTGCCGGCCAGGCGGGCCGACAGGATGCCAGTCGGGCAATCGCACGGAACATCGATGTAGCGATGGCTAGTCCTTCGCCAATGCGAGATGTATGGTCTTGCGTGGCTCGGGAAGTGCGGCCTGGAAATCGGCCAGTAGTTTCTCCTTGCGTACCTGATACGTCCGGATGGACTCGTCCTTGACATGGCCGTAGCCGCGAACGTCGGCGGCCAGCCGGGCCAGTTCGATCGCTAGCGCCAGGTTATGCGGGGCCAGACGCGCCGCCAGATCCTCAATCGTCGCGCGGTATTGCGCGATCAGATGCCGTTCCATACGCCGCTCCTGCGTATGGCCGAAGGGGTCGAAGACGGTGCCGCGGAGGCCCTTGAACGCCTTGAGCATCCGGAACACCGGCAGCACCCAGGCGCCAAACTTGCGCTTGCGCGGCAAGCCGGTAGCCCGATCGCGGCCAGGAAGCAGCGGCGGGGCAAGATGGAACTTGACCTTGAAGTTTCCGGTGAATTGCGCGTTCAAACGGTCCAGGAACTTCGGATCGCTGTGCAGCCGCGCGACCTCATACTCGTCCTTGTAGGCCATCAGCCGCGCCAGCGTCAGCGCCACCTCACGCACGAAGGTTTCGCTACCGTCGATCTTCCGCTCGCCGACGCGTCGCTCGATATCGCGCACGAATTCCTCATAGCGCTGCGCGTACGCAGCATCCTGATAGTCGGTCAGCAGGTGCTTGCGGCTGGCGATCACTGACTCGATCGTGTCCAGGCGAGGCAGTTTGTCCTGCTCGGACGCCAGCTCGTCAAACACTGCCGGCGCGTGGGCCACGAGTCGCCCGAATGCGAAGGTACGCAGATTGCCTTCGACGAAGGTTCCGTTCAGCCGGATGGCCTCTTCGAGCGATGCGATGGAAACCGGCAGCAAGCCTTTCTGGGCCGCATAGCCGACCATCAGCACGTTGGTGGCAATACTGTCACCGATCAGATCGGTAGCCAGCCGCGTGGCGTTGAAGCTGAACATCTCGCCGCCGGCAAGGCCGTCGCGGATCACCGCTTCGAGATCCGCACCGCCAAAGTCCATGTCGCGATGGGTCTGGAACTCGCCGGTGGGGGTCACGTCTGCATTGACGACCGCGCGGGTATGGCCCGGATGAACGGTCTTCATCACTTCGCGGCCCGACGCGACAATCATGTCACAGGCGAGCATCAGATCCGCCATACCGGGGCCGAGACGCGAGTTGTTGATCGCGTCGGGCGAGGCGCCGATACGCAGGTGGCTGGTCACGGCGCCGCCTTTCTGCGCCATGCCGGTCATATCGAGGATCGAGCACCCCTTGCCTTCAAGGTGGGCCGCCATGCCGAGAAGCGCACCGACGGTAAGGACGCCGGTGCCGCCGATGCCCGCCACGAGCACGTTGTATTCCTGCGCATCGACTGAAATGCATGCAGGTTCCGGCAGGGTAGCGATCAACGCGTCGAACTTCGCGCCTCCAAGGCCCGTCTTCCTGGCGATCTTGGCGCCGGAGACGGTGACAAACGACGGACAGAAGCCCTTAATGCAGCTGAAGTCCTTGTTGCAGGTCGACTGGTCGATCACGCGCTTTCGCCCGAACTCCGTCTCGAGCGGCTGGATGCTGACACAGTTGGACTGCGCCGAACAGTCGCCACAGCCCTCGCAGACTTCGGGGTTGATGAAGACACGCTTGTCCGGATCCGGATAGGCTCCGCGTTTGCGGCGACGACGCTTTTCAGTCGCGCAGGTCTGCTCATAGACGATGGCCGATACGCCCTTGAGCTCGCGCAGCTCTCGCTGCAGGCGATCGAGCATGTCGCGGTGGTAGACCTTCACGCCGGGAGGCAACGTACCCGTGGCGTACTGCTCCGGTGCGTCCGAGACCAGCGCCACCGGCATGACCCCTTCGGCGAGGAGCTGGCTGACCAGACCGGTGGGCGTGAAATGGGCTTCGACTGGCTGGCCGCCGGTCATCGCAACGGCGTCGTTGAACAGAATCTTGAACGTCATGTTGGCGTTGGCGGCCACCGCGGCACGAATCGCCAGGACGCCCGAGTGCGAATAGGTGCCATCGCCCATGTTCTGGAAAATATGGGGTCTGTCCACCAAGGGACCGACCGAGACCCAGGGCATTCCGTCGCCGCCCATCGGCATCGGGTACATGGTGCGCCTTTCGGGCATCACGTACGCGGCAAGACCCTGACAGCCCACTGCGCTGATCGCGATACTGCCGTCCGGAATCTTGGTGCTGGTATTGTGCGGACAACCCGAACAGTAGAAGGCCGGACGCGCCTTGTTGCCGCCGACGGACAGGGCGCGCTGCTCGAGCCGCTCGAAGTTCGTGTAACGTGCCAGCAGGTCCTCGTCAGCCAGGCCGAGCTGCACAAGCACTACCTTGAGGGCGTGGCGGACGGCACCCGGCGTCAGCTCGCCGACCAGCGGCAGCAACGACACACCGTTGAGATCCTGTTTGCCAGCCAGTGCAGGGCGGCGGTCGGCGCGGATGCCGTACAGATGACGTGCGAGCTGATCTTCGATGACCGGGCGCTTCTCCTCGACCACGAGAACCGCCTGGCTACCTTCGGCGAAGGCGACCGCTTGCTCGCGCTCGAGGGGCCAGATCATGCCGGGTTTGTAGAGACGGACACCGAGGGCACGCATGCGGGCCTCGTCGAGACCGAGGTCGACAAGCGCCTGACGCAGATCCAGATAGGCCTTCCCGGCAGCCACCAGCGACAGCGTGCGGCGCTCCGCATCGACGATCGTACGGTCGATACCATTGGCACGCGCGAAGGCGGCCGCGGCCGGCAGGCGCTTGTTGACGACCCAGTCTTCCTGCACCAGAGGCGGCAACTTCTGGCGCAGGTTCAGCCCCTCGGGTGGAAGCTCGATATCTGGCGTCACGAACGGCCGGTAGGCATTCGGCAGTTCGATAGAAGCCGACAGATCCAGGGTGTCGGTGATGCACTTGAGGCCGACATACAGGCCGCTGTATCGCGACAATTCCCAGCCGAAGATTCCGTATTCGAGGATCTCCCGGATGGTCGCGGGATACAGCACCGGCAGGAAGCCTGCGATCAAGGTGTGCTCCGACTGATGCGCGCTGGCCGAGGATTTACCGCCGTGATCGTCGCCCGCCACCGCGAGCACGCCGCCGTACGCCGACGTTCCTTCGAGGTTTCCGAGCTTCAGCGATTCGCACGCGCGGTCGACGCCGAGCCCCTTGCCGTACCAGAGCCCGAACACGCCCTGATACTTCGACTTGCCGAACCACTCGAGCTCCTGCGTGCCGCGAATCGAGGTCGCTGCAAGCTCCTCGTTCAGCCCCGGCTGAAAACGGAGATCGTGCTGATCGAGAAGCTTCTGCGCCCCCCAGAGCGCGGCGTCATACACGCCCAACGGGGAGCCCCGGTAACCGGAGATATAGCCCGAAGTCGCCAGCCCCGCAGCCCGGTCACGGCGGGCCTGGTCGAGCAGCAGGCGTACCAGCGCCTGGTTGGATGAAATGAAAACCCTGCCGGTCTCGAGCAAGTACTTGTCTTCCAGGGTCGTTACACTCTTGGTCATGATTCAGGCTAGATCTCAGAAATACTTCGTTGCTGTCAGTCGGGGACCGAAGCGCCCGGGAGGGCTTGGCAGATGCGTGTTGCTCAGGGTCCAAACGTAGCAATCAACGACGGCGGACAGTTGTCTGCGGATGAAGTACGTCTTGGGGCGCGAGAGCAGAAGCGTCCTGCCGGACGGAACAACCCACTTGCAGAAGGAGACAAGGGACGCCGCAATGTCGTGGGACACTTTGCCGGAACTCATGTTACGGACCTGAAATCCCATGGACCAGATCGTTGCTGTGCCCGCTTTCGAAGACAATTACATCTGGCTGCTGCGCAAGGGCACGCGGGTGGCCGTGGTCGACCCGGGCGATGCCGCTCCGGTGATGAAGGCCATTGAGGAACGCGGCTGCACGCTGGCAGCCATCCTCCTCACCCACCATCACCCCGACCACGTCGGTGGCGTCGCCGAGTTGCTGGCCTGGCAACCGGTGCCTGTGTACGGTCCCGCCACCGAGGCAATCCCGCTCGTCAACAGGCCGCTGGCCCCCGGTGATCGAGTGAGCCTTCCGGATCTCGACCTCGAATTCGACGTGCTTGATGTCGGCGGTCACACGCTCGGCCACATCGCCTACTCGGGTTCGAACACCGTGTTCGCGGGTGACACCCTGTTCGCCGGTGGATGCGGCCGTATTTTCGAGGGTACGCCCGAGCAGATGTGGCAATCGCTGTCGCGGCTTGCTGCCTTGCCGCAGGAGACCGAGGTGTATTGCGCGCATGAGTACACCACGAGCAATTTGCGCTTCGCAGTGGCGGTCGAACCGGAAAACGAAGCGCTCCGGAGGAGGGTGACAGAAGTGGAACATCTGCGTGCCGCAGGGCGGCCAACCGTTCCGACGACCATCGGACTCGAGTTGCAGACCAATCCATTCCTGCGCGTGCGCGAACCCGCCGTAATCACCGCAGCAGAGGATTTCCGTGGTCATCCACTCCAGGGCGATGTCGAGATCTTTGCGGCGCTGCGCGAATGGAAGAACGTCTTCTGACTGCTTATCCGGGCATGAGGCCCGCAGCGTACCGGCTGCATGGGCCAGACAACCATTGCCAGGCGGCCTGACCAGAAGGCAGCAGCCTCAAGCCACACCCCGCGACGGAAGCCTGCCGCAACGGGGCATCTGACATTCGTCGCGCATCGCGATTCGAAATTTCCATTGCAGACGACGGGTGGCACCAAAAGCGCGGGCCGACAATGCCGGCCCGCGCGACTCATCATTACACGTTCCCGCCTCAATCCTCCAGCGCGCGAATCAGTTCCGGAATCGCGGTAAACAGGTCGGCCTCGAGGCCATAGTCGGCGATTGAGAAGATCGGGGCCTCGGAATCCTTGTTGATCGCCACGATGATCTTGCTGTCCTTCATGCCGGCCAGGTGCTGGATGGCGCCGCTGATGCCGCAGGCGATGTAGAGGTCGGGCGCAACGATCTTGCCGGTCTGCCCGACCTGCAGATCGTTCGGCGCATAGCCGGCGTCGACGGCGGCACGGCTGGCGCCGAGGGCGGCACCGAGCTTGTCGGCGAGCGGCGTGAGCACCTCGTTGAACTTGTCCGCCGACCCAAGCGCACGGCCGCCCGAGACGATGATCTTGGCGGCAGTGAGTTCGGGGCGGTCGTTCTTGGTGACATCCCTGCCGACGAAACTGGAGGTGCCGCTGTCGCCCACGGCCGGCACGTGCTCGACGCTGGCGTTGCCGCCGGTGGCCGCAGCGGCCTCGAAGCCGGTCGTGCGCACGGTCAGAACCTTGACCGCATCACTGCTTTGCACGGTGGCGATGGCGTTGCCGGCGTAGATGGGACGCTCGAAGGTGTCGGGGCCGAGCACCTTGATGATGTCACTGACCTGCGCGACATCAAGCTTGGCTGCCACGCGCGGGGCGACGTTCTTGCCGTTGGCAGTGGAGGGAAACAGGATATGACTGTAGTTGCCGGCCAGTGCCAGCACCTGGGCGGCGACGTTCTCGGCCAACTGTTCGGCCAGTTGCGGGGCATCGGCCAACAGAACCTTGGTGACGCCGCTGAGTTGCGCGGCCTGCCGGGCCGCTTCACCGGCGTTGTGGCCGGCAATCAGCACATGGACTTCGCCGCCGCAGGCCTGTGCGGCAGTAACGATGTTGAGGGTGGCGCTCTTGAGGCTGCCGTGGTCGTGTTCGGCAATAAGGAGTGCAGTCATGATCAGATTACCTTGGCTTCGTTCTTCAACTTGGCGACCAGGGTCGCGACATCGGGCACCTTCACGCCAGCCGACCGCTTGGGCGGCTCGCTGACCTTGAGCGTCTTGAGCCGTGGCGTGATGTCCACGCCGAGCGCTGAAGGAGTGAGCGTCTCGAGCGGCTTTTTCTTTGCCTTCATGATGTTGGGCAGCGTGACATAGCGCGGCTCGTTCAGGCGCAGATCGGTGGTCACGATGGCCGGCAGCACGAGCGTGACCGTCTCGAGACCGCCGTCGACCTCGCGGGTGACGGTGGCCGTCCCGTTGGCGAGCACCACCTTCGAGGCAAAGGTCGCCTGAGGCCGGTCGAGCAACGCAGCGAGCATCTGGCCGGTCTGGTTGCAGTCGTCATCGATCGCCTGCTTGCCCAGAATCATGAGGTGGGGCTGCTCCTTGTCGGCCAGGGCCTTGAGCAACTTGGCCACGGCCAGCGGCTGCAACTCCTCGGTGGTCTCGACCAGGATGGCCCGGTCGGCGCCCATGGCCAGCGCGGTGCGCAGCGTTTCCTGGCATTGGGCCACGCCGCAGGAGACGACAACGATTTCAGTAACAACGCCGCTCTCCTTGAGACGGACCGCCTCTTCAACGGCGATCTCGTCGAACGGGTTGATGCCCATCTTGACGTTGTCCAGATCGATGCCGCTGCCGTCCGACCTGGGTCGGACCTTGACGTTGTAATCCACCACCCGCTTGACGGAAACGAGAACTTTCAAGAGCTTCTCCTACGATAAAGGTCGCGGTGGGCAAGCCGAGCATCGCTTCGCTCTGCACCGCCCGAACCACAAATGGAACAGAAAGATCCGCAGCGTTCGCAGCATCCGAATTTGGACCTGTCGATAGAAGCGACCATTGATTCCCCAGGGGGACTGGCCGTTCTCGCCCGGCGTCACGTTTCAACGTTTGGCATTTTCACTCGGGTCCAATCACCGCGGCACACGAGGAGCACAAGGGACACTTGCGATTGCCTGACGGGACAAGGGGAGCGTGCCTGCTGCCTTGTTCCGGGCCGGATCGACAACGCGCCCCTACGGCGCACGGGTTTCACGGCCGCGTTCGAGCACGGGGAGTAATCAAGGGCGACTGCAACGGCAGGCAATCGCGGTGACCGACCTTGGCTAACATGTCGAGCATACCGAGCCAGCCTGCCTGATACGCAGAATGGGCTCACCAAGTTGACCCCAACCCTGGGCTGAAGGCATGCAGATGAAAACCCCTGTCACCGAACTACTGGGCACCCGCTATCCGATCATTCAGGGCGGTATGCAGTGGGTCGGCCGAGCGGAATTGTCGTCGGCCGTATCGAATGCCGGCGGACTCGGCATTCTGACCGGTCTCACACAACCCACGCCCGAGGCGCTGGGCCGGGAGATCGATCGATGCCGGGAGATGACCGACCGGCCATTCGGCGTGAACCTGACGATCTTTCCGACGATCACACCGCCACCGTACGACGCCTATCTCGATGTGATCATCGAGAAGGGAGTTGGAATCGTCGAGACGGCGGGCAGCAAGGCCACGGACTTCATCCCCAGGATGAAGTCCGCCGGCCTCAAGGTCATTCACAAATGCGTGTCGGTCCGCCATGCCGTGACCGCCGAGCGCCTCGGGGTCGATGCGATCAGTATCGACGGCTTCGAGTGTGCGGGCCACCCCGGTGAGGAAGACATCCCCGGGCTGGTGCTGATCCCCGCGGCGGCCAGCCGGCTCAAGGTGCCGGTCATCGCCTCGGGCGGCATCGCCGACGGTCGCGGGATGGCGGCTGCGCTTGCGCTCGGCGCTGCCGGCGTCAACATGGGGACCCGCTTCTGCGCAACGAAGGAAGCGCCGATCCATGAAAACATCAAACGGGCACTGCTCGATGCCAGCGAGCGCGACACCAACCTGATCTTCCGTTCGCTCCGAAACACTGCCCGGGTGCTGAAGAACCGGATATCGGATGAAGTGGTAGCGACGGAGCGTCGCGGTTGCACCTTCGAGGATATCCGTCCGCTCGTCGCCGGGGCGCGCGGCAAGGCCGCTCTCGAAGCCGGAGAGCCCCAGGAGGGCATCGTGACCGCAGGCGTGGTGGTCGGTCTGATCGACGACATACCCACCTGCGCCGAGCTCATCGAGCGCATGGTCGCGGAATGCCGCGAGCGTCTTGAGAATGGGCTGAGCTGCTTCAACTGAGCTCGCGCGCGGGGCGGCAATACCGCTGAAATCCCTGCGCGCGACGACGGAACAGCCGAGGCAGGCGGGCCAGGCCCGCCTGCTTCAAGCTTCGCGGATCAGATGGGCTTGCACACTCGTGCGACGTAGTCGTTCCACTGCACTTCCTGGGTCTCGCCCCAGCCGACGCTATCGAACTGGGGTGACGTCCATTTCGTCAGTCCGCAGTGGCACAGCGCGTTCTGCCAGCAGTGCCAGGGGTTGCTGGCCGTGACCTCGCCGACGAAGCGGAAAGCCCGGCCATCCTCGGTTTCGCAATCAATGACGCTTCTGACCGGGCGCAGACCGTCTTCCGCGCGTTCGGTGAGCTTCGACATTTTCGTCAGTCGCAACGGCTTGCCGTGGTCGTAAATCCAGGCGTCGCTCATCAGCTTTTCTTCCGGCACCTCATACAGCCCAGCCCAGTCCGGATTGCGCTTCGGATCGTCGAGCCCCGAGATGCAGAAGGAGAAATCTTCCGAGAATGCGCCGTTCATCCACGTATAGGGGGGAATCAGGTGACCCTCCTCGGGCCGGCGTTCCCCCCACGAGCGGTCGCGGGTCGAAAGATTGTCAAACGCGTATTCCCTGCCTTCGTAGACCACCGAACCCACCGCCCGCATGGTCTGCTCGAAATGCTGGTTGTTGGCCCGCATGATCGCCGGCTGCACCGCCTCCTGCACCATATCGAGTTTGAACCGCCGGCCGGCGTTCTCGTACTGGATGCGCATGCGCTGCATCGGCTTTTCGAATGTGACGGTCAGACCGTTCGCCAGACGGATATTGCCCTCGCCATCGAAAATCTCATCCGGCGTGAAGTTGCGAAAATCGAATACCTCCGCCGCGAGTTGCTCCCGCTTGTGGCCGAAGTGGGCAAAGATGCCTCCCGTGCACAGGTTCAGGTTGGGATGCGTCCAGATGTGGATGAACCCGTGGAGCCTGGACTCCGGCTCGTAGAACGCCCAGTACCAGGTCTCGGTCATTTCGTGGTGCTTCTCCGCCAGCGTGCGGCCGTGATAGGAATCGTCACGCTCGGAGGGCGTGCCGAAGCCTTTCTGGCTCTTGGTCCAGGCGATGGTATCCGACGATTCAGACATGGGTTTGAGCTCCGCGAATGATCGAGTCGAGCATTTCGATTTCGAACTTGGGAATGTAGATGGTTCCGGCGACCGATAGCGGCACGTCCTTCACCCCGGGCAGCAGCAGCGAATTCAGCGATCCCATGCAGGCCACCATGTTGCGGGCGCTTTTCCAGACATCGAAGAATCGCGCCGCCTTCGCATCGAAGCGGAATCCGGACTCAGCTTCGTAGATCTCGAGAAAGTCGGGCCAGGCCTCGATCTGGTCGATGAAGGGCTTGATGTAGATGAGATCTTCGACCGGGTCGCTGTCATGGCTGAACTCCCAGTCGAGCAAGGCCACCAGCCGGTCGTCGCGCATCAGCATGTTGTGGTAGCCCGCATCGCCATGCACGCGGCAGGCCGGGCGGCCCTCCAGATCATCGAGGTGGTCCACCAGCCAGGCAAGGCCGAAGGCGATGCCGGGGTGAGGATGACGCTCGCGTTCCTCCAGTCGCTGCTGCAAGTCCGCGATGTCGCTGCGCAGCACTGCCCGTACGTCCGTGTCCTTGCGTGCCGTCGACCGGTGTAGCGCAGCCAGCGTGCCGGCCAGATTCCTGGCCCACTCCAGCCTGCCCCCAGGCTTGGCCGGGAGGACGAGGTGTGCCGGCTCTCCATTGACGAAGCCGACCGCCATGAAGGCCGAGCCGAAATGCTTGGCGTCCGCCTCCAGCCACAGGGGCTCGGGTGTCGCTATTCCTGTCCCGTGCACCTCGCGCAGCACCGCGAATTCCGATGTCACGCTGGAACCGGTGGGCAGCCCCATGCCATCCTTGCGCAACACGATGGTTTGCTCGCGCCCGCCCGACTCCAACTTGACGATGTACGTCTCCTTGGAGAAACCGCCCATCAGCCGCTTCACGTCCAGCACCGTGGTTTCCCGGTGTTCGGCGAATCGCGTCCGCAAGTAGTCCTGCAGCGGCGCGGCAGTGATGTAGATCGGGCCAGACTCCGACTTGGTCCCGCCGTCGCCGCGTCCGCCCTGATACGCATTGCTCGCGCCACCGCCGATCGCCGGGTCCGCATGCTCGTGGTACGAGACCAGAAAGTCCCTCAGGCGCTGTGCGACCGTCGCTTCGGACACTGCATCGAGCTTGCCGCCGCCGGATTCGGACTGTCCCCCTTGCAGCACGGCCGTCAGTTCCGCGCCAATGCCCTCGGACCAGCGCGGCTGCGCCTGACGGGTAACAGACGCAGGTACCGACCTGCCGAGCAGCGAGCGAAGCTCGGCCGACAAGGCGTGCTCGTCGCGCCGCAGCTTCGCCACAAGCGCTTCGTCATAGCCCGTCCGAGCAAGTTGGTAACCGATCGCTGTCACCGCCATGTGAGCCTCGGTGAGTTGATGCGGTGTCAGCCCGTCCGATTGCACGAGGCGCTCCAGGAACGCCTGGACGGAAAGGAGCACCTTCCGTGTAATCTCATCCATTGAATTTTCTCCGATTACAAGCGGCTTCGAACTACGGTACAAACGTTCAGGATGTGATTGGTGCAACGGCGATGGCCTTCTGCCGCCGCAGAATCAGCAGCATGAGGTAGAAGGAGGCCCCCGCCACGGCAAGCATCACGGCGGTCATCAGGAAGGGCAGATCGTAGCCGCCGAAGCGCTCGAACATCAGCCCCAGCCCGGGCGCGAACCCGAAGATGAACGGGAGCTTGATCGAGTAGCTGTAGCCCATTGCGCGGCTGACGCTGGCCGCGTCGAACATCTGGCTGATCGCGGCACCGTGCAGCATTACCAGGGGCACGACGCAGATGCCCAGCACTGCCGCCAGCACATAAAGCGAAACCCCGTCGGCGTGCAGGAATCCCCACCACAGCAGGGCCTGACAAGTCGCGCTGATCACCAGGGCGGCGGGCGGGCCGATTCGATCGCAAAGCCAGCCGAAGAACAAGGTGCCGGCTATCCCCGCCGCGGCATAGACCGACAGCAGCGCTGAGGCGGACTGGAGCGTCATCTGCTTGCCCATGCCGAAGGGCACGATATGCACGACGAAGCCGGTTCCTGAACCAGCCATGATGCCGATACCCAGGGAAAGCAACCAGAACGCCGGTCGCTTGAAGATCGACGTGAGCCCCTCGCCACCAGCCACCGCCGATCCTGCCCCGCCCACTGCGCGTTGCGCCTGAACGGGGGGATGCTCGACCAGCAACAGCATCAGCAGTGCGAGCACGGCGCATACCGTGCCCAAGCCTCCCAGCAAGGCGAACCGCCCGTAAATCGGCAGCAGCTCGGCCACCAGGTACGGCGTCAGGAAAAGTACGACCGGCAGGTTGACCAGGCTCAGCATCTTTCCCCGGTTTGTCTCGAACCACCGGCTGATAAGCGTTAGCGGCCCGAGAATCGCCGACAGGCAGACGCCGACGCCGATCAGACCGAACATCGCGAGGGCCACCGTAAACGAATCGGTGATGGCCAGTCCCCAGTAGCCGATCGAACTGAGCAATGCGCCGAGCAACATGCCCCCGCGCACCGAGACGAGTTGCAGAAAGTTGCCGAGGAAAGGGGACAAGCCACCGATGGCCAGCATGACTACGCTCATTCCCATCGTGGCGACGGCGCGCGACACCCCGAAGTGCTCCTCGGTACTGGCAAGCAGTGGTCCGAAGGAACCGAAGGCAAATCCCATCGCGCAGTTCTGTGCCAAGGCACACAAGAGCACCACTCGCCACCGCGCCCCGGTGCAAGAGGCTGCCGTACCAGCGATATTCCTGTCCATGTGTATAGCCCTGGCTTGTTATGGAAAGGCGAGCATAGCCAGCCACCGATGCGAGATGTCGTCCCCAGCCGCAACCGGAGATGTCTCGCACAATGCTTCCGCATCCCACGGACCGATCTGCTTCCTTCGCCGGTTACCGCGCTCGGCACCCCAGACCCGTGCCATTGCGCGGGCAGGCAAGAATGCCGCTGTCCGCGCTGGCGCGTCCGGGCGTTAAGGACTAGATTCGATCGGCGAGCGGTAGCTTCCAATTGGGTAATGCACCGGAATCGCGGGACGATTGTCGATAGAACGGAGAGATTGAGATGCACAAGGTTCTGCTTCCCTTCGATGGATCCGAGTCAGCCAAGCATGCTGTCCAGTATTTGGTGGATGCATCGCGGTCTCATGGCAGCCTGGAGGTACACGTGCTGAACGTCCAGCCCCCTACAGTGCTGCACGGCGACTATTTTTCGCCGGAGATGCTGAACCGCATTCGAGCAGACGCGCTCAAGCACGGTGTGGATGTGAATGCCCAGGCGCTGCAGATGCTGTCCACGGCAGGGATAAAATGCACTCCACATGAATCCGTCGGCGAGGTCCTTGCCGAGATCCGAAACGCGGTCACGACGCTGGGCTGCGATACGATCGTCATGGGCACACGGGGAATGAGCAGCTTCTCCAACCTCGTACTCGGCTCGGTTGCAAGTCGGGTCGTACACGACGTCTCCGTGCCCGTTCTTCTGGTCAAGTGACGATCACGGCGACGACCCCGACCTCACCCCGTCCGTGACCGATGGACGATGTGTGCTGCTGTATGTCGTGGAGAATTCCGCAACCGGCATTGCAGAACCTTTAACTCACCCGGCCGCCCTCCTCCAACCCACCTGGAATTGCAGCGGCCACACGTCGTGTGAAGTCCCGACTCGACCATCGTCGACTGCCGGGACGGCCCCCATGGAACGTTTGCACGGCGTCCGAAAGCACGCCCCCTTTTTGCAGTCCCCAAGCACCCCGACCGGGCGACGTGACCCCGACCGGGATGTCACCCCGGCTTGCACCCTCCCGTCGGACCAGCCGACGCTTCCGGAGCCGTCGTGGTGGCCGGCCCCCCTGTGTCGCGCGGTCTGCCCCCGCTTTGTCTGCACGTGCAGCGCCTCATATCCAGACCTTCCAAGGAGCGAATAGCCGCCCGCACGAGTTGATCCAGGTCAAATGTCGAAGCATTCGCCCTCTGCAGACTGATCCTGCACCAGCCGCTGACGGCTGACGTGGCGATGATTCGACATTACAAGGAGACACAGTATGTCTGCAGTTCTGAGCAGTGCGACCGAGACGCCTCTTGGCGGCCACCACGGCTTTACGCTCGAGAAGGCCCCGGTCGGCACCAAGTCGTCGGAGGGAGCGAGGTCCCGGCTCAACCTGACCCTGGAACACGTGCTGGAGACCGACGGTCAAGGCATTCCGCCGGCGCTGAGGTCAAGCCCGATGGCGCCGCTCCCCTCGGTGCGGATTTCGATGGACCGGTACTACAAGAAGGAATTCGTCGACCTCGAAGTCGAGCACATCTGGAAGAAGTGCTGGCAGCTGGCCTGCCGCGAGGAGGACATTCCCGAAGTTGGCGACCGTCTGACCTACGACATCATCAATTTGTCGTTCATCATCGTGCGCACGGCGCCGAACACGATCAAGGCCTTCTATAATTCGTGCCCGCACCGCGGACGTCGCCTTTGCGGTCGGAAGGAAACGGGGATCGAGGGCGGCAACGTGCTGCGCTGCCCGTTCCACGCATGGACATGGAACCTCGACGGATCGCTTGAATGGGTGCCCAGCGAAGAGGACTTCCCCCACGTCTCGGCCACGGAATATGCCCTTCCGGAGGCTCGCGTGGGGATCTGGGGCGGCAACGTGTTCATCAATCCCAACCCCGAGGCCCCGTCGCTGGAAGCCTCGCTCGGTGGTCTGCCGGAGATGTTCCGCGATCATCCGCTGGAACAGCGCTACACCATCCTGCACGTGCGCAAGAAGATCCGCGCCAACTGGAAGCTGATCCAGGAAGCCTTCATGGAGGGCTACCACGTGGTCGAAACCCATTGGGATGGGATGCCGTTCTTCGGCTCGGCCTACACCCAGTACGACAACTGGGATGACGGCACCGCCCATTACAACCGGCTGGTGACGCCATCGGTGGTACCGGATGTCTGGATCGCCGACAAGGTCTCGCCGGAAGAGAGCGCCCGTCAGTTCTGCTCCACCTTCGGTCTGCCGCTGCCGCCCGAAGGCAGCATCAAGACCATCGCCGAGGCGCGTCACCACTGCGCCGTCGAGCGCAAGAAGTTCATCCAGGCGACCTACGGCGTGGATCTGTCCGACCGCCCCCACTCCCAGGTGCTCGAGATGACCAAGTTCTTCCTCTTCCCCAATCACCATCCGTGGTGGGGTGAGGCGCTCCCCTGGTGGTATCGCTTCATGCCCTACGGAGACGACCCCGAGTGCGGGATCATGGAGGTCCGCGTCACGGCCCCCCTCCCCCCGGGCGGCAAGCGGCCGCCTGCCGCAACACCGATCGACATCGACTTCGACACCAAGTGCGTCGATGTCCCGGAGATGGGCGTGGCCGGCTACATCGTCGATCAGGACATCTCGAACCTGCTCGAAATCCAGAAGGGCGTTAAGGCGACGGCCGAGGGCCGTGCTTACATGACGCTGGGGCGCTATCAGGAGAAGAACATCCAGCATTTCCACTACGTGTACAACAAGCTGCTGGGTCTTCCGTAATAGCCGAAAGCGCCCGCAAACCATGCCCTATGCATGCTTAGCGGGCGCTTTCGGCCACCCTGTCGATCCGATTAAGCTGCGCCACCGAAGCCGCACTGGTCATGGCGAGCGGCTGCCGGTGCGTCCCGCAGCCAGCAAGCTCGCCAATCCGGGATGCAGTCCGCCGATCAACTCATATCGCCGGGTCAGGCGAGCTTCGCCAGCCCTCTTTCCACGAGCCTCAGCGCTGACGCGTGGTGCTTTTTACCGATTTCGCGGGGAGCGCGACCAGCGCAGGCACGCGCATGGCTAGCTTCGAGCAGCACCGCGAGCTTGTAGCTGGCCAGTGCAACATACCAGTCGATGCATGACAGATCGCGCGTGCTTCCGGCCCGGTAGCGGTCCACCAACTCCTCGGCGCTCGGAAAGCCATCCCAGGGCGTCACGTGAATCGTGCCGGTACCATGCCCCGTTGCATCGGGCCAGGTCGTGACCAGCCAGCCGAGGTCCAGCAACGGATCACCCAGGGTCGCAAGCTCCCAGTCGATCACCGCCGCAAGTTCCGGCGAGTCGGGCGAAAACATCACGTTCGCGAGATGGAAATCACCATGCAGCAGCCCTGGCGTGAAGTGCGCTGGTCGGCGCTCCTCAAGTCGGCACCCGAGTTCATCAATACCGATGAGGCTCGTTGGCCCCTGCCAGCCGGAAAACGAGGCGTAGCTTTCCAGGTGCGCCCGCCAGCGCGACACTTGCCGTTCGAGGAAGCCCTGCGGCTTACCAAAGTCGGCAAGCCCAACCTGCTCGGGTACGACCTCGCCCAGGGCCAGCAGCGCATCGACCATCGCGAAACCCATGCGACGGCGCCAAGCGGCATCGGTCGCATGAGGCACTGGCAGCGGCTTGCCGGAAGGATTGAACCCTGCGACCGGCTCCATGAGGTAGAAGGCAGCACCGATCACGTCGGTATCGCTGCAGGCCGCGATCAGCCGCGGATGCGGTACGCGAGTCGCGGCCAGCGCCCGGAGGACGCGCGCCTCACGCACGATCGTCTTGTCACCGTCCGGGCGAGAATACAGTGGCTGGCGGCGCAAGACGAAATGGCGTTCGCCGCGCCTGAAGCGCATGATCAGGTTCTGCGTGCCGCCGGCCAGCAACTCGAAGTCACCAAGCTCGCCTTCCTCGAGCCCCTCCTCGTCCATCCAGCTGGCGAGACGCTGCGGATCGGCAGCCGCGCGCCAGTCGAACCCGATGTCGGCGCCGGTCATCCGAGCACTGCCTTGAACTTCTCGCGGGCTGCGGCCTCGGCCGTCGGGCGGTGGTAGGCGGGAAAGAGCGCCGTACAGGCTTCGTAATCGCGCAGCAACTGCTTGGCGACCGTGATCTTGTGCACTTCCGTCGGGCCGTCGGCCAGGCCCATCTGGAACGCGCGATTGACCAGCGAGGCGAACGGCATCTCGTTGCTGGCGCCGATCGAGCCATGCAGATGCAGCGCACGCGCGGCAATGTCATGGAGCACCTTGGGCATCGCGGCCTTGACGGCGCTGATGTCCTTGCGAACTTTCCGGTAGTCCTGATACTTGTCGATCCGCCATGCCGTTCGCATCACCAGCAGTCGAAACTGCTCGAGCTCGATCCATGAATCGGCGATGCGCTCCTGGACCATCTGCTTGTCGGCCAGCCGCGATCCCTGCGTCGTGCGCGACAGCGCCCGCTCGCACAAGGCATCGAGCGCCTTCTGCGCCTGGCCGATCACGCGCATTGCGTGGTGCACCCTGCCGCCCCCCAGTCGCACCTGTGCGACAACGAAGGCCTCCCCGACCGGGCCGAGCACCTTGTCTGCACCGACGCGCACGTGGTCGAACTCGACATAGGCATGGGTGGGCACGCCATCACCGCAACCGGCGTTGCGGATGATGTTCAAACCCTGCGTGGTGGCCGGCACGATGAACATCGTCGCCCCCTTGTACACCGAGACATCCGGATCGGTGATTGCCATGACGATAAAGAAGTCAGCATAGCGCGCGTTGGACGCAAACCACTTTTGCCCTGTGATGACCCACTCATCACCATCGCGTACGGCACGGGTCGTGAACACCTGCGGATCGGCGCCGCCCTGCGGCTCGGTCATCGCAAAGCAGGAAACGACCTCGTTGGCGAGCAGCGGCTCGAGATACGACGTCTTCTGCTGGGGGGTCCCGTAGTGGGCGAGAATCTCGCTGTTGCCCGAGTCGGGCGCCTGCGCGCCGAACACGATGGGCGCGAACTCGGATCGCCCGAGGATTTCGTTCATCAGCGCCAGCTTGACCTGGCCGTAGCCCTGGCCGCCAAGTTCGGGACCGAGGTGGCAAGCCCACAGCTTGCGTTCCTTGACGATGCGCTGCAGCGGACGCACCAAGGTCTGAAAGCGATTATCGTGAATGTCCCACGGGCTGCCGAGCACGTGATCCAGCGGCTCGACTTCTTCGCGCACGAAACGTGCAATCCAGTCCAGCTCACGCTGGAAATCAGGGTCTGTATCGAAATCCCACGCCATCTACGTGCCTCCTGTGGTGCGATGTATACGAATGAAACGGGTCAGGCGAGTTGGTTCAGGGCACCCGGGTCGAACGGCAGCGCGTTCTCGCCGGCGATCGCCTTCCGCGCCCATTCCGCATCGCCTAGCACTGCACGGCCGACCGCAACCAGATCGAACTCGCCCGAAACCAGGCGTTGAACCACCCGGTCGACGTTGTCGACGGCGGCGACCCCCTTGTTGCCATCGAACATTCCCTTGTTGATTCCCACCCCGCCGACCGCCATTGAGAACTTGCCGGTCACCTTCTTCGCCCACCCCGCCAGGTTGAGATCCGAGCCGGCGTAAGCCGGTTTGTCGAAGTAGCGCACACTGGCGTCGAAAACATCCACGCCGGCCTCCGCCAGCGGACACAACACCTGCTCCAGCTCCTCCGGGCAGGTGGCGAGCTGCGCACGGAAATCCTGCTGCTTCCAATCCGAGAAGCGAAAGAAGATCGGAAGGTCGGGGCCTATTTCGCGCCGGATCCGGCGCACGATCTCCACCGCGAAGGCCGTGCGTTGCGAGCGGTCGCCCCCCCACCTGTCCTGCCGTTGGTTGGTCTCGGCCCACAGGAAGGTGTCGATCAGATACCCATGCGCACCGTGAATCGCAATGCCGTCGAAGCCCGCAAGCAGCGCATTGCGGGCAGAGCGGACATAGGCCTCGATGACCTCTTCGACCTGCGCCTCGGTCATCGGCTCACCGATGTGCGGGTCCGCGGGAATCTTGTCGCCGGTGAACGATGTCATGCGATCGAGCGGTCCCCACAACCCGGACGGGCTCAGAACCGGCGCTTCCGGGTGGGGGCCGGTACCGGGCAGCCGCAGCGCCCCCTGATGCCACAATTGCGGCACGATATGGCCGCCGGCGGCATGCACCGCCTCCACGACTCGCCGCCAGCCCGCGATGGTCGCATCGCCATGCAGTACCGGGATATTGTCTTCACCAAGTCCGGCATCTCCCAGGGCAGACGGGTGATCGATGCCCACCGCTTCGGTGATGATGAGGCCACAGCCCCCGGCCGCACGACGCGCGTAGTAGTCGGCGACGTCCGCAGTCGGTGCCCCGCCCGGGCAGAAACCCCGGGTCATCGGCGACATCACGATGCGATTGGGAATCGTGAGCTTGCGTATCTCGAGTGGCGAGGAAAGGCTCTGACGGGTCATGGGGATATGGACTCCAAAAATGTGCGCAAGCGCGCCGCCCTAAGTTCGGAGAACCTAGGCCGGACGTTTGGCCAGGAAGGCATTGACCGCGGCAGCATGCTCCGCGGTGGTGTGCGACAGAGCCTGCGCGGCGGCGGAACACTCGAGGATGGTCGACAGGCTGGCCGTGCGCCCCTCGCGCATCAAGCGCTTCGTCATGCGTACCGCGTAGCCGGGATTGGCGGCGATGCGGCGCGCGACCGCCTGCGCCGCGTCGATCAGCCCGGAATCCTCCACGACGCGCGACACCAGCCCGCAGGCCAAGGCTTCGCGCGCATCGATCAGGTCGCCGGTGAACGCCAATTCACAGGCTTTCGAGAAACCGACCACGCGTGGCAGCAGCCATGCCCCGCCATCGCCCGGCACGATGCCGAGCTTGACGAAACTCTCCGCAAATCGCGCGCTTTCGCCGGCGATCCGGATGTCGCACATGCACGCAAGATCACAGCCCGCCCCGACTGCCGGACCGTTGACCGCCGCGATCACCGGGATCTCGATTTGTTCGAACAGCAGCGGTAGCCGCTGGATGCCACGCCGGTAGTTCTGACGGGTGCGGATCGGACTGGCGTCCACCAGTCCGCCGCCCGGTTTCATCGAGTGAATATTGCCGCCGGTCGAAAACGCCGAGCCGGCACCCGTCAAGATCACGACACGTGCCGACAGGTCGGCATCAGCGGCCTCGATCGCATCGCACAGCGCGTCGATCATCTCCGGATCCGAGACCGGGTTGCGCTGCTCGGGCCGGTTCAAGGTCAGCGTCACGATCCCCTCTTCGTCTACGCTGCGCAGCAGAATATCTGTCATCGTTTGTTCCGTTTCATGAGGGAAGCCTCAGGCGCCCGTCCACACCGGCTTGCGCTTCTCGGCGAACGCAGTCGCGCCCTCCTTCGCATCGGCCGACTTGAACACGGGCAGGGTGTATTCGTTCTGGCGATCGAACAGCTCTGTGCTCGACCAGTCCTGCGATTCCTGTATCACCCGCTTGCTCACCGCCACTGCCATCGGGCCGTTCGCCGCGATGCTCGCAGCCAGCTCCCGGGCAACGGCCAGCACCTGCCCCGCGGGCGCGATCCGGTTGATCAGCCCATGCGCCAGCAGCGCCTGCGCCGAGATCGGCACACCGGTCAGCACCAGTTCCAGCGCAACCCGGTAGGGCAGTTGCCGGGGAAGCCGCACCAGGCCGCCGGCATTGGCCACCAGGCCGCGCTTGACTTCAGGCAGGCCGAACGTAGACACATCGGAGGCGACAATCAGGTCGCAGGCCAGTGCCATCTCGAAACCGCCGGCGAGCGCCGAGCCTTCGACTGCGGCGATCAGCGGCTTGCGGATGGTCGCATTGGTCAGCCCGGCAAAACCGCGCCCGTAGGGCTTGACGTTCTCCCCGCGCAGAAACGCCTTCAGGTCCATGCCGGCGGAGAAGATCCCCCCTGCGCCGGTCAGGATCCCGACCTGGATGTCGCTGCGTCGATCGATCTGGTCCGCCGCGTCGGCGATTGCGAGCGCCACCGCCGCGTTCACGGCATTGCGGGCTTCCGGACGATTGATCGTGATCATGGCGACGCCGTCCACAACCTCCAGAATGACTTCGGACATGTCCCCCCCTCAGCGCGGCGGCATGCGGATTGCACCATCCAGGCGGATGGTCTCGCCGTTCATCATCGGGTTTTCGATGATGTGAGCGGCCAGCATGGCAAACTCGGAAGGTTGGCCCAGACGCGAGGGGTGCGGCACCGCCTTGGCCAAGCCATCCCGTACCTCCGGCGCGACGCGCGCGAGAATGGGCGTATCGAAGGTCCCCGGGGCAATCGTGCACACGCGGATCTTGCGCCCGGCCAGGTCGCGCGCCGCAACGATGGTCATGCCGACGATGCCCGCCTTCGCAGAGGCGTAGGGGATCTGCCCGATCTGCCCCTCGAACGCGGCCACCGAGGCAGTCAGCACGATCACGCCGCGTTCGCCGTCGACTTCGTCGGTCTTCGCCATCTCCGCCGCGGCGAGGCGCAGCACGTTGAAGCTGCCGATCAGGTTGATGCGGATGATGGTCTCATAGTGTTCGAGCGAACCCGGAACGCCGTTCTTGTCTACTACCCGCAGCGGGCCACCGCGGCCGGCGCAATGCACGGTCGCGCGCAGCGGCCCCAGCTCGGAGGCGGCCTCGAAGACCTTCAGCATCTGCGCTTCGTCGGTGACATCGGCCGCCACGAATCGGCAGTCGGGGCCGAGCTGGTCGGCCACGGCCGCGCCATCGGACGCCGGCAGGTCGGCGATCACCACTTTCGCACCTTGCGACAACAGCTTCTCGGCCGTCGCGCGTCCGAGCCCCGATGCGCCGCCGGTGACGACGGCAGACATTCCCTGGATATTCATGTAACTCGCCTTCCTTAGAGTCGTTCGATGATGGTGGCGTTGGCCAGTCCGCCGGCCTCGCACATGGTCTGCAGGCCGTAGCGGCCGCCGGTCTGCTCCAGCGCGTGCAGCATGGTGGTCATCAGCCGGCCACCGGAAGCGCCGAGTGGATGCCCCAGCGCAATCGCGCCGCCGCGGGGATTGAGCTTCGCCGGATCGGCGCCGAACTCGCGCAGCCAGGCGAGTGGCACGCTGGCGAACGCCTCATTGACTTCGAAGTGGTCGATGTCGCCAATCTTCAGCCCGGCTTTCGCGAGTACGCGGCGGGTTGAAGGAATCGGCGCAGTGAGCATCATGATAGGATCGTCGCCGATCACGTCGAACGCGACGAAGCGTGCCCGCGGCTTCAGCCCCAGGCGATTGGCGGTCTGTTCGCTCATCAGCAGCAACGCAGAGGCGCCATCGGCAAGCTGCGAAGAGTTGCCCGCGGTGACGCTCCAGTTGATCTCCGGGTAACGCGCCTTCATCTCTTCATTGATGAAGGACGGCTCCAACCCGGCCAGCCGCTCCTGCGTCGTGGTGTCGCGGATGGTCTCATCGGCGCTCAGGAGGCCCGCACCGGCCCGGCTCACCGGCACGATTTCCGCACTGAAGGCACCGCTGTCGCGCGCCGCCGCCGCACGCCGATGGGATTCCACCGAGAACGCGTCGAGCGCTTCCCGCGACGCCCCCCACTTCGCCGCAATGCGCTCCGCGGCAATACCCTGGGAAATCAATCCGCCGGGATAGCGGGCATACATCATCTCGCCCAGCGGATCCTTGCCGATGCGCGCGGTAAACATGGGCACGCGGCTCATCGACTCGACCCCGCCGGCCACGACGATGTCGTAGGCGCCGGCCGCAATCCCCTGAGCGGCGAAGTGGACCGCCTGCTGGCTCGAACCACAACGGCGATCGACCACCGTCGCCGGCACATGCTCCGGGAGCCCGGCGCCCAGCCACGCGATGCGGCCCGGGGAGCCGGACTGCTCGCCGACTTGACTGACGCAGCCGACGATCACATCGTCGACCGTGCCCGGGTCGAGGTCATTGCGCGACATCAGCGCCTTGAAAAGCTGCCCCAGCAGATCGGTCGGATGCAGCGCCGACAGCCCCCCGTCCGCCTTGCCTCTTCCCATGGGGGTCCGGATGGCATCCACGATTACAGCACTGTTGATTGTCATGGTTCGCGTCATGATGAGTTTAGGTAGGCCAAGTATCGACTGCGCCCCCCGGCAACGGTTGTCCCGTGCCGCAATGGGACTAGCCATGCTGAGGAACGGAATGCGCGGTTGCGCCTACTGCCCGCCGATACGTTGGCTGAGCAGCGAGCCGGCACGCTGATAGGCGGCCTGGAGCATCGCCACCGCTACGTCGTCCTTGCGCTGCTCGGCGGTGCCGCCCAGTGCATCGTTCAGGCGCGCGCGCTTGAGGAAGAGATGGCACGACTGCTCCCAGGTGAAACCGATGCCGCCGTGCAACTGCACCGCTTCCTCGGTCACCTGGCGATAAACGGCCCCGGCAAAGAGGCGGCTCGACGCGGCCATCGCCCGCCACTCCCCCTGCCCTGCCGCGAAGGACAGGCAGGCCGCGTCGACGAGGGAACGGGCTGCCTCCATCGAGGTCCTGAGGTCCGCGCAGCGGTGCTTGAGCGCCTGGAAGGAGGCGATCGCCCGCCCGAACTGCTTGCGCGTCTCCATGTAGGCAAGCGTCTCGCCGAAGATCTGCTCGGCGCCACCCACGGCGTCGCAGGCGAGGGCGAGGTCGAAATGCGCAGCCGCACGCACCAAGGCTCTCTCTGCGTTGGCGCCCCGCAGTACGACGCTTTCGGGGCCGATGTCCAGCGCGGTGATTTCGACGTCGAACACCGCGCCCCGCGTGATGTCCCACGTAGCGCGCGGCGTGACGGTCACCTGCGGGTTCGGTAGCGCGATGAGCACAACCGCGAGGTCGCCGTTATCACATGGCACGAGCAAATGCGTGGCATCGCCTGCGCCGAGCACGTAGCGGATCGTGCCATTGAGCACCACGCTTGCGCCGTGCATCGAGGTCACTAGGTTGCCGGTGCCGGTCGAGGTCGCGACGGCGATCGCCTCGCCGGCGATACCGGCCTCGAGCGCCGCAGCCGACCCGGCTTCCGCGCCATCCTGGGCCAGCATGTCGAGGCCGATGACGGCGCTGGCGAACGCCGCGCCCGACAAGGACCGACCGAGTTCCCGATACAGCGTCGCCACCGCGCTGAACGGTTGCCCCAGACCACCGTGCTCCTCGGGCACGCAGAGGCCCAGCCAGCCAAGCTCGGTGATCGTCTTCCAGAGGGCGCCGTTCAGTTGGGGGACGGACGCCGGCGTCGTGAGGATCTCCAGACGGTCGAGATGCTTGCTCAGCACTCGCTTTGCCGCGTCGCGCAGTTCGTCAACTTCGATCGTATCTTCCAAGCCGAATCCCCTTTAAATTGAAAGCTGAAAGCCGTTACGCATACTTCTCGCGCGGCATGCCAAGCACACGCTCGGAAATGATGTTGCGCTGGATCTCGTTACTGCCGCCGGCGATCGTCCACATGAAGGAATTCATGTAGTCGAACGACCAGTTGCCGGTCTCATGACCGCCGCCAAGCGTGAACGGATGGTGAACCTGGGCGGCAAGGGAAACCCGCTGCCCGAGCGCCGTGTATTCGCGCAGGGTCTGCGCATAGAAGAGCTTGATCATCGATGCCGAGCCGCCGACGTCCTGGCCCGCCACGAGCTCGGCCATCATTTCCTTGACGAGTGCGCTGAGCGCCTCGATCTTGGTGAAGACATCGACCGCCTCGCGACGCAACTGGTCGTCCTCGACCATGCCGTTGTCACCGCAGTTCATCGCTTGCAGCAGGCGCCAGCGCGACCGCGAAAGCCGCTCGGACAGTTCCAGGATGGTGAGTCCGCGCTCGGAGTTGAGCGTCGTCTGTGCGATGCGCCAACCCGCGTTCTCGTCGCCGAGACGGTTGGCCACCGGGATGCGCACCCCGGTCAGAAAGATTTCTGCGAACTCCTCGTCGCCGGTGATCTGACGGATCGGCCGCACCTCCACGCCAGGAGAGCGCATGTCCATCAGCAGGAAGGTGATGCCAGCCTGCTTGGGCACGCTTGTGTCGGTCCGCACCAGCAGCAGGCAATAGTCGGCATATTGACCCAGGGTGGACCAGATCTTCTGGCCGTCGACGACGTAGTGGTCGCCGTCGCGAACGGCGCGTGTCTTGAGCGACGCCAGGTCCGACCCGGCGTTCGGCTCGGAGAATCCTTGACACCAGATCTCGCCGTTCAGGATCGCCGGAAGATGCTTGGCCTTCTGCTCCTCCGTGCCCCATTCGGTCAAGGTCATTGCCGCGTGATAAAGCGAGATGAAGTAAAGAATCAGCCGTGGCGCATCGGCGCGCGCCAGTTCCTCGACGATGACGATCTGCTCTTCGAGCGAACGGCCGCCACCCGGCCACCCGGCCTCCCAGTGCGAGGTTGCGAGGCCGCCGGACACCAGGATCTTCATCCATTCACGTTGAAACGCCAGGAACTCTTCGGTGGTGGGATTGGTCATCCGCTCCCGCCAGCGGGGAGGGATGTTCTGTTCGAGCCAGGCCCGGGTCTCCGAGCGCAAGCGGTCAAGTTGCAGGGCCCTATCGGACATGAAAGTCTCCAATGAACTAAGGATCTGTCTTCAGCGCAAGCCGAGCCCGCGCGAGATGATCCCGCGCAGAATCTCGCGCGTGCCTCCGCGCAACGAATAGCACGGCGCATTCATGACGGACTGCGCGAGTACCGCATAGAAACCGTGATCGAGGGTCGGACCGGCATGATCGAGGGCGAAGAGTCCGCGTGCGATCTCGGGCAGTTCTTGCTCGAAGACCGCACCGAGATCCTTGACGATGGACGCCTGCAACTGCGGATCCAGGCCATCCTCGAGCATGGCCGTCACGCTCTTGGAGAGTCGCCGCAGCGTCACGAGGTGACTGGCGAGGCGACCGAGCGCAACCGCCGCGCCTTCACCCGGTGCTTCGCCCAGCACCCGCACCAGTTCGACCAGCAACCGGTACGAAGACAGGAACCGCTCCGGCCCGCTACGTTCGTAGGCCAACTCGCTGGTGACCTGGCTCCATCCGCCCCCCTCCTTGCCGATCAAGGCCTCGGCCGGCAGGAACACGTCCTGGAAGACGACTTCGTTGAAATGATGACGGCCCGTCATGTCGATGATCGGCCGGATGGTGATGCCGGGTGTCGTCAGGTCGACCAGCAACTGGCTGGTTCCGCCCTGCCGGTCTTCACGGCTGCCACTGGTGCGGCAGAAGAGCACCATGTATTGGGCTAAGTGGGCATAGGTCGTCCACAGCTTCGTCCCATTCACGCGCCAGCCACCGTCGATCGGTTGCGCTCGGGTCTGCACCGCCGCAAGGTCGGAGCCTGAGTTCGGTTCGCTCATGCCGATGCAGGTGAAACACTCGCCGCGCGCCATGCGCGGCAGCAGTTGAGACTTCTGCGCTTCGCTGCCGAACTTCAGCAGCAGCGGCCCGGTCTGCCGGTCGGCGAACCAGTGCGCCGCCACCGGGGCGCCGGCAGCGAGGAGTTCCTCCAGCACGACGTAGCGCTCGAACGCACTACGCTCGTGACCGCCATACTGCTTCGGCCAGGTCATGCCGATCCAGCCGCGCTCGCCGAGCTTGCGGCTGAAACCGGCATCGAAACCGCTCCATGACTCACCGCGCTGCAACGCCGACCAGGACCGCCCTTCCTGGGCGATGAAGTCGCGCACCTCGGCGCGCAATGGTTCGACTGCCGCGGATCGTTCAATCCCCTCGAAGGAGAAGTTCGGCATCATTGATGAAATCCCTCAGATTGCGGTGAGGAAGGACCACAGGTCGTCGGCGCCCGTCCGCGCCACCTGTCGCCCAACCAGACGGTTCCAGTACGCTTCACCGCCGCCTTCGTCGCGGCAAGACCAAAGCAGCTTGGTGAAGTAGTGCAAGCGATGCTCGGCGGTGAAGCCGATGGCGCCGTGAATCTGATGAGCGAGCCCGCAGGCAATGCTCGCAGCCTCGCCGGCGCGCGCCTTGGCGATTGCGATCGGCAACACCTTGTCACCGGCCGCGAGCGCATGGGCGGCGAGATCCGCTGCCGCGGCGGCGGCGCATGCCTGGCTTGCGAGCACCGCGAGGTTCTGCTGGATCACCTGGAACTTGCCGATGGGTTTGCCGAACTGCGCGCGCTCACCGGCGTACTGCACGGTCATGTCGAGCACGCGCTCCAAGGCGCCAGCGATCGTCAGTGCACGGATGGCCGCTTCGTCCGCAGCGTAGGTGTCGAGATCATGGACAGCCGGCCGCGCAGCATCGGCCGGCAGCGTGGCGTCGAAGGCCAGGCGGTCGCGCGGCGCGCCGGCGAGGTTCGTCCCGGCCTCACTCACCCAGCTACCCGCGGGCACGGCGACAAGATGCAAACGTCCGCCGTGCGGCGCCAGCACGGCGACCCGTGCCGCGTGCCGCCCCCAGGGGACAGCGGAGCAACAGCCCCGGAGGCGCCATCCATCGGGTTGCCGGTCCAGCGTCAACGAATCGCCGGTCGCGGCGAACGCGAGCACCGCCACGCCGGGAAGCATCTCGAAACCGGCCTCGCCCAAGCGGCGATTCGCCGCCATGGTGTCGGCCAGCGGCAGCGGCAACGCGAAACTGCCCGCGAGGCGAACCAGGCCCAGTGCATCGAGTGGATCGACGCCGAATCCGCCGGCTGCCTCGTCCACCAGCGCCAGAGGCAGGCCGAGTTCGTCGATGGCCCGCCAGTGCGACGCCAGCCACTCGCCCCTTTCGGCGCTGTGCAGCGCCTCGTCGGTGCACAAGTCCGCGAACAGCCTCGAAGCCGAGTCCAACAGGATCTGATCGGTAGTCGTCATGGATGCCGGGCCGGTCAAAGGCTGCGCGCGATCAGCAGCTTCATGATTTCGTTCGCACCGCCGTAGATCCGGTTGACGCGTGCATCCTTGTACATCTGGGCAATCGGATACTCGAGCATGTAACCGTAGCCGCCATGCAACTGCAGGCATTCATCGATCACCGTGCAGCACGTTTCGCTGATCCAGTATTTCGCCATCGACGCCGTGCTGGTGTCGAGTTCGCCTTCGAGCAGGCGCTCGGTGCAGTGATGCAGGAAGACCTTTGCGATCGTCGCCTTGGTCTTGCATTCGGCCAACTTGAACTGCGAGTTCTGGAAATCGAGGATGCGCTTGCCGAACGCCTTGCGCTGCTTGACGTAGTCGATCGTCACATCGAGCGCGTACTCCATCTGCGCCATGCACTGCCAGGCGATCACCATGCGTTCCTGGGGCAGCTTTTGCATCAATTGCGCGAATCCGCGCCCCTCCTCATCCCCCAGGAGATTCTCGGCCGGCACGCGCATTTCGTTGAAGAACAATTCCGTGGTGTCCCGGCCCTCCTGGCCGAGTTTGTGAAGCAGGCGGCCGCGCTCGAAGCCTTCGACCTTGTCGGTTTCCACGACGATCAGCGAAATTCCCTTGGCACCTTCGTCACGACTGGTCTTGCACGCCACGATCACGAGCGAAGCATGCAGGCCATTGGTGATGAACGTCTTCTGGCCGTTGATCACATACTGGTCGCCCTCGCGCCGCGCATAGGTCTTCATGCCCTGCAGATCCGAACCCGCACCCGGCTCCGTCATCGCAATGGCCAGCACCGTCTCGCCTGAGGCAACCTTGGGCAGCCACTTGCGTTTCTGCTCCTCGGTACCGTAGCTGACGATGTAGGGCGCGACCACGGCGTTATGCAGCGGCAATGCAAAACCCTGCACCCCGCGCAGGCCGAGCTGTTCCATCAGGACGGCTTCATGCCGGAAGTCGCCCCCGCCTCCACCATACTCGGCCGGAATGCTCACACCGAGCAGCCCGGCCTCGCCGGCCTTCAGCCACAGATCGCGATCAACCGAACCATTGCCGCGCCAGCGCTCGACGTCCGCCGGCGTTGCATGACGATCGATGAAGCGGCCAACCATCGTCTCGAGGACGGAGAGCTCTTCGGTGCCGAGAAAGGCGGGTTTCTTTAGTTGGATCGCTGACATTTGAGCGGATTTCCGGACTGAATGTAGTGAAGAGAAAGATATGCGGAACACGACGGAGCGCTTGCCCGATGCGGCAGCGACTGTTGCCCCCCGGCGAACATTGCCTGGGCCTCACTCAGAACATGACGTTCCGATTGATCAACCGCTCCGGATCCATTGCCTGACGCAGTCGGCGCATTGCCTCCTTTTCGCCTTCCGACTTCTGCTGATCGAGATAGCTGCGCTTGAACTGTCCGATGCCATGCTCCGCGGTGATCGCTCCGCCGAACGCGGGCAACGCCGCATAGACGATCTGCTCGATCTCGCGCTCCAGACGATTGGTGTCCGGGCCGATAGTGACGCCGATGTGAATGTTGTTGTCGCCCAGATGCCCGAAAGTGACGAAGCTCACCTGAGGGAAGCGCGCTTGCAGGGCCGTACGAACTTGCTCAAGATAATCCTCGACGCGCGGAATCTCGATGCTGACGTCGAATGCCAGGAACGGCGACATCTCGCGCACGATGACCTCGGACCCCTCGCGAACCCGCCACAGATCCTGGCGCTGGCGCTCCGACGTGGCCACCACCGCGTCGACGATGAGTCCACGCTCGAGGGCATCTTCGAGGAAGTCGCTGAACATCGCCTCGTCGAGCCTTTCGTTGTAGCCGAGCCCCTCGATCAATACGTAGTAGGGTTGGCCGGGGTCAAGCGGCCTGCGCTCGGATGAGCTGGATGCCATCAGAGTGTAGAAATCACTCCACATCACCTCGAAGGCGCTCAGCACCGGCAGACGGCGGGCCCGCGCGAGCAGTTCGATGACGTTGTCGAAACTCGCGACCGACACAAAGGCGACCGAGTGGCTGGTCGGCAGTGGCACGAGCTTCACGACGGCGCGGGTCACCACGCCCAGCGTGCCTTCCGAGCCGATGAAGAGGTGCTTCAGGTCATAGCCGGTATTGTTCTTGAGCAGGCGCCCCATGCTCGACACCACCGTACCGTCCGACAGCACGGCCTCGACCCCGAGCACGTTCTGGCGCGTCATGCCCCAGCGGATTACCCGGTTGCCCCCAGCGTTTGTCGCAATCGTGCCGCCTACCGTGGCCGTTCCCTTCGAACCAAGGTCGATCGGATAGAACAGCCCCCGGTCCTGGGCGGCCATCTGCAGCGCCTCGATCGTGACCCCTGCCTGCACGACCGCCGTCTGACTGGCGACACAGATGTCCTCGATCGCGGTCATGCGCTCCAGCGAGATGACGATGTCACCGTTGCCGGTATAGGCGCCACCTGAAACCCCGGTCCGGCCACCATGTACCACCACGGTTTGTCCTCGGCCAGCGCACAGAGCGAGCACCGCCGCAAGCTCCTTCGTATCAGCCGGACGGACGATTGCCTTGGCCAGCGTGGGCATCGTCCGCAACGGATCACAGGAGCGTGCAAGCACATCATCGCCAGTCAGCAGCCCTCGCGGACCGGTCACGGCCAGCAGCGCCCCCAGGAGATCCTCTTGCTGTTCTCGTTCGGCTGCCATCGTTCGCTCAGCCGTGACGGGTCTGGATCAACTCGATCGGATAACCATCCGGATCCTTCACAAAGGCCAGCGCCGGCGCCCCCGGCACCATGTGCTTGGGTGGGGTCGTTACCATGCCGCCGGCTCCCTCCAGCTTCTTGCAGGCCGCATGAATATCCGGCACGCCGATGGCGATATGGCCGTAGCCGCTGCCGTGCGTGTAATCTTCGGCCTGGTCCCAGTTGTGTGTCAGCTCGATGGCCGGACCACTTGCGAAGTCGGTGAAAGAGAGGAAACGGAGCGAGAAGCGCCCCTGTTCGCTGTCGAAACGACTGAGCACGCGCATGCCGAGGCCGTCACAGTAAAACCGGAGCGATCTCTCGAGGTCCCGCACGCGGACCATCGTGTGAAGCAGGCGAGGCTCGGTTGCGTTGCGCCCCCACACCCACAGGCTCTCATCAAGCTTCGTGTCAGCAGCACGGTCGGGTTGTGTCGCCGTGCCGGGGGCGGCTTGTTGGTCGTTCATCTGGCACTCCACTAGTTCGGTGTCTGGGCAGGGCCGCCTGACGCGGCTTGGATGACTCGAATCTAGCAGGGCCGCGACGCTCGGCTTGTCCGCCTCCGCAATGAAATTGCCCTTGCCGGCGCCGCTCTTCGCCCCGGTTCGGCCTTCCTGTCTTCCACAGTCACCTCAAAGCAAAACGTTCGTCGCTTGACACAACATGCGTTTAGTCTAACCTTCCGTCGACGGACACATTTCGGCTCAGACTCTCGGGAGCGAAAGAGGAAAATATTTCATATGAATACGAACCAGATTACTGAGCTGCCCAATACTCGTCCCAACACCAGCGGGCGTCGCCCCTCGATTCGGGAGGAGCAAAAACAACGCACGCGCGACCGGTTGCTTGATGCGGCCTTCGAAGTCTTCAGCGAGGTCGGTTTCCGCGCAGCGACAATCGACGAGATCATGAAGCGTGCAGGAGCAAACCGTGCGACCTTCTATCTCCATTTTTCCGACAAGATGGACATTGCAGCGGGGCTCGGAAGACGGTCGTCAACAGCGGTCGCCGAACGTTTCCGGGTTCTCGACAAGCTCGTCGCACCCACGCGCGCCGACATCCGGAAGTGGCTGGAGGACGATCTTGCCCAAAGGATCACTGACAAAGTCATGTCACAGATCACCCATGAGGCCAGTACCTCCGACCCTCGCTTCGGGCAGGAATACCTCGATTACTTCATTCGCATCGCGGAACGGGTGATGGTCAATTTCGTCTCCCGCTGGCCGGAGGAACAACGGCCGTTGGCCCGCATGAAGATCGTGTGTCTGTTCACAATGCTGCACCGCATGGAATTCCATATGGTGTGCCAGGAGCTCGACTTCGGCTCCTATGATCCGCTCGATGCAATCGTCGATATGTTGTGGAATGAATTATTTGTCTGTACTCCATCAAGCGCGGACAAGACTGCGACCGGGGCTTGGTCGCCGGCGGCGAGCAACGCTTGACGGTCTCGCGTTTCTGGGCCATCAGGGCGAAAATACCGCTCACCACGGAAGTGCGTCGGCCAAAGGTATCTATGGCGAGGATCAATGGGGGTCAGCGGGACGAGCGCAACACCACTGCGCTCTCCAGCTGCTGAACTCTTCCGCTGGCATGGGCTCGCCGATGAAGAAGCCCTGCGCCGTGTCACATTCGAGGCTTGCCAGCCGCTCCCAAGTTCCTTGATTCTCCACCCCTTCGGCGACGACCTCGAGGCCGAGGTTGTGACCAAGATCGATCGTCGAGCGCACGATGGTGGCCGAGTCGTCGCTGGCCAGCATGTCGGCGACGAAGGACTGGTCGATCTTGATCGCGTCCACCGGCAGCTTCTGCAGGTAGCTCAGGCTCGAATAGCCGGTGCCGTAGTCGTCGATGAAGAGGGCGACGCCCAGGGCCTTGAGCCCTTTGAGCGTCTCGAGCGCCCCGGCCGGATCCTCCATGAGCGCGCTTTCGGTGAGCTCGAACTGGATCCGTTCCGGCGAGAGCCCCCAGGTGGCGAAGAGCCCCTTGATCCGATCGACAAGCAGGGAATCGCGCAGATCCTGGGCGGAAAGGTTGATCGCAAGCGGCTCGTCGCCCCCGGCCTCGCGCCAGCGGTAGCTCTGACGGAAGGCTGCTTCGAGCACCCAATGGGTGAGCGGCGCGATCAGCCCCGCGTGCTCCGCAAACTTGATGAACTCTCCCGTAGAAAGCATCCCGTGCTGGGGGTGCTTCCAACGAATCAACGCCTCCGCGCCACACACCTCGCTCGACGCGATGAGGACCTTGGGCTGGCAGTAGAGCAGCAACTCGTCGTGCTCGATCGCTCGGGCAAGGTCGCCCATCAGGGCGAGCCGTCGCGCGAATTCGGCGTCCAGGCTCCCGTTGTAGAAGCTGTAGCCGGACGGTGCGCGCTGCGCTTCATAAGCCGCCACCTTTGCTCGCCGGATCAAGGCGTCCGGATCGGCGCCATGGCCGGGAAAGAGGGCCACGCCCACGCTCGGTCGCGCCGCAACCCGTAGTCCGGCCAGGTGGACGGGCTTGTTGAGGGCATGAACGAGGGCCTGCGCGGTCAGGCTCGACTGCTCGGCACTGCTGCCGGGGAGCAGCAACGCAAAATCGGCTTCTCCCACCCGCGCCAGGATCTCGCCTTCCCGAACGAGGTCGCCGAGACGTTGGGCGATCGCGTGGAGCAGTTCGTCTGCCTCGCGATAGCCGAGGGTATCGCTGATCTCCTGGTATCGACCCACCGTGAGGTGCAGCAAGGCAAGGGGGCGGTGCTGCTGCCGCGCAGGCCCGATCGACGCGTTCAGACGCTCGCGCAAAGACTCCCGATTTAGCAGCCCGGTCAATGAATCGTAGCGGGCCATGCGCTCGATGAGGGCCTGTGCCTCACGATGCCGGGCCCGCGCGCGAAGATTGGCGATGCCATACGCCAGATCGTCCGCCAGCTCAGCGAGCAGTTCGGCTTCTTCCGCACCGAAGGCATCAGGCTCGGAGGCACAGATGGCGAGCACGCCGATCACGTCGCCGTCGACCCTTAGCGGGAAGGCGCTGGCCGCGGCATAGCCGAAGCGGACTGCCTCGGCGCGCCAGGGCGCGTGGTTCGGGTCGGTCAGGAGGTTGCGCCCAATACACGGTTCGCCACTTCGAATCGCGATACCGGCCACGCTGTGCCCCAACTCGTCGTCGCCCCAACTCACCGCCACGTTCCGAAGGGACTCTTCTATCCGATCCTGCCGTCCCTCGAAGGCGGGGGCTCGCAAGAGAACAGTTTTTTCCTCGTCATATTGCGCATAACCGACGCATGCCATGCGGTAGCCGCCTTCATCCACGATGACTCGGCACATGGCGCGCAGTAGCTCGGATTCGTCTTCGGCACGCAACAAGGTCCGGTTGCCCGCGCTCAGGGTCTTGAGCGCACGCTCCACCGTTCCGCGGGCACGGGCGGAGGCCGCGCCCTTCGCGCCTGCGGTGAAGGACTTGGGTCGAGACACCATAGCTGTTCCCCACGGTATTGTTCCATTGTTGTCCCTCGGCTGCAGGAGCGCAATGCAGCGGTGCCGACGCTCGGGATCGTCGGATCGGTTCGGCCTATCGGCCTTCTTCTGCCATCTCTCCTTTCCCGCCAGGCAAACGGACGATGTTGACCGGCACCGCGCTCATGTGAGGCATGGCGTTGATCGCCTCCACATGCCGATCGTTGTCGATCAGCGCGTTTACCGCCGTGCCCGCGCCTGCAGGATCGTGGTTTCCCGGCGAGCCACCCCAGCCGTGTGCGATCGAGATGACACCGGGCTTGACGTTACGGTCTTCGCCCACGATGGCGGCTGCCCGCCCGGCCGCGGACACGAGTTCGATCCGATCGCCTACTGCCAGGCCACGCGCCGCGAGATCCTCCGGGTGCATATAGGCGGGGTTGTAGGGTGTGCGCTTGCGCACCGTGCGGAGGTAGCGGCCGTTGCTGTTGAAGAGGTCGCGCATGCGCCGGGTTGCCAGCAAGTGAGTGTAGGTCTTGCCATCGCGCCGGAAGTGGCCGGGCACCGGATCGATCGCCAGGAAGCGGGTCAGCTCCTCGGCCACGTCGTCGGGCATCAGCTCGAACCGGCCAGCCGCTCCAGGCCGCGCCGGCTGCACCACTTGGCCGCCGATCGGCACGTCGATGCCACTTGGGTGGCGTTTCAGCTCGTCAAGCGACACCGGCGCATCCTTCAGCAGGATCTCGATCAGCGCGTCGGTCGTGGGTGGGGTCGTCATGTCGAGCGGCGTGGTGCCGTTGTAGACGACGGCCTTGCCGAGTCGCTTGGCGATTGACCAGAACACATACCAGTCCTCGACCAGTTCCGCACCCGCGGGCGGACGAAGCACCGGTGGCGTGTACTGAACCCACCCGCCCGGCCAGCAGGCATAGCCCGTCAGGTTCATCGGCAGGTCCGCGCGCTCGTACTGCATCAGCGGCGGCAGTACGTAGTGTGCAAGACGCGTGGTCGGCGTCGGCCAGGGATCGATCGCCACCAGCAGGTCGAGCGACTGCAGAGCAGCGGCGGTCTTGCGCTGATCGGGGAAGGAGCTCATCGGGTCGCCACCGTCGATCAGCAGGGCACGGATCTGACCCGGGCCAGGCGTCAGGATCTCATCGCTCAAGGTGCCACTCGGGCGCTCGCCATACAGCGTTCGCGCGCCGCGGATGCGGCTCGGTCCGCCCGCCTCCCAGGCCCGCATCGGTGGCACCACCTCGGCATACAACGGTGCGCGCGGCGCCAGCGCATCGATACGATGCACCGCGTCGCCAGCGCGCAGGAAGCGGCCGCAGATCACGTTGATGCAGTCGGCCAGATGCTGCGCGAGGTTGGAGTAGGGGGCCATCGACGGGCCGGTGGCCACGGTGACACTGCCCACCTTGCTATCGTGCGCGAAGAGCTTTGCGGCCGCTCGGATCTGCCCCGGCGCGAGGCCGGCGCGGCGCTCCACCCTTTCGGGCGTGAGCGGATCGACTGCGCGGCGCAGCGCCGCCAGGCCCTCGGCGCAGACGTGCGCAGCGCAGAAGTCCTTGTCCTCCCACCCCTGTGCCAGGATCTCGCGCAGGATGCCGCCGGCGATGGCCGCGTCCTGCCCCGGGTAGGGCTGCAGGAAGAGATCGGCATGGTGCGCGGTTTCGGTGTGTCTCGGGTCGATGACGATCAGCTTCAGCCCGCGCTCGCGCGCCTGCTTCAGACGCCGCACCGGGTCCACCTGGATGAAACCGAGCGACGCATGCGCCACCAGCGGGTTGGCGCCGAACAGCATTGCAACCTCCATGCGCTCGAACGCCGGGTAGCCTGCGGCCCAGCCGCCGAGGCGCCCGAAGGACACGTACTTTGCAGACTGGTCGATCGTCAGGGTCGAGAAGTACTGGTCCGAACCGAGCGCGGCCAGGAAGGCGTGATGAATGCGGTACGCCGGCACATTGAACACGCCGCCATTGCCGAGGAAGACCGCTAGCGCTTTGGGACCGTGGCGCTCGATCAGCAGGCGCAGCTTCCCGGCGATCTCGTCCAGCGCCTGTTCGACGCCGATACGTGCATACGACCCGTCGGGCTGCCGCTTCAGCGGATGCAGCAGGCGTTCCGGACCATGATGGCTTTCCGCGGCCTGCAGGCCCTTGAAGCAGGCATAGCCGGCCGTCAGCGGGTTGGCCTTGTCGCCGCGCATGGCGACGATGCGCTCATGCTCGTCGATCATCAGCCGGATGCCGCAGCCGCCGGAGCAGATGCGGCAGAACGAAACGGCTTCGCGTTGGGACATCGAGAATTTCCTCAGTTCGACTGCGGGGGGCCGCCGGTGACAAGCGCGACCCAAGGGTCGGGGAACGACCACCTCGAATCGATCGTGAAAAGGGCTTGCCGTCCCCCCTTCGAGCCCGGATAACGTGACTCGATCGTCTCGGAGATGAGCAGGTGGCCGGACACGCCGACCGCATCGAAGCCCACCGCTTCGCTGAACTTCGCGGCGTCGATCAGCCGCTCGTCTTCGGTTAAACCCGCAGGTTCGAGAACTTGATGCTCATCGGCCTCGGGGTAGGTCGGATCGTTCGACGGCCCCGGCGCCAGGCAGCTCGTCCTGGCGAGGTGGGCGCGTGAGGTGCATGCCGCCGCTCACCGGCAGGTTCACGCCAGTCACGTATCCCGGCCCGGCCAGCGCCACCACGACGCGCGCGTAGTCCTCCGGCTGGCCGACTCGCCCGAGCGGGATCTCGCGCGCGAACGCGGCCTCGGCGCCAGGCGCCGCAAAGAGATCGGCCGCCATCTCGGTCTTGATCGGGCCGGGCTGGATCGAGTTGACCCGGATGCCGCGCGGGGCGTATTCGAGCGCGGCGTAGCGCACGAGACAGTCGGTTGCAGCCTTCGCACAGGCATAGGGAAAGAAGGGCAGCGTCGGCTGCACCGCGCTGGCGCTGGAGAACAGCACGATCGATCCGCCGTCGCGCATCACGGCGGCCATCTCGCGCACGAAGCTGACCTGGCCGAGGAAGTTGACGTCGAGCGAGCGCTGCAGGGCCGTCCGGTCGGCCTCGGCGATGGTTCCGAGGATCGGGCGCGCTGCGGAGTTGATTGCGATTTCGATCGGGCCGTAGGCCTCCGTCGCAGCGCGTGCGAGCGCGGCAACCTGATCGGGCTTGCCTGCGTCGCAGACCACTGCCGTGCCGCCGATTTGCTTAGCGAGCACCTCGAGCGGCTCGGGTCGCCGCGCGGCCACCACCACCTTGGCGCCTTCGGCCGCCAAGGCCTCTGCAACTGCCCAGCCGGTACCGCCGACGGCCGAGGCGCCCAGCACCACCGCCACCTTACCCCGTAACGTCATGGCTCTTTCTCCGTATGAAGGCGTCCAGCATCCCGCACGCCAAGAACTTCCCGAGGCGCAGGCCGAACTGCCGTGTAACGGTATCAAGCTTAGCAGCACGGCCATGCAGCGGACTGGGCGGTGCAGCCTCGGACAACTCCTCGTTCACCTGCATCCGCAGACGACGCTGTACTCGCACGGCGGACTGGTCATCAGTTCGGGGCGTACCGACGCGCACAGCGCACACGAAATGGGATAGTGAGATCAGCGCCCGAGGGCGGATTTCCCGTTGAAGCCCCAAGGAACACGTCCGGAGACACGTCCGGCTTCCGTTAGCGGCACATGGGCTTCCGAATGAAGCCCTAGGATCCCCAAAGGCGTCGGGAGCATCTGCATGCAGTGCCACCACTTTCCTCGCCTGCTCATCACTAAGGAGATCTCATGGGTAGATTACAGGACAAGATTGCGGTCATCACGGGAGCCGCGCGCGGCCAGGGCGAGGCCACAGCACGGCTTTTCGCCGCCGAAGGCGCCAAGGTCGTACTGACCGACCTGAACGAGACCGAGGGCCAGCAAGTCGCACGCGACATCGGCGACTCCGCGCTCTTCGTCAGGCACGACGTGGCCGACGAAGGCTCCTGGGCCGCGGTGGTGGAGGCCGCCGAGGGGCGTTTCGGTCCCGTCGGGGTGCTGGTGAACAATGCCGCGATCACCTACTACAGCAAGCTGCTGGCGACAAGCAAGGCCGACTTCGAGCGTCTGCTGGCGATCAACCTGGTCGGCACTTTCCTCGGCATGAAAGCCGTGCTGCCGAGCATGCAGGCCGCCAAGCGCGGCGCGATCGTCAATATCTCGTCGGTCAACGGCCTGCGCGGCACCTTGGGAATGGCCGCCTACGACGCCGGCAAGTGGGCCGTTCGCGGCATGAGCAAGTCGGTCGCCCTGGAATATGCACCGCTTGGCATTCGCATCAACACCGTGCATCCGGGCGCGATCGACACGCCGATGCTGAATCCCGGCAACGCAATCGACCTGGGCAAGATGGCCGAGAGCTTCGGCATCGCTTTCGGCCGCGTAGGCCGACCCGACGAGGTCGCGCACGCCAGCCTCTTTCTGGCGAGCGACGAGGCCTCCTATATCAGCGGGGCGGAACTGGCGGTGGACGGCACATGGTCGGCCGGCCTGATGACCAACTACAGCGAACTTTGAGGTTTTCAGCCGGCACCGCAGAGACGGATGCACGCGCGCGGGTCGTGGCTGATCGCCGCCACCCGCGCGCGGGTTTTCGTCAGGCACAGCCTGCCCGATGCGGCCGAGGCTGGGCAGGACGCCTTACCGGACTACACCGTGGTCCCGTTGTCGATCTCGTCGACGATGAGCAGCCGAGTATGCTGCCGATCCTGGAACTTCTCTTCATCTTCCAGGATGCGCTTGTTGTTCTCGGGCAGGTTGATGATGCGTTGCATCTCCGCGAGTGCCGCTTCATCCTTCACCCAGATCTCGGTGACGGCGTCGTAGTTGCCGTCGAAGCCGGGATGCTCGGGCTGATAATCCACCAGCCCCTTCGGGTAGTTGCGCACGTACTTCACGAACAGGTGGCCCAGCAGCTTCTTGCCGAATTCCGCCGCGTGTACGGTCTCGTAATGATGGATGAAGTCCTCGCGGCTCATGCCGGGCTTCTTCTTGATGAGAATCACGATCTTGATGCTCACGAGGAGTCTCCCTACTTCGTCGTTGTTATCGCCGCCAGCAGCGGCACTTTGCCGGCATCGCCTTCACGGCGCAGCGCGGTAATCTGCAACTCGAACCTCACCCCGGGCACGGTCTCGTTGACCTGCGGATTGCCGCCCCACCAGATGATGCGGCAGGTGCGTTCCTTGATGCGCCAGCCGGCGGCGGTCTTCACCAACTGGTCGTCGTACCAGCCGTTGCCTTCCCAGAAGTCGCCGCCGCCCAGGCCCCTGCGGATCAGGCGCCAGTGACCGTAGGTCACCGCCTGGGCCTTGTCGCCGTCGACGTTGATCAAGTGGTTCGTCATCACGTGCTGAGTGCCGTCGAAAGGGTCGTGATAGACCGCGAAGTCACGCTTGAAGGTGTCGAGATCGGTCCACTGCGCGCTCGGGCTGTAGTCGGCACGGATGTCAGAGGTGAACACCTGGTCGAACAACTCCCAGCGCTGGGTGTCGATGGCGAAGGCGTAGAGGTTGATGACGTGGGTGATGGCTTCTTTGTCGCTTTGGCTCATGGTCTGTCTCCTGGAAGAAGGGGGGCCGTGGCGCACCACGGTGGGCAGTCAAAGGCACCGCGCTTACCAGACGGCGACCGTACTAAAGGAACTGCAACAGTTTCTCCGGATGATCGGCAAAGTCGCGTCGCGTGCGGTCCAGGCGAACCGCAATTGCAATACGCTCGGGATCGAAGCCGTAGCACAGGCCGGCGTTCCTTTGCTGCTCGGCCGCGGTGAGGGGGCCGCTCGGCAATTCGTAACGACGCGACTGGGCGACGAAGCAGCCCTTCTGCAGCACGAGCAGCGCCTCCAGCTCGTCGCCCTCGAAATGCTGTACCGCCCAGCTGGTGAAACCACGAAACAAATGACGCCCCGCAAACGGTTCAGGCTCGAGGATCGTCGAATGCTCGAGTCGCCACTGCAGCGCCACTTCACCATCACGGAGCAAGGTCGTTGGCCGGGCTTCGGCACTGTCGTCGGGCATCTCCATGAGATAGTCCCTCACGCACTCGCCACGTGCCGCATGGACCGCGCCCAGCCAGGCAAGGTCGAACATGTGCGTGCAGTTCTGACGTGCCCGTCCGTCGGCGAAGAAGGCCGAGAAATCGATCCCGACGGGCAGGCCGACGACGGATTGCAGGGCCTCACCGGCGCCCGCGCAGGTTGTCATCGGAATGCGGCGGAACTCGGGCCGCAGCGCCGTGACACGCTCCCCGTCGTGCTCGACGACGCAGCGCATGCCATGAGCGAGATCTTCCATCTCGACCAGAACCTCGTTCCTCCCGCCTGTCAGCCTGATACGCCGCCAGGCGGTTTTCTGCCCATAGTCCGCCGCTGAGGCAAATATTCGCGAATGGCTCACATGTTCCTCCTTCGAAGCGGCCATGCGTCCAGGCAACGATGTGGAATGCCTCGTCGTTCAACTGGTCGCATACATGACCTGACGTGCCGACGCAGCCGGAGTCGAGCATCCTCCGGCCCCGACGGCCATGGACCGATCAGACTGCGGCGCCGGCGATGTGGCCTTCGCGGGTCGCAGTCTCCAGGAAGCGCGGTGAATTGGCATCACCCACCAGGCGGACGTCGGGGTGGCGTCCGGCCAACTCCGCATGGAGTTCGCGGTTCGGCCGGTTGTGACTGACGAAGACCACCGTGTCGGCCGGAATGACGCTGGTGTCCAAGGTGTTATCGGTGAGGTTTGCCGGGCCCACGACAACATTGCGGCCCTCGATCGCGATCGCGCGGGTGCGGATCCTGTAGTCGAACGGCTTGCCCTGCATGCGCGTCAAGAACGGCTCGTTCATCAGCGACAACTGGATCGCCGGCGCGAACTCCCGCAGTCGCGTGACGTAGGAGACAGAGAGCCCCTTGTTGATCAGGTGCTCGGCCGCGCCCAGTGCCTCGTAGTGACCGAGATCGTCGATCACGACGGCCGTACGGCCGAGATCTGCCGGAGGGGTCAGGAAGAGTTCGGTCGACGAGATCACATGCCGCTGATCGATACCGCGGATCGGCTGGCCCGGATGCGACCCCAGAATGCCATCCATGCGTGCGGTGGCGCCGGTGGCGACGATCACTGCATCGGGCCCAAGGGCCAGTACGTCATCGACATCCATATAGGTGCCGAGCCGCACATCGACGCCGAGACGGTAAATCTCCGCCTCGAGCCAGGTCAGAATGTCTCCCATGCCGTGCCGGGTGGGTGCCATGGCCGCAACCCGCAAGGCACCGCCCAAACGCGAATCCGCCTCCGCGAGCGTGACCCGATGACCACGGAGAGCCGCGACCCGCGCCGACTCCATGCCGGCCGGCCCGCCGCCGATCACCAACACTCTTCTTGGCGTGCCGACCTTGACAAGACGGTGGTCACCGCGCTCGAGTTCGTGGCCTACACCGGCATTGACGGCACATTCCATGCCCATCCAGATGGCGCCTGCCCTTGCCACGCAGGCCTGGTTGCAGCCGATACAGGGTCGAACTTGGTCAGCCTTCCCCGCCAGACTCTTTGTGACGAGATCGGGATCCGCGATCATCGCCCGCACCAGGCCGACCATGTCGGCCTCGCCTGCACGAATCACCTGGTCGATCTCTTCCAGCGTGCGGTACCTGCCGATCACCATGGTCGGCGATTTGACCGCCTTGGCGATGGGGACGCTGGTCGGCATCTCGTAGCCCATGGGCTCATGCATGCCGCCGACCATCTTGGGGAAACTGTTGTAGTTGCCGAGCGAGATGTTCACGTAGTCGATCAGATTGCGTTCCTCGAGCATCTGGACCACGCGCAGGTTTTCGTCTACCCCGAGGCCGCCGACAGTCAGGTCCGGGGCCACCCGCACACCGACGACAAAATTCCTAGAGACAGCGCCACGGATCGCAGTCAGCAATTCGATGATGAAACGGGCCCGGTTCTCGAAACTGCCGCCGTATTCATCCTCGCGCTTGTTCGTATTCGGTGACAGGAATTGCGCGGGCAGGTAGCCGTGCGCGCAATGGATGTCGACGCCATCGAGGCCGCAGCGCTCCATGCGCAGTGCTGCGTCAACGTATGCACCGATCACCGTGTCGATCATCATCTTGGTCATCGGCTGCGGAACCACACCGACTTCGACGCTAACCACATCGGAGGGCGCCCAGGGCGGTGAGCCATCGGCAGGGACGATGTGATGGCCGGCGTGCCAGAGTTGCTGAAACAGCTTCATGTCATGGGGCGCCACCGCATCGACCAGTTTGCGCATGCCACCCTCGATCGCCGGCTCGAAGATATTGAGACAGAAGGCAGACGTAGGATGCACCGATCCCACTTCGAGAATCGACAGTGCGGCACCGCCGCGGGCACGCGCCTCATGATAGGCAATCAATGCATCGTTCATGGTGCCCTTGCCGATGACGGTCCCGTGGGCCGGGCGCACGATGCGGTTCTTCAATTCGATCGCGCCAATTCGAATCGGCTTATCAACATGGGTGTAGGTCAACTTTATCTCCTCGTCATGCGCATTCTCCGTTGGGGTTGCTTCCCAATGGGTGCAGCCGAAACAATAGTCCTGCATGGCGCCGAGGTGTAGCTGCCGCCTTGTCTCTGCACGCACTGTCATTCGTTCGCTGGTGCATGGCGGCCATGCTGCCGTCTCTTTCCACCGAAGATAACCGGCGAAGAAGGCGCAAATCACACCCCAGAAAGGAGACCACATATGAACGCATTGACAGGCAAGGTTGCACTCGTCACCGGTGCAGCCAAGGGGATGGGAGAAGCGATCGCGACCTTGTTTGCGCGCGAGGGTGCGCGAGTTGCAATCACCGCACGCAGCATCGAGCAAGCACAGCGCGTCGCCACCGAAATCGGCGAAGCGGCGCTGCCAGTGGTACTGGACGTGACCGAGCGGCCCTCGTGGGACCAGGCCGTGGGTATCATCGACGCGCACTGGGGCCGGCTGGACGTGCTGGTCAATTGTGCCGGCATCTCGGAATCCGCGACCACCGAGGCGGTAACGGAAGAGACATGGCACCACCACATGCGGACCAACCTCGACGGCCCCTTCCATGGCTGTCGAGCGTGCCTGCCCCTGATGCGCCGCAGCGGCGAACCGGGGAGCATCATCAACATCTCGTCGCTGTTCGGGCAGCGACCTACACCGGGCTTCGCCGCCTACTGCACATCGAAGGCGGCGCTGACTTTCTTCACCAAGGTGTTCGCACTCGAATGCGCGGCGGCCAAGCTGCCAATCCGGGTAAATAGCGTGCACCCCGGCGGTATCGAGACAGACATGCTGGAACAAACTCTCGCCGCCACCGGCCTCCCGCGCGAGAAAGCCTATGAATACTTCTCACGCCTGCATCCAATGGCCCGCCTCGGTAAAGCGGAGGAAGTCGCCGCCGCCTGCCTGTGGCTTGCATCCGACGCCTCCAGCTTCACGACGGGGACCGAGATCAACGTCGACGGCGGCGCATTGATCCGGCCCTGACCGAGGGGAACGCCAGCCGGCGTCACCTCAACGGCTCGCTCGAAGCCGGCCCCGGATCTCGACAGATGCGCTGCGGTGCCAGACAAGTGGTCATATCGCCGGCGGCTAAGCTGTGCACCAAGTCGAGTGTGTGGGGCCCTCGGCTGCGTCCAACGCCGGCTCTGCCACCTGAGCTCCCTCAACCACCGCCCCAATGCAACGGAGTTTCCAATGCCCGACGCCACCTTCACCACGCTCACCTTGGAACTGGGAGGGCCCCTCGCCCATATCCGCTTCAATCGTCCGACGCTGGTCAATCGTTTCGACGAAATTGCACATGTCGAATTCGTGGACGCACTGGCCGCCGTCGCCAACGACAAGGTGGCGCGCGTGCTGGTGCTGTCTGCGGAAGGCAAGGTCTTCTCCGCCGGCGGCGATTTCGAAGAAATCATTGCGGCCGCAACGTCGGCTGAGATCCGCAATCGCATGACCTTCCTCGCCAAGGCGGTATTCCACTCGCTGGCCGACCTCCAGATGCCGGTAATCGCCGCTGTGCAGGGCGCTGCCGCGGGCTTGGGCGCGACCATCGTGACCTTGTGCGACATCGTCGTTGCCTACCGTCAGGCGAAGATTTCAGACCCGCACGTCGCGATCGGCATCGTTGCTGGCGATGGCGGCATCATCGGCTGGTCGCAATCGATTGGCATCAACCGCGCGAAGCGTTATCTCTTGACCGGCGATACGTTGTCGGCCGAGCAGGCCCATGCCATGGGCCTGGTAAGCGATCTCGTCGACTCTCCAGACGCCGCACTTCCGCAAGCCCAGGAAATCGGCCGCAAGATCGCCGCCCTGCCTCCCGCGGGCGTGGAGGGAACCAAGCGGGCCTTCGCGCGTTTGACACACCAGACCGCGCAATTGGTGCTCGACCTCGGTCTCGCCTACGAAATGGACAGCATGACGCGCCCCGAGGTCGCCGCGACGATCAAGAAACTCCGGGGCTAAACAGCAGGCGTGCGCTTCTGCTCACACCTGCCAGCAACCAAGCGCTTCTCTCAAGGTTCAATCCCGTTCAAGTTCCTCATCAACCCTCTGGAGCAAGCGAGGATCATCAGGCGCAATATCGGGAGCAAAGCGCGCCGCCACCTTTCCATCGCGACTGATGAGGAACTTCTCGAAGTTCCAAAGCACCTCGCCCGGCGCACCCGTATCAATGCCATAGCCTTGAAGCTTCTCCCGCCATGGCCCGTCCCCAATACTGACGGGCTGAGACCGCGTCAGCTCGACATAGAGCGGATGCTTGCCATCGCCGAGCACGGATATTTTCGCGAACAATGGAAAGTGGACGTCGTAGTTGAGGGCGCAGAAGCGGTCGATCTCCGCATCGCTTCCCGGCTCCTGTTGCTTGAAATCGTTGGCCGGAAAGCCAAGTATCTCAAAACCGTGCGTATGGCGCGATTGGTACAGCGCCTCCAGCGCCGTGTACTGCGGTGTCAATCCACACTTGGACGCCACATTGACGACGAGCAGCACCTTGCCGCGATACACCGAAAGATGCTCAGCCTTGCCATCAATGCGCCTGACGGAAATATCGTAGATCTTGCCTGTCATGAAATCAGAAACTCCTTCGCTGCAGCGCAACCCTCGGAAGCGGGACGCCATCCGTCAGATTGTGGCGGCTGGCCTCACGCCACGACGGCGGCCTACACCAGTGAATGTATTACTGCCATGCCGGCCGAAAATACGCACGACTGGCGCCATGGCGAGACTACGCTGCGAGCTCGTGGACACGCTGACGGCTGGTTGGAGCTACGAATGGGACATCAGCACAATCGTTCAGCAGCGTATCCTCGTCAAGAATTGATCCCGCAGCGTTCCGGCCCACCGATCGCACAGCACTCTTTCCGCCCGACTGGCGAAATTCACGTGGCGAACATCCCCAGTAATTCTTGAACAATCGACTGAAGTGCGCAGCAGTCTTGAAGCCGTTCATATAGGCAATCTCGGCAATCGTATAATGACGCGTGTCAAGCGCAAGCAGCCACTTTCCGGTGTGTTTGAGACGCTCTTCCCACAGCAGATCTGAAAATGATGTTCCCTTCATTTTCAGCAGGTGGCATAGGTAGCGTGAGGAAATGCCGCAGCCTTGCGCCACGGCAGAGGAGGAGATATCGGGATTCGACAGATGCAGTGTGATATAGGCGATGATCTCCTCGAAGCGCTTTTCACTGATATGCTTGCGTGCGTCAACCGGCACCCCGGCGCATTTGACGACTGTCTCTGCTTCCATCAGCAAGGTTTCGATGAGCATCTCGACGACATTGCGCTCAAGATCCTCGCCTTGTTCGATCAGCAAGGAGAATAACGTCGGCATGACCAGGCGACAATCGGGAGGAGCGGAAAGGCTATCCTTCAATGGGATGCCGTCCGGGAAATGGCGATGCACCATATCGAGCGGCAGCAGAACGGAATAGTACTCCGACAAGCTCAGATCATTGGCCAAACTCTCCCAACGAAATGGCACATTGCTCTTGCTCAAGGCAAATTGCCCTGCCCCTACCCGGATCGTGCTGCCACACTGAGTCAACGAGAACGCTCCCGACTTGACATAGCGCAGCATGACAACGTTCTCTCTGTTATCGCTGATGTGACTCCAGGAGCGCCAGAACGCGTAACGCCGGCGCGAAGAAATCAGCGTAACCGGGCAGGGTGACGACATTCCTCTGCGCGCCACCAAGTCAAACTTCTTGTCATTGCTCAGGCTTTCAATATCGCAATCGTAGTACTCATGACGAAGGGCATCGATCCACCTGGCACCCTGCGAAATGAACGGCTTTGCCCATGCAAAAGCGCACGCTCCGTTCTTCGGACCCGCCCCGCTTCCTGAGCCATCACACACTCCGGTCAATGCACTGCCCATGATGTCGTCTCCTCGTTCTTTATAGTAAACAGCTGTTGTACACACATCGCGCATTCTTTCACTCGACACGTGTCGTCTGAAATCTAGCGCACAGTTCTCACACAGTCAAGGGAATCTCACGGAGGGCGAACGCACGATCGCTGTAACCGGCTGAGCGCGCCGACTGCCGCCGGCAGTCTCGCGCCAAGCTGACGCTCGGCGCAGGGACGCACTGGCCACAAGACATGTTCGACACGCGCGTGCCCGGTCATTTCGACGCGACTCGAACGACAGACGCTCTGCCCGAGTGCTTGCGAGACAACCACTTCATCGCGCTTATCCCGGCACCAAGCCCCAGGTGACCGACGAGACGCTCGCAATCGCACTTATCCGGGGCCGCCATAGCCTAGAGGAACGGGCACCCGTCCGGCCAAGGTTCCGTAATGTGGGCCAGGGTGGCCCCGACGACCTCAAACCCTTACCGATCGAGCGCAAATTGCCCAGGTTCTTGCGGGAACGAATCGTTTCGCTCACCTCCCCCGAAGCCCTGGCAGCGCTGCGATCACTGCGCCGCGGCATCGAGAAGGAGAGCCTGCGCGTAGGCCCGGACCTGAAACTGGCACAAACACCACATCCCAGGGGTTTCGGGTCTTCGCTAACACACCCGCTGATCACGACGGATTACTCCGAAGCGTTGATGGAGTTCATCACTCCAGCCTCGACCAGTATCGAAGGCACACTGATCCAGCTGGAGGAGATCCACCAGTTCGTTCACGCCGGACTCGGCGAAGAACTGCTCTGGAACGCGTCCATGCCGGGTGCCCTTGGCCCCGACCACGAAATCCCGGTCGCGCGGTATGGCGACTCCAATGTCGGGCGCATGAAAACCGTCTACCGCGTGGGCCTCGGATACCGATACGGTCGACGCATGCAGACCATTTCGGGCATTCATTACAATTTTTCGTTGCCCGACGCCCTCTGGCCACTGCTCGGCTGCCATGACCAGGACGCCATCAACGGGGCCTACTTTGCCCTGATCCGCAATTTTCGCCGGCTGTCCTGGCTGCTGGTCTACCTTTTCGGGGCCTCTCCCGTCGCAAGCCGCAGCTTTCTCGAAGGCCGCAGCCACACCCTGCAGCCGCTTGGAAGCGCGTCCTTCCATCTGCCTCACGCCACCTCCCTGCGCATGGGAGACCTGGGCTACCAAAGCAGCGCACAGCAAGGCTTGCGCGTCCCGTACGACGCGCTCGGCAGCTACGTGGGCGCGCTCCGGGACGCAATCTTCGCACCCCATGCGAGCTATCGATGCCTCGTGACGCGCGTCGCGGGTGAGTATTGCCAGCTTTCCACGAGCCTGCTGCAGCTCGAGAACGAGTTCTACAGCCTGATTCGACCGAAGCGAACGGCTCGCCGCGGCGAGACGGCTTTGAGCGCCCTAGCCGGCCGCGGGGTCGAGTACGTCGAGGTTCGCTGCCTCGACGTCAATCCCTTCCTGCCCCTCGGGATCGACGCCGAGCAGATGCGCTTTCTCGATGTCTTTCTTTTATTCTGCCTGCTGACGCCGTCCGCAATGGAGCGCGATGAGGGCATGCGAGCGTCCCGCAGCAATCTGCAACGCGTGGTGGACCACGGCCGACAGGACGATCTTCTGCTCGAACGCGAAGGGCACCTGGTACCCCTGCAGGAATGGGCGGAAGATCTGCTCGACCTCGTGATGCCGCTGGCCACCCTGCTCGATCGGGCTAACGGATCGCCGCTCCATGAGCGGAGCGTTCGGGCTCAGCGGGCCAAGGTGCGCAACAGCAGCCTGACGCCTTCGGCCCGAATTCTGGCCGAGATCATCTCCCAAGGACAGGATTGGAGCGAGTTCGCCGCCCACCATTCCAAACTGCATGGAAGCCGCTTCAAGCGTCGGCCGCTCTCGAGCCACCGCCTGGCGGCGCTCACGGCGCTGGCTGAGCATTCGGTGGCGCAGCAGATGGCGCTTGAGGCCGAGGAACAGGTTCCGTTCGAGCAGTTCCTGGCAAGCTACTTCGACCAGTATCGAGTCATCCCCTCGGCCGCCTTCGAGCGGGAACCGGCCGCCCTTACTTGCACTCCTCTCCGAGCGGTTTGACCAGCATCATGAGAAACCCGGACTCGTCGAACGCGTCCGACCCCGGCATCCTTTCCGTCTTCCAGCGGCCCGTGATTTCCTGCATGACCGCCGCGGGATCGTCGCAGTCCAGCCGATAGACGGCCGCGTATTTCCAGCCCCCGGGCAAGATTGCCTGAAAGCGCCGGGCCGAAGTCACGCCCGGGACTGCGATGACATCCTTGAGGTGTTGTTGGTCATACCAGCGGTTGAACTCCGCGTCTCGCCCCTCCACCGGATTGGAGAGGACGATCATTTCATACTCGGCCATATGGATCCCCTTTCACCATCAACGGTCTCCTATTTTCATGCATACGGGCTACAGATCCGAAGGCCGCACACGACGGCCGGAGGCGGCCGCCTGTTCGATCGCTGCGACCACACGCTGCACCCTCACCGCGTCGTCGAAAGTCGGCGCCAGCGACGTTCCGTCGCGCAAGTCGCGCGCCATCGCCGCATAGACCCGCCGCACGTTGCCCACCATCGGGCCGTCGGCCGCGTCGGCGGCCAGGTCCACGGGCAGCGCAATCGGTTGTAGCGAGGTCGCGTCACCGCGACCGCCGGAGACGGCTAGTGGTACCAGTTGAGCATGACCACCCGGGCCGGTGATCCGCAGATCGCCTTCGCTGCCGTTGACTTCCCAGTGGAGCCCGGCGCCATGTGCCATACCACCACGAAAGTGCACGGACAGTGGCGCGCCGCTCTCCAGCACGCCCGTGACCAGCACCTGGTCCTCGGCGGTCATCGGCACCGTTTCACCCGTATCGGCATTCCGGCCGCTCGTGCGCCGGAGCGCCGTCATCGCCGAGAGCTCGGCCACCGGCCCCAGCACGCTCATGAGGGCCGCCAGCGTGTGCCCCAACGGAATGGTCAACATCGTCGCGCCGTTGCGACGATCGAACGTGTAGGCATTGGCCTGCTGGACCACCGGCCCCCAGTTCATGCCGGTACCGAGCAGCGTGGTGGAGTACACCTCGCCGACGAAGCCTTCGGCGAGCAAGGTACGCAGCTGCTGCACTTCGGGCGCGAAGAGCGCCTGGGTGCCGATCACGCCCAGCACACCCCGCGCGCGGGCGCGCGCCGCCATGGCACGTGCCTCCGCCAAGCCGTTGCCGAGCGGCCATTCGCAGTACACGTGCTTCCCGGCGTCGATTGCGGCATTCACGATCTCCTGGTGGTGCGGCACCTTCACCGTCACGGTGACGACATCGACCTCCGGGCTCGCCACGAGATCGGCGACGCTGGCGAAAGCGCGCGGCAACCCGCATTCCCGGGCGGCCGCTTCGGCACTGTGGAGGCTGGTATTGGCAACGCCCACGATCTCGAAATCTTCGGCCAGGGTACGCAATGCCGGCACATGGGCGAGCGCCCCCCAACTGCGGCCCGGCTGCAGGCCCACGATGCCGACGCGCAAGCGCCGAGGTTCAACGGCCATCATGCCCCCCTCGTACGCTTGCGGTAATTCGGCCGGTCACCGCAGCGATCCGCGCGCTGCCCAGGACCACCGGGGTCGCCCGCATCGCGCCCCTGCTCATCGAACTTGTCCATCGGCATGGTTTCCTCCAGAACGTCCGCCCCGGCCAGACGATGGCCTGGCCATGAGCGGGCGACACATCCCACTTAGGGCTAAGCAAGCCTAGCAGTCGACACCAGCCGGGATTGCCCGTCGCCGCACTGTCTGATATCCGAACCGGTGCTGTCGTCGTCCTGCTCGCCGGGGTACGGCAACGGATGACTCCGGGGACGCGGTCGTGAAGGCGCGGCAGTGTTCCCACGCGCCATGACCAGGTCTGATCGGGTTGGCGCACGCGCCCTCAAAAGACCCCGAGTGCGAGACCAGCAGCCATTCCAGCCCCGAGCTCTGCGCAGCGCGCAAGATCCTCTGGACCGATGCTCTTGCACGCCAGAATGCGGTCGGGGGTTTGCGCATGCGTGCAGACGATCAGGCCCGGTGCGACACACTTGAGACGCCAGCCGGTGGCGATTCTTTCGACCTGGCGCAGTGCGTTCTGCCCGTCGCTGCCGGCGCAGACCATCGCCGCGTACGGCCGGCCGTTCACGCGGTCGAGCACCGCGTAGTAGCAGCGGTCGAAGAAGTCCTTCATCAGTCCGGACATCGCCGCCAGGTTTTCCGGCGTCGCGAACAGGTAGCCGTCGGCGTCCAACACCTCCTCCGGACCGGTATCGGGCGCACGTCGAAGCTTTACGGCGATACCCGGTTCCGCACGCGCCGCCTCGGCAGCCGCCTCGGCCATCTGCTGCGTCCCGCCGGTCATGGAGTGGTAGATGATCAACAGCGTCTTCATTCGCCCCCTCCCGCCCTCTGCATCTGGGCAGGCACCCCCATCACAAAATGCGTCGCCATGCTTGCAAACACTCCCTCAAGCGGTATTGGGGGCCTTGATACCCCGGCGCTGCCATTCAGCCCATACAGATTGCCGCAGCAGACAACTCCATCACCGCGCCTCCGATACCTTGTGCAGGCACGCACTACCGCTGAGGTTCGAGGCGCCATCATGCCCCAAACGCTCGCCGGCAATCGTGGCACAAACGAGCAACGTACGGCAGCGATCATCGCCGGCCTGGACGCCCCGACCGGCGATCCTCCGAATTCGCGCCCCCGACGTTGATCGGATCCACCATGCCGGGCCGCTGCTCAGGAGTGGCGACAGGCAGTCCGCCTGCCTCCCCTTCCTCCTTCCTCTCCAACCTGCATCCAACTGAAAGGACCCGAATCATGACCAACGGCGTAACCATCACTCTTGAGTTGACGCTCAAACCCGAAGCCATCGACGCCTTCTGCGCCGGCCTGCCGGAAGCACTCAATGCCACCAGCACGCGCAAGGGTTTCCGCGATATTCGTATCGTCCGGCATGCCCATGAGCCGCGGGTGATCTTTCTCGAGACCTGGGACAGTGAAGCAGACTACGACGCCTACATTGCCTGGCGTCAGTCTACCGGCGCGATGGATGCGATGGCCCAGATCCTCGCAGCGCCGCCGCGCAAGGACGTCTGGCCGGCACTGGTGGCCGGCGCTTCAAACGGGCGGGCCTGAAGCGGTCGGCTGCTGCACGCATCTGCCCCGCGACGCGGGGACGAACCGGCCCACGTCACCGAACCCATGGGGATAGAGACCGGGGCCTATCCCCGTACCTGCCAGGACGGGATTCCGGCGTTCCATTACAAATTACCGATAACGGTCGTGCCCGTCCTTCCCCGCCCCGCCACATTCGACACACTGGCGCAACGCTATGGCCCCCGCTACAAGTGGCTGGTGCTGCTTGTCGTCGGAATCGGGGCGGTCGCGGGCGTGCTGCCAACCTCCAGCTTCAATGTGGCGATACCCGCACTGTCACAAGCCTTCGGGCTGGGCCAGAATCAAGTGCAGTGGGCGATGACGGCTTTCATGATGGCGATGACCGTGTCGATGCTGCCAACCCCCTGGCTACTCGACCGTTTCGGCCTTCGCCGTGTTTTCTTGCTGGCCGTGGCTATACTGGCCCTTGCGAGCATTGCGGGCCACATGGCCCCGACATTCAGCCTGGTAATCCTGGCCCGCATCCTGCAAGGCGCGGCCGCAGGGGTACTTCAACCGCTGGCGGTCCTTTTTACGCTGCGCCTGTTTCCGACGGAATGCCAAGGCCGGGCGGCAGGTCTGTCCACCTTGAGCATCGCGCTGACGCCCGCATTCGCCCCTGCCCTGGGTGGTGCCTTGCTGGACCGCTTTGGCTGGGAAGCCATCTTCCTGCTCAATCTGCCGTTCTGCCTGGTCGCCGGCGTTGCGGCACTGCATCTGTTGCCGTTGCCGAAAAACAGCAGGTTCGAGCGGTTTGACTGGATAGGCCTCGGCTGGCTGGCGCTGGCGACCGTTGCCCTCATCGAGGGCGTTTCAAGTCTTCAGCGTCACGGCGTCGCTGCACCTAGGACGCTGAGCCAGTTCGTCATCGTATCGGCGGCGACCTGGCTATTCCTGCGGCATGCGCAGCGAACACCAGCGCCGATCATCAATCTCGATCTGTTCAAGCAGGGCACCTTCGCCGTGGGCAGTATCGTTTCGTTTGCCTACGGCTTCGGCATGTACGCATCACTGTACCTGATTCCCGTATTCCTCCAGTCCGCGCTCAAGTATCCGGCAGCGGCGGCCGGACTGGCACTGGTTCCTGCGGGCATCGCCCTCGTTCTTACGCTGCCGCTGGCAGGGCGCCTGGCCGACCGCCACCCACCCAAGTGGGTCGCCGTCTCGGGGCTCGCCGTGTTCGGCGGTTCACTCGTGATCTTCTGGGCGCTGGGCGGAAGCATTCACTACCACGAGTTGATCGGCGCGACCGTGCTTGGCCGGATCGGGCTCGGGCTCATTCTTCCGATCCTCAGCCTCGCCACCCTGCATCACGTGGCCGCACGTCACCTGGGACAGTCCTCCGTGATCATCACCTATGCCCGCCAACTCGGGGGGGTCATGGGGATCGCGACAACCGCCGTATTCGTCGAATGGCGCGAGTCGGTCCACCGCGCGATCCCAACGGGCGTCTTCACCGCGTACTCTCAGGGATTCCTGCTGCTGGCCATCGTCATCTTGCTCGCACTCGTTGCCGCCTGCTTCATGCGGCCGCTACGTCGGCTGTCATAGTTTCAATCGGGTTCCGCGCTTCTGAAACTGGGGAAGCCCGGCGGCGTGGCCCTCATCTGCCGCAGGTAAGTCTGCGTATCCGCAATTGCCGTCCGGAACGCCGGCAATCCGCTGATGCGCTCCACGTAGGCCCTGATCTTCGGCAGCTCCTCGAACCAGCCGTAGAGATTCGCCAGGAACAGGGGAAAGCAGAGCATGAAGTCGGCACCGGTCAGCGAATCTCCAACCACATATCCGTCGTCGCGCAGCGCCCCCTCGAGCATGCGGGCGTAACGCAACGCCTGCCGCTTGCCTTCGAGGCCGACCCTCGGGATGGGGTCGAGGATGCAGCCGGGCGGCGGGGCGCAGTGATCCCAAAAGATGCGCTGATGAACGGCGAACAACCCTTCCGACCAATACATCCATTCATCGACCAGCGCCGCTTCGCGCGACGCCGTCGGATGGGAGAAGCGACCGTTTCCATACTTCGCAAGGATGTAGTTGATGATCGCCCCCGACTCTGTCAATACCAGCCCGTCATCCTCCATCGCTGGTACGGAACCCATTGGATTGATCTTGCGATAATCGGGCTTATGGCGGTCCTCGTTGTAGAAATCGACGATCTTCTGCTCATAGGCCATCCCCAACTCTTCGAGAAGCCATTTGATGCGAAAGGAACGCGTCGTCGGGGAGTGGTAGAGCGTGATCACAGGTCCTCTCAAGTTCGTTGGGTCCGATAAAGACGTCCTAAACGCTTTGACCGCCATCGACGACAATGAACTGACCCGTGACAAACGAGGCCTGATCCGAAGCCAGGAACATTACAGCGGCGGCCAGCTCCTCCTTTCGGCCAAGACGTCTGCCCAGAGGAATTGAGCGCTTCAGCCCGGCCCATTGCTCCGGAGTCATGTCTTTCGTGACCGAGGATCCACTGTCGATGGATCCCATGCCGAAGTCCATCGAGCCTATGCACACGCTGTTGGCCCTTACCAGATGGCGCCCCTCCTCAACCGCAAGCTGACGGATGAGGCTGTCAATGGCGGCTTTCGGCACCGCCGACAGCCCATCCCCTTTCAATATGCGGTGGTTCGCCATCGTCGTACATGCCACGATAGCGCCTTGCGCCTTCCGCAGATGCGGTAAGACCGCATGGACAAGGCGATGAAATCCCAAGGATTCCGCAATCATTACGCGGTTCAGTTCTTCGGGTTCCGTCTGGCCGATCGGAGCCAATTCGAAACGCGGGCCTGCCGCATAGATCAAGGTATTGATTCCGCCATGGCGTTCAGCAACACCTTTAACCACATCTTCGACACTCTGTTGCCGCATCAGGTCCAATTGCCAGACTGAACAATCGATGCCCGTATCGATCAAATCCTTCCGAAGATTCTCTGCCTTGGTGGCGTTGGAGTTGTAGCTGATTGCGATATCGACTCCGCAAGCCGCGAGCGCACACGCTATTCCGGCGCCTGCACCGCCACTGCCCCCGACAACGAGCGCAACGCCAGGACGTGAGACGGTTAATTGATATGCCACTTTTTCCTCCAGTTACGGTGAGGAGCGAAACTGAACCCAAACACTGTCATCGCCCGGCCATAGCATGCACCCCTGTCGAGGCTTTCCCGCGCACAGCCCCTCCCTGCGCCCCTGCCGTGTTTGCAGCTTCCGGCACTTCGTTGCGGCCTCCAAGCAGGAAGTAAGAGAGCGCCGGGATCAGAATCAAAGCGCCGATCATGTTCCACAGCAGCATGAAGGTCAGCAGTATTCCCATGTCTGCCTGGAACTTGATCGGCGACCACACCCAAGTTACCACCCCTGCCGCGAGGGTAATACCGACCAGCGCCACTACCTTGCCGGTGAAGGTGAGCGCACTCTTGTAGGCTGCGGAGAGCGGCAACCCTGCGCGCTGCTGTGCCAATTGGACGCTCAGCAGATAAAGCGCGTAATCGACGCCAATGCCAACGCCCAGGGCGATCACGGGCAAGGTCGCGACCTTCAACCCGATGCCAAGCCACACCATCAATGTCTTGCACAGAATTGACGTAATGACCAGCGGCACAAGTGCCACGATCGCCGCGCGCCAGCTGCGAAACGTGATCAAGCAGATGAGTGCGACAGCGCCATACACAGCTGCGTACATCTTGAGGATCGAATCGCGCACGACGATGTTCGTCACGGCCTCCACGCCGGCCGAGCCCGCCGCCAGAAGGAACTGCAGATTCTCGTCGTCATGTTCGCTTGCGAATGCCTCGACCGCGGCTACCAGTCTGTCCAGGGTTTCCGCCTTGTGATCCGTGAGGTAGGCCACGAGCGGTATGACGGAACAGGCCCTGTCAACGACCTCGGGGCTATCGGTGGTGATCCAGTTCACCGCGCCGCCGAGCAGCATCGGATTGCGCGATATTGTCAGCCACTTGGGATTGCCCTCGTTCAGACCGGCAATCGTATTTCGCACGTTGTCTGCCAGCGAGAACGTCTGCAGCACGCCCGGTAGCTGCTGGAGCACCTTGCCGAGCCGCTCAGTCTCCTTCAATGTCTCAAACTTCTCGCATCCTCCGTCCGGTGTTTTCACAATGACCACGAACTGGTCGCCGGAAAGCAGGTAGTTGCCGTTTATATAAGCGACGTCCCGGTTGTAGCGCGAATCCGGGCGCAGCTCGGGCGCCCCCGGGTCCAGGTCGCCGACTTTGAGATTCAACGCGACCATCCCTCCACCGACCGTCAGCAAGACCGCACCTGCGATAGCCGCGAGCGCCCACCTGCGTTCCGTAAACTTGCCGAGTGCCGCCCAGATCATGCTCGGAGAACCATCCATCGCCGCCAGGCTGCGAACGGCCGCCTTGCGGCTGACACCTACATAGGAAAGCGCCACCGGCAGCAACAGGAGATTGGTGACGATCAGCACCGCCACACCGATGCTTGCCGCGATCGCGAGATCCTTGATCACAGGAATGTCGATGATCACCAGCACCGCAAACCCCACGGCGTCGGCAAGCAGCGCGGTCAAGCCGGCCAGGAAAAGTCTGCGAAAGGTGTAGCGCGCAGCGACGTATTTGTGGGTACCCCGCCCGACATCCTGCATGATGCCGTTCATCTTCTGCGCACCATGGCTTACCCCGATCGCGAAAATCAGGAAGGGAACGAGAACAGAATACGGGTCAAGCTCGAATCCCAACGCGGCGATGATGCCCAGTTGCCAAACGACCGCAATGATCGACGATACGAGGACCAGCACGGTGCTGCGCAGACAGCGGGTGTAGAAGAAGATAATCGCAGCGGCGACGGCTGCGGCGACGCCGAAGTAAGTCATTACCTCCTGCAGGCCGTCGATAAGATCGCCGACAAGCTTGGCAAACCCGACGATATGGACCTTGATGCCGGTTTCGTCCGATTCGTACTTCTGCCTGATCTCCGACTCGAGTTGGCCGGAGAATGCACCATAGTCGAACGGCCGTCCGGTTTCGGGATTCTTTTCGAGGAGCGGCACGACGTACATCATGGATCTGTAGTCGGTACCCACGAGGCTACCAACGACACCGGCTGCGCGCAGGTTCCGCTTCAGCATCTCGATGGCCTCCGGCGATCCGTCGTACTGATCGGGCATGACCGCGCCACCGCGAAAACCTTCTTCGGTCACCTCGGTCCAGCGCACCGCTGACATCCAGATGGAACGCATCCATGCACGGTCGGTGCCCGGGGTCAGAAACAGCGCTTCGTTGATCTTTCGCGTCGCTTCGAGAAACTGAGGGTCGAAAATGTCGCCATTGGTGTTCTCTACGACGATCCTTACCGCATTGTTTACACCTGCCAGTTTTTCCCTGTTCTCGAAATAATTCTTGATATAGACATGATTGTGCGGGATCACCTTGTCGAAATTCGCATTGACAGTCAGTTTGGTCAATTGGAAGCCGAGAAGACCCGTTATCAACAGGCAGACCAGAATGAAAATAAACCGATGGTTGAATACTGCACGCTCGAGCCAGTTTCCCGATCGCATCTCGAATCGCGCCGGGTCGGCGACTACTGGCATTGCGTCAAGATTGGTGCTGACGTCCATATCCGTTGACTCACTCTCAGTTCTTCGTACGCTTGATCGACTCAACCCGGACCCCGGAATTGCCCACCAGCACCACCCTACCCTCACCCGCCGACGCTACGCCGGCGTACGCCATCGGATCGGCAGTCTGGACGCGGGTGAATGCTTCCAGTGCATCGTCGCTCACCAGCAAGGCGCCGGAATAGGTGGTGATCACGATCCGGCCGTCCGGCAACACTGCTCCGGAAGTAATCCCGGCGGTCGTGTCCGCCGTCAGCGTTGCCCAGGTCACACCGCCATCCCTCGAAGCAAACGCGTTGCCGCGCATACCGAACAGCACCAACAGGGAGTCGCTTCCGGTTGCGCCGAAGAAGCTTCCCACATAGGGGGAGTTCACGAAGATGAAACGCTCTTCCGATGGGCTCCAGCGCCGTATCAAGCCCTGCTCTCCGACGAGATACAAGGTGTCGCCAATGGTCACGAGACCATAAAGATGAAAGCCGCCAGGGTTCTCGGTGCGATCAAAGATCGGTTCCCAGGTCTTCCCACCATCAAGGGTGCGAAAGGACATGTTGAATGCACCGACGACAAATCCCTCATTCTCGTTCAGGAACAGCACGTCGAAGAAAGGCTTGTCCGCCCCCTCCTCGACGAAGCGCTCGACATCGGCCATCAGTTTGACCGTATCCGGATCACCCTCCGAAATCCGGCTTGCGTAGTAATCCCGCATCACCTTGGCGGCCAGCAAACCGTCCAGCTGCTTGGCCCAGGTTCTCCCCCCATCTCCGGTATGGAGCACCATGCCATCGTGGCCGACAGCCCATGCCTTGTCCTTGGTCAGAAACCGGACCGCCACCAGATCCGAACTGACCGGCACGGCAACCTGTTGCCACGTCTGTCCGCTGTCGGCCGAAACGAGGATATGTCCGTCCGGACCCACGGCAACAACCCGGCCCTTTGCAGCCGCCACCCCCGTCAGCCTGCTGGCATCCGGACGGGCGCTCATCGTCGCGGGCGTGTTCATGGGGTCACTGAACGGCGACGCATGCGTCGCAGATACCGCGAGCATCCCCAGGAAGAAGGTCCATCTCAGGCGTCGGATCAACATCCCGCGCTCCTCGTGTAGACAATGCTCAGAAAAGAAACGGCATTCGACCGACCTTACGTGCGCTGTACGCTACTGCACCGCGCGTAAGGTCCAGTCAACTAGCCGTCATGGGAGGGCGTCATTGGACAGCCGGGTCCCTGAGCACAAAGTTCGGGAGGGATTCAGACGACAGTTGGACAGCAGGCAAGGGTTTGTCAAGAGACCAAGCCTTATGGATGAAGCCCCATACATAGCTTCCGCTGCTCAGATCGAAAACCACGGTGGGCGTACCAACGTTGGGCGCATGTTTGACGTAATCCGGCCGCAAGGCTGTCCAACCAGTGCGATAGAGTTTTCCGTTGAGGTCATAGGCGTCGTGAAAACCACCGAACCACGTGTCCTCGTCCAGATAGAACTCACGCTTTCCGTAGACGTGACGCTTGCCCTCCTTGAGGGTGGCGCTCACATGCCAGACGCGATGCAACTCCCATCGGATGCATTCCGGGTTGACATGATTCGGCGTATAGAAACCGCCGGAAACGGTGCATTCGCTTCCTCGCCCTGTCACGTACACGTTGTAGGGAATGTACATCTCCTTTTTCCCCAAGAGCTTGAAATCCCACCGGTCCATCGCACCGGAGAACAGATTGAGCTCGTCGTACACCATCGCGCCGCCGTTGGACGCAATCGGAGTATCCGCGGCCAGATCGGGGGCCAGGCGAACACGCCGAGTGGAGGGCTGATAAGACCACGACCTGCGTGTGCCCTTCTCCAGCACGTCAAAGATCAGCGTGGATTGGCCCACGAGACGCGTCGGCCCGGAATACTCGGTACGTATGCCCCAATGGCGAGTCGGCGCTGAAGTGTTCGGATCGTAGAGCTGGTTGTCTTCATAGGCGTACATCTTGTTGACATTCACAACCTCGCCATTCGGCTTGACGAAGTTGGATTCGAGCTGATGAATGCGTCCTCCGCCCATGTAGTTCGCCTTCATGTTCCACATAACTTCCTTGCCGGTCTTCGGAATCGGGAACGGAAAGCCACCGCGGCACCCATTGGAGACATCGAGCGTCTCCCCGTCGTCCTTCAGCGCACACCGCGTGACATTCTTGATCGTATTGTCGGTCACGTGTTCCGGATAACTCGCACTCCGGCGTGTCGGATATACCGCGATGCGAAAAGATGGATACTTCTTGAGCATCTCCTGCGTTCCCGGACTCAGCTTGTCCGCATGCTGATCCATGTTCTTGGCGTCAATCCAGAACAGCATCTTGTCGCTTGCGAACGGGTCCGGCAGGACGCCCGTGCGGTAATCAACTTTGGGGGGGTTCTGAACCCCGCCGGTGTAAGCCGGGATGCTCCCGTCCTTGTTTCCGGCAAGCTCCGCGCCCCACGCGGTAAGGGTAGTACCGAGCTTCTGGACCTCGTCGGCGGGCGGCGCTGCATGGGCGGAACCGGCCATCAGAATGGTGGCGACAATCGCGCTCGTGAAAATAGATTCTCTCATGGCAAATCCTTTAGCTTAGAAACTGCCCTTGTAGGAAAACACCAACCAACCACGATCCTGGATCTGTGATCCATTGCTGACCCTGATCTGTCCTGTTGCCGGATTGACGTCGTGGGTCGCAAAGTAGTCGTTGTAGGCGATGGTGAAGTCATGCCGCTGATTGTAGGTGGCGGTCACCCCTAGGGTGTAGCTGCCTGCCTTCTCGTTCCCGCCTCCAAGGGTGGAGCCGTTTCCTTTCAAACCGTATGAAACACTGGCGAGGGCCGAGATATCCCAGCCGGGACGAACTGCGGTCCATTGGGGCGATGCACGCAGGAAGATCTGCATCGCGTCCTTGGTGACACAGCCGGTTTTCGCACCACGGTCACCCGCTGGACGGTTCGAGCACCTGTTGAAGAACTGTTCGCCCGAGGTCACGTCGTCCCAGCGGCTGTAGGCCAGTTCTCCCACCAACGTCAACTGATCCCACACGCTGTTCGGACCGACAAGGGCAATACCGTTGACGAGCGCGTGCCATGTGTTGCCACGCGGCACATTGGAGCTACCGTCCGTGATCGTGCCATTGAGGGCGGTGCGTTCGCGACGGACGAGTTCGAAGCCCGTACTCACACCGGCGATGGAAGTGGAATAGCTCAGTCCGTAAAGCCTTGCGTTCTCAGCATAAACGGCCCGATAGGTCCTGGCGGCCGGGTTAAGGCTTACGGTAGGACTGCGCTCGTCAAACTCGCGGAAATAGACGCCCAGTGTGCCATCAGCCCAACTCGGGCTCCAGCGCGCACTGAGACCGTAGTCGCCGTCTTTCTTGGGCTTGTCAATGCCTTGGTTGATGAAGAACACGCCAGGCGCCACGGAAAAGCGATCGGGTCCTTGCAGGATGAAATCGGTTGAGCCGAGATAGGTCCCCCCTTCGGGCAAGCGAGTGGGCTCCCAGTCATAGTAGTACTGCGCCGCCAGCGAGAGCTCAGGCGTAAGCTGCAGCGATCCCGAGATTTGACCGATCGGCATGGCCAATTCCTTGGCGTCGGCACCGGGGGCCGTCAGCGCTTTCAAGCCATCCAAAGGAGCCTGCGCGTGGGAAACGCTATGTGCCGACAAAGCGACGACCTCACCCCACAGAGTGGTGTGGCGACCAGCCTTCACGTTGCCGCCCATATCTCCAGCTTGGAAGTTCCAGAATGCGTAGGCATCGAGAATCTCGCCCGATGGCCCCCTGAAATAACGCTTGGTATAGCTCGAGTATCTGTTGTTGATATAACTTCCACGATCTGAAAACGCCGGGTTCGTTTTGACCTCGTTGTCGTAGGCCCAGTCGTTCCAGGCGGAGCCACTGAGACGAAAGCCGAATGCCCCCCGGTAGCTGAAATCGAGCTCGGAGAATAGATCGATCCGGTTTGTGACCACATCGCCCTTGTCGAAACGATAGGTGCCTTCGTCCGTATTGGGGCTGTTGGCAATGGCGCTGCTACGCTCGTTGGTACGTACGCCGAGGTTGTAGCGAAGGGTGTTGCCCCAGCTCAGTTTAACGTCGGGATTGCCAACGTCGATCTCGAATGCGCTCACGTTCCCCGAGAAGCCCGCGATTATGACAACGGACGCGCCCGCACAGAGTGCGGTCGGGGTCAGCCAGGATCGATCCTTGCGAACCGGGGCCGGTCGAGTGCTGACCCCTTCGGTTGCATCCTCGTGTCGCCCCGAGCGATTGCGCTCGAGGACTCCGTCGAGCACGCGATCTGCGGGTACGACGGCCGCTTCTTCTTTCATTTGTATGTCTCCTCGTTTTACTTGGTGCGAGTGCGATGACCGCGTGCTCACACTACAAGGTGAGTCAGCCGGAACGTGTCTCCCGTTGAAACGGATCTTGTCCAACACGCCCCTCCTCCCCTACGGACGACGCGCCCCTGAAGGAGCGCCCCCGGAATGCCAGTTTCAGCCTCAGGCGGCGATCGCCTCCGAGATCGCCTTGGTATCCCAATAGACGGGCTTGATGCTCGAGATCAGACCGTTCTCGAACTCGGTGATCTCGGCGAGCGGCATCGAGATCTTCTTGCCGGTTGCCTTCGACGTTCCGCTGAACTGGAGCACGCCCACCACATAGCCTCCTCCGCTGGTGATCGCCTTGACTTCGATATTCAGATCGTCCCAATGGCCCACAACTTGGGCAAACAGCGTCTTCAGCTCCCCGATTCCGTGGTATTCGCCCCGGTAAGGCAGTCCGTCGGCCTCATAGACCGTCAGGTTCTTCGAAACAACCTTTTCGACCCCTTCCCAGTCGTTGGCGAAGATCGCGCCATAGAAGCGCTGCATTGTTTCGGCGTTGGCCTTGTCCTGCTCAATACTCATGAATGACTCCTTGTCGTCAGTTGAAAATCGAGGCCGACAGACGACCTCAAATCGTGATACCGATCTTTCCAATATGGTTGCGAGACGTGAGGCAATCGAATGCTGCCCGCAACTCGGCGAGTCGAAATACGCGATCCATGGCCGGAATCAGTTTGCTCGCCTCCACCGCACGCACCATGTCCTGCTGATGGCGACGGCTGCCCACCGTCAAGGAAACGACGCGGACATTGCCCTTGATGGCCAATAGAGAGGGAAACTGGACAGGCTGGCGACTGAGTGCGCCGACCATGTACAGGAAGCCGCCCGTGCGCATTGCCTGCAAGGACTGGGACAGGTTGCCCCCTACGACCTCGACGACATGCTCGACGCCACCATCGCTGAGGTCGCGGACTCGACTGCTCCAATTCGGCTGAGCGAGGTAGTCGACAACATGGTCGGCCCCCAGCGCTCGCAGGCGTTCGGCCTTGGCCTCGGACGAGGTCGTGGCGATCACCGTGGCGCCCGCGAGTTTGGCGAACTGGATCGCGAAGCTCGAGACGCCGCCGCTACCCTGGACCAGAACCCGGTCCCCAGGCTTAACGGCGCCCTCAACCACGAGGGCGCGCCATGCGGTCAGGCCGGCACAGGGCAAGGTGGCGGCTTCTTCGAAGCCCAGCCCCTTCGGGGCAAGCGTGAAGTCGGTTTCCGGCAGCGCAACGTACGTGCACGCAAAACCGTCCACGTGATCGCCACGCATGCGTGCCGTCCGGCACGCAGTCGGGGGGCCGTCAACCCAGTCCGGGAAATAGGTGCCGATGACGCGCTCGCCGACCTTGAATTCGCTGGCGCCCTCCCCCAGTTCGACGACTTCGCCGGCGCCGTCAGAGAGCAGGACCCGCCCTTCGGCCGCCGGCAACACCCCGCTCGCAACCAGGTAGTCATGGAAGTTCAGCGAACTTGCCCGGATTCGCACGAGCACCTCACCCGGCCCCGGGCGAGGCGGCTCGCGTTCGACCCGGCGCAGGCTATCCAAATTCGCCGGCGCACCAATCTCGAGACGTGTCATTCCCTTGCGACTCACGACCGGGCGCTCATTCGAGCACCGACTCCGGGGGCTGCGTGAATGCGGTGCCGGTATTGCTTTCGTCGCAGACGATCATCACCGTGGCCTTGTCGTCAAGGAACTTGCGCTCGTCGGCCTTCAAGATCGGCTGGATCTCGGGGTCGTTGAAGATGCGGCCGATCTCCTCAACCGCCGCCATGTCCTTCACCCGCATTTCGGTGATCGCGTCGTAGCCGACATCGTAGGGTGCCGGCTGCACCCCGGCCGGCACGCTGCTCGGATCGAGCAGCGCGAGGGTCGGGTAATTGCGGACATAGCCGGTCAGCAGATGACCGATGTACTTCTGCGCGTAACGGACGTGGCTGCACTCGTAGTGCTCGCGAAACTGCTCCGGCGTGATTCCCGGCTTGCGCTTCAGAAAGAAAATCAGTTTTGCCATGTGCTCCTCCTTGCGGTTGCGGACCAGATCGTCAGCCCCACTTCTGCCGGTTCGCCCAGGTACGCATGTCTGTCAACTCGATCGGAATCAGCTCGAGAGCGGCCTGCACATCGGCCTGAAACGGCTTCTGCGGCGCCTCGTTGTTGAAGGTGTAGAAGCTGTCGAACCCGTCGACGAAGTCCTTGCGGGTGGATCCCGTACCCGGCCCCCAGAGGTCGTAGAACAGTTCGCCGAACTGGCGCGGCGTCATGTACTCGTAGCGCAGCGGACGATCCATCGCCCCGGAAATGATCTCGATCACTTCCAGCGTCGTAAGCCGCTCGGGACCGCCGATGTGGATCTTCCTGCCCGCCAGATCGGGGCGTTTCAGCGCCGCGACCATGAACTTCGCCACGTCTTCGAGGCAAATCCAGTCGGAGGCGAGATCCGGCTTGTGGGCGTAGCGATAGATACCTTTCTGCAGATTGGGCTTGATCCAGTCCCCGAGAAGGTTGTTCATGAACAGCGTCGGCCGGAAGGTAATCACCGGAAAGCCGTAGCTCCGGAACAACTCTTCCATGCCCAGCACGCCATCGAAGGTCACCTGGCCCACCGGCTCATCCGGCGCCCACATGCTCGAGTTCAACACGAACAGTTGGACCTTGGAGCGCTTGACCGCTTCAGCGAGATTGCGACACTGGTCAGCCAGCCGCGACACGTCGCCCATGGAGGGAGCCTGGAACAGCACGGCATCGACGCCGGCAAGGGCCGCGTCCAGCGACGCCGGATCGTCGTAGTCGGCCCGGACGATGGTGGCGCCGAGCACCGCCTCCTGCTCCAGCAGCTTCGGGGCGCGGCTGACGGCCTTCACCATGTAGCCCTGACGCAACGCTTCGCGGACCTGCGGCCGCCCCTGAAAACCCGTCGCGCCGAAAACGATGATCGTCTTGATGTTCATGTGTTTCCTTCTTGTCCAGGGAGTTGGTTCCCAGCAGTCAACGACGTACTGGGAGTCGGGTCACTGCGGCGAACGCGCCGCGCACTTGAAACCTTTGTGCAATCGGCGCTTACCGAGTCAAGCCCGATCCATCAGTCCAAAGAATAGGCTGGACGCCCGCCCCACCTTGTCTGCAGCCGCCCCGGAGCTTGCCCGCAGAACGACACGCGGAACCGACGGCGCGAAACGAGTAAGGATCGCCCCGCTTCCAGGCAAACCAGCGTTGCTGCACGGCACACGACGTCAGCCCGCGCTGTTTCGCCAAGGCAAATCCAGCGCTGAACACAAACTTGACTGGGGACGCACCCGCCGTGCCACCAGCACCACCCTCGCCTATCATTGCGTCCGTATCACACGAGCTCGACCTTCCAGACGAAAACACTCCCACGAGCGCATCGGCATGCCGGCAGCCAGAACCTCCGCCGCAGCCAGGCGACACCAAGGGCCTCAACCCGGGCAGCCAGTCGCCTGAAGCCGGGCCGGACGTCACTACCCACCAGCAGCCGTACGAGCTTCGGATCACCGGCACTACCCGCGAACAGCGAAATCGCACGTCCGAGCATCCCACATAGGAGACACCACCCAATGACGACCAACACCCGCCTGAGCCTATCGTCGGACTCCAACGCACCAGACGTTGCGATCGCGGGGACGCCCGCCACGCTCCCCCCGCTTCCGCCTCGCGACACCGTCATCCACGCGCTTGCGCGAGCGGCCTCCAACAGCCCTGAGGCCGTCTTCATCGATATCGCCGGAGAGAAGCGCACCTATCGCGAGATCGATCGGGAATCGACGCGGTTCGCAAACGAGTTGGCCGCCCTCGGCGTCAAGCAGGGCGATACCGTGGTGACGATCTTCGACACCAACATCGACGTGTTCGTGAGCTGGTTCGCGATCAACAAGCTGGGTGCGATCTGGGTGCCGATCAACACGGCCTATCGAGGGGATTTCCTGCGCCATCAGGTCGATGACGCCGGCGCGCGGTTGATCTTGTGCGACGAACACTTCCTCGACCGCGTGGTCGCGATCGCCGACGCGCTCCCGCAGGTCAGACGCGTGCTCGTTCGAAACCTCAAGGACGTCCCTGCGTGCCCGCTCGAAGTCTCCGCGTTCGATAGGCACCGCGGCGGTGATGATACCCCCCTGCCGATCGTCGTGAAGCCGGCCGATCTTGCCATGCTGGCCTACACCTCGGGCACAACCGGGCCATCCAAGGGCTGCATGCTCAGCCACAACTACCTGTGCATGCAGGGCTATCAGGAACTGCGGATGGTCCCCCATGGACCGGATGCAATCTGCTGGACCTGCCTGCCCGCCTTTCATGTGGCCGCCTTGTGCGTCGTGCTTGGTGCGCTGGTAAACGGCCTGCGTTGCGCGCTCTCCCCGCGTTTCTCGGTCACGACGTTCTGGGAGGAGATCGAAGCCGCAGGCGCAGACCACGCCCTGCTGATGGCCGGCATCTTTTCATATGTCGCCCACGCCCCTGACAGCGACGCGATGAAGCGCTGCTATGGAAAGCTCAAGATGATCTGGGGCCAGCCGATCACACCCGAGATCCGAGAGATCTGGCAGGAGCGTTTCGGCGTGCAGAAGGTCTTTTCCTACGCTTACGGACAGACCGAGGCGAATCGCATGTCGTTCTGTCTTCCCGATGACCACAATCCGCCCGACCGCTGCGCCGGACGTGTTGCCAGTGAGTTCGACCTCAAGATCGTCGATGCCGAAGACCAGCCCGTGCCCGACGGCGAGGTCGGCGAGATCGCGATCCGGCCACGCGGGCCGAACCTGATGTTCGAGGGCTACTGGAAGCGCCCCGAAGAAACGCTCAAGGCGTGGCGCAACCTCTGGATGCACACCGGCGACCTGGGGCGCCTGGAGAACGGTTACCTGTACTTCGTCGATCGCGCAAAGGACTATTTGCGCAGCCGCGGCGAGAACATCTCCAGCTTCGAGGTGGAGCGTACATTCATCGCCCATCCCGACATCCTGGAAGTCACCGTGCACGCTGTCGGCCAGCAGGACGCTGAGGACGAAGCCAAGGCCACGATCGTGCTGCAAGAGAACGCAACGGTGACGTACGAGGAACTGTGCCACTGGGCGATCGAGCGATTGCCGCACTTCGCGGTGCCGCGGTATTTCGAGTTCCGGGCAGAACTCATCAAGAACCCGACCGGCAAGGTGCTGAAATATCGACTGCGCGAGGAAGGCGTGACCCCCGCCACCTGGGACCGTGTCGCTGCCGGCATCGAGGTACGGCGACGAAAGTAAGCACGGCAAGACGCCCCGGGAACGGAGCCACTCCACCGCACGGGACCCGACGTGGTCACCACTCGGGCATCTTCCGGGCCGGACAGACTCTTGCGTTTGCGACAATTCAAACCCCCGCAAAGGACAAGCCGCGCGCAACCCAGTAGGTAGGATGAAGTCTCGGAGTATGCGTGACGTCCCGCGAAGCGACCTCGCGCCTCAACGACTTCGGGCAACCCGACGGCTAACGAAAATACTGATCCTCAATACCGGTATGGGAGAGCATCAAATGGATCTTGGATTGCGTGACAAGATCGCGCTTGTAAGCGGCGGCAGCAAGGGCATGGGGCGTGCGACGGCCGAAGAGCTGGCGCGGGAAGGGGCCCGGGTGCTGGTCGTCGCGCGCGGTCAGGAGGCGATCGACGAAACGGTGGCCGCGATCCGGGCCGCGGGTGGCGTTGCCGAGGGCCTTTCGGTCGACATGACCGACAAGGAGGCGATCGCGGGCGCGGTTGCTCACTGTGCGAAAGTGCTCGGCGGGGAACCCGATATTGCCGTCGCGAACGTCTATGGCACGCCACGCCTGAACTTCGATGGCGCCACCCCCGAGGACTTCCGCCACGGATACGATCTGCTGGTGCTGAGCGCCTTGCATCTTGCCCATGCCGTGGTGCCGGGGATGAAACGGCGCAATTGGGGGCGGATCCTTACCATCGGTTCATTCTGCGTGAGGAAACCGCATTGGCATATCCCGCTGATCGTCGATAACGTCACCCGGGCTGCCGCGCTGGCACTTAGCAAGTCCCTTTCCAACGAGCTAGGCGGCTACGGCATCACCGTCAATACGATTGCCCCGGGCTTCATCGCCACGGAGATGGCCCTTGCCTGGATGGCGGAGCTGGCCCGGGAACAGGGGCAGGAGCCCGCGGCGGCGTCGGCCGCGCTCGACGCCACCATTCCGCTTGGGCGGCAGGGTACGCCCGCAGAAATCGCAGCGACGGCCACGTTCGTCTGCTCGGAACGGGCCAGCTACATTACCGGACAGCTGATTACTGTCGACGGCGGGCTGGTTGGCGCGCTCTATTGAATGTTCAGGAGAGAGGAACTGGCGATGTCTGCGCAGGATGAGTTTGAAATCAACCGTGTCGCCGAAAAAGGCAAGCCGCGCGCAAGCTGACGAGTGGATTGAAGCTTGGGAATATGAGGGCGCCTACGAAAATGACTCAACACTTCAACGGTTTCGATGGCATCACGCTGGCGGCCGAAGTTCGCGGGGACCCGTCCTGGCCGCCCGTCCTGCTGCTACCGGCCTTCGGCCAAACCCGCACTGCCTGGTCGCGCGCAGCCAAGGCGCTCGCCGCCGCCGGCCGCTATGTCGTCACGCTCGATCTGCGCGGGCACGGCGAAAGCGACTGGTCCCCCACACGACACTACGACCTCGGCGATCTCGTGCAGGACGTCATCGCGGTCGTCGCACAACTGCCGTCGCGCCCGGCGATCGTCGGCGCGGGCTTGGGCGGGCTGGCTGCCCTGGTCGCGGTCGGCGAGCAATACGAGCCGATCGCCTGCGCGCTCGTGCTGGTCGATGCCGCACCGCGCATGGCACGCGAGGGCCTGGACCGCATGGCGGCGCTGATGACGGTCGACAGGGCGGGTTTCGCCAGTGCCGAGGCTGCCGCCGATGCAGTCGCAACTTTTCTGCCCGCAGGCGTGCGGCCCGAGGTGACCGAGATCCACCGCCATCTGCGGCGTGCGGACGACGGGCGCTTCCGCTGGCACATCGATCCTGCTTACCGTGCCTTCACCGAGAACGAGTCGGTGCGCCTGCCCGCACTGCAGCGGCTCACCTCTGCAGCCACCGGGCTGAAGATCCCGACTCTTCTTGTGCGCGGGGAAGACAGCGCGATCGTCGACGACGAGAGCGTCGCCGGCTTCCGTGAGCTGGTGCCGCACGGGGAATGCGCCGACCTTGCCGGCGTCGGCGGCGCGATTGTCGGCGACCGCAACGACGCCTTCGACGCCACCATTCTCGAGTTCCTCGAACGCGTTGTGCCCCGGCCTGGGGCACGCCCTCAGGGTGGCATCGAACCCCGCATATTGCGAGATGCGCTGGGCTGCTTCACGACGGGCGTCACCGTCATAACGACGACGACGCCAGAGGGCGAACCGCTCGGCTTCACGGCCAACTCATTCACCTCGGTCTCGCTGGACCCACCCCTGGTGCTGTTCTGCGTGAAGCGCGAGTCCGCCAGCGTGGCGGCGCTGCGCGAACGGGGAGCTTTCTCAGTCAACATCCTGCACATCGGGCAGCAGGCGATCTCGAACACCTTCGCCTCCAGGACCGCGGACCGCTTTGTCAGCCTCGACTATGAAATGTGGGACCTTCGGGTTCCAGTCATTCTCGATGCGATGGCCAATTTCGAATGCTCCATCGAGGAAATGCACGAAGGCGGGGACCACCTGATCGTGGTCGGCCGCATTACGCGCGTGCTCTTCGACCCATCCCGCGACCCCCTGCTTTACCTGCAAGGAAAGTATCGGCGCGTGCATGTGGCGCGCGAAGCAAGCTAACGTACTTGACGTCGACACCATGCTGGACTTCTCCCGGATGCAAACCCTGCCGGACTTGCTCGCATATCACGCCGAGGCCCGGCCACACGATGCCGCACTTGAATTCGAAGGACGCGTGACGTCCTATGCCGCATTCGACAGACGGACCAACCTGCTCGCAGCGTCGCTGAGGCGGCTCAACCCCGAGCCCGGTAGCCGCATCGGCTACCTGGGCAAGAACAGCGATCGGTACTTCGAGCTCGTGTTCGCCGCCGCCAAGGCCGGCTTGGTGCTGGTTCCGCTGAACTGGCGCCTTGCATCCGATGAATTGGCCTTCATCCTCGGCGACGCGCAGGTCGCGCATCTCTTCGTCGACGATCTGTTCGAGGCGCAGGGCCACGCACTTGTCCGGCGGCTCGCCATCGCCCCCGTGCAGTCGCTCGCTGACGAGGCGAACTGGGCCGCGCTGCTGGATCCGCGCGGCGGCGCAATGCCGCCGGTACGCCCCGGTGTCCACGACGTCGTGCTGCAGATCTACACTTCGGGCACCACCGGGGCCCCCAAGGGCGCCATGCTGACGCACGCCAATGTACTCGCCCTGCGCGAGCCGGGGCTGCGCGCCGGGCTCGGCTGGTTTCCGCGCCCAGGCGATACGAGCTTGGTCGTGATGCCGGTGGCCCACATCGCGGGTACCGCCTACGGACTGTTCGGGCTGCACAGCGGCGGGCGCCTTGTGATCGGGCGCGAGTTCGACGCCGGCGAGGTCTGGGCGCTTCTGGCGAGCGCCCGCGCAACGCACATGCTGCTCGCGCCGACGGCGTTGCGCATGCTACTCGAGCATCCCGCCGCGGCGACCACGCCCGCGCCGGACTTGCGCTACGTTACCTACGGAGGTTCCCCGATCGCGCCGGGGCTGCTGGAGCGGGCGGTTGCACGCCTCGGCTGCGGTTTCACCCAGATGTACGGCATGACCGAGGCTTCCGGCGGGGTCGTAGCACTGACGCCCGACGACCACCGCGATGCGGTTGCCCATCGTCTCGCGTCTGCAGGGCGAGCGATGCTGGGGGTCGAGCTTGGCATCGTCGACGGTCAGGGTAAGCGCCTGCCACCGGGACAGGCCGGCGAGATCGTCGTGCGCTCACGCGCGGTAATGGCCGGCTACTGGCAGCGGCCGGAGGCCACCGCTGAAGCGATCTCCGCCGATGGCTGTTTGCGCACCGGCGACATCGGCGTGCTCGACCGCGACGGTTACCTCACGGTCATCGACCGCGCCAAGGACACGATCATCTCCGGTGCAGAGAACGTGTATCCGCTCGAGGTGGAGAACGTCCTGCTGCGCCACCCCCATGTCTCGGACGCCGCCGTCATCGGCGTGCCGTCGGAACAGTGGGGGGAGGAAGTAAAAGCCATCATCGTGCCTGCACCCGACACCCAGTTCGACGCGAACGCCGTGATCGCGTTTGCGCGCAAACACCTCGCGGGCTACAAGACACCGAAATCCATCGACCTGGTGGCCGAACTGCCGCGCAATGCCGGCGGGAAGGTATTGCGCCGGCTGCTGCGCGCCCCGTTCTGGCGCGACCGCGGGAAACACGTGGGCTGATCGGCGACGCTCGAAGCCGCCCGAGCAAGGGTAGCGCGGTGCGATTCGTCCTGAAAGCCGTAGCTGCGTAACAGCTCTTCCATGCCCGGCACGCCATCGAAAGTCACTTGGCCCACCGCACGACTTCAGCCAGCATTGCGGTGGGCCAAGTATGTTTCCAGAACCAGCGAACTCAGTCTCGATACCGCTCCGGAATCGGGAATCGGAACGCTTTGGCTGCATTCAGGCCGAGCAGCTTGGCCCGGGTCGTCTCCTTCAGTCCGTCGCCGAAGCTGCGTTCGATGGATTCCGCCGAATGGGGCCACGATCCTTCGTGGTGCGGATAGTCGTTCGCCCACATGAAGTTGTCGTCGAGGCCGAACCGCTCCACCACGGCCAGCGCCGCGTCGTCCTCGCCGAACGAGGCGTAACAGTTGCTGCGGTAGTACTCGCTCGGCAAGCGCTTCATCTTCGGACGGACCCAGAAGTGGTGCTTCAGGTAAGCCTCGTCCATCTTGCCCATCATCCACGGTACCCAGCCCGCGTCGGCCTCGATCGAGGCGACGCGCAGCTTCGGAAAGCGTTCGAACACGCCGGAGGCGCACATGCTGACGACCGGTTCGATGGTAGGCGCCAGCGAATGGACAACATAGTTGATGATGGCTCCGCCATTGCCCCGCGCGGCACGAGGGTCTTTGCCCGTGGAGACGTGGTAGGTAATCGTCAGGTCGGCGTCCTGAATCGCCGCCCAGAGCGGATCGAACACCGGCAGGTTGTAGTTGATGTGCGCCACGTCGTGCTCGCCCCAGATCGGCTTGCACGGCAGCGTCAGCACGCGGAATCCTTTCTTCGCCACACGCTGCACCTCGCGCACTGCGCCTTCGATGTCCGCAGTGCATAGTGCGGCGGCGGGGCTGCAGCGGTCGACGTAGGGACCGCAGACATCCCATACCCAGTCATTCCAGACCGCGCACTGCGCCGAAACGAACTCGCTGTCGCCGGACGACCACATCAGCAGCGCCGGGCCGTTAGGGAAGATCACTTCACCATCGACCCCGTCCATCTCCTGGTCGACGATGCGCTGCAGGCCGACTACACCGGAGCCGGGCGCAGACATCGAGTCCCCGCCGGCTCGCGAGCGCAGCAGATCCTCGCCCTGAAACGGGAAGTCGATGAGACGTTCCGGTCGCGCGCCAGGCATGATGATGAAGCGATCACCGTTATCGCGCTTCTCGACGCGCGGCAACAGGTGATGCCACTTCGCATCCAGCCGGTCACGGAACAGTGTTACCGGGGGATTGAGGTGCGTATCGCAGGAAATCATGAAGTACTTGCTGGCGTCACCCTGGCGGACGCCTTTTTGCCAGGTCTTCGGCCGCGTCGCCTCAAGACGCCATGCGTTCTCGGAATTAACCACAATCTCGTTCTCTTGAGCCATCTCTGCAATTACCTCCAGTTCGGACAGGTGTCAGTTGGGTGGCTCAAGCATAGGTCGGGGGGTCACGCCACCTTGTCTGAGGACGTCTGCGCCCTTGCCGAACTGGCGATCGTACCGAGCGGGTACGATGAGGCAGCCACAGGCGCGTCAGCCGCATCCGCGGCGAGATCGTTGGCGGCAATGTAGCCGAACACCATGGCCGGCCCGATCGTGCCGCCGGCGCCGGGATAGCAGTTGCCGAACGGTGAACCCGAAGCGTTGCCCGCAGCGTAGAGGCCGGGGATCGGCTGCCCGCCCTGGTTCAACACCCGTGCGCGCGCATCTGCCTTCAATCCGCCCTTGGTGCCCAGGTCACCGAGATTGATCCCGATGGCGTAGAACGGCGCCTGGTCGATCGGCCCCAGACACGGATTGGGCTTCACATTCGCGTCGCCGAACGTCCGGTCGTAATCGTTGCTGCCGCGGCCGAACTCCGGGTCGATCCCGGTACGGGCATACTCGTTCATCTTCGCGACGACCTGCTGCAGCTTGACGGGATCGAGCGCGATCTTTCGCGCCAGTTCGGTCAGGGTGGGCGCCTTGAAGATGTAGTGATCCCACTGGTCGGGGCCGATCGCCCGATCCGGCATGATGGGCGACGGCATGTAACCGCCGGCCGGAAACTTGCTCCGGAACCTGGCATCGAAAACCAGCCAGCACGGCGCGTTCTTTCCCGTTTTCAGGTCGTCCTGGACCATCGCGTTCCCGAACCGGTCGTAGCCGCAGGCCTCGTTTACGAAACGGTCGCCGTTGCGATTCACGCACACGCTGTGTGGCCGGCCTACATCGAAGACCGCCTGGTGAATCTCCTCGAAGTTCGACACGCCGGGGATCGGCTTGCTCATGGTCGGTACCCACCAGCCCGCTTCCATGAACTCCACGTCGGCGCCGATGGCGAGCCCCGCCTGCAGCAGCTCTCCGCGGTTGGCCTCCTCCGGGGTGCTGCTCCACCGCCTGTCGCCAGGCACGCTGAAGTAGCGATTGCGCAGCTCCTGGTTCCACTCGAATCCGCCTGCGCAGACGATCACGCCGCGACGCGCGTTGATGAGGCGGCGCTGGCCGAGGTGCTCGACCTCGACGCCGCTCACCCGCCCCGCCGTCACCTGGAAGGACTTCACCGACGCACCGAGTCTGACTTCGACTCGCCGGTCGATCAGGTGCTTGCGCATCGGCCCGATGAGGGCGCCCCCCAGGCTGAGCAGGCGGTCACGGCGCGTGAGGCGACGCGTGCCCAGGTCGGCCCAGTAGCGCGCGATCACCCGCAGGAGCGTCGACTTCCAGCCCGGCGCCTTGGCCGCAATGCCGAAGGCCTCGCCGAAGTCCATCGTGTACCGGTTCAACAGCTTGAAACGGGTGAACTGCTCGCGCAGCAGGTGAAACTCCCCACCCAGCTTGCGCCCGTCGAACATGGGGCAGACCAGCGAACGGTCGGCCCGTGCCCCGGGCACTTCCGCGAAGTAATCGGACCAGGGCATGACCTGCAGCGGAATGCCGATCGAACGCAGGAAGCGGACCATCTCCGAACCCTGGTCGACAAAGGCCTCGAGCCGGTCGCGGCGTACCGGGCCGCTGATCACGGCATCGAGGTAGCGCATCGTCTCCTCGCGACTGTCGTCGGTGCCCAGGCCATGATTCGGGATCCACAATACTCCGCCGGAAGTCGCCGAGGTCCCCCCGAACTTGTGCGCCTTTTCCAGCACGAGCACCGACAGTCCCAGATCCGTGGCGCGCGCCGCCGCGGTCATGCCGGCGGATCCCGACCCGGCAACGACCACATCATAGGTTTCATTCATTTCCATTGCCTCCGCCCTCGATCGCATGGGGTCATGCTCCACTGGTGGGATCGGTCCCCGTCAATGCGGGGCGCTCGTCACTGCGTGGAAAGCGGGTCAACTGGTTGCCGCCACTCACCTGAAGGTTCAGACCGGTGACGAAAGCGTCTCCGGCAAGCCACAGTGCCGCGTCGGCGAAGTCGGCCGGCTCGCCGATGCGGCCGAGGGGACACTCGCCCGCGTAACTCGCCTCCATCCCATCCACCGACCACAGGGCCGAAGACATCTCCGAGCGAATGGCGCCGGGCAGGATGGAGTTCACGCGTACCCCTCGGGGGCCGTACTCGAGCGCCGCGTAGCGCACCAGGCAGTCGACCGCCGCCTTGGCACATGCGTAGGCATAGACATGCTCGAGCGGGTGGGTGGCGGCCATCGAGGAAAACAGGATGATCGAGCCGCCGTTCTCCATCGCCGCCGCCATGTGCCTCACGAAGTGCACGCTGCCGTGGTAGTTGATCTCGGTCGACTGCAGGAGCGCTTCGGTGGGGGTGTTGGCGATGGTGCCGCCCACGGGCAGGCCCGCCGCATTGACCGCGACATCGAGCCGGCCATAGCGCTCGACTGCGACCCGGGCCAACCGCGCAATAGCCGCATCGTCCGCAACGTCACAAGGCTGAGCGATCCCGCTAATGCGCTCGGCCAAATGCTGCAGTGACGCCTCGCGTCGCGCAGCGACGATAACTCTTGCGCCTTCACTCGCGAAGCGCTCCGCGATCGCCCAGCCAGTTCCCGCAGGAGCCGACGCACCGAGCACAACCGCCACCTTCCCCTCAAGTCGCCGCACCATCACACCACCTCCATGGGTCACGCGAACGTCGTGCATGCGAGAGCACCGTCGGGACGTCCGCCTTCGTTCTTTGGTCAAACCGCGCAGATGACAGCATGGCTTCCGCCGCCCCCGTGGTAGCCGATGACATTGCAACAGTCTAGACAGCAGGCGGAATGGACCTTGTCTCAAGCCGCGTTCGATCTTGCATTGTGCAGATAAACGGTCGAGCAGCCTGCGGGTGCACCCAAAGACATCGCAAAGTTCCTGCGCAAGCAAGTGCCGGCCGGGGTCTGCACTAGCCTGCGGTGGGGCTGTGCAGCGTCACCGGCATCTCGCACGCGTGCGTGTCACGCCGGATGCAATACGGCCCGCGCGTCACCCGTCACCCACCCATTACCCACTTCATCCGGAGCAGACCATGCCCATCTACACACATACCGCGATCGGCACCAACGACATCAATCGCGCCCGCAGCTTCTATGACGTCACGCTCGGCGCGCTGGGCCTCAAGCGTCTCGGCGATCTGGAGCAGGCGTCGTTCTACGGCGCCGAGGCGCCCGAGTTGATGGTCATCAAGCCCATTGACGGGAACCCTGCCACCGCAGGCAACGGTATTACCATCAGCTTCGCAGCGCCCACTCGCGCCGCAGTCGACGCTTTCCACAAGGCCGCGCTGGCTAACGGCGGGGTGTGCGCCGGTGCCCCCGGCCCCCGCCCCGTGGCCCCAAGCGCGTATGCCGCGTATGTGCGCGACCCGGACGGGAACAAGATCGCAACCTATTGCTTCGCAGCCGGCTGATAGCACTCACGCCGGCAGGCGTGGTGGCCTGCCGGATGTGTTGGAGGGCTTCAACGGGAGGCTCGCGGACGTCGCTCCTTTCCGTACATCAACCCTAGGCAAGGCGATTCGTTGCCGGGCTGACCGAAGCGCTTGCAGTACTTCGAACACCACGAGACAACTCGCGCATGCAGCCGTCCGGGCCTCGGCCACCACCGCCAGCGGGCGGCCCGCTTCCACACCATACGAGTCGCGTCCCAGTCCGCCAGCGAAGCTGATCGTATTGCCAGCCGGACCGGCCCCGAATGACACGAATCCTGAACAACGCGAAATAGGTGCGCAAGGAAACGGAATGCAGAATCTGACAGTCAAGGTAAAACTGTATCTGGTCATCGCGTGTGCCGTTGTGACGCTCGTTCTCGTCGGCCTCTCCGGCTGGCTGGGCATACACAAGGTCGGAGGGGCGATGCATGACATCAGCGATGGAAGCGTGCCAGCGCTCATCGCGCTCGGCGCGCTGCGCGTAACGCAGCTTGATGCCACGCGGCTGATCCTCGAAGGGGCGGCATTCCAGCCGGACATCTACGAATCCGTGGCCGACACCGACGCCGGGTTGGCTGAAGTGTTGACCTTTTACAAAGAAATCACCAAGTCCCTGGAACAAGTCGATGTGGCCGCGACCCAGGCTTTTGCCCATTACGATGGGCTACCGAAGGGCGATGAGGAAGCCAGGCGCTGGGCCGAGGTCAAGGAATTGCACAAGGAACACGATGCCTTCGACAGCTTGCATCGTGAAATCCTTCAGACCCTGGCCCGATCCTCCGACTGGTCGGTCCTGCGCCACAACCTCGTCAACTTTCGGACGAGCTCGGACCGGTGGATAGTGGGCGCAGCCCTCTTCCGCGAACCGCTGGAAAGGCTGATCACGATGAACCGGGAAGCCGCGGAACATTCGCGCCTGGCAGGCGACCACGCGATCGACGGTGCTCGGAACGGAATTCTCGCGATCTCGATCCTGGCCGTGATCGCACTGTTCGCGATGAGCGGCATCATCGCAAGGAGCATCATCGGTGCACTCGGTCTGATGCGCGCCACGATCATCGAAGTGGCCAGCACCAACGACTTCACCAAGCGCAGCCCGGTGAAGGGCCGGGATGAAACCGCGGAAACCACGAGGGCCTTCAACGGGCTTCTCGACCGCCTTCAGGCATCCTTGAAGGACATGACGGCGAGCACCGAAGCCATCAGTCTCGCGTCGCAGCAGGCGATGTCCATTTCAGACCAGGTCGCGGGCGCAGCCGGCACGCAAAGCAACCTGGCCTCTTCGATGGCCGCGTCGGTCGAGCACATGACGACCGGTATCAGTCACATCTCGGTGAGCACCAAGGACGTCCTGGAACGGTCCCAGCGTGCCGGCCACGCTGCAAGCGCCGGGGCCGAGATCATCGAGAAGACCGCGCAGGAGATGGAGCTGCTGGCTACGCAGATCACCCGCACAGGGGAGAGGGTCAATGATCTCAGCAGGGAATCCGAAAAGATCTCACTGATCGTCGAGGTCATCACGGATGTTGCGGGTCAGACCAACCTGTTGGCCCTGAACGCGGCCATCGAGGCGGCGCGCGCAGGCGAACAGGGGCGTGGGTTCGCCGTCGTGGCGGACGAGGTTCGCAAACTGGCGGAACGCACCACGGCTTCGGCCCAGGAGATCGGGCGCATGATCCTGACCATGCAGGACTCGGTACGGAGCACGATCGCCGATGTCGAGAGCGTCGTAACTCGAGCGCAAAGCGGTCGCGCGCTCTCGGAGCAGGCGGCAAGACATGTTTCGGAGATCCGTAACAGCGCCAGATCGGTGAACAGCTCGGTGGAAGAAGTCTCGTCATCCTTGGCCGAGCAGGATGTCGCGGCACAGGACATTGCCTGCCGGGTGCACGCCGTCGCCCGGATGAGCGAAGAGACCTGTTCCATCGGGGCGAGCGCCGCCACGATCTCCAAGAATCTCGATCGTGCTTCGCAGACATTGCGCTCGTTGGTGGAACGCTTCAGGGTCTGAGCGGCGCCAACGCGATGGCGGGCCGCAGCAGCGGCCTAGCGTCCTTCAATGCTGAACACCAGCAAGGCGTTACCCGGCATATGCCCGCCAAAGGCATAGCCGGAGTTCACCACCACATGCCCATCGGTCACCAACGCGCCGGGCCCGCTCATCGACCCGCCTCGCGCCGTGACGCCATTGACCGCGGGACACTTACTGCCAGCGGCGCAGTACCGTTCGAATAGGGCCTTGCCCGGATGGGCGTTCCGATCGAAGGCGACGCTCCCCGTGGCATCCTCATCGACCAGGGCAGACGTAGCCCAGGCGCTACCCGACAACGTGCCCCAGACCGCTACTCACAGCCCGACCCACGCCGCGATACTGCACCCTATGCCTTGCCGCCGGTCCCACCACTTGCGCATCACCAACTCCTTTCTCGCCACGCGACGAACCAGCCTGGGCCTCGTTCACCAGGGACGGACAGCCATTGGGGCGTCATCGACGGAACACGTCCTCACCTGGAGTGCGTGCACGCTCCCGTCGCATGGCTCGTTCAGGCAGCCTGCCCCACCGAATCGGCGCTCGTCGAAAGGGACGGGCTCCCTGCGTGGCGCATCTTCACCTTGCGCAGCAGAAAATGGGACAGCGCCGGGATCAGCACCAGGGCGCCGATCATGTTCCAGAGGAACATGAAGGTCAGCATAATGCCCATGTCGGCCTGAAACTTGATCGGGGAAACCGCCCAGGTGACGACACCGGCCGCCAGGGTGATACCTACCAGTGCAACCACCTTGCCCGTGAAGTTCAGCGCGAACTCGTACGACTCTGCCAGCGAATGACCCATGCGCTGATACGCGAGTTGCACGCTGAGCAGGTACAGGGCGTAGTCAACCCCGATGCCGACGCCGAGGGCGATCACAGGCAAGGTGGCGACCTTGACTCCGATGCCCAGCAGCGCCATCAGCGCCTCGGCCATGACCGAGGTCAGCATCAGCGGCAGGATCGCAACCACCACCGCCCGCCAGCTTCGGAAGGTCACGAAGCACAGCAGGGCGACGGCGCCGTAAACCCAGAAAAGCATCGTGCGATTGGAGTTCTTCACCACCTCGTTGGTGGCCGCATCGATGCCTGCGTTGCCCGCGGCGAGCAGGAACTGCCGCTCCGGTGTCGAATGTGCGGCAGCAAAGGCAGACGCTTCCTGCACGACGCGCTCGAGCGTGTCCGCCTTGTGGTCGGACAGATAGGCCAACACCGGCATCAGCGAACAGTCGCTATTCGCCATTTCGGTATTCCATTGCTGGATCTGGTTGAGGCGGTCCCCCAGGATGCGGCTGCTGTGGGGCACGGTCATCATCTTCGGGTTGCCTTCAAACGCGCCCGCGGTGAACTGCTGAACGATATCGACCAGCGAGGAGGTCTGCTGCACACCGTCCACATGACGAAGCCGCCATGCGAGTCGGTCCATCTCGATCAAGGTCTCGAACGAACGACAACCATCAGTGGGCGTCTTCACCATCACGGCGAACACGTCGCTGGAGACCCCGTACTGCGCCGTGATGAAGGCGTTATCGCGGTTGTAGCGTGACTCGGCACGCAACTCCGGAGCGCCAGGATCGAGATCTCCTATCTTGACATCCAGACTCTTGACGAAGGCAGCCGCGGCCAGCATCGTCGCCACCGCCACCGCCGCCAAGGCATAGCGCCGTTCGGTGAAGCGCACCAGGAACCGGTTGGTGCGCTCGAGCGCACTTGTGCCTTTGTCGGCGACGTGCAGGCTGCGGGTCGCCGCACCCGGAGACACCCCGGCATAGGACAGCAGCACCGGCAACAACAGCAGGTTGGTGAATACCAGCACCGCAACGCCGATGCTCGCTGCCAGGGCAAGCTCCCGGATGATGGGAATATCGATGATCATCAATACGGCAAAGCCCACCGCATCGGCCAGCAATGCGGTCAGTCCGGCCAGGAACAGGCGGCGGAAGGTATAGCGCGCCGCGACCCAGCGGTGAGTCCCCCGGCCGATGTCCTGCATGATGCCGTTCATCTTCTGTGCGCCATGGCTCACGCCGATGGCGAACACGAGGAAGGGCACCAGGACGGAGAACGGGTCGATCACCTTGCCGAGGCTCGCCATGATGCCGAGTTGCCATACCACCGCGATGATCGAACAACCGAGTACGAGCAGGGTGCTGCGCGCGCAACGCGTGTAGATGTAGATGATGAGCGCGGCGGTGGCCACTGCCAGCGCAAAGAAGCTCATCACCTTCACCAAGCCCTCGATCAGCTCCCCGACCAGTTTCGCGAAGCCGATGACATGCACGCGATAACGCGGGTCCTGCTCCACCTCCGCCCGCACCTCCTCGAGCACGCGTGAGAAGCTGGCGTAATCCACCCGCTGACCGGTTTCGGCATCGCGCTCGAGCAGAGGCACGACGATCATGCTGGAGCGATGGTCGTTGGCAACCAGGGTGCCGACGAGGCCGGCACGTTCGATGTTGAGTCTGAGTTCGGCAATCGAGCCGACCGATCCATCGTACGATGCCGGCATGACCGTGCCGCCGGCAAAGCCCTCCTCGGTGACTTCCGTCCAGATCACCGAGGGCGACCACAAGGATTTCATCCAGGCACGATCGACGGCTGAGGTCAAGAAGATCCGCTGGTTCACCCTCTCCAGCGTTGCAAGATAGTCCTTGTCGTAGATGTCGCCCTCGGTGGACTCGACGGCGATCCGAACCGTGTTGCCCAGGCCACGCAGTTGATCGCGGTTCTCCAGGTAATTGCGTACGAAAGGATGGCTCTGCGGCAACATGCTCTCGAAGCTGGCGTTGACGTAGAGCAGACGCAGCTGGTAACCGAGCACTGCGGTGAGCGCAATGCACAGCAGCATGAACCACGCCCGGTAGTTGAAAACCAGGCGCTCGAGGAGGTTACCCGATGAGCGGTCGAAGAGCCGCGGATCCGAGATCACCTGCATGTCGGACTGTTGGGAATCGTCGTGTACGGAATGCATGCTGTTACCTCGGAGACCGCTCTGGATGGCCTGCGCCAGCGAATTCTTCTCTCACCCCAGCCGGCCCGACCACAACGAGGCTTCCGTTGGCCGCCTCAAGGATGCTGGTGGCCATCTCGCGTGTGGCAACAGGAAGGGGGGCGAAGGTCTCGCCCCCGTCCTTGCTCACGATCGCGTCTCCCGACTGCGCGACCAGTACGATCTCGCCGCTGGGGTTCAGGTCGCCGGCAACGATGCCGGCGCGCAGCCCGGTTTCGATCTGCTGCCAATGCGCGCCACGATCGGTCGACCGGTACAGGCTGCCCCGCATGCCGTAGGCCAGCACGGCCTGCGGCGTGACGATCAGCCCGAACAGCGAGCCGGCGTAGGGCGTGCGAACGTCTACGAAAGCGGACCGCGCCTCATCCCAGCGCCACACCATGCCGCGTTCACCAGCGAGGTAGAGTTCGTCTCCGGCCCCACGTACCGCATAGAAATGCAGTTCCTCCGGGTTGTCGGTCGCGTCGATCAGCGGTGTCCAGTGCTCGCCGCCGTCGTCGGTGCGGAAGATCCGGTTGAAGGTGCCGACGACGTAACCGGTCCTGGGGTCCTTGAACCAAACGTCCAGAAACGGCTGCGTCTCCTTTTCCTCCGCAAGCCGCCTGGCCTGCGCAAGCAGAGACTCGCGACGCTCAGGAGATAGGTTGACGGCCGAGGATTCGTAATGCGTCAGGGCTGCCTCGCCGAGCGTCCTGCCGTCGACCAGCTTCACCCACGTGGCACCCTGGTCGGCGCTGCGCAGCACGACGGCGCCGTGTCCGACCGCCCAGCCTTCGCGAACCGTGGGAAACGTCACGCCTGTGAGATCCGTACTCACCGGAACGGAGGCCTGATGCCAATGCAGCTTTGGCTTCGACGAGTCGGCATGAATCACGATTCCGCGCTGCCCCACTGCCACGATCCGATCGCCTGCACGGGTCATCGCGGTCAAGGCGGCCCTTGAGGCGAGTGCGCTCGATTCCGCTGGCAGACTCAGCGGGTCCTGGTAGGCAAATGCCGACAAGGCGCAATGACTACCCGCCAGGAACACCAGGCAATGCATCTTGCTGCGCATGGACATGCAGGCCTCCTCGATGCTCAGCGGATGCCGCCGCCGGAAAGTGCGCCAGATTGCCACTCCAGTTCAGGCAGCTTGGCGTTGATGTTCGCGCTTCCCTTGACGGGGGCGTAGGGCGACGGAAAGTTGTCCGTCAGCCATGCGCCCGTCTGAAGATCGAAATGCATCGTCGTCAAGCCCGACATGCCCAGTTCCGGATCGTTGTAGCCAGGGACGCCCGTCTGGATGGCGAAGCGGTAGATCTTCCCCGACATGTCATAGTTGTCGTACACGCCGACGTTGTAGGTGTCCTCATCCATGTAGAGAACACGCTTCGAGAAAATGTGCCGCTTGCCTTCCTTGAGCGTGCCCTCGACCACCCATACCCGATGCAATTCCCAGCGCACGCAGTCGGGGTTGGGGAAGTTCTTGCGGAAATACTTGTCCACCGAGCACTCTTCGCTGAAGAGCTTGAAGTTGTTGTACGGGATGAGCATTTCCTTCTTGCCTACGATCTTGAAGTCGAAGCGATCGGTCGGACCGTCGAATCCATAGAGCTGATCCATCCCCGCCGTGCCTCCCGACTGCGGGTGCGGCGTGTCGTAGGCAAGATCCGGCGACAGCTTGGTGCGCCGCTGGCCGGGCAGGTACTGCCAGACGCTGGTCGGCGAGTTGTCGATCTTGTAGTGCAGCAGGATCTTCTCGCCGGCGACCCGGGCAGGCTCCACGTAGTCGTAGCGGATGCGCTTGTGGATCTCCACATTGTTCCCGTTGTTACTGGCTGCGTAGTAGGGGTAGTCGAACCAGTAGTCATTCACCCCCATCACCAGAGTCCGACCGGAGGCATCGGTGAAGACGGTGGCCACACGTCCGCCCACGGTCGCCCCCTGGAAGGCGAGCTGGTGGTTCCAGATGAGTTGGGTACCGGTCTTGGAAATCGGGAAGGGCAAGCCGCCGACGCAGTTCTCGAGCCTCGGCCCCGCCTCCTTGCACTGGGTCGCGTTCTTCAGGGTATTGTCGATGACCCACTTCGGGTAGGTTGTGGTGCGATGACTCGGGTATACGTCGAGCCGGGCCTCGGGGTATTTCGCAAGGGCCGCCTTCACGCCTTCGCTGAGCTTGTCCGCATGCTGCGCCATGTTGGCCGCCGTCACCGAGTAGAGCGGCTTCTCATCAGCAAACGGATCGGTGAGGACACCCTTCTTCGCCGGGTCATACGACGCCGGCGGTTTCGTCACCCCCCCGGTGTACGCGGGAATGGTGCCGTCCTTGTTGCCGGCCTTCTCGGCCCCCCAGGGCGTCAACGTGTCGCCCAGTTGCTTGATTTCCTCGGGCTTGATATCGGCCGACGCCGCCCCTGCCCCCATGATGGCCAGCGCAACGGCTGCCAGCCTGAAAAGACGATTCATGATGTAGTCCCCTCTTCGTTATGCAATCCGCAGATCGCGCTCAGAACGTGGTCTTGATAGTCAGCGATACCCAATCCCGGTCCCAGTACTTTCCAAGGGAGGAATTGTTGTCGCTGAAGGCGCCCAGCTCATCGCGTGCATGCTTTGCAATGAAGCCGTTGTATTTGAGGGTGATCGCATACTGATTGAAGACGTCGGCCTTCAGGCCGACGCTCCAGGAACCCTGGCCTTCGTTGTCCCCGAAGATGACAGGGGAGTTTCCTTTCAGTCCGCGGTTGAACGACATGGGCATCGACACATCGACACCGTCCATCACCTGGAACCATTTCGGCTCGAAGAGCACGTTGAACCCAACCGCATAGTCGGTGGGGCATGCGTACTCTCGTGGCTGTACGCAGTTGTAGCCCACCCCGTTATAGTTGTGGGGGTTGTCCGTGACCTTCAGCAGCCGTGCATAGTTGATTTCCGTCGTCAATGCCGCAGAATCGAACACCGGATTCGCGCCGAAGTAGGCGATCGCGTTCAGCACGCCGGTGTAGACATTGCCGGTCGGCTTCCAGCTCGAATCCGGGGCGCCGTCCGCAACGAAGGTCACGAAGGGCGTCGCCGCCAGCACGGCATCGGGTCTGTAGGTCAGATCCGCGCCGAACGAGATCCCCCACAGCTGCTTCGCCAGACTGAAACCGATCAGTTTTTCGCGCTCTTCGGACGAAAAATCGATACCGAATCCGGCTGGGGTCGAAACGAGTTGTGGGAACTTGTTGGTGAACTCTCGATAGTAGAGACCCGCGGTCCCGTCGAGCCAGGCCGGATTCCAGCGCAGGGCGAGCCCCCAATCGCCACGCTTCTTGTCGGGCCGATCGCTGATCACGGTCGGCACCCCGAAGATCGTCCCCTTGCCCCCCAGCCCGAATCCATCTGCAGCGCCGAAGTAAGTGCCACCGTCCGGCAGTTCGGTCGGTTTCCAGTCGAAGAAATACTGACCGGCCAGGTTGACGCTCGGCGTCAGTTGTGTCGAGAACGAGAGTTGGTTGAGAGGCTTGAACACCTCCTTGGCCTCAACACCGGGATTCGCCAGAGCCTTGCGGAAGTCGAGCGGCCCCTGGTTGTACGCGACACCACCTACGGCCGAGAACAGCGACTCGCCCCAATAGATATTGTGCTTGCCCAGCTTGATGTTGATCGGCACCTCGCCGATATCCAGCTTGGTAAACAGGAAGGCGTCGAGGATTTCGCCCGACGGCCCGCGGTTCCAGCGTTTGGTGTAACCGGAGTACGACCCGCCCGTCTGCCCTGCGCCCATTCCGACGCCAGAGGCATCCAATGCCGGATCGCCCTTGACTCGGTCGGTATACGCCGCATCAAACCATGCCGCTCCGCTCACGCGAAAGCCGTGGTAGCGCTTATAGATGAAGTCGAATTCGGAAAGCAGGTCGAGCCGATTGGTGACGATATCGCCGGCGTTGGCGAACTTGCGGTCCGACTGATAGGCCGTGACATCGCCCCGTCCCGAACCGTCCCCGCAGATGTCGGGATCGCAATCCTCGGCGCGAATGCCGAGGTTGTAGCGAAAGGTGTTGTCCCATCGGATCTTCAGATCCGAACTGCCGGCATCGATATTGAATGACCACGCCGTTCCGGCCGATCCACACAGCGCAGTGACGCACAGTGCCGCCTGCAAGAGCGGCCCGTGAAGTCCAGACAAAGCTTTGCTCACCGTGAGTGTCTCCCTTATTTATTCATGAGGCGTTTCTGTATGCCATGCAGGGCGCTTCCGGATGTCCCGAAGCGGAGGGTAGTTCCCCCTGACAGTGAAACTTGTCTGCAACTGCCAGCGAATTTTCCACTCGACCTTCCGTGCCATTCCCTCACCTGAGACGGCACTCGTTCTTGACTGCAATGGCAAGTTTGGCGAAACCCCCTTCCGTTCCATCCGGTGCGATCCCTATAGTGCTTGACCGTCGGACAGGAACTTGCGCTGGGAACCGGCAAGCGCCATCGATTGCTCCGAACGATCCAACCTGCATCCGAGGGAACTGATGTCCATGATCGAAACTCCTCCCGCGCGATCCGATTCGGTGACCCCGACCGAGCGAACTTCCGCCTATCGGGGCGGGCCGCGCGACACCGTCGTTCACGCCCTCGCGCGGGCAGTGGAAAGAGATCCTGAGCAGGTCTTCGTCGACCTTGCCGGTACGAAGTACAGCTACGGGGAGATCGACCGGCTCTCCACTCGCTTCGCCCATTCCCTGGCCGCGCTCGGCGTACGGCAGGGTGACCGGGTCGTCTCCATTCTCGACACGTCCATCGACGTGTTCCTGACCTGGTTCGCGGCGAACAAGCTTGGTGCGATCTGGGTTCCGATCAATACCGCCTACCAGGGCGAATTCCTGCGCCATCAGATCGCGGATTCCGGCGCGAGCCTGGTCGTATGCGACGCCCACTATGTGGAGCGCGTCGCGGCGATTGCCGACGAACTCCCCGACGTGGCGCTCGTCCTGGCTCGCGGCCAGGGCCCGTTTCCCCATTGCCAGATCCCGCTCGAGCCCCTCGACGGGCACCGTGGAGAGGGCGAAACCCCGCTTCCCGCGATCGTGAAACCCGCCGACCTGGCCATGCTGATCTATACGTCAGGCACGACCGGGCCGTCCAAGGGCTGCATGATCAGCCACAACTGCCTGGGCATGTGGGGCCGTCAGCAGAACCGGGCCGTGCCGTTGACGGATGAGGACGTCAGCTGGACCTGCCTGCCCGTGTTCCACGCGGCCGCCCTCATCTCCGTGCTGGGTGTGCTCGTCGCCGGCCGGCGTTGTGCGATCTGGCCTCGCTTCTCGGTCTCCACCTTCTGGTCCGACATCGAGCAGGCGGGCGCCACCAAGGCCCAGTTGATGGCGTCGATCTTTTCCCTGGTGGCGAACGCGCCCGACACCGAGGCGATGAAGCGCTGCTACGGCAAGCTCGACATGATCTACGGCCAGCCCATCACGCCCGAGATTCGCGAGGTGTGGAAGCAGCGCTTCGGCGTGAAGGTCGTGTCCTCGTGGTCCTACGGCCAGACCGAGGGCGTGCGCCTGACGATGGTCGGCCCGGAAGAGACCGCGCCGGACGGCTGCGCCGGCCGCGTCGCCGACGAGTTCGAGCTGATGATCGTCGATTCCGACGACCAGCCGGTTCCGGACGGCCAGGTGGGCGAGATCGTGTTTCGCCCGCGCGAAGCCAACATCATGTTCGAAGGCTACTGGGGGCGCCCCGAAGAAACGATCAAGGCCTGGCGCAACCTCTGGATGCACACCGGCGACCTGGGACGCCTGGAGAACGGCTACCTGTACTTCGCCGATCGGGCGAAGGATTACCTGCGTAGCCGGGGCGAGAACATCTCCAGTTTCGAGCTCGAGCGCTGTTTCATCGCCCACCCGGACATCCTGGAAGTCGCCGTGCACGCGGTCGGCCGGCAAGACGCCGAAGACGAGATCAAGGTCACCATGGTGCTGCGCGAGGACGCGACCTTGTCCTACGAAGCGCTGTGCCCCTGGGCCATCGAACGCTTGCCCCATTTCGCGGTGCCGCGCTATTTCGAGTTCCGCGCCGAGCTCGTCAAGAACCCCACCGGCAAGGTCCTGAAGTACCGCCTGCGCGAGCAAGGCATCACCGCCGGCACCTGGGATCGGGTCGCCGCCGGCATCGAAGTACGCCGTCGCAAGTAGGCATTGCGACACCCACCCACCGCGACCGCCCCATTACCTCATAGAGGAATCCCGAAAATGAAAGCTTGGACCATCGCCGGCCAGACCGGCACCAACGACCTGAAACTCGTCGAAGCCGATATGCCGCGCATCAGCGGGAACGAAGTGCTGGTGCGCGTCACCGCGCCCGGCGTCGTGCCCTTCGATCAAGCCGTGATCAACAACGAGAACGAGGCCAATTTTCCGCCTGCGACACTGCCGCTCCAGCCGGGCAACCAAGGTGCCGGCGTCGTCGAGGATCCGGGCAATACCTCGTTCAAGAAGGGCGAGCGTGTGATGTTCGGCGCCTTCGTATACGGCTTCATGCGGCCCGGCAGTTGGGCCGAGTATGTCGCCGTCGATGCAGACCACCTCGGCCGCACTCCCCACTCGGTCCCCGACGGCGCGGCCGCCCAGGCCGCGGTCGCCTACCCCACTGCCTACATGGCGCTCAAGGAGGCCGGCATGGCCCCGGGCAAGACCGTGCTCGCGACCGGTATCGGCGGTTCGGTAGGCAATGCCGCATACCAACTCGCCAAGGCCATGGGGGCGAAGAAGGTGTTCTCCACGACAAGTTCCACGGCTAAGGCCAGATTGGCTGCCGAGGCTGGCTTCGACAACGTCATTGACATGTCCAGCGAGTCGTTGCAGGAAGGAATCCTGGCCCGCAATGACGGAGAAGGAGTGGACATTGTCATCGATTCGGTTGGCGGTCAGGTCATTGCCGAGGCGATCAAGTGCATGAAGCGCTACGGCAAGACGATCACGCTCGGGTTTGCCGCCGGTCGCAATTCGACCATTGCTTTGGCTGACCTGATCCTCGTTCGTGGCAGCATCCAGGGCTATGGCGTATACACGAGCTCGCCGGCCGAGTGGCGCGAGGCGTGGGACGTCCTCGGGCGTTTTGCCGACGAAGGCAAGGTCAAGGTTTTGTTCGACCGTAGCTTCCCGTTCGAGCAGGCTCCCGATGCGCTGCGCTACATGGCTACCCAACGCCCCTTCGGTGCGGTTGCCCTGCACTTCTAAGTCCCCTGATGCGCACGTTCAAGATCAAAGACGGCCTCACACTGGCAGCCGATGTCGGCGGAGATCCGGCCGGCGTCCCGGTCGTGCTGCTGCATGGCGGTGGGCAAACGCGCCATAGCTGGCAGAACGTATTCGACAGGCTCGTCGCCTCCGGGCATCACGTGGTCGCGCTCGACGCGCGCGGCCATGGCGACAGCGACTGGGATCCCGAGGGCGACTATTCCATTGACGCGCTGGTTTCCGATCTCCGGTCGGTCCTTGCGCAAACGCCTTCGCTGCCGATCCTGGTGGGCGCCTCCATGGGGGGCATGACCGCGCTCGCGGCGGTCGGCGAGGCCACCCACCCGATCGCGCGGGCACTGGTGCTCGTAGACATCACCCCCATGATCAACATCGAGGGCACCGAGCAGATTGCCGCCTTCATGCGTGCCAACGGCGACGGTTTCATAAGTGTCGAGGAAGCCGCAAACGCCGTAGCAAAGTACCTGCCTCATCGGCCGCGCCCAAGCAACACCGCGGGACTCTCGCGCAACCTGTGCAAACGGGAGGGACGTTTCTTCTGGCACTGGGATCCGCAGCTGATCTCCCCGCACGGCTACGACCGGCTGGCGGTGCAATCCCGGCTGGAGGCGGCGACGCGCCAGCTACGCGTACCCACCCTGCTGATTCGTGGCGATCAGAGCAATATCGTCGGTGACGAGCAGGTTGCTCATTTCCGTGCGCTCGCCCCATCGGCCGAGTACGTCAACGTCACCGGTGCCGGCCACATGGTCGCCGGCGACCGCAACGATGCATTCAACCAGGGCATCCTCGACTTCATCGCACGAGTGGGACGCAATCAGACGTCCTGGCACCAGACCGCCACGCAGCATTCAAGAAACTGACATTCAAGGATCTCCTCTTATGGCAAACGGACCTCTGCAAGGCCTCAAAGTAATCGAATTTGCCGGCATCGGCCCTGGGCCCTTCTGCGGCATGCTGCTCTCCGACATGGGGGCTGAAGTCATTCGCATCGAGCGCACTGCCCGCGGCGGCGGCCAGCTCGTGGAGATCGACGGTCGCGGCCGCCGGTCGGTTTCGGCCGACCTGAAAAGTCCCAGCGCCGTCGCCGCCTGCCTCGCATTGTGCGAGAAGGCGGACATCGTGATCGAAGGCTACCGCCCCGGCGTGATGGAACGCCTCGGTCTGGGCCCCGATACAATCCTCAAGCGCAACCCACGCATCATCTACGGACGCATGACCGGATGGGGCCAGCATGGCCCCTATGCCCAGCGCGCCGGCCACGACATCAACTACATCGCCATCTCCGGGGCGCTCGATGCGATCGGCACCGCGGACAAACCGGTACCCCCGCTCAATCTGGTCGGTGACTATGGTGGAGGCGCCATGATGCTCGCCGTCGGTCTGCTGGCCGGCGTGCTGAGTGCACGCACTACCGGGCAGGGCCAGGTGGTCGACGCCTCGATCAGCGACGGCACCTGCTACCTGACCGCGATCTTCTACAGACTGCGTGCCCTTGGCCAATGGAAGGAAGGACGCGCTGCCAATCTGCTCGACGGTGGCGCCCCCTTCTACGACACCTACCGCTGTGCCGATGGCAAGTTTGTCGCGGTCGGTGCGATCGAGCCGCAGTTCTACGCGCTGCTGCTCGAGAAAACCGGCCTTGCCGGCAGGCTCACGCAGAAGCAGATGGACCGCGATGCCTGGCCCGTGATGAAGGCCGTGTTTGCGGAAGTCTTCGCGAGCAAGACCCGGGATCAATGGGTCGAGATCATGGGGGACGCCGATACCTGCTTCGCCCCTGTACTGACGGCCGAGGAGGCCGCCCAGGACCCACACAACGTCGCCCGGTCTACGTTTGTCGAGATCGACGGCGTGCGCCAGCCCGCGCCGGCACCACGCTTTTCGCGTACGCCCAGCGCGATCCAGGCTTCGACCAGGGGTGCCGCATCCCGTGACGCCTTGCTGGGCTGGGGTCTGGCTGCCGAGTATGTGGATGATCTGGTCGGCACCATGAGCGCGTGAACACCATTGACGCGTCGGAACGCCGGCTCGAAACTCAAGGAGAAATGCATATGTCACAAAATCCGCGTGCGGCCATGCAGGACCCGCACGGTCCCGAGGGCACCTGGCCCGAGGATTCCGTAGCGCTCGGCCGGCTCCTCGCCCAGCGCTTCAGCTGCCGTGCCTACCGGCCTGATCCGGTTCCTCGCCACGTGATCGAACGCATGTTGGGGCTTGCGCAGCTATCGCCCTCCTGGTGCAACTCGCAGCCATGGCAGGTCATCGTGACCGAAGGCAAGGGCACTGAGCGTCTGCGCGAAGCACTCTTCGCCCATGCGCAGGCCGATGCCATCGCCAACAAGGGCGTACCCAATCTGCAGCCCGACTTCCCCTTCCCCGCCGCCTATCGCGGGGTCTACAAGGAGCGCCAGCGCGAGGTCGGCTGGCAACTCTATGAGAGCGTCGGCATTGCCTATGGTGACCGCAGCGCCTCGGCATCACAGGCGATGAAGAACTTCCGGCTATTCGACGCGCCACACATGTTGCTGATCACTTCCGAGCGCGATCTCGGCACCTATGGCGCAATCGATTGCGGTGTTTTTCTCTCCAGCTTGCTGCTGGCCGCCCAGAGCCTGGGCATCGCGAGCATCCCGCAGGCGGCCCTGGCGACCTACGCGCCTTTCATGCACGCACACTTCGACATCCCGGACAGCCGCATGATCGTCGCAGGTGTTTCGTTCGGTTATGCCGACGAGCAGCACCCGGCCAACGCGTTCCGATCCAGGCGCGCGCCGCTTGGCGACGTCGTGCGCTGGGTCATCGAGTAGGCGCTCGAATCACGCGAACCACAAAGGGGGCTCGGCCCCCTTGTTCTTTACTGTCCCGTGAATACCGGCGGCCGCTTCTGCTTGAAGGCTGCAACCCCCTCGGCGAAATCCTTCGTCCTGCCGGCCAGACGTTGGTGACGCCCCTCCGCCGCCAGTGCTTCGGTCAACGAGTGATCCAACGCGAAGCGGATGCCATGCCGGATCAATGCATAGGCCTGTGTCGGCCCCGCGGCCATCCTGCGCGCGAGCTCGGACGACTCGGCCGCCAGCGCATCGTCGTCCACCACCTTGTAGAGCATGCCCCAGTCCTCAGCGCGCTCGGCCGGAATGCGCTCGCCCAGCATCATCATTGCCTGAGCACGCGCGCGGCCGATCAACCGCGGCAGCAGCCAGCTGCTGCCGACGTCCGGCACCAGACCGATGTTGACGAAGGCCTGCAGAAAGTAGGCCGAACGTGCCGCCAGGACGATATCGCCGGCCAGTGCCAATGCGCAGCCGGCACCCACGGCGGGCCCGTTGACCGCCGTGATGACCGGCACCGGCAGGGCGAAGAGCCGTTCGAGGATGGGGTTGTAGTACTGCTCCACCTTGACGCCGAGATCCCCGCTGCCGTCGCCCGCGCCCAGGTCCGCTCCTGACGAGAAGGCACGCCCGGCGCCGGTCAGCAGCAACACGCGCGCGCTGCCGCCATCGCGCACCTCGTCCAGTGCCCTGATGATCTCCTTCAGCGTCTGGGTGCGCATGGCGTTCAGCGCCTGAGGCCGGTTCAAGGTCAGCGTCACGACGCCCTCTACCTCGTTCAGGGTGATGTCTTCGTATTCGTTCATGGGGCTCTCCGGAAATATGGCGCAGATATGCGCTGCCTCAATATGTTGGCGGGCACCCCCGCAGCAGCTGGTTCCGCACAGCACTGGGACTTGCCCCTCCACGCAGGCACGCCCTGCCGGCACCGCCGACCTCCTAGAATCGGTCACAGTAGCGGACAAGTGAGGAAGCGGATGAATACACGCAATAGAGAACTCGTGGAAGACTTGCGGCTCGATGGAAGAACCGCGCTCGTCGTCGGCGGATCGAGCGGTATCGGCAACGGCATCGCACAGCGTTTCCGCCAGCAGGGCGCACAGGTCCATGTCTGCGGCACGCGCCCAAGCGCGTCGGATTATGCGGGCGAGGACGGCTCCGACCTCTCTGGCCTCGCCTACACGCAACTGGACGTCAGCGATGCGACCGCGGTCGATGCCTGGCAGCCGTCGTTCGAACAACTCGACATCCTCGTACTCGCACAGGGCGCTGTGGTGTACCGGCGCAAGGAATTCGAGATCGAGACGTTCCGCCACGTGGTGAACGTCAATCTCGTCAGCGTCATGCACCTGGCGACGCGCTTCTACCCAATGATCAAGGCGCGCGAGGGCTCGATCGTGATCATCGGCTCGATCGGCGCCTTCAAGTCGGTCGTCGGCAATCCAGCCTACGCGGCCTCGAAGGCGGGCGTGTTCGGCCTCACCCGCACGCTCGGCGACGCATGGGGCCGCGAGGGCGTGCGCGTCAACGGCATCGCGCCTGGCATGATCGCGACGAAGATGACGAAGGTGACGACCGAGCATCCCGACCGCCTGCAGGCGGCGCTGGACACGATCTCCCTCGGCCGGCTCGGACTGCCGGAGGACGTGGCCAACATGGCGCTGTTCCTCGTCTCGCCGCTGGCCGGCTATGTGACCGGCCAGACCATGATCGTGGATGGCGGCCGCAGCCTCTAGCTGGCACGTGAGACCCCGGTTCTGCCGGGAGGCCGCCATGCGAGGCCGCGCCGCCCCCCTCCCCACCGCGTCGAGCGGGTCACAAACCAAAACCCCCGGCGCCGCCAGGGAGTGATTATCCGAGGACCGCCATGAATCCGATCGACGTGCTGCGCTGGACAGAGGAAATCCGAGAGCTGAAGGCGCGCTACTTTCGCCTGATGGACACCAAACGCTGGGGCGACTACGCCAAGCTGTTCCTCGACGACTCGGTGTTCGACGTCAGTGAGGCCTTCAACGATCCGGGCGGGGTCGACGGCAGCAGTCTCGAGGCCGCGGTACACGAGCCGATCATCGGCCACCTTCGCGCTACCGGCCCGTGAACCGGGCCGCGCGCTTTTCGGTGAATGCGGCCGTGGCTTCCTTGTAGTCCTCGGTCATCGAGGCAAGAATCTGCGATCGGTTCTCCAGCTCGATGGCAGCATCGAAGCTGGCGGCATCCAGGTTCTCCCACATGACGCGCTTGGTATGTCGCGTCGCAAACGGGCTGTTGGCGAGCACGCCCCGGGTCCACTGCTCCGCCGCGGGAAGCAGGTCGGCATCGTCCACCAGCCTTGCCGCCAGGCCGATGCGCTCGGCTTCCTCCGCCTCGACCGGCCGCCCGCTCAACAGGATCTCGAAGGCGCGGGACGCACCGATGAGCCGTGGCAGCAAATAGCTGATGCCACTTTCACCGGCAGTGAGGCCCAATCTGACCGCGCCGACGAGGAAACGCGCCGAGCGCGCGATGATCCGCACATCGGCCGAGAGCGCGATCGCCATGCCGGCACCCACGCAGGGGCCGTTCACCGCCGCGACCACGACCTGGGGCAAGGCACGGATACGTTGGCTCATGCCGGCGAACTGTTCCTGCCACTGCATGCGCTCGACCAGACCACTCGGCGCGTGACGATTGCGCTCGTCGGCCGCGGCCACATCCTGACCCGAGCAGAACCCTCGCCCGGCGCCGGTGAGGATCAGCGCGCGGCACTCCCGGTCCTCGGCCAGGCCATCGAGCACGCGATTGAAATCCGCCACCATCTCCCGCGTGAAGGCGTTCAAACGCGAGGGCCGGTTTAGCCGCAAGACGCGGATCTGGGGGCCGAGTTGCTCCAGGACCAGGGCTTCACCCTCTGTGCTGGTCATCGAACGGCGCTCCTGCCGATCGGCGGTAAGGTGCCGGCGGCACGCCCTCAGTCATTCCCGAACACGCCGGTGATGCGCAGCAGGGTCGCAACCCGTCCGTCGGCCTTCTTCACCGTGAGGCACATCGTCATCAAGCCGAGCTCAGGCTTGGACGCCGAGGCGCGGACCATCTCGATCTCCATCTCGCAGCGTAGCGGCTCGTCGGCGTAGATCGGGGTTTCCCATCTGATCTGGTCGACACCCGCACCGGCCAGACCCCGAACCTTCGTGCTCTTCCAGAAGTCGGCAATGAGATTCTGCAGGATCAGGGCGCTGAGCCATCCGCTCGCCGACATGCGCTCGAACAGGGGATGCGCCCGTGCGGCCTCGTCATCCAGATGAAAGGGTTGCGCATCGTACTTCGACGCGAACTCGATCATCTCCTCGCGCGTCAGCACGCGCTGGCCGAGGTCGAAACGGTCGCCGACCTTGAGGTCGCGGAAACGAAGATTGCGGACGTCGTGCAGGGACACGGTGAACTCCTGAAGTGGAAGGTGAAGGGGCCGCTCAGGCGGGCCTGAACTGCGGCAACTGCAGATCGCCGCGCGCCTCGAAAGTGACTTGCACCCGCATGCCGATCGTCACCGTAGCGGGGTCGCAATCGACCACGTTGCTCATCATGACCGGCCCCTCGTCCAGCTCGATCAGCGCGAGCACGTAGGGGACGCGTGCGGCCACCGATTCGTAGGGGGCCATATGCACGACCGACATGGCCGCGACCTTTCCACGTCCGCTGGCAGCCTCCCAGCCCAGGTCGGCCGACCAGCACGTCGGACACCAGTCGCTGACGAAGCGAAAGCGGGTGCCGCAGGAATGGCAGGTGCGAATCCGCAATTCGCCGACGGCGGTGCCATCCCAGAACGGCTGGTTCACCGGCGTGACTTCGGGTATCGGGCCCCCGTTCATCGCGAACGCCCCAGGATCAGGCTTGCATGTTCGTACATCATTCCTCCGTAGCAATGGACAAACGCCGCCGCGGCGCGCTCCAGCTGGTTCGCACCGGCCTGGCCCATCACCTGCCGCGCCGCTTCGACGATGAGCGACATGCCCGAGGCTTCGCCGGTGTGACCGAAAGAGAGCAGACCGCCATTGGTGTTGACCGGCAGACTCCCACCGGGATCGATCGCCCCACTCTGGACGAAGGCGCCGGACTCCCCCGGTTTGCAGAAGCCCAGGTTCTCGAGCAGGATCAGCGGCGTGGCCGAGAAGGCGTCGTAGAGCATCGCCATCTCGATGTCGCCGCGCGACAGCCCGGCGCGCCGAAACGCGTCATCGCCAGTGCGCGTGGCAACGGTGTGAATCAGGCGGTCGCCGGCCGAGCTCAGCGATCCGTGGCTGTGCGCCTCGCCGTAGCCGAGCACGTAGGCGGGCTGCTCGGTGAGCCGACGCGCCTTCTCGTCGGTCGTGACGAGCACCGCGCCGCCGCCATCGCAGGGCACCGAGCAGTCGAGGTAATGGAAAGGCGACGCGATCATTCGCGAGCTCAGCACGTCTTCGACCGTGATCGGCCCTTTGGCATGCATCACGGCCCGCGGATTGCGCAGCGCCCACTGCCGCGCCGAGACCGCCACCCGCGCCAGATCGACCGGTGTAGCGCCCCGCTCCGCCATGAAGCGGGACGCGACCAGCGCATAGAGTGCGGGGATGAATGGACCATAGCCGATCTCGAAGTCGGGCTCGCTGATCATGCGCGCCATCACCTCGGCGCCCCCTGATGTCGGCTTGGTGAACTTGCCGGTACCAATGCACAGGATGCAGTCGGCGAGACCATCACGGATCGCAGAGGCCGCGCGGCCAACCATGATTGCGAAGCTGGCACCGCCGGCGTTCAGCGTTTCGGCGAAACCAGGCACCAACCCGAGCTCGGCCCCCAGCTTCTCATGCGTGTAGATATCGATGGCCCCAACGCCCTGCCCCGACGGCACGGCAAGGAGACCGTTCACATCACTCGGCTGCAACCCCCAGTCGCGCAAAGCTGCGATCGCGACCTGGCGATAGAGGTTGTGGGGGCTTACATCCGGGAAGCGCGCGGGCGGTAATTCGTAGCTGGCTGCAATGGCAACGCCAGATGACATCTTCAAATCTCCTCAATGGGCCGCAGCAATTTTGCCGAGGGCGCTGTGGCTAGGGCACGTCCACTTGAATCTGGCCGCCCTCTTCGCGCACGGGAAAAGTCTGCAACGACGCATAATTCAGCCGGCCGGACAGACATTCGCCGGTAGAGAGCCGGAACTTCGCCCCGTGCAGCGGACACGCGACCACGCCGTCGCACACCTTCCCGCCGTCCAGGCGGGAACCGGCATGGGTGCACCGGTTGCTGACGGCGTACAGCCGTCCGCCCGAACGACAGACGAAGACGGCCTGACCGCGGATCTCCACGGCCACACCTTCGCCTTCCGCGATGGAGGCAATGACCAGTGAAGGAACGTCGCTCATGTCCATCGCTCAGTCCCGCTTACGCGCCGCGCGCTTTGGCTTGACGGCCTTGACCGCTGCTGCGGCAACCTCGTCCGTATCGAGACCGAGCAGGCGGTCGTACACCTCGTGGAAGTGGCGGATCTTGGCCTCGTGATTGTTGGCGAGCGTCATGTACGCCGTCCCCGGCGCCGCCGCCTTGAAGCCCTGCTGAACGGCCAACATGTTGGCCAGGTCCTGGTCGATGATGTGCCCCGTTGCACCCAGCTCCGGGCGGTCCGAGCCCTTCTCGTCGAAATCGAGCTCGATCGGCTCGGGCACCGGCGGCCGCTCCCCGTTGGCGGGGATGGGCAGCAGGATGCGGATCTCCATCATCGAGTGATCGGGGTTGTCGCCGATCGGGGTGAAGTTGTACCACCAAGGCAGTCCTTCGCCCCACCACGGATGATGGTTGGGGAACATGAAGTACTTCGCCATATCGACGAAATAGCTGATCGGCTCGCGCGAATAGTCGCGGCCGGTCTGCTCTTCCAGTACCGCACGCTTCGCCTCCGCGGCATAACGGCGGGCATCGACCGGCGTCAGCCCCCGCCCCTCGGGCGGCAGCGGCAGTTCCTGGGCGTGGCAATAGAGCATCAGGCCTTCGCGCGGCGTCACCCGATCCGCGATGTAAACATCGGTCGTCATGCCCGGCGTGCACAGCCGGCTGACGAAACCCTTTCCAGCACTCCAGACGTCCACCTGGGTAGAGGCCGAGCCAAACATCGGCATGCCGTCGGCATGGGTTTCGACGACATGGTAGCCCTCCATGAACGCCTCCTGCGCGGCCTTCCAGTTGCAGCGCACCTTGATCAGGATTCGCATCGCGGTGTAGCGCTCCTCGATCGGGTAGTTCTTGTAGTGGTGCACGAGAATCCCCAGCGATTCCTTGAGCGGTGCCGCGTTCGGATCCGGGTTGATGAATACGTTACCGCCCCAGGTGGCCACCTTAACCTCCACGAGGCTATTGTGCTGCGCATCCACATGGGGAAATTCCTGTGCCAGGGGAATCCACTCGAGCTTTCCCTTGAGGTCGTACACCCAGCCATGGAAGGGGCACCGGATGTCCTTGCCGCTGGACTTGGTCCTGCCGCTGCAGAGCTTGCGGGCGCGGTGCCGACAGCTGTTGTAGAACGCCTTGATCTTGGTCGGACTGGTACGCACGACAATGAAGGAGTTATTGGCAACGTCGTAGCTCACGCGGTCGCCAACGTTGGGAATGTCTTCCTCACGGCACGCGACTTGCCACTGCTTGTTCCAGATGTGCTCGACTTCCAGCGGCACATACTTCGGATCGATATAGCGGTCGAAGGAGATCAGCCGCGGTTCAGGCTGGTAGTCGCCGCGTTTCTGGAGCGGAACGGCACGCTCCTGCTCGTCGGCGTCGAGAATGGAGTCGAGCGTCGGCGGATCGACGACCACACTGCCCGATTCGGCCTTGCCGTAATCCTTCCAATAGGATGGTTGAGCTTCCATGCTTGCCTCCAGTCGTTGAGTAAAATTGCCTTGTAGGCTTCTTGGTTATCATCGAGATCCAAAGCCGACGTGAACGTTGTATCAGCGGGATGGCTGGTGGACAGGTCTCTCTTCGTATCCGAACTTGTCTTCATCTGCAGTCATTGGCTGCAAAGGCCGGAGCGACGGTGCGGCGTCTCCCAATCGCCTGCCGGCGAGCCAGAAGTGCAGCGCCGCCCAGGCCAACAACGTGCTGACGAGAATCAGTGCGACAGTGATGCCGTGTGCCGAGGCGGCGCGGCACCCTGCTTCCACGCCGGCGGCCGGCGACCGGCAAGAAATGGCGTAGTGGGCCGGCGAGGCGGCGAACCGGAGCGCCGCCGCGCGATCGCTGACCATGCCGACCAGCACGGGCCCCAGCCCCAGTCCCACGAGATTGATGATCAGGAACAGCACGGATGAAGCGGTCGCCCTCATCCGGGCACCGACCATTGCGTGCACCTGGGCGAAAGTAGGCGCAATGTAGGTGTAGATGCCTGCGGTACCCGCCATCAGCAAGACGGTCGCGAGCCACAGCGCGTCCACCGCGAACCCGGCGATGAAGCATGGCGTGGCCAGCAATACCATCGTGGCCGGCATCCACGCGTAGACACGCTGGTCACGCTGTCCATAGCGATCGGCGGCGAAACCCCCGAACAAGGTGCCGACGCCGGCCGCCGCGCCGTTGATCAGCCCGGCGATCCATCCCACTTCGCCGAGGTCGATCCCGTGCACACGAATCAGGAAGACCGGCAGGAACCCCGCCACGCTGTAACCGACCAGCACCACCAGGGTCGCACCCACAGCCAACTGCCGAAAGACTGCATTGTTCAGCAGCACGCGCAACACGGCGACCGTGCTCGGCGGCGAAGTCTCCGCAACCTGCTCATCGAAACGGCCACGCGGCACGCGGGGGACCAACAACAGGACCGGCAGCAGCACGATGCCCGCCGCGCCGAGGATGACGAACGTGGTACGCCAGTCCCACTGGTGCGCGAGCCAACCGGCCAGCGCAGCACCGAGGAAGGCCCCCACGGGCACGCCGAAGGTATACACCGACAGCGCACGGGCACGGCGCGCGGGAGGAAACAGATCGGCGATCAGGGAATGGGAGGCCGGGTTACCGCCAGCCTCCCCCACGCTGACCCCGATCCGGGCAAGCAGCAAATGCACATAGTTTTGCGCAAGCCCGCAAGACACGGTCATCAGCGACCAGGCAGCGAGCGAGGCTGCGATAATCGCCGGGCGATTGTAGCGCTCGGCCAAGCGGGCAATCGGGAGGCTCGCCAGCGCATAGAGGATTGCGAATGCCGGCCCCCCCAACATCCCGAGTTCGCCGTCCGACAGCCCGAACTCGCGCTTGATCGGCTCCTGCAGCACGCCAAGCGCGGTGCGATCTATGTAGCTCAGCATGTAGGTGAGCAGCAACGCCACCAAGGCCGCATTGGCGCGTGCCGAGGTGACATCTCCCGAGCGCGGCGCGTCACCTCCGGAGTTCGAACCAACATGCATCACTGTTCCACCCCAGCAATACCTCGCCGCATCAGTACGACTTCGGCAAACCCAGGGCCTTTTCGGCGATGAAGCTGAGCACGACCTGGTTGTTCACCGGCGCCACAGTGTTGTTCTGCGCCGCAATGTAGAAGGGCAGAATGTCCTGGCTCACGTCGACACCGGCACCGCCAAAGGTCGTCATTGCGATCTCAGCCGCCATCTTGAAGGCCTCCGACGACAGGATCTTGAGCATGTTGACGTCCAGCCCCACCGGCTCGCCGCGATCATGCTTGTCGCAAGCCTGGTACATCATCAGGCGCGCCGATTCGACATAGGTCTTGGCACGTGCCATCGGATGTGCGATCGACTGATAGGCGCCGATCGGCGTACCGAAAGGCGCGCGCATCTTGGCGTACTCCGCCGCGCGGTTGAGAACGTAGTCTGCTTGACCGAGGTTCATGGCAGCCACCAGAAGACGCTCCGAGTTGAGCGACTCGAAGAGGATGCTCAACCCTTTCCCCTCTTCACCGACCAGCGACTCGGCAGGCAGCACCACATTGTCGAAGAAGGTCTGGTATTGCTTCTCCGGCAGATACATGCCGATATTCATCGGAGTAGCGGAAATTCCAGGCAACTTCGTATCGACGATGAACAGCGAAATGCCATGCGTACGATTGGCAGCATCCATCGGTGCAGTACGGGCAACGAGCAGGCAATGGGCGGACTCGAGAAACGCTGTCTGGTAGGTCTTGCCACCATTGAGCAGGAACGTGCCGTCGGGCTGGCGGATCGCAGCGGTCTTGATCCTGAACGTATTGGTCCCGGAATCGGGCTCGGTGATACCGAAGCTGAAGAACTCCTCACCGGTTGCCGTGGGTGGCAGGTAGCGCTGCTTCTGGGCTTCGCTCGCATGATGCAGGAGAGGTTCCCGCGACATGAAGTTCGTTATCGCGATGGGCAGCAGAAGCGCCTCCCGATGCAGCAGGTCAATCGCATAGACGATATCCTTCAACGATCCGCCCGACCCACCATATTCTTCCGGCATTCCCATCGAGAGCAGGCCAGTATCGACCCACATATCCCACAATTTCTGCGGAAACTCGTTCTTCCGGCCGCATTCAGCAACATAGGCCCGGTCTACGCGCTTGATGATCGCGTCGCAGATCTCCCGAACTGCACCTTGAGTTTCAGACATGACACACTCCTCTCTTAGTTCAAATACCCGGAATCAATTGACGAGCAAAGGCAACAGCAACGTGGTCTCTACATCGCAGACCGATGCAGCCTGAGTACGCAACTTGATGGCAAGCTCCACACGACGACGATCCCCTTCGATCGCCGCTTCGACGACGCGCCCTGACCCGACAAGCACATCACCGGGATACACCGACGCCTTCATGACCATCTTGCGACGCGCAATGAACGCGGCCGGACCAGCCCAATCCGTGGCAACCCGGTCGGCAAAGCCCTGCAGAGCGATCGTGTTCAGATAGATCGACTTCTGCCCCTGCATTTGTGCGTAGTAAGGGTCGCAGTGCCCGGGAAACAGATCCCAGGTCGCCAGGGGCGTCATCACCACCTTTTCATAGGTCACGCTCAACTCAACCTGCGGAAGCTCAAGCCCGACGACGATTTCATTCTCAATGTCCAGGCTCATCACGCGCTCCTCGCCTCAAAGCGAAACTGGATATTCGTACTGGTTGCCACTTTCTCGCCCGACTCGTTCTGATAGGTTGCGACCGTCGTAACGAAATAGCCGGACCCGAGCCGCGTCTCCTTCAACTCGGAAATCTCGGTTGCAACGTCCCAGAAATTCAGGGTTTCACCCACATAGATCGGCCGGTGATAGACAATCTCGGTAGACACATTGACGAGGCTACCGCCGGGCAAGGGCAGCTTCAGCAGCATGAAATCGAGCTCGACATCACGGTCGGGCATCCACGGCAACGGCAGCGTCCAAGTCTGCAGCATCGCAGGCGGCGCCACCGGCCGCCCCCAGATTCGAGTGGAGGCAACGGCATCCCAGTACGACGGATTGCCATCCTCAACCAACGCGCAGAACTGAGCGATGCGAACCTCACTGACTGGGTGGGTTCCAAAATTCACGGGCGACCTCTGACCCAGCATCGCCCTCCCTTCTTCATAGGTGCCGGTTGCCGGCGCCAGCCGGTCACGCTTGATTTGGTCCATATGCATTCCAACGCACGATGTGTCTGGACAAGTCTGGGGCATTGCCGGAGATCTGCGTTGTCTGGCCTTGCACCGCCATTTGTCCAGCCAACTCGGACACCACGGAAGCGCTGATCTATTCAGAGCCGGTAAAATGCCGAAGTGATAAATGGAGCCGCTACCATGAAGCAAACGACCTTCGTCTTGCTGGCTTTCGACAGGAAGAAGAAACAGACTCGCCGGGAACGCTTCCGCTCCGCGATGGAGGCGGTCGTGCCACGGGCAGCGCTGCTGGCGGTGACCGAGCCGCATTGCTCCAAAGCTGGCCGGCAGGGACGTCCGCCGATGCTGCTGGCGACGATGCTGCGGATCTACTTCAGGCAGCAGTGGTACGCGCTGTCGGATCCGTCGATGGAAGACACGCTGTACGAGATTCGATGCGCCGCTTTGCCTGCCTTGACCCGACCGACGACGCAATATCGGACTGACCAGTCTTTATCTGGCGAGGCGAGACTTGTGAGTTGATGGGCAAAATCCGCGCTCGAACATCGTCCGCAAACCGATGGCATTGCTGCTGCTCACCCGCGGCGCCACGGCCCCCCCATCTGCCAGTCGAAATCGCGGGATCTTCGCCTCCACATCCGTCGTGCCTATATCCGGGGGCGCGGTGGCCCGAGCGCTCATGATCGCCGGCGCCATGATCAAGCCCTGCGCGGTAGTCATCGACGTGGGGATCAACCGCCCACCCGAAGGCAAGCTGTGCGGTGGTGCGGTTTACGATTCCTATGCCCAGGTCGCCGCGAACAACACCCCGGAGCCCGGCAGCATCGGTCCGATGAACTCTTGATTGACTGACCGGCAGCGATGTGGCGGTTTGAGCCGGGCGTCAGGCCGCCCCAGCCATCTCGCTTCTCGTGCGGTGGATGGCCCACCACGACCTGAAGCGGACTAGCACTCATCGGCCGCGCTCGCGCGGCTGCCGACTGGTGAGCGCCACGCGCCTACACCGCGCAGAAGCCGCCAGGAGCCCTGCCCCTCCCCGCGGCACATCAACCCCACGTTCGAGACCTGCGTGTTGAGCTTCCTTGACCCATAAAGTGAAAAACACCTTCACCAGGCTCCGCACCGCCGGTGCCGATTATTCCGAGCACCCCGCGCTCAGCACGCTGAGCCTGTAGTCGATCGGCATCTTTCCGCCATTCGCCTAGGCCACTAACCTTCAAGCACTGCGGCGCCCTTCCGGGCAACGCAGCGAGCGCCCCGCCGGAAAGAAGGGAGGTAAAGAGAAATGGGGCGAAAGACAATTAGTGGGCTCTACGAGCGCCGTGGGGTCTGGCACATCGACAAGCAAGTCCGTGGGTATGGACGCCTTACCGCAGTGCCGGCGATCACGATGCTCGAAGGGGCGAAGACGTCACGGGGGGCATATCCGCTTTCATGGGAAGAGCAGATCTACCTCTTTCGCGAGTTGCCGGAGCACCTCGAGCGAATGGCGCTGTTCAAGGTGAATACCGGTTGCCGCGAGCAGGAAGTCTGCAAGCTGAGGTGGACGTGGGAGGTGGAAGTCCCTGAGCTCAACACGAGCGTATTCTTGATCCCCGCCGATTTTGGCGGAAGGACCGAGAAGTCCGGCGTAAAGAACGGGGACGACCGCCTGGTCGTGCTGAACAGCGTTGCAGCGTCGGTGATCAACGGCCAGCGGGGTAAGCACGACGAGCTCGTGTTCCCTTACGGGGATGGTGACAAGGTGCGGAGGTTGCATCGCATGAACGACACAGCATGGCGATCGGCGCGCAAGCGAGCGGCGAAAGAATGGGAGGAGGACACGGGCCGAAAGGCGCACCCCGGGTTCGCCTCGGTGCGGATCCACGACCTGAAGCACACCTTCGGTCGCAGGCTTCGGGCGGCGAACGTCGCCTTCGAGGACAGGCAGGTGCTGCTCGGCCACAAGTCGGGCAGCGTCACCACGCATTACTCGGGTGCAGAACTGGCCGCGCTGATCGAGGCCGCAAACAAGGTGGCGGGAACGGACTCCCGGAGCCCTATCCTCACCATCCTGAAGAGGCGGGTTGCGTGACGAAAGTCCCGCAAAAGGTCCCGCAAAAAACAAAGGCCAGTCGCTTGAACTGGCCCAAGTATTTGAATCATTGGTCGGGGCGGCGGGATTCGAACTCGCGACCCCTTGCACCCCATGCAAGTGCGCTACCAGGCTGCGCTACGCCCCGACACAAGCGCGCATTATAGCAGGATGAAATTCCATTGCCAGCAAAAAATCAGGCCCGAAGCGCGGCGAGGGCGGCCTCGATATCGGTCCGGACATCCCGGATGAGCGCCTTGTAGCGCTCCGCCACCTCGGCCTCTTCCTGCTGATGGATTGCGGCCTCACCGAGCCGGTTGCGCGCCCCCGAGATGGTGAAACCTTCGTCGTACAACAGATGCCGGATGCGTCTGATCAGCAGCACTTCGTGATGCTGATAATAGCGACGGTTGCCACTGCGCTTGACCGGCTTGAGCTGGGTAAACTCCTGCTCCCAGTAGCGCAACACATGCGCCTTGACCCCGCAAAGCTCGCTGACCTCGCCAATCGTGAAGTAACGCTTGGCCGGAATGGGCGGCAGCGCGGCCGTACTGGTTTCAGGGTTGCTTGCTTGCATCGCTGAGTTCCTCCACCGCGGCCTTCAGCTTCTGACTGGCATGGAAGGTCACCACCCTGCGGGCGGTGATCGGGATCTCCTCCCCGGTCTTCGGATTGCGGCCCGGACGCTGAGGCTTGTCCCGCAACTGGAAATTGCCGAAGCCCGACAATTTGACGCTGTCGCCACGCTCAAGTGCCGTCCGGATTTCTTCGAAGAAGCCCTCTACCATGTCCTTGGCTTCGCGCTTGTTGAGCCCGACCTGCTCGAACAGCAGGTCCGCCAGCTCGGCTTTCGTCAAGGTCACGTTCATTCTCCAGATCCACGCAGCCGCGCACCCAGGGTGAGCTCCGCATGGCGGACCAACGCGGACATCGCCGCGTCCACCTCGGCATCTTCAAGGGTGCGCTGAGTATCTTGCATCAACACACTGAAAGCAAGGCTCTTCTTGTCCGGATCGATGCCCTTGCCATGGTACACATCGAACAGGTTGATCTCGCTTACCAGGGTCGGTGCAGCCTCGAGCAGAACGTCTCGCACCCGTGCGGCACTGACGTCCGCGGCAACCACCAGCGCAAGGTCGCGCGCGACCGCCGGCATACGGGAGATCTCCCCGCAGGCCGGAAGCACGCCCGCCAATGCGGCATCGAGTTCGACTTCGAATGCCACCGGCGACGGCCCCAGATCGTACCGCTGCACCCACACCGGGTGCAGCTCGCCGATCACGCCGATATGGCGCCCGTCGAGCAGCACCGCGGCTGCCCGACCAGGGTGCAGCGCCGGATCGGACAGCCGCTCGAAGCTCAGCTGGCGCGGCGCAAAAAGCGCCTCGAGATCGCCCTTGAGATCATAGAAGTCGACCGGTCGCGCGCCTTCGCCCCATTGCTGGGGCGCCACCGATCCGGCGGCGAGCGCGGCAAGACGCATGGGTTGATGGAAACCGGCCACCGGTTGCCCGTCGGCCTTGCGCTCGAAACAGCGTCCGAGCTCGAACACGCGAACCCGGCTCTGCTGACGCTTGCGGTTGGTGGCCAGATTCGCTGCGAGGCCGGGAATCAGGCTCGTCCGCATTACGCTCATCTGACTGGCAATCGGATTGGCAAGGCGGATGGGGTCGCCGTTGGCGCAGAAATCGCGCTCCCAGCCTTCCTCGACAAAGGCGAAATTGACCACTTCCTGGAAGCCGCGACCTGCCAGCAGGTGACGTACATCCCAGGCAGTGCGTTCCGACTCGCTACGCTCGAGCATCACCAGGCTACCGTGCGGCGCGACTGCCGGAATGTTGTCGTAGCCGTGCAGGCGGGCGAGTTCCTCGATCAGATCCTCCTCGATCTCGATATCGAAGCGGAACGATGGCGGCGTCACCAGCAGGTCGTCACCATCCTTGCGCACATCGAGACCGACGCCCTCAAGCAGCGACTGCATCGCGGTATCGTCCAGCACGATGCCAAGCACGCGGCGCGCGCGCGCCGGGCGCAGTCTGACCGCGCTGCGCCGGGGAAGCTCGGCGTGGGAAACCGCCTCCTCGACGGGACCGGCGGCGCCGCCGCAGATCTCGAGAATCAGAGTCGTGGCGCGTTCGATGGCCGGCCGGGCGAGATCGAAATCGACCCCCCGTTCGAAGCGATGCGAGGCATCCGAGCCGAATCCGTAGGCACGGGCACGGCCGGCGATGGCATCGGGCGCGAAGAACGCACTCTCGAGGAACACCTCAGTCGTCTCGAGCGTGATCCCGCTGTCCTCGCCCCCCATGATTCCCGCCAGGGCTAGGGCGCGCGTCTCATCGGCGATCAGCAAGGTATCGGCCGCGGGCGTCACTGTCTGCTCGTTGAGTAACAGCACCTGTTCACCGGGAACCGGCAGGCGGACGTGAATCCCACCACTCAGGCGGGTATTGTCGAATGCGTGCAGCGGCTGACCAAGTTCGAGCATCACGTAGTTGGTAATGTCCACCAGTGCACTGATCGAGCGGACGCCACTACGCAGCAGGCGCTGCTTCATCCAGGCCGGAGTCGGGGCCTTGGCATTGACACCACGAAGCACCCTTCCGCAGTAGCGTGGGCAGGCCCGAGGTGCGTCGAGCACAATGCTCCGGCGCTCGTCGATGGTCGGCGATACCGGCACGATCTCCGGCTGCACCAGGGCGACGCCGGTAAGCGCCGCCACTTCGCGCGCAACGCCGGTCAGGCTCAGGCAATCGGCACGGTTGGGGGTGAGTTTGATGGTGTACAGCGTATCGTCGAGCGCAAGATAGTCGCGGATGTCCATGCCCGTCGGGGCATCGGCCGGAAGCGCGTACAGACCACCGTGCTCGTCCGACAAGCCGAGCTCACGCTCCGAGCACAACATGCCGAACGACTCGACGCCACGCAATTTGGCGGCCTTGATCGCAAAGTCGCCGGGCAGCACGGCGCCGACCTTGGCGCACGGCACCTTCATTCCGACGGCGGCATTAGGCGCGCCGCAGACGATCTGCAGCAGCTCGCCGGTACCGGCGTCCACCTTGCATACCTTGAGCTTGTCCGCGTTCGGATGCTTTTCGGCCTCGACGATGCAGGCCACGACGATGCCCGAGAAGGCAGGCGCCACGGGCACGGCCTCTTCCACCTCGAGACCGGCCATGGTCATCAGATGGCCAAGCTGGGCACTGTCGAGTTGCGGATTGACGAAGGTCCGCAACCAGTTTTCGGAAAATTGCATGATTCGCTTACCTGAATTGACTCAAGAAACGCAGATCGCCCTCGAAGAACAGGCGCAGATCATTGACGCCGTAGCGCAGCATGGTCAGCCGATCCGGCCCCATCCCGAACGCAAAGCCGGTGTAGCGCTCCGGATCGATGCCGCCGAAGCGCAGCACGTTCGGATGGACCATGCCGCAGCCGGCAATCTCCAGCCAGCGACCTTCGAGCGCACCGCTCATGAAGGCCACATCGATCTCGGCCGAAGGTTCGGTAAAGGGAAAGAAAGAGGGCCGAAAGCGGACCTGCAGGTCTTCGGTCTCGAAGAACTTGCGCAGGAAGTCGGCAATGACGCCCTTGAGGTCGGCAAAACTCACGCTCTCGCCGACCCACAGGCCTTCCACCTGATGGAACATCGGCGAGTGGGTGGCATCGGAATCCACCCGATAGACCCGGCCCGGTGCGATCACCCGGATGTCGGGCATGGTGTCGAGCCGCCGGTGCCGTTCGACGTGGGCAATCATGGCGCGGATCTGCACCGGGCTGGTATGGGTGCGCAACAGGACCTCGTCCTGCCCTTCGAGATAGAAGGTATCGTGCATCGAGCGCGCGGGATGGTTCTCGGGCGTATTCAGCGCCGTAAAGTTGTGCCAGTCGGTCTCGATTTCGGGCCCGTCGGCGACGACAAAACCGATCGACCGGAACAAAGCTTCGATGCGCTCGAGCGTCCGGCTCACCGGATGCAGGCCGCCGCTTGCGCCGCCACGGCCCGGCAGCGTGACGTCGAGCGCCTCGGCGGCGAGCTGGGCCAACAGCGCCCCTTCGCGCAAGGCCTGGCGACGTGCTTCGAGCGCGGCCTCGACGGCCTCCTTGGCGCGGTTGATCGCAGCCCCCGCCTCTCGCCGTTGTTCCGGCGCGAGCTTGCCGAGTGCCTTCAGCTGTTCGGTGAGCGAACCGCTCTTGCCCAGATAAAGCGATTTTGCGTGCTCGAGCTGGGCGCTGTCGGCCGCCGCGACGAATGCCGCTTCGGCCTGTTGAACCAGTTGTTCGAGGTTATCCATGTCCCTGCCATCCCGGGAAATTCAGAAAAAAAAAGGAGGCCAGGCCTCCTTTTTTCGGGCTGCGTCGAATCACGCAGCGATTTGGGCCCGGGCTTGCGCAGCGAGCGCAGCAAACGCCGGCTTGTCGAACACGGCCAGATCGGCCAGGACCTTGCGGTCCACTTCGACGGCAGCCTTCTTCAGGCCATTCATGAAAGTGCTGTAGGTCAGACCGAGCTCACGCGCAGCGGCGTTGATACGGACGATCCACAGGGCGCGGAACTGGCGCTTCCTCTGACGACGGTCACGGTATGCGTACTGGCCGGCCTTCATCACCGCCTGTTTGGCGATGCGATATACGTTCTTGCGACGGCCGCGGTAACCCTTGGCCTGGACGAGAACCTTCTTGTGACGCGCGCGGGCGGTTACACCACGTTTAACTCTGGGCATAGCGGTCTCCTATCAAGCGTAAGGCAGCATGGCGCGAATCAGCTTCTCGTCGGCGGCGTGAACTGCCGTCATGCCGCGCAGCTGGCGCTTGCTCTTGGTGGTTTTCTTGGTAAGGATGTGGCGCTTGAACGCCTGGGACCGCTTGATCCCACCACTGGCACGGACCTTGAATCGCTTCTTGGCACCGCTTTTGGTCTTCATCTTGGGCATTGCTAAGACTCCGAGTTTATGAATGCCGCCGGGTAGCACCGATACAGGTACATTTGGAACCCGACACCACTTGTTTTCCAGCACTCCTTTCGGAGCGCCGGTGTTGCTTCCCGGCCAGGCCGGGAGACAAATCCTGCGAACCACCCACTCAGCGGTTCTTCTTGGGCGCGATCACCATGATCATTTGACGCCCTTCCATCTTGGGCATCTGCTCGACCTGGCCCGTCTCCTCGAGATCGGCCTTGACCCGCTCGAGCTGGCGCAGACCGAACTCCTGGTGCGCCATTTCACGTCCGCGGAAGCGCAAGGTCACCTTGCACTTGTCGCCTTCCTCGAGGAAGCGCTTCAGATTGCGAAGCTTGATCTGATAGTCGTTCTCGTCGGTACCGGGTCGCAGCTTCACTTCCTTGACCTGGACCTGCTTCTGCTTCTGCCGTGCTTCGTGGGCCTTCTTCTGTTCCTGATACTTGAACTTGCCCAAATCCATCACCCGGCAAACCGGGGGCTGCGCCATTGGAGCAATTTCGACCAGATCCAACCCTGCTTCTTCAGCGGCTTCGAGGGCCTCTCTCAGGGTAACGATACCCAGGGGCTCGCCGTCTTCACCAACCAGGCGGACTTCAGGCGCGCTGATTTCCCCGTTGACGCGCTGCTTTTTATCTTGAGCGATGGTTCAGTTCTCCACGAATACCAATATCAAACCGAGCCGGTCTTCGCTTGAATTTCGCAAAGCCAACGCTCGATCAGCGAATCGAGGGACATTTGGCCAAGATCCTGGCCACCCCGGACGCGCACAGCAACCAACCCTGCGGACTTTTCTTTTTCGCCGACTACGAGCTGGTAAGGCAGCTTGTGCACGCTATGTTCGCGGATTTTATAGTTAATCTTTTCGTTACGCAAATCGGTCTCGACCCTGAAACCGGCTTTTTTCAGCTTCTGCGCCACTTCCAGCGTGTACTCGGCCTGTCCTTCGGAGATATTCATCACCACCGCATGAACCGGCGCGAGCCACAAGGGCAAAGCACCCGCATGATGCTCGATCAGGATGCCGATGAAGCGCTCGAGCGACCCAAGGATTGCGCGATGCAGCATCACCGGATATTTCTTGGTGTTGTCTTCGGCAACGTACTCGGCACCAAGGCGCACCGGCAGATTGAAATCCAGCTGCAAGGTGCCGCACTGCCACACACGCCCCAGACAATCCTTCAACGAGAACTCAATTTTCGGACCGTAGAACGCCCCTTCACCCGGCTGCAGATCGTAGGCAAGCCCTTGAGCGTCCAGCGCTGCGGCAAGCGCCGCCTCTGCAGCCGTCCACTGTTCGTCGGTTCCAACACGCTTGTCCGGCCGGGTGGACAGCTTCACCAGTACATCGGTGAAACCGAAATCGAGATAGACCTTCTGCAGCAGGCGGATGAATTCGGCCGATTCGTCCTGCACCTGCGTTTCGGCACAGAAAATATGCGCATCGTCCTGAACGAAGTTGCGCACGCGCATGATGCCGTGCAGCGAGCCCGAGGGTTCGTTACGGTGACAGGAACCGAATTCGGCCATCCGCAGGGGCAGGTCGCGATAGCTCTTGAGCCCCTGGTTGAAGATCTGGATATGGCAGGGGCAGTTCATCGGCTTCACTGCGTAGTCGCGCTTCTCCGACTGGGTGGTGAACATCATGTCCGAATACATGGCCCAGTGGCCTGACTTTTCCCACAGCGCGCGATCGACGATCTGCGGCGTTTTCACCTCCTGGTAGCCGTGCTCGTCGATGGTCCGGCGCAGGTACTGCTCGACCTGCTGCCAAAGGGTCCACCCCTTGGCGTGCCAGAACACCATCCCCGGCGCCTCTTCCTGGATGTGGAACAGGTCGAGCTGACGGCCGAGCTTGCGGTGATCCCGCTTCTCGGCCTCCTCGATCATGTGCAGGTAGGCATCAAGATCCTCCTTCTTCGCCCAGGCCGTGCCATACACCCGCTGCAGCATCTCGTTCTTCGAGTCGCCGCGCCAGTAGGCACCGGCCAGCTTGGTAAGCTTGAACACCTTGAGCTTGGCGGTGGAAGGCACGTGTGGCCCCCGACAGAGGTCGATGAAATCACCCTGCCGATACAAGGACACATCCTCTTCCGATGGAATCGACGCGATGATCTCGGCCTTGTAATGCTCCCCGATGCCCTGAAAGAAGGCCACCGCCTTGTCCCGCGGCCACACCTCCCGGGACACCGGAATCTCGCGCTTGACGATCTCGGCCATGCGCTGCTCGATCGCCGCCAGGTCTTCAGGCGTAAACGGCCGCTTGTACGAGAAATCGTAATAAAAGCCATTGTCGATGACCGGTCCGATCGTCACCTGGACATCCGGAAACAACTCCTTTGCCGCATGCGCAAGCAGATGCGCGGTGGAGTGCCGGATGACGTCCAGACCTTCGGGACTCTTGTCGGTAATGATCGCCAGCGTCGCGTCGGACTCGATCCGGTGCGACAGATCCACCACCCGGTCGCCCACGCGCCCTGCCAGCGCCGCCTTGGCCAGACCGGTACCGATCGATGCCGCGACCTCGCCTACCGTAACCGGCTGATCGAACTGGCGGACGGAACCGTCGGGGAGCGTGATGTTGGGCATGATTTCGGAGCCTCTGTCTGGGGTGGTCTGTTGGAACGCGGTTCTACCGCTATCGACGAGTTATTCACTGAATTGCACAAAACGTGGACGAAAAAAAAGTGCGGTCGAACCGCACTTTTTCCTCAAGCAGACAAGCGGACCCGACCTGTTCAGTTTCCGGCCACGGTAGTAGTTCGGAACATGGCAAATCGTCTCCAGATGTTGGTAGGCGCGATTGGACTCGAACCAACGACCCCCACCATGTCAAGGTGGTGCTCTAACCAGCTGAGCTACGCGCCTGCTAAGAGCCGCGAATTATAGGCACTTTGCGCCGGCTGTCAAACCATTTTTCGAATTTCTCACGGGTATTCACGGCGCCGGCCATTCGGCCAGGAAGGCCTCCCAGTGCGGCGCGGCGATCCGTCCGAGCGCCTCGCGCACCACCGCGACCTCCCTTGTCCACGCGTCTACATCCAGTTGTCCCCGCATGCGCTGGAAGCGCAGGTACACGAGGTAGGTATTCACCACGTCGGTCTCGCAATAGTCGCGGATCTCTGCAATGCGCCCTTCCTGCCACGCCGTCCACACCGCGGAACCGTCCATGCCAAGCTTGCCCGGATAACCCATGAGCTTGGCCAAGTCGTCCAGGGGCGCACTGGCACGCGGTTGATAGAGCGCAAGCGTGTCCATCAGGTCGAGATGCCGGGTGTGGTAACGGCTGATGTAGTTGTTCCACTTGAAATCGCGCGAATCGTTGTAGTCGCCGTCGCCGAGGTCCCAGTAACGTGGCGCCGCGACACCATGCAGCATGCCGCGATAGTGCAGCACCGGAAGATCGAACCCGCCACCGTTCCACGAGACGATCTGCGGGGTGAAGCGTTCGATGCCGTCGAAGAAGCGCTGAATGATCTGGCCCTCGCCGGAATCCGGTTCGGACAGGGAGAACACGCGAAAGTGGTTCGCATCCCGCATCGCACAGGAAATCGTGACCACGCGCTGGAGATGATGCTGCAGGAAATCCGTCCCGTGGCTTGCCCGCCGCTGCTGGAACGCGAACTCGGCGACCTCGAAATCCGCGAGCGTATCTGGCAGGTCGTTGAGCGCACGGATCCCGGCAACATCGGGAATGGTCTCGATATCGAACACCAGCACGGGCATCACTTCTGCACCCAGTTCCCGCCCTGTTGCACCCACCAGCCGGACTGCGCGCGGTCCGCCCAGCGCTGGGCAAAGGTCTTGCGTATGTCCGCCTCCCACTCGGGGTGCGCATTGGCACGAGCGATCTCGCGGTAGAGTGCACTGCGATCGGCGTTCTCGGCAGCAATCAGGGCGGTGACCGGGCCGCGTTGCGGCAAAGGCACGAGGGAAGCGTCACGCAGGGCAACCGTACCGTCTGCCGCCTGCCCCACCGCTCCCGTCTTATACAGCGGCTCGAGTTGGGCGTGGCGTTGCTGCATGGAACGCTTGAGCGCCCCGATCGCAGGCGAGTCGACGTCCAGGTTGCCCTGGGCCGAAGCAGACAACGACAAGGCCAGCAGCAATGCGCCGACAAAGGAAATGAATCTCATGGCTTACCCTCCTCCGCCGCCGGCTTTGCAGGGGCCGTGCCCCCCTCGCGCAGCTGCCAGACCTCTTCGATGATGCGATCGGCGGCTTTCTCGGCCGCAGCCGCGGGAAAATAGATATTGATCGTGACGCAGGCACTGGCGGAGAGCACCAGCCCCGCCAACAGCGCGTTTCGCAAGCTCGGCGACATCGCATTCCTCGGTGACGCGGCAATGAGCGCAGGCAATTCAGCGCACTTCCGGCGCCACGTTGTCTGCGATGACGCGCTGCAGCCGCTCTATCAGTTCGCGCCAATCCACGCGTCGATTGTAGCCGATGACGTCCAGAGCCGGGATTCCGCCGCCGCGGACGATGACGAAGCTGCCCTCGCGACGTCCGTTGTCGACACCGCTCATCTCGCAGACGGCCGATCTCAGAACGCAACCGAATCCGATCTCACGATAGCCGAAGGTATCGAAGAAGCCGAGCAGGCTGCGCTGAACCGCGGCCATCGCCCCCGCCCCGCCCAGTGCGCTGATGTTCTGTACCGCGCGCTGACTGATCCGCTTCGGATAGCGTCCCGGGCTGCTGACGACGCGGGCATCGAAACGCTCCGGGCGCCAGCGCGCCAGCTCCAGGCCATGAACATCGGCATCGACGAAGCCGGTAATGCTGCCGAAGCTGAAGGTTTCGGTGAGTTGGGCAAGATCGATGTGACGCGCCTCGATATCGGCGGTCAGATGAGCCGCCACGCCGAAAGGCTCCTGCAACCTGAGACCGGTGGCCTGCAGATAGCCGTCGAACACCGACACCACCAGCGCACCGTCGAGCGCCACCTCGCCCGGCGAAACCCGCATCCCCGGCATCGACGCCGACAGCACGCCCGCCATCGGCGGCAGCCCCACCGCGTCGGTGAGCAGGCGCATCGACAGCGGCTCGATCACCAGGCTGGCGCCACCCTGCCAGCCGGTATCGCCATGATTCAACACCAGCCCATCGACGACCAGCGCACCATCGAGCAAGGGGATCCGGATCCGGTCGGCGCGGACGCGCTCGCCCTCGATGTCCGCCGACAATACGAAGGCCCCGAGTTCAAGCTTCTCCCAGCGCCCGCCTCCCACGTTCAGGTCGGCACGGGTCGCCCCCGACTGACGCCAGGGCACATGACCGCTCAGCGGGCCGAACGCGAGACCGCCACCGGTGACGCCACTCAGACTGATGCCGGCCTGATCGAACAGGACATCGAGCGCAAGCAGCCGACCCTGGGCGAATTGCAGCGCACCACTCACCTGACCGGCAAAGCGCAAACGCTCCGCCGCCGCCGGTGCCAACACCGGGCTCAGCCAGCGCGGCCCGATCACGGCCAGCTCGGCCCCCGCCAACGCCACCGCGGCACGCTCGACCAGGCCATTGCCGAGATCGATCGTGGCCGACGCGGCAAGCTGTTCGACCCCTTCGAGCGCGATCGACGCTTCGACGATATCGAGCCGACCGCCCTGCAACTGCCCGCTGGCCACGAGTTGCGGACCGGCCTCGATATAGAACGGATGCAGGTAGGCCGCCCCTTCGTGCCACTTCAGCGTCGCCGACCAGTCCCAGTGCCCCCCGCGCCACGATGCGTCCACCGCCAGATCGGCAATCACGCGCTCGGCGGCACGCAGCCCGTCCGCCGAACCCAAACCGGCTCCATCGAGCCGCCCCGACAACGTCAATGCGCGTTCGGGCTGCCAGCGCAGCCTGCCGTCGAAACGCCCCAGCACGGACCACGGCTTCAATGCCGGCAGCCACGCCTGCAGGACGGCGAGATCGAACCGGCTGACGTCAGCTTCGACCGCGCCCCCGGCGAGCAGGCGTGCTTGAATACGTGCGCCTCCCGCCAGCAGCACGGTCAGCGCGCCGGTGCGATCCGACAGATCCAGGATGAAATCGATGTCGGCGGAAGAGGCTATGCCTGCCATGCGCAAGCGCCCTTGCCGACATTTCAACACCGAACCCTCAAGTCCGCCGCGCGCGCAGTCGAGCCGCAGATTGCGCCACGTGTGCTCGCCAATGCGCAAGCGGGCGATGCCGAGCGTGGCTCGACCAGCCGACGGGAAGTGAATCAGCAAGTCGTGAACGGCGAAGGCCGGGTGCTCCAGGCGATCGATCGCTAGCGACAATGCACCGATGCCGGCGGTCGTGAGCGGGAAGACGAGTAGCACCACGCACAGCCAGCGCCATGCGCGGTGGCGGCGGGACCGCTCAGGCGGGGAAGACACCCGTCGACAGATAGCGATCGCCGCGGTCGCATACAACCGACACGATCACGGCATTCTCGAGCTCCGCAGCCAGGCGCAGCGCCACATGCATCGAGCCGCCCGACGAAATGCCGGCGAAGATGCCTTCCTCACGCGCGAGGCGACGGGTCATGTCCTCCGCGTCGGCCTGAGACACATACTCGAGGCGGTCCACCCGCGGCCTTTCGTAGATCCTGGGCAGATAGGCATCGGGCCACTTGCGAATACCGGGGATCTGCGAGCCCTCTTCCGGCTGGCAACCGACGATCTGGATCGCCGGGTTCCGCGCCTTGAGGAAACGCGACGTGCCCATGATGGTGCCCGTGGTGCCCATCGAACTCACAAAATGGGTAATCCGCCCGCCGGTCTGATCCCACAGCTCGGGGCCCGTCCCTTCGAAATGCGCCAGCGGATTGTCGGGATTGGCGAACTGGTCGAGGATGATGCCCTGACCTTCATCGCGCATTTTCTCGGCGACATCGCGCGCCATCTCCATGCCGCCTTCACGAGGTGTCAACACCAGCTCCGCACCGAACGCGCGCATCGTCTGGCGACGCTCGATGCTCTGGTTCTCCGGCATCACCAGGATCATGCGATAGCCACGCATCGCCGCCACCATCGCCAGCGCAATGCCGGTGTTGCCGCTGGTGGCTTCGATCAGCGAGTCGCCAGGCTTGATGTCGCCACGGGCCTCGGCATGCTGCACCATCGACAACGCAGGCCGATCCTTGACCGAACCTGCCGGGTTATTACCTTCGAGCTTGCCCAGAATGACATTGTTGCGGCCGGCACCGATCCGCTTCAGGCGCACCAGCGGCGTCTGTCCCACGTAATCGTCGAGCGTCTTGAATTCCATATCAATACCCTTGTCGGCGAGCAGTGCCGGGTGAAGCGGGTCAGCGACGACCCATGCCGTGATAATCGATACCGAGCCTGTGCATCACCGCCGGATCGTACATGTTACGTCCGTCGAAGATCAGCGGATGCCTGAGCGCTTGCCGGATTGCCTCGAAATCGGGACTGCGGAATTCCTTCCATTCGGTCACGATCACCAGTGCATCGGCCCCTTCGAGCGCCGCCATCGGACGCTCGACGTAACGCAGCCTGGGCTCGTCGGCGAAAATGCGCCGTGCTTCATTCATGGCCACCGGATCGTAAGCGGTGACCGTCGCCCCGCGCCGGAACAACTCCGCAACGATCACCCGACTGGGGGCATCGCGCATGTCGTCCGTATTGGGCTTGAATGCCAATCCCCACAAAGCAAAATTCAAGCCCGACAGATCTTCCCCGAAACGGTCCACGATCTTGTCCACGAGTCGCAGCTTCTGCGCATCGTTGGCCTCCTCCACCGCATTGAGCAACAGCAGATTGTGGCCGCGCTCGCGCCCGGTACGTACCAGGGCCTTGACGTCCTTCGGGAAACACGAGCCCCCGTAGCCGCATCCCGCGTACAGAAAATGCCAGCCGATCCGCGGGTCGGAGCCGATCCCCTGGCGCACGAACTCGATGTCGGCGCCCAGCACCTCGGCCAGATTGGCGAGTTCGTTCATGAAACTGATCCGGGTCGCGAGCATCGCATTGGCCGCGTACTTGGTGAGTTCGGCACTCCTGACATCCATGACCAGGAATCTTTCGTGGTTGCGCTGGAATGGCCCGTACAGCTGGCGCATGAGTTCGATTGCACGCTCATCGTCGGCGCCGACGATGATCCGGTCCGGGCGCATGAAGTCGTCCACTGCGGCGCCTTCCTTGAGAAACTCGGGATTCGATACCACCGAGAACTCCAGCTTGGCGCCCCGCCGGTTCAACTCATCGGCGATCGCTTCACGGACCTTGTCGCCCGTTCCGACCGGCACCGTCGACTTGTCGACAACCACGCAGTAGCCATCCATGTAACGGCCGATGTTGCGTGCCGCCGCCAGCACGTATTGCAGATCTGCCGACCCATCCTCGTCCGGCGGCGTTCCGACCGCGATGAACTGGATGATGCCGTGACGTGCCGCGCGCTCGACATCGGTGGTAAACGACAGCCGGCCGGCAGCGACGTTGCGCCGTACCACTTCGAGCAAACCGGGCTCGTGGATCGGGATTCCACCGTTCTCGAGAATGCGGATCTTGTCCGGATCGACATCGACACACAGCACGTCGTTGCCGACATCTGCAAGACACGCCCCGCTGACCAGTCCGACGTAGCCAGTACCGATAACCGAAACTTTCATGCGCTCTCCAATTTTCCGTGCCAGCCCGCAGGCCTACGGCGTGAGATCGAACTCTTCAGTCCGGCGCGGGGGATAGGTCTCCCATCCGCCGCAGGCGGGACAACGCCAGTGGAACTGCCGTGCCTTGAACCCGCATGCGTCGCACCGATAGCGCGCCACCTTGCGGGTATGGCCGTGAATCAGTTGCTTGACCAGTTCGATGTCGCCGCGCTGCTCGGCGGGCGCTGCGAGCAATGCCGCCTCGAGCAGCTTGTCCAGACCGAGCAGGGTCGGATTGCGCCGCAACTCTTCACGCACCAGCTCATAGGCCGCCTTGGGCCCAAGCTTGTCCATCTCCCAGTGGAAGAGTTCGTCGAGCAGGTCCAGCGACGGATGACGCTCCAGCCACGAACGCAGCAGCAGATGTCCCTGTTCGACACGTCCGAGCCTGCCGTAGGCGTCCATGATGCGCTGCGCCGCCAATGCCAGATAGACCGGATCCTGGCTCTCGATGCGCTTCCAGGCATCAAGGGCCGCCTCGTCGCGCCCTTCGGTCGCGAACAAATCGCCCTGAATCAGGCTCGCCCGAACACAACGGCGGTTGGTGATCAGTGCTTCGTCGACATGTCGGCGCACATCCTCGAAGCTTGAGTTGCCCAGCGCCTGGGTGGCGAGCTCACAGTGAAAATTGGCCACCTCGGTCCGCCAGTGCAGACTCTCATGATCCGGGAGCGCGCTGGCCACCTCGATGGCCTTCGCCCAATCCTTCTCCTGCTGATAGATCTCCAGCAGGAAGCGCAACGCCAGGTCGTTCGCACGGGTGTCGCGCAGACGCAGGAACACCGCCTCGGCGCGGTCGAGCAGCCCGGCCTTGAGAAAATCCTGACCCAGCTCGCCAAGCGCCTGCAGCCGCTGTTCCTCGGACAGATCCTCGCGATCGACCAGCAGTTGGTGCATGCGGATCGCGCGGTCGGTCTCCCCGCGGCGCCTGAACAGGCTGCCGAGCGCAAAATGCAGCTCTATGGTCTGTGGGTCGATCCGCACGGCTTCCACGAAGGCGTCGATCGCCTTGTCCGGCTGCTCGTTGAGCAGGAAATTCAACCCACTGAGATAGGAGCGCGGCAGCGCGCGCGATTCGTGCACGACCTGACGGATATCGATCCGCGCCGCAAGCCAGCCCAGGGCAAAAAAAAGCGGCAGCGCAAGCAGCCACCAGAATTGGATTTCCATAAGCGTCAGAGCGTCTCGGGAGCCTGAACCTCGGCTGCCGGAACGGCTGGCTCGGAGCGCTCACGGCCGGCACGATCGACCTGTTTGCGCAGCCGGGATATCTCGCGGCGCTGACGCAACAGCGACGCAAACGTAGCGGTCACGCCCAGCAAGGCCCCCGCAGCGAATGCGATGAGGATGATGAACACGAGCGGAAGATGCCACTCGCTGCCAAAGAAGAAGTACAGGCTCGCGAGATGATCGTTCTTGACGGCGAAGCCGAACAGAAGAAAAAACAACAGGAGGCGGAAAGACCACATCAAGGCACGCATGGCTGCATTATCTCCGAGCACATGACAAAAAAGAAGGCGGCCGAAGCCGCCTTCCGTGATTCATTCCACCGATCGCCGCACGGTCAAGCGCTGACATCCACCCGCTCACGCAACTCCTTGCCGGCCTTGAAGTGGGGCACGTACTTCTCGGGCACGTGCACCTTGTCTCCGGACTTCGGGTTGCGTCCCACGCGAGGTGGGCGGTAGTTCAACGCAAAACTTCCAAACCCGCGGATCTCGATGCGATCACCGCGCGCGAGCGCGTCGGTCATCGCATCGAGAATCATCTTGACCGCGTAATCGGCGTCCTTTGCGACCAGCTGCGGAAAACGAGCCGCCAGCTGGGCGATCAGCTCCGATTTGGTCATGATCGGTCAGCTTACTGCTTCTGCTCGTTCAGCTTCGCCTTGAGCAGCGCGCCGAGATTGGTCGTGCCCGATGCAGCGGCACTTTCCGACGCCAGCTTGTTCATGACCTCGCTCTGCTCGACCTGATCCTTGGCACGGATCGACAGGTTGATCGAACGGGTCTTGCGATCGACGTTGATGATCACCGCCTCGATCTCCTCGCCTTCCTTGAGCACCGTGGTCAGGTCGTCGATGCGGTGGGCAGCGGCTTCGGAGGCGCGCAGATAGCCTTCGACCTCGTCACCCAGGCCGATCACCGCACCACGGGCTTCGACCGACTTCACCGTGCCGCGCACGAGGCTGTTCTTCTCGTGGGTGGCGATGAAGTTGGTGTAGGGATCGCCTTCCATCTGCTTGATGCCCAGCGAGATGCGCTCGCGCTCCACATCGATCGCCAGCACCAGGGCCTCGACCTCGTCGCCCTTCTTGAAGCGGCGGACGGCATCTTCGCCGGTTTCGCTCCACGACAGGTCGGACAGGTGCACCAGGCCATCGATACCACCTTCGAGGCCGATGAACACGCCGAAGTCGGTGATCGACTTGATCTGGCCGCGGACCTTGTCACCCTTCTTGTGGTTCAGGGCGAAATCGTCCCACGGGTTCGACGCGCACTGCTTCATGCCCAGCGAGATACGGCGGCGGTCTTCGTCGATTTCGAGAATCATCACCTCGACTTCGTCGCCCAGCTGGACAACCTTGGTCGGATGGATGTTCTTGTTGGTCCAGTCCATTTCGGACACGTGAACCAGGCCCTCGATGCCCTGCTCGACTTCGACGAAGGCGCCGTAGTCGGTGATGTTGGTGACCTTGCCGAACAGGCGGGTACCTTGCGGGTAACGACGGGAGATGCCGACCCACGGATCTTCGCCGAGTTGCTTGAGACCCAGCGAAACGCGGTTCTTTTCCTGGTCGAACTTGAGCACCTTGGCTTCGATCTCGTCGCCGACGTTGAGCACTTCCGACGGGTGACGCACGCGACGCCAGGCCAGGTCGGTAATGTGCAGCAGGCCGTCGATGCCACCGAGGTCGACGAACGCACCGTAGTCGGTGATGTTCTTGACGATACCCTTGATGACGGTGCCTTCCTTGAGGTTGGACAGGAGCTTCTCGCGCTCTTCGCCCATCGACTCTTCGAGCACGGCACGACGCGACACGACCACGTTGTTGCGCTTGCGGTCGAGCTTGATGACCTTGAATTCGTATTCCTTGCCTTCGTACGGCGTGGTGTCCTTGACCGGACGCATGTCGACCAGCGAACCCGGCAGGAAGGCACGGATGCTGTTGGTCATGACGGTCAGACCACCCTTGACGCGGCCGGAGATCACCCCCTTGACCAGCGTGCCTTCGTTGAGCGCCTTCTCGAGATCGTTCCAGGCCGAGATACGCTTGGCCTTGTCGCGCGACAGGCGGGTTTCGCCGAAACCGTCTTCGAGCGCGTCGATCGCGACGTGGACGAAATCGCCGATTTCAACTTCGAGTTCGCCGCGGTCGTTGCGGAATTCCTCGACGGGAACATAGCTTTCCGACTTCAGGCCGGCATTGACGACCACGAAGTTCTGATCGATGCGTACGACTTCGGCGGTAATGACTTCGCCGGTACGCATTTCCTGAAGGGCAAGACTTTCTTCGAACAGCGCGGCAAAACTTTCTTCGAAGGCAGGGGTGGCAGTTGACATAAAGAGTGAGGAATCCGGAACCGGCGTGCGACGGCAAGCAAAAAGTTAGAAGGAGCACGCTCCGGGCACCCTTGCCCGGGCATGGTCAGACCCAACCGGTCGCCAAGCCCCGATCCCGCACGAGATCAAGCACAAAAGCCACGGCTGCGTCGACCTCCATCGAAGTGGTGTCGAGCAGTACCGCGTCCGGTTGCTGCTGCAGGGGAGCCACGGCCCGGGCGGCATCACGCGCGTCCCGATCCCGCAGATCCTGCATCAAGCTTTCGATATTAGCAGGCGAACCCTTTTCGATCAACTGCTTATATCGGCGCTGCGCGCGCGCCTCGGCCGACGCGGTCAGGAACACCTTGATCGTGGCATCCGGAAAGATCGTGGAACCCATGTCGCGCCCCTCCGCCACCAGTCCCGGCCCGCGGCGATAGTCGCGCTGGCGATCGAACAGCGCCGCCCGCACCGCCGGCAGGACCGCCACTTTCGAAGCGCCGGTCGAGCACGCCTCGCTTCGAATTTCGTCGGTCACATCCTCGTTGTCGAGCAGCACGGTCCCGCCCTCGAAGCGCGCTGCGAGCCCGGCGGCGATCGCGGCGACCGCCGGCCCGTCGTCGAGTTCGACCCCGGCCCGGATCGCCGCAAGCGCGGTGAGCCGGTAAAGCGAACCGCTGTCGAGATGCTGCCAGCCGAGGATCTCCGCAACCCGCGCCCCGACCGTACCCTTTCCCGAAGCGGACGGGCCATCGATCGCCACCACCGGGACGACCTGTGCCACGGTCGCAAAAGCGCCGAAGTACCCGGGAAAGGTCTTGTTCACGCACTTCGGGTCGTTGATCCGCATCCGGCACTCGCCGAGGGTCGCCAGCGAGAAGCACATCGCCATCCGATGATCGTCGTAAGTGTCGATCGTCGCCGGGCGCAGTCGATCCGGCGCGGTCACGCACAGATAGTCCGGCCCCTCTTCGACCTCGGCGCCGACTTTGCGCAACTCGGTGGCCATCGCCGCGATCCGGTCGGTTTCCTTGACCCGCCAGCTGGCAATGTTGCGCAACCGGCACGGGCCATCGGCGAACAGCGCCGCCACGGCGAGCGTCATCGCGGCGTCCGGGATATGGTTGAGATCGAGATCGAAGGCCCGCAGTCTGCCGGAAACCGGTGCGGCGGCCTCGATCCAGTTGTCGCCCATCGTGATCCGTGCGCCCACCTGCTCGAGCGCCTCGGCAAAACGGACATCACCCTGGATACTCGTGCGCCCGACCCCTTCGACCCGCACCGGACCACCACCGATCGCACCGGCGGCAAGGAAATAGGATGCGGACGACGCATCGCCTTCGACATACACCGTCCCTGGCGACCGGTAACGCGCACCGCCGGGCACCACAAAGCGGGCCCAGTCGCGATGCTCGACCTGCACCCCGAAACGCGCCATCAGCGCCAGCGTGATCGCAATGTAGGGGCGTGAGATTAGCTCGCCGACCACTTCGATGGTCGTCTCCTCGCCGGTCAGGGGCAAGGCCATCAACAGTGCGGTCAGGAATTGGCTCGACACATCGCCCCGCACCCGCACCACGCCACCGGGACGAATCGTCGCCGGCTCGATCTGCAGCGGCGGATAGCCCTCGGTGGCGGTGCAGGCAATGTCGGCACCGATCTGGCGCAAGGCATCGACCAGATCCCCGATCGGGCGCTCATGCATGCGCGGCACGCCAGACAGGCGGTAGCTGCCGGCCGACAAGGCCAGCGCCGCAGTCAGCGGACGAAAGGCGGTGCCGGCATTGCCGAGAAAAAGATCGCCGGACTTGACCGGAAACGGACCACCGACCCCACGCACGCGATAGTGGTCGGCACCCTCGTCGCGCTGCCAGTCGACGCCGAGGGCGTGCAACGCCTCGAGCATGCGCTCCACGTCGTCGGAGGCCAGCAGGTCGCGGATATCGGTCTCGCCTTCGGCCAGTGCGGCCAGCAGCAGCACGCGATTGGAAATACTCTTCGAGCCCGGCAGGCGCACCGTGCCGCTCGCGCCGAGCAGGGGAGGCAGGTCAATGAATTCCATGAATCACTCAGCAGTGGAGGTCGGTACGAACTGCTCGGCCCAGGCATTGCGCGCGCACCGCGCCTCGTCGAACAGCTGCTCGAGGCGCTTGCCGTCACCGGCCATCAGCACCGCACGCAGGTAGGCCAGCTCCGCCAGATACTGATCCAGCTCGCCCAGCAATGCCTGCCGGTTGGCAATGCAGATGTCCCGCCACATCTCGGGATGGCTGCCGGCGATCCGGGTGAAGTCGCGAAAGCCGCTCGCCGCATGGGAAAACAGCAGCTCGGCATTGGCGCGCCCGGCAAGGTCATGGACCAGCCCGAACGCAAGCAGATGTGGCAGGTGGCTGACCGCGGCGAAGACCCGGTCGTGGTCCTGCGGCGCCATATCGACCACGGTCGCACCGCATGCGGTCCACGCGGCCCGCACCAGTTCGACCGCGGCGGGGTCGTTCTCGGGCAAGGGCGTCAGAACCACCTTGCGTTCGCGATAGAGCTCCGGAAAAGCCGCCTCGACGCCGCTTTTCTCGGCGCCGGCGATCGGATGGGCGGGAACCACGTGCGACAGGTGCGCGTCGAGGTGTCGATAGGCCGCTTCGATCACGTCGCGCTTGGTACTGCCGGCATCAGTGACGACGGTTCCCTGGCGCAGATGGGGGGCCATCGCCGCCATGATGCTCTCGAGCTGTCCGACCGGCGCCGCAAGCAACACCAGATCGGCGCCGTCGAGTGCAGCGGCCCAGTCCGATCCCACTTCGTCGATGACCCCTAACGCCCTGGCCCGCTCGAGCGCCGACACGGTACGACCAATGCCGACGATCCGCCCCACCACGCCCGCCTGGCGCAAGGCGAGCGCAAACGACCCGCCGATCAGGCCGACACCGCACACCACCAGCTTGCCGATCAGGGCCATGCCGACGCCCCCGCGCTCAAGCCAGCACCAGGCGCAAGGCCTCGATGAACCGCGCGTTCTCCTCCGGCAGACCAATCGATACCCGCAACCACTCCGGCATGCCATAGCCCGCGATCGGGCGCACGATCACGCCCTGCCGGAGCAGGCCGAGATTGACGGCGGCGGCGTCGCCGACCTTGAAGGTAACGAAGTTGCCCGCAGACGGAATCCATTCCAGCCCGAGCTCGGTCAGCGCAGCGGTAATCTGCGTCATGCCGCGTCGGTTGAGCTCCGCGCTATGCGCCAGAAACTCCTCGTCGGCGAGCGCGGCTTCGGCCGCCGCGAGCGCGATGCTCGACACATTGAACGGCTGACGCACCCGGTTCATCAGATCCGCCACATCCGGATGTGCGATCCCGTAACCGACGCGCAGCCCCGCCAGACCATAGGCCTTGGAGAATGTACGCGACACCAGCAGATTGGGAAACCGGGACAGCCAGGCGATCGAGTCGTAGCGCTGCTCCGGCGCCAGGTATTCGGTGTAGGCCTCGTCGAGCACGACCAGCACGTCGCTCGACACCCGCTCGAGAAAGGCCTCGATCTCGACGCCGGGCACAAAGGTCCCGGTCGGGTTGTTGGGGTTGGCGATGAACACGACGCGCGTATCCGGCGTGATTGCCGCTGCCATCGCGTCGAGGTCGTGCCCGAACTGCCTTGCCGCCACTTCGATGGACTTCGCGCCCACTGCATTGGTCGCCAGCGGATAGACGGCAAAGGCGTGGCGCGAGAACACTGCCGAAAGACCGGGCGCGAGAAAAGCCCGCGCCGCCAGCTCGAGGACATCGTTTGAACCATTGCCGATGACCAGTTGCGCGGGGCTAACCCCGAACTTGCGACTGATCGCCGCTTTCAGTGCAAACGCGTTGCCGTCGGGGTAGCGCGCAATATCGGTCAGCGTGCCGATGACCGCCTCGCGCGCGCGCGCGCCCATGCCGAGCGGATTCTCGTTGGACGCGAGCTTGACGATGCTCGCCTCGGGAAGCCCCATCTCGCGTGCCAGCTCGGAAATCGGCTTGCCCGGCTGATAGGGCATGATCGAACGAATGTACTCGGGGGCCAGGCCTGCAACACTCATGATTGTCTCCTGCACGTTCAGATCGCGGCGACCGGGTAGGACCCCAGCACCTTGACGAAAGCGGCACGCTCGCCGAGTTCCTTCAGCGCGGCCGCCACTGCGGGATCGGACTGATGGCCTTCGATATCGACATAGAACACGTATTCCCACAGTCCGCCGCGGGCGGGCCGCGACTGTAGCTTGGTCATGTCGACGCCGTGACGGGCAAGCGGTTCGAGCAGGGCGTGCATCGCTCCCGGCCGATTCGGTGCCGAGCATACCAGCGAGGTTTTGTCCTTGCCCGAGGCGCCGGCCGCATGGCGCGCGATCACCAGGAAGCGGGTCGAGTTATTGGGGTCGTCCTCGATGTTCGACGCCAGCGTGTTCAGGCCGTAGAGCTCGGCAGCCGCTTCACCGGCGATCGCGCACGACTCGGGATCCTCGGCGGCCATCCGCGCGGCCTCCGCATTGCTCGCGACCGGCACCCGCGGCAGGCTGGCCAGATTGCGGTTCAACCACTCATGGCACTGCGCCAGCGACTGCGCATGCGAATACAGGCGCTTGGCACCACCGATCCCGTCCGACCGCGACAGCAGGTGCTGATGAATGCGCAACTTCACTTCGCCACACACCTTGAGCGGGTTGGCCAGCAACAGGTCGAGCGTGCCGCCGACTGCGCCCTCGGTGGAATTCTCGACCGGCACCACACCGTAGTCGGCGTTGCCCGATTCGACCGCACGGAACACATCGTCGATCGATGCCGTGGGCAGGAAGTTCGGCGCCGAGCCGAAATGCTTGCGGCTGGCACTTTCCGAAAAAGTGCCAGCCGGGCCGAGATACGCCACCTTGAGAGGCTGCTCGAGTGCCAGACAGGCCGACATGATCTCGCGGAAGATCTTCTGCACCGCCTCCCCCGGCAGCGGACCGGGGTTCACGTCGGCCAGCCGGCGCAGGACCTGGGCCTCGCGCTCCGGTCGATAGATGTTGCCGTGCTTGATCTCGCCCACGCGCTGGGCGCAGCGGGCGCGCTCGGACAGGCGGGTGAGGATCTCCTCGTCGAGGTGGTCGATCTGGTTACGCAGGTTCAGCAGTTCGTCGCTCATGCTCAATTCCCGGTTTCGGTTGTCGACCTGTCCGTTCAGGCCCTGCGCGCGGCAAAATCGCGCATGAAGTCCACCAGTGCCTGCACCCCGGCAAGCGGGATCGCGTTGTAGATCGACGCACGCATACCGCCGACCGACTTGTGTCCCTTCAACTGAACCAGTCCCGCCGCCTTCGACTCGGCGAGAAAGGCTTCGTTGAGGGCTTCGTCCCTGAGAAAGAACGGAACGTTCATCCGCGAGCGGCACGCGGGATCGACCCGGTTCTCGTAGAAATCGCTGCCATCGAGGTAATCGTAGAGCAGCTTCGCCTTGGCGATGTTCCGGGCCTCGATCGCGGCGATGCCGCCCTCGCGCTTGAGCCACTGGAACACCAGGCCGGCGATGTAGATGCCGTAGGTCGGCGGCGTGTTGTACATCGAGCCGTTGTCGGCCACGGTCTTGTAGTCGAAGGCCGACGGACAGTGCGGCAACGCACGGCCGAGCAGGTCCTCGCGCACGATGACGATGGTCAGGCCCGCCGGACCGATGTTCTTCTGCGCGCCGCCGAACAGCAGACCGTACTTCGATACATCCATCGCCCGCGACAGGATGTGCGAGGAGACATCCGCCACCACCGGCACTTCGCCGCGGCCGATCGTCGTCAGATCCGGCTCGAACGGGTACTCGACCCCGCCGATGGTCTCGTTGGTGCACGTGAACACATAGGCCGGGTCAGCCGACAGCTGCCACGCGTCCAGCGGCGGGACCGTGGTGTAGCCGCTCGCTTCCGAGCTGGCCGCGATATTGACCGCGCAATAGCGCCGCGCTTCGTTCTGCGACTTGGCCGTCCACACTCCCGTGACCACGTAATCGGCCGTGCGCTTGTCGCCGAGCAGGTTCAGCGGAATGATCGCGTTCTCGGCAATCGCTCCACCCTGCATGAACAGGATGCGGTAGTTCGACGGTACCGCGAGCAACTCGCGCAGATCGGCTTCCGCGGCCTCGGCGATCGCGGTGAATTCCTTGCCGCGATGGCTCATCTCCATCACACCCATGCCGGCGCCATGCCAGTCGAGCATCTCGGCCGCCGCCTGATTCAGGACTTCCTCAGGCAGCGCGGCCGGACCGGCGCTGAAGTTCCACACCCGACTCATGCTTCGCTTCCCTCGTCACCATTACCTTCAGCCGGCGCTTCACCCGCGCTGCCGGTCGCCTCGCCGGTGGCGGCCGCAGCGTCGATTCCGACACCGCCCTCCTCGCCGAATTCCATGTCGTCGACCTCGGACTCGGCCACCTTCTCGATCCCCGCCAGCCAGGTGCCTTCGTCGAGGTTGATCAGGGTCACGCCCTGGGTGGCACGGCCGAGCTCGCGGATGTCCTGCACCCTGGTGCGGATCAGCACCGCACCGGTGGAAATGAGCATCACCTCGTCGCTCGGGTCGACCAGTACCGCACCGACCAGTTTGCCGTTGCGATCCGAAGTCTGGATCGCGATCATGCCCTTGGTGCCGCGCCCGTGGCGGGTGTATTCAGCCACCGGCGTACGCTTGCCGTAGCCATTCTCGGTGGCGGTGAGAACGGACTGGGTCTCGCCCTTCGCGACCAGCATCGCGATCACGCGCTGACCGTCCTCGAGCATCATGCCGCGCACGCCGCGCGCTTCGCGCCCCATCGGGCGCACGTCGCCCTCGGCAAAGCGCACCGCCTTGCCGGCGTCGGAGAACAGCATCACATCGCAGGCGCCGTCGGTGATCTCGACCCCGATCAGGTGATCGCCGTCGTCCAGGCTGACCGCGATGATGCCGGCCTTGCGCGGATTTGCGAACGCGGTGAGTGGGGTCTTCTTGACCGTGCCCTCGGAGGTCGCCATGAACACGAAGTGATCTTCGTCGAAGGCTTGCACCGGCAGCACCGCGGTGATTTTCTCACCTTCGATCAGCGGGAACAGGTTCACGATCGGCTTGCCGCGCGAGTTGCGCGTGCCTTCGGGCACCTCGTACACCTTCAGCCAGTAGCAGCGACCACGGCTGGAGAAGCACAGCATGGTGTCGTGGGTGTTGGCAACGAACAGGTGGTCGATGAAATCCTCGTCCTTCATCGAGGTCGCCTGCTTGCCCCGCCCGCCACGGCGCTGGGCGCGGTAGTCGGCGAGCGGCTGACGCTTGAAGTAGCCGGTATGCGACAGGGTCACGACCATGTCTTCCGGCGTGATCAGATCCTCGATGTTGATCTCGGAGGTATTCATCACCACTTCGGAACGCCGCGGGTCGCCAAACTGGGTGCGGATCGCGGTGAGCTCGGCGACGATGATCGCGGTGATGCGCTCCGGCCGCGCCAGGATGTCGAGCAGGTCGGTGATGAGGTCCATCACCTCCCGGTATTCGGTGACGATCTTGTCCTGCTCGAGGCCGGTCAGGCGCTGCAGGCGCAGCTCCAGAATGGCCTGGGCCTGTGCTTCGGACAGCCGATAGCCCTGTGCAGACAGGCCGAACTCGGGATCGAGCCCGTCGGGGCGATAGCTGTCGGCCAGCGCGCGCGACAGCATCTCCTCGACCAGCGGCGAGCGCCAGCTGCGTTCCATGATGCCGCGCTTGGCATCGGCCGGGGTCGGTGCGGCCTTGATCAGGGCGATGATCTCGTCGACGTTCGACAGCGCCACCGCCAGGCCTTCGAGGATATGGCCGCGGTCGCGCGCCTTGCGCAGCTCGAACACCGTGCGCCGGGTGATCACCTCGCGCCGGTGTTCGAGGAAGCACACCAGCAACTGCTTGAGGTTGAGCAGGCGCGGGCGGCCATCGACCAGCGCCACCATGTTCATGCCGAAACTGTCCTGCAGCTGGGTGTGCTTGAACAGCTTGTTCAGCACCACCTCGGGCATCTCGCCGCGCTTGAGTTCGACCACCAGGCGCATGCCCGATTTGTCGGATTCGTCGCGGATCTCGCTGATGCCCTCGATCTTCTTCTCGTTGACCAGTTCGGCCATGCGCTCCTGCAGGGTGCGCTTGTTCACCTGATAGGGCAGCTCGTCGACGATGATCGCCTGCCGGTCGCTCTTGCCGATCGGTTCGAAGTGGGTGCGTGCGCGCATGACCACGCGGCCGCGGCCGGTGCGGTAGCCCTCGTGCGCGCCGGCCAGACCGTAGATCAGGGCCGCGGTGGGAAAATCGGGGGCCTTGACGATGTCGATCAGGGCCTCGATATCGGTCTCCGGTTCCTCGAGCAGCTTCAGGCAGGCATCGATGACCTCGCCGAGGTTGTGCGGCGGAATGTTGGTCGCCATGCCGACCGCGATGCCGCTCGAGCCGTTGATCAGCAGGTTCGGGATCCGCGCTGGCATGACCAGCGGCTCTTTCTCGGAGCCGTCGTAGTTCGGCCCGAAGTCGACCGTTTCCTTGTCGAGGTCGGCGAGCAGTTCGTGGCCGATGCGGGCCATGCGGATTTCGGTGTAACGCATCGCGGCCGCATTGTCGCCATCGACCGAGCCGAAGTTGCCCTGGCCATCGACCAGCATGTAGCGCAGCGAAAAGTTCTGCGCCATGCGCACGATGGTGTCGTACACCGCGGTGTCGCCGTGCGGGTGGTACTTACCGATGACGTCGCCGACGATACGCGCCGATTTCTTGTAGGCCCGATTCCAGTCGTTGGAGAGTTCGTGCATCGCGAACAGCACGCGCCGGTGTACCGGCTTGAGGCCGTCGCGTGCATCGGGAAGCGCGCGCCCGACGATCACGCTCATCGCGTAATCGAGATAGGAGTGGCGCATCTCCTCCTCGAGGCTGATCGGAAGTGTTTCTTTGGCGAACTGTGTCATGCTCTGAGGCGGTAAAACCCGCTTGAACCAAAAGCGTGCGATGTTACCATGCGCGCCCCCTTCCCTGCCCGGCGGCCTTGTTGTTCAGGCACGGATGCCGGAAGCGCAGCGGCGAGAAAAAAATTCCGCCCGCCTCTTGAAATTTGCCCGGACGCCCCAAGCTGTGGGTCGATCAACGCACAGAGGGAGCGAACACCCATGCAGGAACAGAAGCCGAACCAGGAATCCGCTGGCGAACTGGAACAACGGCCCGCCATCGAGATGGATCAGCAACCGATCCCCGCGCGCGCCGATGCGGCAGCCGGCACCAACGCCGACCTGATGCCCAGCCTGGAAGACAGCCTGCGTCAGGCCGAACTCAAGGCCGAGGAACACCACGATGCCTGGCTGCGCGCCAAGGCCGAAACCGAGAACGTCCGTCGTCGCGCCCAGGATGACATCGCCAAGGCCGCCAAATTCGCCGCCGAGAAGTTCGCCGGCGCGATGCTACCGGTCAAGGACAGCCTGGAGGCAGCCCTCGGCACCGAGAATCAGACCGTCGAGAAGCTGCGTGAAGGCGTGGAACTGACCTTGAAACAGTTGACCTCCGCCTTCGAGGGCGCAAATCTGACCGAGGAAAACCCGGCCGGACAGAAGTTCGATCCGAACAAGCACCAGGCGATCGGCGCGCTCGAGTCCGACGCCGAACCCAATACCGTGATCAACGTATTGCAGAAGGGCTATTTGCTGAATGACCGCGTGCTTCGTCCGGCGCTGGTCATGGTTGCCAAGCCGAAAGCGCAGTAATTGCCGGTGCGCGGCTTGAAACCCGGCCGCCACCCCCCATATTCGAAACAAGCCTGAGCCGGGTCATCCGGTTCGCAAACGAAATCAGAGACTTTAAAGGACATATCATGGGCAAGATCATCGGCATCGACCTCGGCACCACCAATAGCTGCGTTTCCGTGATGGAAGGCGGCAAGCCGAAGGTCATCGAGAACTCCGAAGGCGCACGCACCACCCCGTCTGTCGTCGCCTACGCCGAAGACGGCGAGATCCTGTGCGGCGCCCCGGCCAAGCGCCAGGCAGTGACCAACGCCAAGAACACCCTGTTCGCCATCAAGCGCCTGATCGGCCGTCGCTTCGAAGAAAAGGAAGTGCAGAAGGACATCGCCATGATGCCCTACACCATCGCCAAGGCCGACAACGGCGACGCCTGGGTCGAAGTGCGCGGCAAGAAGATCGCCCCGCCGCAGGTCTCCGCCGAAGTGCTGCGCAAGATGAAGAAGACCGCCGAAGACTACCTCGGCGAGGAAGTCACCGAAGCGGTCATCACCGTGCCGGCCTACTTCAACGACAGCCAGCGCCAGGCCACCAAGGACGCCGGCCGCATCGCCGGCCTCGAAGTCAAGCGCATCATCAACGAGCCGACCGCAGCCGCGCTCGCCTTCGGCATGGACAAGAAGCCGGGCGACTCCAAGATCGCGGTCTATGACCTCGGCGGCGGCACCTTCGACATCTCCATCATCGAAATCGCCGACCTCGACGGCGAGCACCAGTTCGAAGTACTGGCCACCAACGGCGACACCTTCCTCGGCGGTGAAGACTTCGACCAGCGCATCATCGACTACATCGTCACCGAGTTCAAGAAGGAACAGGGCGTCGATCTGAAGAACGACGTGCTCGCGCTGCAGCGCCTGAAGGAAGCCGCCGAAAAGGCCAAGATCGAGCTCTCCTCCGGCACCCAGACCGAAGTCAACCTGCCCTACATCACCGCCGACGCCAACGGCCCGAAGCACCTCGCGGTCAAGATCACCCGCGCCAAGTTCGAGGCCCTGGTCGAAGACCTGGTCGAACGCACCATCGCACCGTGCCGCGTCGCACTCAAGGACGCCGGGCTCAAGGTCTCCGACGTCGATGACGTGATCCTCGTCGGTGGCCAGACCCGCATGCCCATGGTGCAGGAGAAGGTGAAGGAGTTCTTCGGCAAGGAAGCCCGTCGCGACGTGAACCCCGATGAGGCGGTCGCGGTCGGCGCCTCGATCCAGGGCGGCGTGCTGCAGGGCGAAGTCAAGGACGTGCTGCTGCTCGACGTCACCCCGCTGTCGCTCGGCATCGAAACCCTGGGCGGCGTGATGACCAAGCTGATCCAGAAGAACACCACGATCCCGACCAAGGCCAGCCAGGTCTTCTCCACCGCCGACGACAACCAGAACGCGGTCACCATCCACGTGCTGCAGGGTGAGCGCGAGATCGCCTCCGGCAACAAGAGCCTGGGCCAGTTCAACCTGTCCGATATTCCGCCCGCACCGCGCGGCATGCCGCAGATCGAGGTCACCTTCGACATCGACGCCAACGGCATTCTGCACGTTTCGGCCAAGGACAAGGCCACCGGCAAGGAAAACAAGATCAAGATCCAGGCCAACTCCGGCCTGTCGGACGCCGAAGTCGAGCGCATGGTGCAGGACGCCGCCGCGCACGCCGAAGAGGACAAGAAGGTGCACGAACTGGTCGACGCCCGTAACCAGTGCGACGCCCTGATCCATTCGACCCGGAAGGCACTGACCGAGCACGGCGACAAGGTCGGCGAAGAGGACAAGGCCAAGATCGAGGCTGCGCTCAAGGATGCCGAAGAGGCGATCAAGAGCGGCGACAAGGACAGCATCGAAGCCAAGAGTCAGGCGCTCGCGCTGGCCAGCCAGAAGCTCGGCGAAGCCATGTATGGCCAGCAGGACCAGGCCGAGGCCCAGGCTGCAGGCGGCTCGACCGGAGGTGGCAAGACCGACGACGCCGACGTGGTCGACGCGGAGTTCACCGAAGTGAAGGACAAGAAGTAAGCGTCTCGCCAGACCGCAAACCGAACGGCCGAGCCCCAGCCGGAGCATGTTGCTCCGGCCGGCTCGGCCTTTGCATGACACAGCAATAGCGAAATATCATGTCCAAACGGGATTACTACGAAGTACTCGGCCTGAATCGCGACGCCGGTGACGACGAGATCAAGAAGGCCTACCGCAAGCTCGCGATGAAGCACCACCCGGACCGCAACCCGGACAGCAAGGACTCGGAAGACAGGTTCAAGGAGGCCAAGGAGGCCTACGAGATACTCTCCGACCCGCAGAAGAAAGCGGCCTACGACCGTTACGGCCACGCCGGCGTCGACCCGTCGATGGGCGGCGGAGGCGGCGGCCCCGGGTTCGAGGGCTTCGGCGATGCCTTCTCCGACATCTTCGGCGACATCTTCGGTGGTGCCGGCGGACGCGGCGGACGCTCCAATGTCTATCGCGGCGCCGACCTGCGCTACAACCTCGAGATCTCGCTCGAGGAAGCCGCTCGCGGTGCAGACAAGACCATCCGCATTCCCACCGTCGAGGAATGCGGCACCTGCCACGGCAGCGGTGCCAAACCGGGCACCCAACCGAAGACCTGCCCCACCTGCGGCGGCGCCGGCCAGGTCCGCATCCAGCAGGGCTTCTTCTCGATCCAGCAGACCTGTCCGAAATGCCATGGCAGCGGCCGCATCATTCCCGATCCGTGTCGCGACTGCGGCGGCGCCGGCCGGGTGAAGAAGCAGAAGACGCTCGAGGTGAAGATTCCAGCCGGCATCGACGAGGGCATGCGTCTGCGCCATGGCGGTCACGGCGAACCGGGCGTCAATGGCGGCCCGGCGGGTGATCTCTATGTCGAGATCCATATCCGCAAGCATTCGGTGTTCGAACGCGAACATGACGATCTGCACTGCGAGATGCCGATCAGTTTCACCACCGCAGCGCTGGGCGGCGAGATCGAGATTCCGACGCTCGACGGCATGGCGAGGCTGAAGGTCCCGGCCGAAACCCAGAGCGGAAAGGTGTTCCGCCTGCGCGGCAAGGGGATCAAGAATGTCCGCTCGCACACCCATGGCGACCTGCTGTGTCATGTGCTGGTGGAAACCCCGGTGAGCCTGACCGACCGTCAGCGCGAGCTGCTACAGGAGTTCGAGGCGATCTCCAGCGGCAACGCCGATCGTCACAATCCGAAGGCGAAGTCGTGGATGGACAAAGTTCGTGATTTCTTTGGAACCTGATCGCGTACCGACATGAAAAGATACCGAAGGAGCGTGTTCGCCGTAATGGCGGACCATGCACTTTCGGCGCCGTCTCGCAGCCGGAGCGGCGTCGGCTCACAATCCCCGGGTCCGTTCCAGGCCCGCCTGGAGGCCGAATGCAAGCACTTCGCCACCTGCTCGCGGCAAGCTTCGTTGCTCTGAGTGCAATCGGAACCGGGTTCGCACAGCAGGGGGTGTCCGCGGACACCATCACCCTCGGCCACTCCGGCGCACTCAGCGGCCCGCTCTCCGAGCTGAACAAGGAATACCTGTCCGGCGCGTCACTCTATTTCGATCAGCTCAATGCGCGCGGCGGTGTCAATGGCCGCAAGATCGAGCTGATCACGCTCGACGACGGCTACAATCCCGAGCTGACCGCCGCCAATGTCCGTCAGCTCATCGACAAGGATCGGGTGCTGGCACTGTTCGGCTGCTTCGGCACCGGCCCCAGCCTGAGGGCGATTCCGCTCAGCACCGCGGCGAAGGTTCCGTTCTTTGCCCCCTACAGCGGCGCGGACGTCCTCCGCGTGCCGGCAAATCCACTGGTTTTCCACATTCGGGCCTCGTATTCGCAGGAGATCGGGAAGATCGTCGATCACCTGGCGAATCTCGGCGTCAGTTCGATTGCGCTGGTCCACCATGCCGATCCCTTCGGTCGGGCCGGACTGGATGCGGCGATCACCGCGCTGAAGCGACATGGCCTGCCGCCGCCGATCGTGGTGCCGATCGCCGCGGATGGCAACAATGCGGCGCAGTCGGTGAGCACGATGGTTGCGGGCAATCCCGCGGCGGTCATCCTGGTCACCGCCGGCAACAGTTCCCCGGCCTTCATCCGTGCGCTGCTGGCGACCGACCACCGGCCGATGCTTTACGGCCTGTCGGTCATCAACGGCAAGCAGTTGATCCGCGAACTGGGTGAACAGGCGCACGGACTGGTCATCGCCCAGGTGATGCCTTCGCCCTTCAAGGTCGATTACCCGTTCGTAAGGGATTACCGGCAGGCCGCGGACAAGGCCGGACAGCGCTACTCCTACGCGGCACTGGAAGGCTATCTCGCGGCCAGCAGCCTGAGCGAAGCCCTGCGCCGCAGCGGCCGCGACGTGACGCGCGAGAAGCTGGTGAGCGCACTGGAGAGTCTCGGCGACTGGGATGCAGGCGGCATCCGACTTGCATTCGACCCGCAGCGGCGGACGGGCATGGACTATGTGGACCTCACCGTGATCGGCAAGGGCAGTTTGAGCCGCTGAACGGCCGAAACGAACGGCAGCACCGACACCGGGGCTGCCGTGTTGACCGGATCCATCCGATCAGGCGCGACGCCAGCTCGTCCCCTGGGCGCTGTCCTCGAGCACGATGCCGGCTTCGAGCAGCGCGGCGCGCACCCGGTCGGCCTCGGCGAAGTCCTTCGCCTTCTTTGCGGCCGTGCGCGCTTCGATCAGGCTTTCGATCGCGGCCGCATCGAGCCCGTCGTCCGCGTGCACGCCGCCCTGCAGGAAGGCGGTCGCGTCGCGCTCGAGGAGGCCGAGCACGCTGCCGAGGGCGCGCAGCTGTGCCGCCAGTTCCATCGATCCGCTGCGGTTCACTTCGTTGGCGAGTTCGAACAGCACCGCCAGCGCCTCCGCGGTATTGAAATCATCATCCATCGCGGTGCGGAAGCGCTGCGCGTGCGCGCTGGTCCAGTCCGGTTCGACCGCCTTCACCGGAACCCCCTTGAGTGCGGTATACAACCGGCTCAGGGCCTGACGCGCATCGTCCAGATGAGCATCCGAATAATTCAGCGGGCTACGATAATGGGCGCGCAGGATGAAGAAGCGCACCACCTCGGGGTCGTACTTGCCGAGGACATCACGGATGGTGAAGAAATTGCCGAGCGACTTCGACATCTTTTCGTCGTCGACGCGGACGAAGCCATTGTGCATCCAGTAGTTCACGAAGGCATGGCCATGCGCACCCTCGGATTGGGCGATCTCGTTCTCGTGATGGGGAAACTGCAGATCCTGACCGCCGCCATGAATATCGAAATGGTCGCCGAGCAGGTCGGAACTCATCGCCGAACACTCGATGTGCCAGCCCGGACGGCCGCTTCCCCACGGCGATTCCCACTTCGCTTCGGCAGGCTCTTCGGCCTTGGCATGTTTCCACAGGACGAAGTCGAGCGGATCGTTCTTGTCGCCGACAACATCGACCCGCTCTCCGGCGCGCAGTTCGTCCACGGACTTGCCCGACAGCTTGCCGTAGCCGTCGAACTTGCGCACCGCGAAACACACGTCGCGGTTGGCGGCGACGTAGGCGAGCCCCTTGTGCTCGAGCCGGCTGATCAGACTTTGCATGCTGGCAACGTAGTCCATTGCGCGCGGCTCGTGATCCGGCCGCAGCACGCCGAGCGCGTCGGCATCCTCGTGCATCGCCGCGATGAAGCGATCGGTCAGCGCACGGATCGATTCGCCGTTGTCCTGGGCACGACGGATGATCTTGTCGTCGATATCGGTGATGTTACGAACATAAGTCACCTCGTAACCGCTTGCCCGCAACCAGCGCGCCACCATGTCGAACACCACCATCACCCGCGCATGACCGAGGTGACAGTAGTCGTACACCGTCATGCCGCAAACATACATGCGGACCTTGCCGGAATCGATGGGATGGAAGACTTCCTTGCCGCGCTTGAGAGAGTTGTAGATCGTAAGCATACCGATAACCGAGAAAAACGTTGATTGCAGATACTGCGGAGAGCGCGAATCGACACGCATCGACGCAAAAAAAAACGGGCTCCCATCGGAGCCACTGCGATGCCCGCCTGCTTGCGGCAGTACCAACGCGAAATTTTGCGCGCCTGACGCTTGTTGATAGAATCAGCCTTTGTTTCCCGCCTGAAACAGTCGCAAAAAGTATAGCACGGTGCATAATCCGCCCCCTGCTGTGCGCCACCACATGACGGTGCTGAAAGCGCACCTGCCCCCGGCGTACGCCCCCTGCAGCACGCGGGCCGATCACAGCTTTCCACGGAGAACGCATGAACAAGCAGGTCCTCGCATTGGTCGCCCTCATCGGCTTCACGCTCCCGGCGTTTGCCGCCAACCCGATGGTCGAACTGAAAACCAGCCAGGGCGACATCGTGGTCGAAGTCTACGCAGACAAGGCCCCGAAGTCCGCTGCCAACTTCACCCAGTACGTGAAGGATGGTCACTACGACGACACCGTGTTCCATCGCGTGATCGACGGCTTCATGGTCCAGGGCGGCGGCTTCGATGAGCAGATGAAGCAGAAATCGACCCGTCCGCCGATCGAGAACGAGGCCAGAAACGGCCTCAAGAACCTGCCTGGCACCCTCGCCATGGCCAGAACCTCCGACCCCCATTCGGCGTCGTCGCAGTTCTTCATCAACCTCGCGCCGAACACCTTCCTCGACTATCCCTCGCGCGACGGATGGGGCTACGCGGTATTCGGCAAGGTGGTGCGCGGCATGGAGGTGGTCGAAAAAATCGCCAAGGTGCGCACGGCAAACTCGGGCATGCATCAGAATGTACCGGTCGAACCGGTCATCATCCGGGCGGCACGCCTGCTCGAGGTCGCTGAAGCGGGCCCGGCCCCCAACAAGTAAGTTCACAGGAGTACAGCATGGCAGTCAAACTGCACACCAATTTCGGCGTCATCACCCTTGAGCTCGATGCGGAAAAGGCCCCGATCACGGTCGAGAACTTCCTCGCCTACGTCGAATCGGGCCACTACACCAACACGGTTTTCCACCGCGTCATTGATGGCTTCATGATCCAGGGCGGCGGTTTCGAGCCCGGGATGAAGCAGAAGGCCACCCGAGATCCGATCAAGAACGAAGCCGACAACGGTCTGAAGAACGACCGCGGCACCGTCGCCATGGCCCGCACCCAGGCGCCGCACTCCGCATCGGCCCAGTTCTTCATCAACCTCGCTGACAACGACTTCCTGAACTACCGTTCGCCCGACCTGCAAGGCTGGGGCTATTGCGTGTTCGGCAAGGTCGTCGACGGGCTCGACGTGGTGGACCAGATCCGCAAGACCAAGACCGGCTCGAGCGGCTTCCATCAGGACGTACCCAAGGAAGACGTGATCATCGAGCGCGCCGAGATTGTCTGACGCTTCGTTCGCCGTTTCCGGCGAACGGTCCGCGGCGCCGGACACCATTCACGTGGCGGTACCGGCAGTATTCATTTCGGATCTGCACCTCGCCGAAGATCGGCCGCGGGCGACCGCGGCCTTCGTCGACTTCCTCGAAGGTCCGGCACGCGAGGCGCGCAGCCTCTTCATCCTCGGCGACCTGTTCGAATACTGGGCCGGCGACGACGACGTCGACGCGTCGTTCAACAGTTGCATCTGTACCGCGCTCCGGACACTGTCCGAAGCCGGTACCCAAGTCCATTTCATGACCGGCAACCGCGATCTGCTGGCTGGCGCAGGTTTTGCCCGTGCCGCCGGGCTGCACCTGTTGCCGGACCCGACCCTGATCCAACTGGGCGAACGTCGCGTCCTGCTCAGCCACGGCGATGCCTTGTGCACCGACGACCTTGCCTATCAGACGTATCGCCGTCAGGTCCGCGACCCTGCCTGGCAAGCCGGCTTCCTCACCCAAGCGCTGGCGACACGCAAAGCCTTCATCGAAAGCCTGCGCAAGCAAAGCGAGGCTGCCAAGCGCGACAAGACGATGACGATCATGGACGTCAACCGCACGGCCGTCGAAGCCTTGTTGCGCGATCACGGCTACCCGACCCTGATCCACGGCCACACCCACCGCCCGGGCGTCCATTGGCATCTGATCGACGGCCACAGCTGCGAGCGCCGGGTCCTTGCGGACTGGCACGATCATGCCGTCTGGCTTGGATTCGATGGCGAGGAGTTCACCGTGCACGGCTACCCGGATTCAGGCGCGAAGCGCTGATCAGGGGCGATCGTCCCCGGATTTCATCCTGGCGGCTTCGGTCACGCGGGTGATGAACTGGGTCTTCGCGTTGGCGTAGGCGAGTCGGTCACCGGGAAAATCCGCCGCACTGCGCCGCTTGATGTCGGCGTACTCGTGGGCAACTTCGGGATGCGCGATCAGATAGTCCCGGAACGCCAGGCGCTCCCAGTCGGGCGAATCCTTGTCGAGCAGGTGGATGTGATGCGTCCTGCGCCCGCTCGCATCCCGCTTGATGAACCACGCATAGCCGATGTCGGCGTCGCCCGGGGTGCGGGGCCGCCAGAAGTACTCATAGCCCTCACGCTCGAGGACGGGCACGATACGCTCCCGGACATCGTCCAGCGAACTCACTTCGACCAGCATGTCGATGATGGGCTTGGCCGCGAGCCCCGGTACTGCGGTGCTGCCGAAATGTTCGATCCGGCCGATCAGTCCGGCTGGCAGGAGACTTCGCAAGTGCCTGCTCTCGGCTTCGAAACACATCGGCCAGGACGGATCATAGGGCGCAATTTCGACGCCTTCCCGGGTAGCACGGATGACCTGACCCGGCGTCGCACTCATGGCACCGACCGCACGGCGCCGGGCGTCAGGCCGAGAGCCCGCGCGCCAGATCCGCCTTCAGGTCATCGATCGACTCCAGACCCACTGCAATGCGCAGCAGCCCATCCCCGATGCCTGCGGCCGCACGGGCCTCGGGCGAGATCCGCCCGTGGGTGGTGGTGGCCGGGTGGGTGATGGTGGACTTGGTATCGCCGAGGTTGGCGGTGATCGAGATCATTCGGGTGGCATCCACCACCCGCCATGCCGCCTCGCGTCCGCCCTCGACATCGAAACTCAGGATCGCGCCGCCGCTCTTCTGCTGACGCATGGCGAGCTCATGTTGCGGATGCGACGGCAGCCCGGGATAGAACACCCGCGCCACGCCGGGTTGAGACTCCAGCCATCGTGCCAGTTCGAGCGCACTTGCCGACTGTGCCTCCATGCGGATGCGCAAGGTCTCGAGTCCCTTCAGGATCACCCAGGCATTGAACGGCGACAGGGTCGGGCCCGCGGTGCGCAGGAACTTGAACACCTCGTCGGTGATCACTTTCGCCCCGGCCACCGCACCGCCCAGCACCCTGCCCTGTCCATCCAGATACTTGGTTGCCGAATGGACGACGACGTCGGCGCCCAGATCGAGCGGCCGCTGCAGCGCGGGGCTGCAGAAGCAGTTGTCCACCGCGAGGATCGCCCCCGCCTCGTGTGCAATTGCCGCCACCGCAGCGATATCGACCACTTCGGTCAGCGGATTGGACGGCGTCTCGATGAAGAACAGCTTCGTCCGCGGCCGTACCGCAGCGCGATAGGCATCGAGATCGGTCGCCGCCACGAAGCTGGTCTCGATGCCGAACTTGGCGAGGATCGTGCCGAACAGCTGCTGGGTCGCGCCGAACAAACCGTTCGAGGCCACGACGTGGTCGCCCGCCTGCATCACCGCCATCGCCAGCGACAGGATCGCCGACATGCCCGATGCGGTCGCGACACAGGCCTCGGCGCCCTCGAGTGCAGCGAGCCGGGTCTGCATCGCGGTCACCGTCGGATTGGAGAAGCGCGCATAGACGTTGCCTTCCTCCGCGCCGGAGAAACGCGCTGCCGCCTGCGCCGCGCTCTCGAACACGAAGCTGGAGGTCAGGTACATCGCCTCGCTGTGTTCGTTGAACTGGCTGCGTGCGGTACCGGCCCGCACCGCGAGCGTGTCGAGATCGAAATCCTTCATGTCCGGCGCCGCACTCATTGGTCGTGATGACTGATCAGGTTGAGATCGAGCTGTCCATCCTCGCTGTCCTCGCGCGACGACGGCTTCTCCTCGCCGCGCTGATTCTCCACCCCGGTGAGGTACTCGGCGGTGATGTCGCCGGTCACGTAGCAGCCGTCGAAACAGGAGGTCTCGAAGAAATGAATGGCCGGGTTCAACGCCCGCACCGAGGCTTTCAGATCGTCAAGATCCTGATAGATCAGGCCATCGGCACCGATCTGACGACAGATCTCGGCATCGTCACGATCGCTGGCAATCAGCTCGGCACGGGTCGGCATGTCGATGCCATAGACATTGGCATAGCGCACCGGGGGCGCGGCGGAGGCCAGATAGACCTTGGCCGCCCCTGCCTCGCGGGCCATGTTGACGATCTCCTTGCTGGTCGTGCCGCGCACGATCGAATCATCGACCAGCAACACGTTCTTGCCCTTGAATTCCTGGTGAATGGTGTTGAGCTTCTGGCGCACGGATTTCCGCCGCGTCGCCTGGCCAGGCATGATGAAGGTGCGGCCGATGTAGCGGTTCTTCACGAAACCCTCGCGGTAGGGCAAGTTCAGGCGATGCGCCATCTCCATCGCCGAAGGCCGGCTCGAATCGGGAATCGGGATCACGACGTCGATTTTCACATGCGGCAGCGTACGCTTCATTTTCTCGGCAAGGTATTCGCCCATCTTGACCCGCGACTCGTATACCGACACCCCGTCGATGATCGAATCCGGCCGCGCGAGATAGACGAACTCGAACATGCACGGCGCCTGCACCGTCTTTTCGGCACACTGACGGCTGCGGAAGTTGCCCTCGAAATCGACCAGCACCGCCTCACCCGGCGCCACGTCACGCAGCAGCTTGAAGCCGAGCACGTCGACAGCGACCGACTCCGACGCCACCAGCCACTCCGTGCCACCCGCCACGTCATTGCGCCCGATCACCAGCGGACGGATCCCATAGGGGTCACGGAAGGCCAGCAGCCCATAGCCGGCAATCATCACCACTGCGGCATAGGCACCACGGCAGCGACGATGCACCCCGGCAACGGCGCGGAACACGGCGTCTTCGTCGAGCTTGAGACCGTTGGCAGCCGCCTGCAACTCATGCGCCAGCACGTTGAGCAACACCTCCGAATCGGAGTTGGTGTTGATGTGACGCAGGTCGGCAAGGAACATCTCGCGCTTGAGTTCTTCCGAGTTCGTCAGGTTGCCGTTGTGGGCCAGCAGCAGGCCGAACGGCGAGTTGACATAGAAAGGCTGCGCCTCGGCCGCATTGTAGGCAGAGCCCGCGGTGGGATAGCGGACATGGCCGATACCCCAGTTGCCCTCGAGATTGCGCATGTTGCGGGTGCGGAAAACATCCCGCACCAGGCCGGAGCCCTTGTGCATGTGAAAACGCCCGCCCTCCGCCGTGGCAATGCCTGCCGCGTCCTGGCCCCGGTGCTGGAGCACCTGCAGGCCATCGTAGAGCAACTGATTAACCGGGGAGGTCGCGACCACCCCAAGAATTCCGCACATGGAAACCCTGCCTATCTGAAACGAACTCTGTCGGCCACCGCATCCGGCAACCACGGTTTGGCAGCAATCACTGCCGTTTCCAGCGGCGGCGAGAACGTCGCGCTGGCCCACCACGACTCACGCGAAACCCCCACCAACCCACCAATCAACACCACTGCAAAACTGATCACCAGACCACGCACAAGGCCGAACAGCGCCCCGAAAAATCGGTCCGTGGCCCCCAGCCCGGCCGCCCGCAGCAACTCGCGCAGCAGGAAACGCAGAAACGCGGCCAGCAACAGCACGGCAACGAAAATCAACGCAAACCCGGCAATCTGACGCCAAGCCGGCTCCGCAATCATACCTGCGAGCAAGTCCGCCGCTTCGTCCGCGTAGCGCCAGGCTGCAAACAGCGCCGCCAGCCACGCGACCAGCGCCATGATCTCGCTCACCAGCCCGCGCCACAGCCCCACCGCCGCCGACAAGCCGAGCACGGCGAGAAAAAAATAATCGAAAACCGTCATTGCACGAGATCAGCGCGGCGTCAGCACCGCATTGTGCCCCTGCGCGCGCAGCCGTGCACCAAGCTTCTCGGCCTCACTGCGCACCGGGACCGGGCCCACCCTGACCCGAGTCACCGTGCCGGCCTTTTCAGTGTAGGCAGAAAATCCCTGTTTCTTGAGTTCGGCCGCAAGCGAAGCGGCCTTGGCGGCATCGCTGAAAGCCCCGATCTGGAGGACAAACGATTCGGCAGCCGCCGCTGCCTGCTCGGCCTGAGCGGGCGACGCGCCACCGAGCAAGGCTTTTACCCGCTCGGCCTCCTCGTCACGGGCTGGTGCGGGCGCCGGCGCCGGTTTGACCGGGGCGACGGGGGCAGCGGCTGCCGGCAGAGGTTTTGAAGTGGACGATTCCGGTGCGGGCGGCGGCGGCGAACCTGCGCCCGTCGCGGGCGCCTGCTCGAGCGGAGCCGGCGCCACATCGGGCTCTGCCAGCGGCCGTTCCCGGGAGGCGATCGGCCGCGCCTCGCTCGCGGTCGCATCACGATCGGGAATTGAGATCTGGATATCCTGCGAAGACACCTGGGGTTCCTGATCCATCGCCATCGGCAACACGATCGCCGCCAGCAGGGCGAGCGCAGCAGCACCCACCAGGCGCCGGCGCGCCCGTTTCTTGATCTCGAGGTTGTCTGCGTCACTCACCGGAGAACCTCATCAGTGCCGCTCGGCACGAATCTTTGCCAGCACGTCGGCCACGGTCAGGAATGAACCAAAGACAGCGATTCTATCATTCTCGCCAGCGCTTTTCCGCGCTGCATCAAAGGCGTCGGCCGGAGACGCGAAACAGCGGATATCACCCGCCACGCCCGCGGCGCGCAAACGCACGGCAAGCGCTTCGGCCGAAAGCCCGCGCCTCCCGGGCAGATCCGCCAGCAGCCAGTGGTCGACCCGCGCACTCATGCGGGCGACCACGCCTTCGACGTCCTTGTCGGCCAGCATGCCCAGCACCGCCCAGGTTTCGGGATGAAAGCCCATGCCCGACAGATTCTCGGCCAGCACCCCGGCGGCCTGCGGATTGTGCGCCACGTCGAGCACCACCACCGGACGACCGGCAAGAACCTGAAAACGCCCCGGCACATCGACCAGCATCAAGCCCTCACGCACCGCCTGCATCGACACCGGGATACGGTCACGCAAGGTGTCGAGCGCAGTGATCACCGCGGCTGCATTGAGCAACTGGTTCGCGCCGCGCAATGCCGGATAGGCCAGGCCGCCGCGTTTGACCAGCGCACCGGTCGCCGGTGGCGCCGCATAACGCCAGTAGCCCCACTGCTGCCGATCGCCGCCAAAGCCGAAATCGCGCCCGCTGACCCATAACCGGGTGCCGATGGCCTCGGCGTGAGCGAGCAGTGCGGCCGGTGGATGCGGATCGCCGCACACGGCCGGGCGTCCGGCGCGAAAAATGCCGGCCTTCTCGAACCCGATTGCGTCACGGGTTTCGCCTAGGTAGTCCATGTGATCCATGGCAACGCCGGTCACGATCGCGCAATCGGCATCCACCACATTGACCGCATCAAGGCGCCCGCCGAGCCCCACTTCAAGAATGATCACGTCCGGATGGCGGATCCGAAACACTTCCCAGGCGGCGAGCGTACCGTGCTCGAAATAGGTCAGGGAGGTATCGCCACGGGCGCGCTCGACCGCCTCGAACGCCTCCATCAGTGCGACATCGTCCACGTCTCGACCGTCGATCCGTATGCGCTCGTTGTAGCGCAACAAGTGCGGCGAGGTGTAGCAACCGACGCGGTAGCCCTCGGCCAGCAGGATGGATTCGAGCATCGCACAGGTCGACCCCTTGCCGTTGGTCCCGCCGACCGTGATCACGACCGCATCGGGGTCCGGACCAAGCGCGGTGCGCACTGCGGCGACCCGCTCGAGACCAAGCTGAATGACCTGTGCGTGACGGATCTCGAGCAGTTCGAGCCACCCGTCCACCGTATCCGGCAGCGCGCCGGCCGCGTTCTGCGAATCAGGCATTGACGACAGGCTGCCGGGTGAGCAGCGCCAGGATCTCTGCAACCCGCGCGCGCATCTCGCGGCGGTCGACGATCATGTCGATCGCACCCTTCTCGAGCAGGAACTCGGAACGCTGAAAACCTTCGGGCAGCTTCTCGCGTACCGTCTGCTCGATCACGCGCGGGCCGGCGAAGCCGATCAGGGCGCCCGGTTCGGCAATCACCACATCACCCATGAACGCAAAACTGGCCGACACGCCCCCCATGGTCGGATCGGTCAGGATGGTGATGAAGGGCAGCTTGCGCTGCGCCAACTGGGTGATGGCAGCGGTGGTCTTGGCCATCTGCATCAGTGAGAACAAACCTTCCTGCATGCGCGCGCCGCCGGTTGCGGTAATGCAGATGAAGGGAATGCGTTGCTCCAGGGCCGCTTTCGCACCGCGCACGAAGCGCTCGCCGACCACCGAGCCCATGGAGCCGCCGAGAAACTCGAACTCGAAGCACGCCACGACCACCGGTACCGTGAGAATCGCCCCTTGCATCACCACCATCGCATCAGCCTCGCCGGTGTCTGCGGCGGCCGTTGACAGGCGTTCGGGGTACTTGCGCGAATCCTTGAACTTCAGTGGATCGACCGGAAGCACCTCGGTACCGATCTCGAACCGTCCCTCCGGATCGAGCAGGATGTCGAGGCGCGCACGTGCCCGCAGGCGTTGATGATGTCCGCACTTGGGACACACGCTCATGTTGCCCTCGAGGTCCGAGCGATAAAGCACGGCCTCGCACGCGGTACACTTGCTCCACAGGCCTTCGGGAATCGACTTGTTGCGTGCAGCCGTGTCGTTGCGCTTGATCTTGGGCGGAAGCAGTTTTTGCAGCCAGCTCATTGGTTCGCTCCGGCGGATTCGTCGAGTGCGGCCCGGATGCCGCGCACGAATGCGGTGACATTGGCGATCACGGCCTCGCGCGGACTGCGTTCGATCTCTTCGATGATCCGGCTACCGATCACCACCGCGTCAGCCACCGCACCGATACGCTTCGCACTCTCGGCATCGCGGATGCCGAATCCCACCCCGACCGGCATCCCCACCGCAGCGCGGATCTGCGGAATGCGCCGCGCGACTTCGTCGAAATCGAGGCTGGCGGCACCGGTCACGCCCTTCAGGGAAACGTAATAGATGTAACCGCTGCCGGCCGCGGCAACGTCACGGAAACGCTGCTCGGAAGAAGTCGGCGCGAGCAGGAAGATCGGATCCAGACCGGCCGACTTTGCAGTGGCAGCGAACCGGGTGCACTCCTCAGGCGGATAGTCGACCACCAGAACCCCGTCCACGCCGGCCTCACAAGCCGCCGCGACGAAAGTATCCGGCCCCATGGCCTCGATCGGATTGGCATAGCCCATCAACACCACCGGCGTATCGGCGTTGTCCGCGCGGAAGGTGCGCACGACGGCGAGCACCTTGCGCAAGGTCATTCCCGCAGCCAGCGCGCGCTCCGAGGCACGCTGAATGGTGGGGCCATCGGCCATCGGATCGGAGAAGGGCACGCCCAACTCGATGATGTCCGCGCCTCCGGCCACCAGGGCGTGCATCAGCGGAACGGTAAGGTCGCCGTCGGGATCGCCGGCGGTGATGAAAGGGATCAGCGCCTTGCGGCCTTCAGCCTGCAGGCGCTGAAAAGTACGGTTGATTTTCGACATAGTGTAATCCGGCAATGCGGACCGCCAGCGGCCCGCCGCAGCTTAGAACTGGATGCCCGAACGCTCGGCAACCGTGTGCATGTCCTTGTCGCCACGCCCGGACAGATTCACGAGCAGAACCTGATCAGCGGGCAGCGTGGGGGCAAGCTTCGCCGCGTAAGCGAGGGCGTGGGAGGACTCGAGGGCGGGAATGATGCCCTCGAGCCGGCACAGGTCGTGAAAGGCCTGCAGCGCCTCCGCATCGGTCACCGCGACATACTCCGCGCGCTTGGTGTCCTTGAGCCATGCATGCTCCGGACCAACACCCGGATAATCGAGGCCGGCGGAAATGGAATGGGTCTCGATGATCTGCCCGTCTTCGTCCTGCATCAGGTAGGTCCGGTTGCCATGCAGTACCCCGACCCTGGAATTGGCCGTCAACGGCGCCGCATGACGACCGGTATCGATACCGTCTCCGGCCGCCTCGACACCGATCAGGCGCACCCCGTCGATTCCGATATAGGGATGGAAGATCCCGATTGCGTTCGAACCGCCACCGACACAGGCGATGACATAATCGGGCTGACGGCCGACGAGCTCGGGCATCTGCACCAGGCACTCCTTGCCGATCACCGCCTGAAAATCGCGAACCATCATCGGATAGGGATGCGGTCCGGCCACCGTACCGATGATGTAGAAGGTGTTGCCGACATTGGTCACCCAGTCGCGCATCGCCTCGTTGAGTGCATCCTTGAGCGTCTTCGAGCCGGATTCGACCGGCACCACGGTGGCGCCGAGGAGTTTCATCCGGTAAACGTTGGCGGCCTGGCGCTTGACGTCTTCCGACCCCATATAGACGACGCACTCCATGCCGTAGCGCGCAGCGACCGTGGCCGTTGCCACGCCGTGCTGACCGGCACCGGTTTCGGCGATGACCCGCGGTTTGCCCATGCGCCGCGCCACCATCGCCTGACCGATGCAGTTGTTCACCTTGTGCGCACCGGTATGGTTCAGGTCTTCACGCTTGAGATAGATCTGCGCACCGCCGAGTGTCTGCGACCAGCGCTTGGCGTGATAGATCGGACTCGGACGCCCGACGTAGTGCTTCAGTTCGTACTCGAACTCCGCCACGAAAGCAGGATCAGCCATGCACTCGGCATAGGCCGCACGCAGTTCATCCAGCGCCGGAATCAATGTTTCGGCGACAAAAATGCCGCCGTAGGGACCGAAGTGGCCACGCTCGTCAGGATACTGGTATTGCATGTCAGCCATCTGCATCTCGAACTCCGGCAATAAACGCGGCAATCTTGTCCGCATCCTTGATTCCCTTGGCTGATTCGACTCCGCTCGACACATCTACCGCCCATGGACGGACGACGCGTACGGCCTCGCGCACATTGTCCGGGTCGAGGCCGCCCGAGAGTATGAGCGGACGCCCCAGACCGGAGGGAATCAGGGACCAATCGAAAGTCTTACCGCCACCGCCGTAGCCATCGACAAACGCATCGAGCAGGACGCCTCTGGCGCCGGGGTGACAAGCAGCGAATTCTAGCAGATCGACCCCGGGTCGCACCCGCGCCGCCTTGATCCAGGGACGACCATAGCGGCAACATTCGCGCTCGGTCTCATCACCATGGAACTGCAGCAGCTGCAGCGGAACACGCCGCAGGGCATCGTCGACGAACCCGGGCTCAGGATTGACGAACAGGCCGACAGCGGTGATGAACGGGGGAAGCAACGCGGCCAGTTCAGCCGCCTGCTCGAAACTGACATTGCGCGGACTGGGTGGGTAGAACACCAGGCCGATCGCGTCGGCGCCGGCGTCGACCGCCACGCGAACATCCTGCGGCCGGGTCAGACCGCAGATCTTGATACGGGTATGTGACATTCAGAGAAGGGGTATCCGGGGCTGAGCGATGATACGCCCATCCCCAGGGAGCGACCAGCGTGGTGGATAGGAGACCCCGCAAAGGTACAAGCCCGCAGCCTCGAATGTCGGCGCCGCGTGGACTCGATCCCGCCCCGCCAGGACCTCGCCCAGCCACTCCGGTGGATAGTAGCCTTTGCCGACATAGACCAGCGCCCCCACCAGATTGCGCACCATGTGATGGAGAAAGCCGTTCGCCCGAAAGTCCATCACCAGATAATCGCCAATCCGCGCCACCTGCGCGTCGTACATGATCCTGACCGGCGTCTTCGATTGGCAGCAGGCAGCCCGGAACGCAGAAAAATCATGCTGGCCGACCAGAAGGGCGGCGGCCGCGGTCATTCTCGACTCGTCCAGGGGCGGATGGAACCAGCCAACCTTGCCCGCCAGCACTGCCGGCCGCGTGGGCGAGTTGAACAGGATGTAGCGATAGACCCGCTCATAGGCAAGAAACCGGGCATGGAACTGTTCGTCGACCACCCTTGCCCAGCGCACGACCACCGCCGGCGGAAGGTAGGTGTTGGTGCCGCGCACCCATGCCGACAAAGGCCGCTGCGCGGCGGTATCGAAATGGGCGACCTGGGCCGTTGCGTGCACTCCCGTATCGGTGCGGCCGGCGACCTGCAGCCGAACCGGAGCGCCGGCGATGCGCGCCAGCGCGGACTCCAGCGCATCCTGTACCGTCCGTCCGTGGCGCTGACTCTGCCAACCTTCGAAAGCATCGCCTGCGTACTCGACACCCAGCGCAACTCTTACCACAGCCACCACCCCACTCCCGCCAGAAAGCCGGCCAGAATCAGCAAATCCGACGCACCCAGGCGCTCGCGCACGAGATGCACGGCGGCAACGTCCTCATCCGCCTCCAGCAGCCAGCGCTTCCATTCATGGCGCCCGCCGCGGGCATCATCAACATACCGGAGCACCAGCAGCAGGCGCAATGCAACACGTTGCGCCGATAGCCCGAACACCACGCCCGGCCGACACAGCGCATGGAGCCCGCTGATCAGCCTGTCGGGCGACAGCATTTCGAGCAACAGGGCGACGCAACACACCACCACGATCAGGCGCCCCGCATGCTCCATGGCGAGCATCACCCCCTCGCGTGTCGGACTGAACCCGGGCAAACCTGCCAGCAAGGCCTCGCCAGGGGTAAACCAGGCGAACAGGACAATGATCGCGAGCAGCAGTATCCGGACGCGGCGGATCAGCCGGACTCCCCGCCGCCGCGCGAGCAGCAGGACCAAGGACAGACAGATACCCACCAATGCCGCCAGCAGACGACCACTGGCGACCTGAACCGAGGCGACGCCCGCCATCCACAGGAACAGGACAAGACCCGAATGCATGCTCAAAATAAAACGCCGCCGCAGGACATTCGCCCCGCGGCGGCGAGCGATGTAGAACTCACCCGAGCTTGTCGATCAGGGCACGTGCCGCGGCCTGCTGCGTGGCAGAGCCCTCGGCCATGACTTCATTGAGCAGCTCCAGTGCACCTTCCTTGTCGCCCATTTCGTCGTAGGCACGCGCGAGTTCGAGCTTGGTCTCGACCTCATGATCGAGTTCGCCCTCGTTCTCGACCGGGGCGGCTGCGTCGGCTGTCGCAATTACCGGCGCCGGACTGACCGGCTCCAGCTCCTCGGTCGGCTCCAGGTCAAGATCGATACTGGTGAGATCGAGGCCGCCGGGATCGGCCGATGGCGTCGACTCGGCAGGCGGCGTGTCGAGGTCGAAATCGAAATCGAGCAGACTCGCATCGAAACTGGTTTTCTCGAGATCGGTCACGGAATCGCCGCTATCCGACTCCTGCTCGGTCGCCTGGACGACCGTCGCACTCATGTCGAATGCGGCCGGCTTGCCGGCTACGGGCGCACCGATATCCGGCAGATCGAATTCGAGCGCGTGCTCCTCGTTCAATGCAAGCCACGGCGCACCGTCGATCATGGTCGCCGTATTTGCATCGTGGACCGCATCCGGTGTGCCATGGGCGCCGGCTTCCGTCTCTTCCTTGGTGGGCTCGTCGGCTCCGAGATCGAGGTCGAGTCCCGAGTCGGAAAGCTCATCGACCGACAACCCGGCGTCGGCCTTGATCTCCCCTTCCGGCATATCGTCGCTCGGCGCCACAGGCGCTTCCTGATCGCCGCCCAGATCGAAATCGATCGCCTCCGCATCGATCGCGACAAATTCGTCGGTCGGCAGATCGATCCCCGATGAAACGTCAGACGGCGCGGCGTCCGCACTTGCCAGCTGTCCGAGCTCGCCCGGCATGGCCCAGGTATTCTTGAGCTGCGAGGAACTCGGTTCAAGCGTGGAGGAGGTCGTGAAATCCAGGCTGGAAAGCGACGGCCCGGTTTCCTCGGCAGCCTTGTCAGCCGCGAGCTCCGGTATTGTTGCCGCAGTCCGGGCGCTCACCGCTGCGGCGAGGACGGAGGCAACGCCGGCCGGCAGTTCTGTCGTTGGCGGAATTGTGCGCTCGGCCTCGATCGGTCCGGCACTATAAAGCGGATTGTCGGGATCCAGCTTGCGTCCCATCAGCGCCGCTTTTTCCCAGTCGGCACCCTGGCCCGCGGTCCGGGCATAAAGCTCGCTGGCCGTCGTCTCGAACTGCTTCAGACTTTGGCGCTGGGCAAAAATCTCCAGCAACTTGAGATAGATCGCTGCCCGGTTCGGATCGGCCTTCAATGCATCTTCAAGAATCTCTTCGGCTTGGGCATCACGGCCGTAAGCCATGTACACGTCGGCCTCCGCCACCGGATCGACCCCTTCGTCGGCATCGATCGAGGACAAGCCCGACTGACTGAAATCGGTATGGATAATGCTGCTGTTACCCGTGTCGACGCTCCGTCCGCCAGTCGCACCGAATACCGCGCTGCTATCCGGGGGGAACTCGCTCATCAGGGCTGAGCTGTCCAGCGCTGCGACCGCTTTCTTGCGCTGCTGGGCGCGATAGGCGGCAAAACCAAGCAACAACGCAAGCACGGCACCACCGGCGGCAAGGATCGCCGGGTCGGCAAATACGGATTCCGGCTCGTCGGACGCCGCCACAGGGTCTGGCGCAGCCGATGCGCGTGCGGCTTCGACCGGCGCTGGAGGCGGTGCGGTCTCAACCGGCGCAGGGACTGGAGGTGCCGGTTCAGCGACCGCGACCGGAGGAGGAGGAGGCGTTACCGGCTCCGCAGAATCCGGCGCATCGGGGGCAGCCTGCTGCAATTGGGCCATGGGCTGGCTCTTGAGTTCGAGCAACTTCTGCAGTTCCCGAATATTCTGTTCGAGTTGAGCAAGCCGGACGTTTGCCTCTTCCAGGCCCTTTTCACGGGCAACCAGCTCCTCCTCGAGCGCTTGCAACCGGGTGACGGCATCGCGGTCCGCACCTCCCCCCGCATCGGACGGCGTTCTGGAAATCTGAAGCTTGTCGCCGACATCGGCCGGAGCCCGGGCATCTTCGACCTTGGGCACGATACGTCCTGCGCTGCCCTGCTCGGCCGGCGCAGCCGCTGCTTCGCTTACGGCGGCCGCCCCGGCCAGACGCTTGCGATAGGCCGCGAAATCGGCCGCCTGAGCCACGATCTCCCGGCGCGCTTCGGCCGGAGTGGTCGCGAGCACTGTGTCTGCCGACGGAATCGTCAGTATGGCACCAGCATGGAGACGATTGATGTTGTCGCCGTCGAATGCGGCACGATTGGCATGGAACAGGGCAATCAGCATCTGATCGAGATTCGCGCCCTCGCGCCGGGTGGATTCGGCGATACCGTGCAAGGTGTCACCACGCCGGACGGTATAGCTGTTCGCGACTACCGCACGGGCTGCCGGCTCGGACGCGGCAGTCGCACGACTCGGCGCATTCGGCACCTCGACGCGCGCGGCCACCGGCTTGGGCGCGGCCACATCGACCGGATCGAGCAAGAACGTGTACTCGCGCGCCAGGCGTCCGGTGGCCCAATCCAGCTCGACGAGCAGGCCCACGAAAGGCTCATTGATCGGACGATCGCTGCTCAGCCTCACTACCGGGCGCCGCCCGCGGGTATCCACCGACACCCGGATGCCCGACACGAAACCGGGATAAGGAATGTTTGCCTGACGAAAGGCGTCGGGCGATGCGACCCTGGCAGTGATCGACTGCAACTCCTGCGGCGTCGCACTGATCTGGATCTCGGCCCGCAGCGGTTGCCCCAACCCGCTGAAAACATTGATCTGACCCAGTCCTGCGGCAAGGCTGCCGAGCGGAAACGAGGCGATCGCCGCCGCGATCAGGGATGCCTTAATCGACGTTCTCATAGTTATCCTCAAACCACGTTCCCCTTCGCCAAGCCAGCAAAGGACAATACATCATGGACTTGGGCTAGCAATCTAGCATTTATTTGAAATACCTGCACCAACTGATTATGACTAAAGGGGAACCTTCCTCTCGTCCCGACTCGTCGATGACAAAGGATTGCCCTTCGTCATCGACTACCGCTTCGGTCAACTCAGTCCTCAAGCAGAATCCGCAGCATGCGACGCAAGGGCTCGGCCGCTCCCCAGAGAAGCTGGTCGCCGACGGTGAAGGCGCCGAGGTAGTCCGGCCCCATCGCCAGCTTGTGCAGGCGGCCCACCGGCACGTTCAGCGTACCGGTCACCGCCGCGGGCGTCAGTTCGCGCTCGGAGATCTCGCGTTCGTTGGGCACAACTTTCACCCAGTCGTTGGCGGTGGCGATGATCTGGGTGATCTCGTCGAGCGGCACGTCCTTCTTCAGCTTGATGGTCAGCGCCTGCGAGTGGCAGCGCATGGCGCCGATGCGCACGCACAGCCCGTCGATCGGGATGCTGCCGGCGCTGCGGAAAGCCAGCTTGCCGAGGATCTTGTTGCACTCGGCGCCACCCTTCCACTCTTCCTTCGACTGACCGTTGTCGACCGGCACATCGATCCATGGGATCAGGCTGCCGGCAAGCGGCGTATTGCGGAAATTCTTCTTCGGGAAGGCGTCCGACCGGATGGTCTCGGCGACCTTGCGGTCGATGTCGAGAATGGCCGAGGCCGGATCGGCCAGCAGGTCGGCCACCGAGGCGTGGATGGTGCCCATCTGCGCGATCAGTTCGCGCATGTTCTGCGCGCCGGCGCCGGACGCAGCCTGGTAGGTCATCGCCGAAACCCACTCGACGAGGTCGTGCTTGAACAGGCCGCCCAGGCCCATCAGCATCAGCGATACGGTGCAATTGCCACCGATCCAGTTTCTGCCGCCGTTGGCGAGCGCGTCCTTGATTACATGCATGTTGACCGGATCGAGAATGATCACGGCGTCGTCTGCCATGCGCAGGGCGCTGGCGGCGTCGATCCAGTGGCCGTTCCAGCCGGCGGCACGCAGTTTCGGATATACCTCTTTGGTGTAATCGCCACCCTGGCAGGTAATGACGATGTCGCAGGCCTTGAGCGCATCGATGCTCGTCGCGTCCTGCAGCGGCAGCGCTGCCTCCTTGCCGCCGAACACCGGTGCCTTGCCGCCCGCGGCGGAGGTGGAGAAATACACCGGCTCGATGTGGGCAAAATCACCCTCGTCCACCATGCGCTGCATCAGCACCGACCCGACCATTCCCCGCCAGCCAACCAGACCCACTCGCTTCATCACATCACCTCGAATCAAAAAAACCTCAAAGCGCCGCGATGACCGCGTCGCCCATTTCCTGCGTTCCCACCCGCCGCGTGCCCGGCTCGTAAATATCGCCAGTCCGGTAGCCCTGCGCAAGGACCTTCATGACCGCGTTCTCGATCCGCTGGGCGGCCGCTTCCTGGTCGAAGGTGTAGCGCAGCATCATTGCCGCCGACAGAATCGTCGCCAACGGATTGGCCACCCCCTTGCCGGCGATATCCGGTGCCGAACCGTGCGAAGGCTCATACAAGCCCTTGTTGTTCGCATCGAGCGAGGCCGACGGCAGCATCCCGATCGAGCCGGTCAGCATCGAGGCCTCGTCGGAAAGAATGTCGCCGAACATGTTGCCGGTGACCATCACGTCGAACTGCTTGGGGTTACGCACCAGTTGCATCGCGGCGTTATCGACCAACATGTGCGAAAGCTCGACCCCGGGATAGTCCTTGGACATTTCCTCGGCGATGTCGCGCCACAACTGTGTGCATTCCAGGACGTTCATCTTGTCGACCGAGCACAGCTTCCCGCCCCGCTTCTGCGCCGCTTCGAATGCCACCTTGAGGATGCGCCGAATCTCGTACTCGGCGTAAATCATGGTGTTCCAGCCGACGCGTTGCTGCTCGCCGTTGACCTCGCGGGTCTCGATGCCGCGCGGTTGACCGAAATAGATATCGCCGGTGAGTTCGCGCACGATCAGGATGTCGAGCCCGGCCACGACCTCGGCCTTGAGGGTGGACGCATTGGCCAGTTCGGGATAGAGGATGGCGGGACGGAGATTGGCGAACAGACCGAGATCCTTGCGGATGCCGAGCAGGCCACGCTCCGGACGCTGCTCACGCGGCAGTGCGTCCCACTTGGGCCCACCAACTGCACCGAGCAGCACCGCATCGGCAGCACGCGCGAGCCGTTGAGTCGCTTCCGGATAGGGCGTGCCGGTCGCGTCCACCGCACTGCCACCCAGCAGCGCTTCCTCGAGCTCGAACTTCAGGTCGAGCGCACCCAGCACGCGCACGGCTTGCGCCATGATCTCGGGACCGATGCCGTCGCCCGGCAACACGCAAATCTTCATTCAGAGTCTCTCCGCACAAACCCGGCCCATAGGGCTCAGGAGAAGTAATAGGGATGCTGCAACCGGCGCTGCTCTTCGAATGCACGAATCTTGTCGGCGTGACGCAGGGTGAGGCCGATGTCGTCCCACCCGTTGAACAGGCATTCCTTGCGGAAGGGGTCGACATCGAACGGAATCGACCTGCCGTCCGGACGGGTCACCGTCTGCGCAGCCAGGTCCACTTTCAGTTGATAGCCCTCCGCAGCCTCGCACTGCTGGAACAGTTCATCGACCTCCGTGGCAGCAAGCCTGATCGGCAGCAGTCCGTTCTTGAAACAGTTGTTGTAGAAAATATCGGCAAAGCTCGGCCCGATGATGGCACGAAAGCCATAGTCTTCGAGCGCCCAGGGCGCGTGCTCCCGCGAACTGCCGCAACCGAAATTGTCGCGGGCGAGCAGGATCTGCGCACCCTGATAACGTGGCTGATTGAGCACGAAATCCGGATTCTTCGGCCGGTTGGTGCTGTCCTGACCGGGCTGGCCCACGTCGAGATAACGCCATTCGTCGAACAAGTTGGGGCCGAAGCCGCTACGTTTGATCGATTTCAGGAACTGCTTCGGAATGATCGCATCGGTATCGACGTTGGCACGGTCGAGCGGCGCCACCAGCGCTTCGAGAACGGTAAACGGTTTCATCTTCGGCTAGTCCTTTCAGTTCAGCGCGCGCACGTCGGCAAAATGCCCGGTCACCGCGGCAGCGGCGGCCATCCCCGGGCTCACCAGGTGCGTGCGGCCACCGGCCCCCTGGCGGCCTTCGAAGTTTCGATTGGAGGTCGACGCGCAACGCTCGCCCGGCTCGAGCCGGTCGGCGTTCATTGCGAGGCACATCGAACAGCCCGGCTCGCGCCATTCGAATCCCGCGGCAAGGAACACCTCGTGCAGGCCCTCGGCCTCAGCCTGGCGCTTGACCAGTCCGGAGCCCGGCACCACCAGCACCCGGCGCACATTTGCCGCCTTGGTCCGCCCCTTTACCACCGCAGCCGCCTCGCGCAGATCCTCGATCCGTGAATTGGTGCACGAGCCGATGAAGACCTGATCGACAGCGATCTCGGACATCGGGGTATTGGGCAGGAGCCCCATGTACTTCAGCGCGCGCTCCACGCCTTCGCGACGCACCGGGTCATCGATCTGAGCAGGGTCGGGCACATGCCCGCCGATCGTGGTCACCATCTCCGGCGACGTCCCCCAGGTGACCTGCGGCTCGATCGCAGCAGCATCGAGTTCGACCACCTTGTCGAACACCGCACCGTCGTCGCTCCTGAGCGTGCGCCAGTAAGCCACCGCCTGGTCCCACGCCTCGCCCTTGGGCGCAAAGGGTTTGCCTTCGAGATAGGCGATCGTGGTTTCGTCCACCGCCACCAGGCCCGCGCGCGCGCCGGCCTCGATCGCCATGTTGCAGATCGTCATCCGACCTTCCATCGACAGCGCGCGAATTGCGCTACCGCCGAACTCGATAGCATAGCCGGTACCGCCGGCAGTCCCGATCCTGCCGATAATCGCGAGCACGATGTCCTTGGCAGTCACGCCGCGACCGGCCGCACCATCGACCCTGACCAGCATGGTCTTCGATCGCTTCTGCAACAGACACTGGGTCGCCATCACGTGCTCGACCTCGGACGTGCCGATACCGTGTGCGAGACAGGCGAAGGCGCCGTGGGTCGAGGTGTGCGAGTCGCCACAGACCACGGTCATCCCCGGAAGCGTCGTGCCGTTCTCGGGCCCGATCACATGGATGATGCCCTGGCGCAGATCCTTGAACGGAAAGTAGGCCAGCGAGCCCACTTCGCGGATATTGGTATCCAGGGTCTCGACTTGCTGGCGCGACACCGGATCCTGGATACCCATGTCCCAATGATCGGTCGGCGTATTGTGATCGGCGGTGGCGACAATCGACGAGATCCGCCATGGCTTGCGCCCTGCGAGCTTGAGGCCTTCGAAGGCCTGCGGACTGGTCACTTCGTGCACCAGATGACGGTCGATATAGATCAGCGCCGTGCCGTCGGCCTCCTGGTGAACGACATGACTCGACCAGAGTTTTTCGTACAGCGTTTGGGCTTCCATCCAATGTATTCCGCGGAGAGAAAAGGTTTTGATTATTTCACACGGACGCCTGCCTGGGTAGCCGGCCCCGGAACCGACACGACGACGGGGATCAGCGTCGCCGGGCCTGCTCGTAAAGAGGCATGACGCGGGCCGCGTATTCGCCCAGATCCTTCTGGCGGGTGGCGTGCGACGGATGGGTCGACATCCACTGCGGCGGCGACCCCGAGGACTGGGCCGCCATCTTGTTCCACAGACTCACCGCTGCCCGCGGATCGTAGCCGGCCCGAGCGGCAAGCTCCACCCCGATACGGTCGGCCTCGGTTTCGTGCAGGCGCGAATTCGGCAACTCGAACGTGACTTTGGCCACTGCGCCCATCAGATCCTGCCCGCCCTGCCCGACACCGAGCAAGGCCCCCGCGACCGACACGCCCAGGCCGGTCGCCATGGCCTTCGAGACCCGTTCGCGTGCATGTTCGCGCAGCGCATGGGCGATCTCGTGCCCCATCACCGCGGCAATCTCGTCGTCGGTGAATCCCAGTCTTTCGATCAGGCCCGAATAGAACATGATCTTCCCGCCCGCCATGCACCACGCGTTGAGTTCGGTGGAAGTCAGGACGTTAACCTCCCACTTCCAGCCCGGGGCATCACGGCGAAAATGTCCGGTCTGCGGGATCAGCCGACCGGCAACCTGCCGCACCCGCTGCACCTGGGACGGTTCGCGATTGAGGGCGTTCTTGCGTCGCGCCTCGGTCAGCACCTCCTGATATTGCTGAGCCGATGCCTGCTCGATGTCCTGCGCGGGAATCATCATCATCTGCTCACGCTCTACGCGGACCGCGCCGCCGCCGGTGGTCTGTACCGTCTGACAGGCCACGGCGACCGTTGCGGCGATGACCACCGGCAAGAATTTTCTGCCCCAGTCCAACATTGCGTTCTCCTTTTCAGCCACCCGTGGCTCGCGCCTCAGGCACATTTTTCCAGCCCACGATCAGCCATACCAGGCCCGCCAATGCAAACACCGAACCCAGCGTGAAAGTCCATGCCGGTCCGATAGTGTCCCAGGTATAGCCGCTGATCAAGCCTCCGAGCATTCCGCCGGCGCCGAATGACACGCTCCCGTACAACGCCTGCCCCGTCGCCTGCAGGCGCCCTGGAAACCAGTTGTTCACCGCAGCAATCGCGGCCGCATGATAGGCACCAAAGGTTGCGCCATGCAGGATCTGTGCGAGCACGAGCAGCCCCAGGCTGCCGACACCCCAGCCGATGGTCGCAAAGCGGAACACGGCACAGGCAAACGCGAACAGCAGAATCGTCCGTAGCGACAGGTGTCGCATCAGCATGGGCATGATCAGGAACACCCCGATCTCGGCAAGCACGCCCAGCGACCATAACAGACCCACCGTGGACTTTTCGTACCCATGGTCGACCAGCAGGATCGAGTAGAAGACGTAGAACGCGCCATGTGCCGCCGACATCAGAAAGCAGGCCCCGAACAGCGCGCGAACGTCCGCGCGACGCAGGGTTTCGCCCAGGCTGGCAGCGCCGGATTGCGACGCGGAAGTCCTGGCATCGGGCACCGCCAGCGCACAGAGGAAGATGCCCGCGAGCACCGACGCCGTAAACCATAGCACCACGTCGATGGCGAAGTGATCGAGCAGATGGCCCAGCCCGAGCACCGCGCCGATGAAACCGATCGACCCCCAGACCCTGATACTGCCATAGCGATGCCCCTGGGCACCGAGATGGACGAAGGTCACGCTCTCCACCAGCGGAAGCGCTGCGCTCCAGAAGAAGGCCATCAGCGCCATGCCGATGAACACGCCGGTAAAGTCCTCGGTCAGGAAAAAAACCGAAAACCCGGCAAGGCTTGCCAGCGCCGACACTCTCACGATGGGCAGCCGCATGCCCAGATGTTCGGCGAGCCATCCCCAAAGATTGGGCGCCAGCACCCGCATCACCTGCATCAGCGACATCAGGATCGCAATGTCGGTTGCGGAGAAGCTCAGCGCCTGGAGATAAAGGGTGAAGTACGGCGAGAAGGCGCCGACAAAGGCGAAATAGAAAAAGTAGTAAGCGGACAGACGCCAATAGGGAAGCATCGGGCGGATCGTACCGGCCGAAGCCGTGCCGCTGCCCCCGGATGGGCGGCAGGTCACCCCGTCTCAAGCCTTGCGCGGCGAAGGTACGGCTTGCTGCCCCGAAGGTGCCAGCCCGGCGATACGCGGTGTCGAGGTGGCGACGTCGGCGCACTGTGCGCGATGGCGCAATGCGTGATCGATCAGTACCAACGCGAGCATGGATTCGGCAATCGGCGCCGCCCGGATGCCGACACAGGGATCGTGGCGGCCATGGGTATTGACGATGACCGGCGCGCCCTGACGATCGATCGAGCGCCGGTCGAGGCGGATGCTGGAAGTCGGCTTGATCGCCATGCTGACGAGGATATCCTGCCCGGTAGACAGACCACCCAACACGCCGCCGGCATTGTTGGCCAGGAAACCTTCGGGCGTCATCTCGTCACCGTGCTGCGTCCCCAACTGGGCAACCGCCTCGAATCCGGCACCGATCTCGACCCCCTTGACCGCATTGATGCTCATCATCGCGTAGGCGATCTCGGCATCGAGCCGGTCATACACCGGCTCGCCCCAGCCCACCGGAACCCCCGTGGCCACCACGTTGATGCGTGCGCCGACAGAGTCCCCCGACTTGCGCAACTCATCCATATAGCGCTCGAGCTCGGGAACGATGCTCGCATTCGGCGCGAAAAAGGGATTGCGGTCGACCTCGTCCCAGGATTCAAACGGAATCGCGAGCGGCCCGAGCTGGGCCATGTAGGCACGAATCACGACGCCGTACTTCACCGCCAGCCACTTTTTGGCGATCGCTCCGGAAGCAACCCGGACTGCGGTTTCGCGCGCCGACGAACGCCCGCCACCGCGGTAATCGCGAATGCCGTATTTCTGCCAGTAGGGATAATCCGCATGCCCTGGACGGAAGGTCTCGGCGATGTTGCCGTAGTCCTTGCTGCGCTGATCCTGATTGCGGATCAGCAGGGCGATCGGCGTGCCGGTGCTCAATCCCTCGAACACACCCGACAGGATCTCGACCTCGTCGGGCTCGCGGCGCTGAGTCACATGACGCGAGGTACCGGGCTTGCGCCGGTCGAGTTCGAGCTGGATCTCGGCGGCGCTGATCGGCAGTCCCGGCGGACAGCCATCGACCACGCAGCCGATCGCCGGACCGTGGGACTCACCGAAGGAGGTGACGCAGAACAGCGTGCCGAGGGTATTGCCGGACATGGATGACTCTTTGCGATCGGGCGGGAACGGCCGGCGATTTTAGCACAGGCTGCCGGCCCCTCCGCCCGCCCTGCGGTCAGTGGAAAAAGTCTTCCAGACGCTCGAAAACTTCGTGCTCTGCACCATGTCGGCGCACGTGCACGACATCCTCGAGCTTCTCGAGCTGGCGGATCATCTGCTCCAGGCGCTGGTCCTCGAACACCAGCAACCAGATCCGGCTGCGCACCCCGTTGGCGACCGGCATGCACAGAATCCCCTCCATGTTGAACGCCCGCCGCGCAAAGAGATTGCAGATGTGACTCATCACTCCGGGGTGGTTATTCACGTCGAGTTCGAGTACCACTTTGGCAAAGCCTGCCTGCTGCAAGGGTTCGGCAACCTGTTCGATCATCATCAGCCTCCGATCATTTCGGTATTGGCCGCGCCCGGCGGCACCATGGGGTAAACAAACTGGTCGCGATCGATCGAAACATGGATCAGACACGGCCCCGGTGTCTGCAGGGCCTGGGCAAGGCTTGCGCGCGGGTTGGCGGCCCGATCGAGATCGACCGACGGAATGCCGAAGCCTTCGGCGATTTTCATGAAATCGGGCGCACCGCTATAGCGTGAAGCAAACACACGCTTGCCGTAGAACAGGTTCTGTTGCTGATACACGAGGCCGAGCGCGTTGTTGTTCATCAGTACGATCTTGACGTTGAGCTGCTGCTCGGCCAGAGTCGCCAGTTCCTGGATGTTCATCATGATGCTGCCATCCCCCGAGAAACACACCACGGTACGCTCCGGCGCCGCCATGGCCGCGCCAAGGGCTGCGGGCATGCCGAAACCCATGGTGCCGAGCCCGCCGGAAGTCAGCCACTGGCGCGGGCGCCGGAAGGGATAGGCCTGCGCCACCCACATCTGGTGCTGGCCCACGTCGGTCGTGACGACAGCACTGTCATCGAGCGCCGACGCCACTGCATGGACCAGTCCATAGTGACTGCGCGGATTGTCCAGATCCGGAAACTGCATCGGGAAGCGCCCCTTGAGGCTCTCGACATGCGACAGCCAGCGCTTGCGCAACTGCACCTTCACGCGCGGAAGCAAGGCCTCGAGGACCTCGGTCACGTCACCGTTGATCGCCACATGGGCGTTCTTGATCTTGTGCAACTCGGAGGCATCCACATCGACATGGACGATCTTTGCCTTCGGACAGAATTGCGCCGCCTTGCCCACCGCGCGGTCGTCGAATCGCGCGCCGACGCAGATCAGCAGGTCCGCCTCCTCGAGCACGAAATTGGTGTAACGGGCGCCATGCATGCCGAGCATGCCGATCGACAGCGGATGATCCATCGGCATCGCCCCGAGCGCCATCAACGTCATCGTGGTCGGCAACCCGGCCTGCTCCGCCAGCGTCACCGCCTGCGCGGCCGCGCCGGAATGGACCACACCACCGCCGAGATAGAGGACCGGCTGCTCGGCCTCATTGATCATTCGCGCCGCTTCCTCGATCAGTGCGAGCGGCACCTGCGGCGATGCATCGCGCACCGCGACCGGTGGATAGTCGTCGAAGTCGATGATCTGGTTCTGCACGTCCTTGGGCACATCGACCAACACCGGGCCCGGCCGGCCGGACATCGCGATGCGGAAGGCCTCCGGAATGACCTCGAGCAACTCCTTCACCGAACGCACGAGGAAGTTGTGCTTGGTGATCGGCACGGTCATGCCGTAGATGTCGACTTCCTGGAAGGCATCGGAGCCGATCATCGCCAACGGGACCTGACCGGTAATGGCCACCAGTGGAATGGAATCGAGCATCGCATCTGCAATTGCGGTGACCAAATTGGTCGCCCCCGGGCCACTGGAAGCAAAGCACACTTCAGGACGGCCGGAAACCCGCGCCATGCCCTGCGCCATGAAACCGGCGCCCTGCTCATGGCGGGCGAGTACATGATGAATGATGTCGCTTCCCGAGAGTGCATCGTAGAGCGGCAGGATTGCACCGCCCGGAATTCCGGCGATGGTACGCACGCCCTGACGTTCGAGCAGACGCACGATCAACTCGGCGCCGGTCATCTGATTCATCTTTTTCTCCTTGAGATCGTGGTGCGGCGTCTCGACCGGCGGCACAAAAAAACAAACCCCCGCCGGCCTTGCGCGCCGGCGGGGGTTCTGGATTTGGTTCGTCTGTTCCTGACCCGCTACGGCGCGCGCTCACCTACGCTTACTACTACGCGTACGGCTACGACAGCGGCGGACAGGAAACGACGGTTCATGGTCAGGCCAAATGATTTACGATCGAGATGGAATCATGATTCTGGACCAAATACAAGACATTTCTTGCGCTGACCATCGTTCGACAGCGCGGCTCCGGGATCGGGCCACTGCGCGCGCATCGCGGTGAACGCGGTGCGCGCGCAGGGCCACCAATTTGCCACTAGCGGTCAGGAGGCTCCCGGCGCAGCCCCGTCACGCAGCATCCGGCGCAAAATCTTGCCGACATTGGTCTTCGGCAGCTCGTCCCGGAACTCGACCCGGTGCGGCACCTTGTAGCCGGTCAGATTTTCCCGGCAGAAGGCAATCAACTCCGCCTCCGTGAGTGAAGGGTCCTTGCGCACCACGAACACTTTGACCACCTCGCCGCTGTGCTCGCTCGGAACACCGACCGCCGCCACCTCCATCACGCCGGGATGGCTGGCAATCACATCCTCGACCTCGTTCGGATAGACATTGAAGCCGGACACAAGAATCATGTCCTTCTTGCGGTCGACGATACGTATGAACCCCTGCTCGTCCATCACCGCGATGTCGCCAGTGCGGAAAAAACCATCCGAAGTGAATGCGCGTGCGGTCTCCTCCGGGCGATTCCAGTAGCCACGAGTCACTTGCGGTCCGCGCACGCAAAGTTCGCCGCGTTGTCCCACCGCCAGTTCAACCCCGTCGTCATCGCGGATGCTGACCTCGGTCGACGAAACGGGCAGCCCGATCGCATGATTGAAATCGGGCAGGTCCAGCGGATTGATCGTCACCGCCGGCGAGGTCTCGGTCAGGCCATAGGCTTCGATCAACGGCAGACCGGTTACCTTTTTCCACTTTTCCGCGACCGCCTGTTGCACCGACATGCCGCCGCCCAGCGAGATTCTCAAAGCCGAAAAATCGAGCTTCGCAAAATCTGGGTTGTTCAACAAGGCGTTGAACAGCGTATTCACGCCGGTAATCGCAGTGAACCGGTACTTCGCCAGCTCCTTGACGAAACCGGGGATGTCGCGCGGATTGGTAATCAGCACGTTGGTCGCACCGATCTTCAGGAAGGTGAGGCAATTCGCCGTGAGCGAAAAGATGTGATAAAGCGGCAAGGCGGTAATGATGACCTCCTCGCCCTCATGCAGGAAAGGCTTGATCCACGCATGAGCCTGCTGGAGATTGGCCACGACGTTGCCGTGGGTGAGCACCGCCCCCTTGGCCACGCCGGTGGTGCCGCCGGTGTATTGCAGATAGGCAATATCATCGCGCCCGACCTCGACCGGCTTCAACGTGTGGCGCGCGCCCTGCCGGAGTACGGTGCCGAAATCGACGCTTCCGGGCAGATGCCAGGCCGGAACCATCTTCTTGACCCGGCGCACGACGAAATTGACGATCGCCGACTTCGGAAAACCGAGCATCTCACCCAGGCTGGTCACCACCACATGCTTGAGCGGCAAGTGCTGCATGACCTGCTGCAACGTATGCGCGAAGTTCTCGAGTATGACGATGACCTCGGCACCGGCATCCCGCAACTGATGCTCCAGCTCGCGGGCGGTGTACAGCGGATTGACATTCACCACCGTATAGCCGGCGCGCAGGGCCCCGAACATGGCCACCGGGTACTGCAGCAGATTGGGCATCATCAGCGCAACCCGCGTACCCCGCGGCAGGCCGAGCTCGGCCTGCAGATAGGCGGCAAACTGTGCCGACAACCGGTCCAGTTCTGCATAGGTCAGGCCCTTACCCATGCAGACATAGGCCGTCCTTCCGCCGAATTTGCGCACGCTCTGCTCGAACAGGTCGCCGAGCGAGCTGAACTCGTGCACATTCACTTCGGCCGGTACGCCCGCCGGATAACTCTTCAGCCAGATTTTTTCCACGTTGTCTCCTCGTGTTGTTGGAAAAAGCTTCAGCGCGACAATGTCGCGCGAACCCGCCCTCCCGAGGCGCCGGGCAGCTGGTGCCACCCGTTTCCAACCTTGGCTCGCCCGTCTTTCAGCGGGCGTCGCCATTCATCACGTAGACCGCGGCTCCGACGGACCGCACACACTCCGGAATCGTATCAGCGCTCTGCTTCTTCAGCCGGCCAGTTGCGAATATAGTTCTTGAGCATCCGGTTCTCGAAGCTCTGCTCTTCGAGCACGGCCTTGGCCACATCGTGAAAACTGACCACCCCGAGCAAGGTGGTGCCGTCCATCACCGGCAGATAGCGCTGGTGATGGTCGACCATCAGCCGCCGCAATTCATCCATTTCCATGTTCGGCGCCGCAAGCATCGGCCCCGCAAGCATCGCCTGCTCCACGGCGAGGTCGCCCCATCCGGCACCGCCCTTGTGGACGGCCTGAAGCACCTCACGGAAGGTCAGCATGCCGGCGACCCGTCCCTTGTCGAAAACAACCAGCGATCCGACATCCTGCTCGGTCATGATCGTCACTGCTTCGGCCAGACTCCTGTTCGGTGCAATGGTGTACAGCACCTTGCCCTTGATCGCCAGAATCTCGCTCACCAACATGATATTTCCCCGGATATTTGATGTGGTTTGAGGCCGTGCGCCATCTTAGTGCATTGTAGGACACGCTGAAAGCACACCCGCCCCCCGACGGGGGTCAGCGCTGCAGTTGGTCGAGCTTGTCCTTGATCTTGGCCCATTCGTCCGCGTCGGGCAAAGCGGCCTTGCTCTCGACGATCGGCTTCCACTGTTGCGACAATTCGGCGTTCAGCGCGATGAACGACTCCTGCCCGGCGGGGACGTCGTCCTCGGCAAAGATCGCCTCGACGGGACATTCGGCTACACACAGCGTACAGTCGATGCATTCGTCGGGATCGATAACGAGGAAGTTCGGGCCCTCACGAAAACAATCGACCGGACACACATCGACACAATCAGTATATTTGCAACGCACGCAGGCTTCGGTCACAACATAGGTCATTGCTTCAGTCTCACGGAAAAGGGTTCTGCCCCGCAACGGGGGCGCTGGTGTCAACAGCCCGCAATATAGTCCAGCAATTTGCTTTTTTGCCACGTTAACCCGGAATTTTGCCGGCAGCACCGAGATAACATGTTGACGTGGCCGACTGCATCGCATAAGTTTCAGGCAGATTTCCTCCGGACGCGTCTCCAGCGTCCGGCAGAACGGGTCCAGCCGACCGTTCTTCTCTCAAGCAGTACGCAAGACCTCTCCCCCCTGATGCGAGGAATCATGAGCGAGCATATTCATTACGTGACCGATGGCAACTTCGAGTCCGAAGTGCTGCAGTCCCAGACGCCGGTACTCGTCGACTACTGGGCTGAATGGTGCGGTCCCTGCAAGATGATCGCGCCGATCCTGGATGAAGTCGCCAAGGACTACGCCGGAAAACTCAAGGTGGCGAAGCTCAACATCGACGAAAACCAGGAAACACCGGCCAAGTACGGTATTCGTGGCATTCCCACCCTGATGCTGTTCAAGGGTGGCAATATCGAGGCGACCAAAGTCGGCGCCCTTTCAAAATCTCAACTGACCGCCTTCATTGACAGCAACATCTAAGCCGGAAACCGCTCCGGCCCGTTCTCGCGGTGCAACGCGCGCCCGCCGCCGGGGCCCCCGGCATCGCGACGGTAATCCTCCCAATGCCACTCCGCCCGACGACGACCTGTTCGAAACAGAATCGTCCGACGAGGCGGGTTCGTCCACCACGTCGACCGTACCGGCGCTCCACCTGTCCGAGCTCAAGGCGCTGCACGTCAGTGAGTTGCTCGAGATGGCGGTCGCAAACGACATCGACGGCGCCAACCGCTTGCGCAAGCAGGAACTGGTCTTTGCGCTGCTGAAGAACCGCGCCCGCAAGGGTGAGCCGATCTGCGGCGACGGCGCACTCGAAGTCCTGCCCGACGGCTTTGGCTTCCTGCGCTCGCCGGACACCTCTTACCTTGCAGGCACCGACGACATCTACGTTTCGCCGTCGCAGATCCGGCGCTTCAACCTGCGCACCGGGGACACCATCGAGGGCGAGATCCGCACCCCGAAGGACGGTGAGCGCTACTTCGCGCTGGTCAAGTTCGACAAGATCAACGGCCGCCCGCCGGAAGAGTGCAAGAGCAAGATCCTGTTCGAGAACCTGACCCCGCTGCATCCGCAGGAGGTGTTCAAGCTCGAGCGCGAGATTCGCGGCGAGGAGAACATCACCAGCCGGATCATCGACATGATCGCGCCGATCGGCAAGGGTCAGCGCGGCCTGCTGGTGGCCCCGCCCAAGACCGGCAAGACGGTAATGCTGCAGCACATCGCGCATGCCATCACGACCAACCACCCCGACGTGGAACTGATCGTGCTGCTGATCGACGAGCGCCCGGAGGAAGTCACCGAAATGCAGCGCTCGGTGAAGGGTGAAGTGGTCGCCTCCACCTTTGACGAGCCGGCCTCCCGTCACGTCCAGGTCGCCGAGATGGTGATCGAGAAAGCCAAACGCCTGACCGAGCACAAAAAGGATGTGGTCATCCTGCTCGACTCGCTGACCCGCCTCGCACGCGCCTACAACACCGTGGTACCCGCCTCGGGCAAGGTGCTCACCGGCGGGGTGGATGCCAACGCCTTGCAGAAGCCCAAACGCTTCTTCGGCGCCGCGCGCAACATCGAGGAAGGCGGTTCGCTGACGATCATTGCCACCGCGCTGATCGACACCGGCAGCCGGATGGACGACGTCATCTATGAGGAGTTCAAGGGCACCGGCAACATGGAACTGCACCTTGACCGCCGCATGGCGGAAAAACGGGTGTATCCGGCGATCAACGTGAACCGCTCCGGTACCCGGCGTGAAGAACTCCTGATGAAACCGGAAATCCTGCAGAAGGTATGGGTCCTGCGCAAGCTGCTATACGGCATGGACGATATCGACGCAATGGAATTTCTGCTCGACAAAGTCAAGGCGACGAAGAGCAACGCGGAATTTTTCGACGCGATGCGGTCGAACCGCTGACGCCAGCGCCCGGACCTACACAGAAAAGCCACCCTTGCAGGTGGCTTTTCTTTTTCCGGCTACTCACTCACTTATCGTAGTCGAAGAACCCCTTGCCGGTCTTGCGCCCGAGGTATCCCGCCTCGACCATTTCCACCAGCAACGGCGCCGGACGATACTTGGGATCCTTGAAGCCCTCGAACAACACCTGCATCACGGCCAACTCCACATCCAGGCCGATCATGTCGCACAGCGCCAGCGGCCCGATTGGATGGTTGCAACCGAGCCTCATTGCCTCATCGATCTCGGCCGCCGTCGCCAGCCCCTCGCCGAGGGCAAACACCGCTTCGTTGATCATGGGACAGAGCAAGCGGTTGACCACGAAACCCGGGCTGTTGCGTACCTGGACGGGCGTCTTGCCGATCGCCCGCGCCACGGCCTCGACCGCACCGTAGGTCTCGTCGGACGTCTGCAGGCCGCGTATCAGCTCCACCAGCGCCATCAGCGGCACCGGATTGAAGAAGTGCATGCCGATCATGCGGTCCGCGCGGGACGTGGACGCTGCCAGCCTGGTGATCGAAATCGAGGACGTATTGCTCGCCAATAGCGCGGCGGGCTTAGCCACCGCATCGATCTGGGCAAAGATCTTCAGCTTGAGTTCGAGACTCTCGGTCGCCGCCTCGATGATCAGGTCACAATCGGACAGGGCCGCAAGATCGGTTGCCACCGAGATTCTTGCCATCGCCTCGCTCTTCTGCCCGGGGGAGAGTTTATCCTTCTTGATCAAACGGTCCAGGCTCGCGGACACCGTTCCCAACCCGCGCTGCAGTGCGGCCTCGGCAACGTCCGTCATCACCACGGTAAAACCCGAAACCGCGAACGCCTGAACAATGCCATTTCCCATCGTGCCAGCGCCGACGACGCCGATCTTGCTGATACTCATGTGTCACTATCTCCTTTGATTTACGACTACGCCTCGCCGGAACGATTCCATACTTATGCGTATGGACGGAATGTAGCGTATCGAGCCGCGCGGCGCCAGTCGGCGCAGGACAAACGATGAAAAGCAAAAAGGGAACCCGAAGGTTCCCTTTCTACTCTTGCTGTTGGCGGAGTGGACGGGGCTCGAACCCGCGACCCCCGGCGTGACAGGCCGGTATTCTAACCAACTGAACTACCACTCCGCGCTGAACTGTGCCGGCACGACTTCTGCCGACCCAGGTTGATCGCGCTGATCAACCTGCCTTGTCCTGGCGTCCCCACGGGGATTCGAACCCCGGTACTTACCGTGAAAGGGTAATGTCCTAGGCCTCTAGACGATGGGGACATCGGTACTGCAAAAATTCCATTTGGTGGAGGTAAGCGGGATCGAACCGCTGACCTCTTGCATGCCATGCAAGCGCTCTCCCAGCTGAGCTATACCCCCACAACAAGCCGGCGATTATAGCGTCTGAACAAGCTCACCGCAATCATTCCTGAACTTCTGGAATCCGCAGGGGACGTACCCTGCAGCAAAACTGGCGGAGTGGACGGGGCTCGAACCCGCGACCCCCGGCGTGACAGGCCGGTATTCTAACCAACTGAACTACCACTCCGCAAACCCGTCCGGCATTACTGCCGACTATCTACTGCCAGCCCACACAGGCTGAAATTCTTGGCGTCCCCACGGGGATTCGAACCCCGGTACTTACCGTGAAAGGGTAATGTCCTAGGCCTCTAGACGATGGGGACCCTGATACTGCCTCTGCAACTTTCGATGGTGGAGGTAAGCGGGATCGAACCGCTGACCTCTTGCATGCCATGCAAGCGCTCTCCCAGCTGAGCTATACCCCCGTCGAAAGAGCGCGCATTATAGGGGGCGTTCCGGCCCTTGTAAAGCACCCGTATCCAATCTCCTGCCCGCCTCCACACAATCGCGATATCGCCCCGGTCGCAGGTGACACACCCTCACCTCAGATCACTTTGCCCGGATTCATCAAACCGGCAGGATCGAGCGTGCGCTTGATTGCAAGCATCAGATCGAGCTCGAGCGGACTCTTGTAGCGACGGATCTCCTCACGCTTGAGCTGCCCCAGCCCGTGTTCGGCAGAAATCGACCCCTCGAGCTCATCGACCAGATCATGGACGATCAGGTTGACCGCTGCGGTGCTCGCAATGAACGGCCCGTTATCCTCGGTCTGCGGCTTCGACAGGTTGTAGTGGAGATTGCCGTCACCGATATGCCCGAAGGCAACAATCCTGACGTCGGGCCACACCGCCTTCAACCGTTGACCCGCGAGATCAAGAAACGCCGGAATCCGGCTGACCGGCACCGCGATGTCGTGTTTGATGCTGAGTCCTTCGATGCGCTGCGCCTCCGAAATATTCTCGCGCAGCGCCCAGAGTGCGGCGGTTTGCGCCAGATTTCCGGCCACTGCCGCATCCAGCACCAGTCCGTCGTCCATCGCTGCCTCGAGTTCGCGCTGCAGCATCTCGTCCAGCGGGGCATCCTTGAGGGTATCCGACAGCTCCGCCAGCACGCACCAGGGAGCCCGCGCGGATAACGGATCGCGTGCCCCCTCGATGTGTTCGAGCACCAGTTCGAGCGCGGAACGGCCGACGATCTCGAATGCTGTGATGCGGTCGCCACACGCGGCCCGCATGCGGGCAAGGAGGCTCACCGCCGCCAGCGGATCCGGTACGGCGATCCACGCGGTGGAACGCGCGCGTGGCGCGGGGAACAGCTTGAGCACCGCCGCGGTGATGATGCCCAGGGTTCCCTCCGCCCCCACGAAGAGGTGCTTGAGATCGTAACCGGTGTTGTCCTTGCGCAGACCTCTCAGACCGTTCCAGATCTGCCCGTCGGGAAGCACCACCTCGAGCCCGAGCACCAGATCGCGCATATTGCCGTAGCGCAGCACTTGCACACCACCCGCATTGGTCGACAGATTGCCGCCGATTTCGCAGCTGCCTTCGGATGCGAGTGACAGCGGAAAGAGTCGATCCGCAGCCTGTGCGGCGTCCTGCACTGCCGCCAGCGTGCAGCCGGCTTCGACGCATAGCGTGTTGTTGTCGACATCAAGGCCACGGACGCGCCGGAGACGAGACAGGCTGAGCACCACGGCCAGGCCATCGACGAGCGGCGTGGCACCCCCACACAGACCGGTATTGCCGCCCTGCGGCACCATCGGCACGCCTGCCCGGCAACACGCCGCCACGATTGCGGCCACTTGCTCGGTATCCGCGGGCCGGACGACCGCCCGCGCAGCGCCGTGGTAGCGGCCACGCCAGTCGTTCAGGTAGGGCGCCATATCGGCCGCATCGGTGAGCAGGTGGTCACACCCGACGATATCGGCGAGTCTGTCGAGGAATGCTTCCATTGATGGCTCCTTCAGGCGCCGGAGTCGTCCGCACGCCCCAGTGCATAGTTCAACAAAGGTCGAATGCGGGCGACGGCGGCCTCGCCTTCGGCTATCGCCTCGGCCGCGCGATGGTAGTCCATCAGCCCGAGCTGACCGACCCGTGGAGAGATGAGTACATCCGCGGGTTCCCCGGCAAGCCGACTGCGGGCGATGCGAACCTGCATGATGTTGATGCTGGAGCTGAGCACGCTCACCAGCGAAGGCAGAGCCTCTCCGGGCGCAAGTTCCGCGGATCCGCTTCCGCCGATCCCCAGGCGCGCCAACAAGCGGTCACTCCAGTTCGCTTCGGTCTCTTCTGCCGGCACGGGTATGGCGGCAGTGTGCTTCCATGCCCGCCCGACCATGTCCGACCCCAGATCCACCGCAATCACGATATCCGCGCCCATGGCCCGGCACAACGAGACCGGCACCGGATTCACCAGACCGCCATCGACCAGCAAGCGACCGTCCCGCACCACCGGCGTCATCAATCCGGGTAGCGCAATCGATGCGCGCACCGCCGCAGAAACGCTGCCCGTATGCAGCCAGACCTCGCGCCCGGATGACAGTTCAGTGGCCACGCAGGCAAAACGGACGGGAAGTTCGGTGAAGTCGCGGTCGGTAAAGCTGCGGGTAAAGAACTGGATGAGCTTTTCACCCTTGATCAACCCGCTGCGCAGGCTGACATCGAGCAGCGAAACCACATCCTGCCATTTGAGTGCTTCGGCCCAGTTGCAGAGCTTGTCGAGATCGCCTCCCGCCGCCGCGGCGCCGACAAAGGCGCCGATGGAACAGCCGCAAATAATGTCGGGCACCACGCCGTCGGCGGCAAGCGCGCGCAGCACGCCAAGATGCGCCCACCCACGCGCGGCGCCGCTCCCCAGCACCAACCCGATCACAGGCTGCTGCGAAGCCGGGCGGGATGCAAGGGCGATATCGAGCATGCCTACACCTTCAGGATTGACCGGAGACGGTCACTTCGCTGCACTCAGTCCGGGATGCGCTCGGCGTAGAGGTCATGAACGTCGCAATCGGTGATTCTTACCCGGACAAGATCGCCGGGGGCCAGATCATCGCCGTCGGGGATCACGACCAGCCCGTCGATCTCCGGGGCATCCCCTGCCGAGCGTGCCAAAGCGCCCTCCTCGTCGATCTCGTCCACCAGGACGGTCATCTCGCGACCGATCTTGGCCTCCAGACGCTGGGTGGATATATCTTCCTGGAAGTCCATCAGCCGCGCACGTCGCTCCTCGCGCACCTCGTCCGGCACCGGATCGGCGAGTGCATTGGCGGTCGCCCCCTCCACCGGCGAATAGGCAAACGCCCCGACACGATCGAGCTGAGCCTCTTCCAGGAAATGCAGCAACTGCTCGAAGTCCTCGTCGGTCTCGCCGGGGAAACCGGTGATGAACGTTGAGCGGATGGTCAGATCGGGGCAGATGCTGCGCCATTTCCGCACGCGCTCGAGCACATTCTCGGCGTTGGCAGGGCGCTTCATCGCCTTCAGGATCTTCGGGCTCGCGTGCTGGAAGGGCACATCCAGATAAGGCAGGATCTTGCCCTCGGCCATCAGCGGGATCAGGTCATCCACACTCGGATACGGATACACGTAGTGCATCCGTATCCAGATGCCGAGCTCACCAAGGGCACTGGCAAGATCGTAAAGCCGCGTCTTGACCGGCTTTCCGCCCCAGAAACCGGTGCGGTACTTGACGTCCACCCCATAGGCCGAGGTGTCCTGCGAGATCACCAGGATTTCCTTGACCCCGGACTCGGCCAGCGCCTCGGCCTCGCGCATGACCTCATGGATCGGCCGGCTGACCAGATCGCCGCGCATCGACGGAATGATGCAGAAAGTGCAGCGGTGGTTGCAGCCCTCGGAAATCTTCAGATAGGCGTAGTGCTGCGGGGTCAGACGAATCCCCTGCGGCGGAACCAGGTCGATGAAGGGGTCGTGCGGCTTGGGCAGATGTTCATGCACTGCATGCATCACCTCTTCCGTCGCATGCGGCCCGGTCACTGCCAGCACCTGCGGATGTGCCGCCAGCACCACATTGCCCTTGGCGCCAAGACAGCCGGTGACAATCACCTTGCCGTTCTCGGCTAGCGCCTCGCCGATCGCGTCGAGCGACTCCTCGACTGCGGCGTCGATGAAGCCACAGGTGTTGACCACCACCAGGTCGGCGTCTTCGTAGCTGCCGGAGATCTGGTAACCCTCGGCCCGCAGACGGGTAAGGATATGTTCGGAGTCGACCGTCGCTTTCGGGCAGCCGAGACTGACGAAGCCGACGCGCGGCACGTCCTGGATTTTTGGGGAGGTCATGCTCGGTGCGGCCTGTGGGGTAAGACGCCTCCAACAGGAGGCGTGGGACCTTATTTTACGGTGCGGGTCTTGGCGGCAGGCGCAGCGGTTTCCGCCTTCTCGTCCGTGCTCGTCGGCTGGGTGTACGCGGGAAACTGGAATCCGGTGAACATGTTGCGCGTCTGGCTCTCGACCTGCTCCTGCATCTGCTGGAACATCTTCTTCGACTGCTCGACGTAGGTGCCCATCATGCTCTGCAACGCCGGCCCCTGGAAGTTCAGGAACTGGGCCCACAGATCCTGGCTCACCGGACTGTTTTCGCCGTAGAGGCCACGAGCCTGCTCCTGGAGCTTGCCCTGCATGTCGGTAAAGGCCTTGATGTTGCTTTCGAGGTACTTACCCATCATGCCCTGCATCGCATTGCCGTAGAAACGAATCATGTGCGACAGCAGGTCGCTGGTGAACATCGGTGCGCCGCCGGCCTCTTCCTCGAGGATGATCTGCAGCAGGATGCTGCGTGTCAGATCCTCGCCGCTCTTGGCATCCACCACCTGAAAGTCTTCGCTGGCCAGCACCAGTTCCTTGACATCTGCCAGGGTGATGTACGAACTGGTACGAGTGTCGTATAGACGACGGTTCGGGTACTTCTTGATCAGGCGCGATTGATCGGCCATGGTGACGTTCCTCCTCGGCGGCGGTGGATCCGCTCTCGCTTGTGCACAAATTATACCGCGCTGCGAAAAGAAAAACCCCGCCATGAGACGGGGTTACGCAAATCCGCAGCTTTCACGGATACTGCATCAGCACATATGCAGGCCGCCGTTGATGTTGATCGTGGCACCGGTGATGTAGCCGGCCAGATCGGACGCCAGATAGGCGCACAGACCGCCGATTTCTTCCGGCTTGCCCAAGCGCTTCATCGGCACGGTGTCGATGATGCCCTGCCGGATGTCGTCGCGGATCGCCATCACCATGTCGGTGCCGATGTAGCCCGGTGCGATCGCGTTGACGGTCACGCCCTTGGTCGCCAGTTCGGCAGCCAGCGCCTTGGTGAAACCGAGCACGCCCGCCTTGGCGGTCGAATAGTTCGCCTGGCCAGCCTGACCCTTGACCCCATTGACCGAGGAGATGTTGATGATGCGCCCCCAGCCACGCTCCGCCATCTTCGGGGAAATGTGGTGAGTGACGTTGAACAGGCTGTTGAGGTTGGTGTTGATGACCGCATCCCACTGCCCCTTCTCCATCTTGGGGAAGAACTTGTCGCGGGTGATGCCGGCATTATTGATCAGCACGTCGATCGGACCGACTTCGGCCTCGATCTTGGCAACCATTGCCTTGCAGGATTCGTAATCGGACACATCGCCTTCGGCTGCAACAAAGTCGAAGTCCAGAGCCTTCTGCTGCGCCAGCCACTCATCCTTTTGCGGGAATGCGGGCAGACAGTTAGCAACGACCTTGTAGCCATCCTTGGCGAGGGACTGGCAGATTGCAGTGCCAAGGCCGCCCATGGCGCCGGTAACGAGTGCGACTTTCTTAGACATCGTTGAATCCTTCTGCAGCGAGTTATCGTTTTCGGACAGCGCAGCCGGGAGCCGCCTTTGTCCATACCTGTCTTGCGGCAGCGCATCAGCCACGTAACGGCTGCATTATAAACGTAGTTCGAGGCATGTGCTGCATTGCAATAAGTCAACGAAAAAGCGGCTTGCCTCTCGCGAGACAAGCCGCCTGCGTTGCGCCGCAGCTGAATCAGAACATGTGCTGGCCACCGTTGATGGAAATGTTGGCCCCGGTCACGAAGGCCGCCTCCTCGGAAGAAAGATAGGCCACCAGCCCGGCGATCTCTTCCGGCTTGCCCAGACGCGCAACCGGAATCTGCGGCAGGATCTTGGAGTCCAGGATCTCCTGCGGAATCGCCATGACCATCTTGGTGCCGATATAGCCCGGCGAAATGGTATTGACGGTCACGCCACTACGCGCGACTTCCAGCGCCAACGCCTTGGTGAAGCCATGCATGCCGGCTTTGGCCGCCGAGTAGTTGGTCTGTCCGAACGCACCCTTCTGGCCGTTGACCGACGACACGTTGATCACCCGCCCCCACTTGCGCTCGAGCATGCCGTCCATGACCTGCTTGGTCATGTTGAACACCGAGTCGAGGTTGGTGCTGATCACCGCATCCCAATCGGCCTTGGTCATCTTCTTGAAGGTCATGTCACGGGTGATGCCGGCGTTGTTGACGAGCACATCCACCGGACCGACATCCTTGGTGACCTGCTCGACGCAAGCCTTGCACGACTCGAAATCGGACACGTCGCAAGGGTAGCCCTTGAAGCCGTAGCCCATGTTGTTCATCGACTGCAGCCACTCGGCCGCCTTCGCATTGCCCGGCGAGTGGGTCGTCACCACCTTGTAGCCCAATGCTGCGAGCTTGATGCAGATCGCTTCGCCAAGGCCGCCCATGCCCCCGGTAACCAGTGCAACTCTAGACATAGTGTTCCTCCTCTCCCAATCGGGTGGATCCGGGGGGGCTTCGGTTATTGCTGTCGACGGCCCCGCCCGCCCCGCCGACAGCCTTTGATTCAAACAATGCCCGGATCAGGCCTTGTCCTTTACGTAACGTCCGGGGGCGGGCTCGATCGGCGCGTACTTGGCGCTGCCGAGTCGGCCACGTGCGGCCACCTCCTTGCCGCCGTATGCCTTGAGCCATTCGGCCCAATGCACCCACCAGCTACCCTTCTGTTCCACCGCGTGCTCCAGCCACTCGTCGGGGTCAGCTGCCTTCGAAGTGCTGGTCCAGTAGCTGCGACGGTTCTTGGATGCGGGATTGATCGCTCCGGCAATGTGGCCGCTGGCGCCCAGTACGAAAGTCGTCTCGCCGCCCAGCAGGTTGCGCGCCAGATAGGCACTTGCCCATGGAACGATGTGATCCTCGCGCGCGGCCAGCAGGTAGGCCGGAACGTCCACCTTGCCGAGGTCGACCTTCTGCCCGAGCATCTTCAGTTTGCCCGGCACGCGCAGATTGTTCTCGAGATACATGTTGCGCAGATACCAGGTCAGGAACGGCCCCGGCAGATTGGTCGAATCCGAATTCCAGTACAGCAGGTCGAACGCCTGCGGCTTCTTGCCCTTGAGGTAGTTGCCGACCACGTACTGCCACACCAGGTCGTTGGCGCGCAAGAACGAAAATACGTTGGCAAGCTCCTGGCCCTTCAACAGCCCGCCCTTGCCAATCGCCGCTTCGCGAGCGGTCACGCTCGCCTCGTCCACCAGACAGCCGAGCTCGCCGGCATCGGCAAAATCGAGCAGCGTGGTCATCAGGGTAAGACTGGAAACCGGGTCCTCGCCGCGCGCCTTCGCCACTGCAAGCGCAGAACTCAGGATCGTTCCGCCCACGCAGAACCCGAGCACATTGGGTTTCTTGACCCGGGTAACCGAGCGCACCACCTCGAGCGCGATGAGCGGCCCCTTTTCGAGGTAGTCGTCCCAGCCGAACTTCGCCTCGTTCGGGCCGGCGTTCTTCCACGACAGCAGAAACACGGTGATCCCCTGCTCCACGGCAAAGCGCACCAGGGAGTTTTCCGGCTGGAGATCAAGGATGTAGAACTTGTTGATGCACGGCGGCACGATCAGCAACGGTACCTGCGCCACCTTGTCGGTGAGCGGCGAGTACTGGATCAGCTGCATCAATTCGTTCTCGAATATCACCGCCCCGGGCGAAACACCCAGATTGCGGCCGACCTCGAAGGCGGAATCGTCGGTCATCGAGATCCGTCCCTTGTCGAGGTCGGACATCAGATTGCGGATACCCTGGGCGATGCTCTCACCCTTCGTTTCGACCGCGGTCTTGATGAATTCGGGATTGGTTGCGGCAAAGTTGGTCGGCGCCAGCGCATCGACGTACTGCCTGGTCAGGAACTGGATGCGTGACTTGGCGCGTCCGTCGGCAATCGGCATCTCGTCGGCGACCTGCTTCAGGAAGCCGGCGTTGAGCAGGTAGGCCTGGCGAACGTAGTCGAACACCGGGCTCTCCTCCCACTCTGGCGAATTGAAGCGGCGATCGCCCGCTTCGGGCTGTACCACCCGCTCGGCGGGCTCGCCGGCTTTGCGCCCCAGCATCGCCGACCACAGCGTCACATGCTTGGCAGCGAAATCCTGCTGCATCTGCTCGAACGCTTCGGCCTCGGGCAGGGGCAGGCTCGGCGCGGCCACCCCGGAAGAGTCCAGCATCGCCGCGTGCTGCTTTGCCACCATGTCAAAAAAATTCTTCGCCATGTTCTGCCCGGTGAGCAGCATTGCCTGCACGGCAGCGGGTGGCAGTGTGTCATTCGAATCGGACATCAGCCCCTCCTAAGGCTTTGGCGGGCGCTGCCGGCAGCAGCCCCACCGATCAAATCCAGGACTGGCGCAGTCTGCCCTGCGGCAAAGGTAGAATCTCGCCATGTACCTGATCGCAATTGCCTGGCTCTACGTTGCACTGCTCGCGGCGGTGTCGGATGACACCGTTGTCGGAGGTGTGCTCACCTTCATATTCTACGGACTTGCTCCAATGGCCCTGTTCTTGTGGCTGTTCGGCACATCCGCCCGGCGACGTCGCCAACGGGCCCGCGAGGCGGCTGAGGGCCTCAACGATAGAGCCGATTCGGGCGCCGATCAATAGCGAATGGCGCCGGAGACGACCGCATGCGCCGACTCATCGACTCGGCATACGCCAAGCCATTGACGCAAAACGCCCTGTGATCCCGTCACGACGATAGGAATAGAAGCGCTTGTCGTCGCCCACGGTACACACGCCTCCGCCATAGATCCGCGCCACGCCCGCCCGCACCAGCCGGCGGCGCGCCAGCATGAACAGGTCGGCAAGCCATTTGTCGGGATGCTGGTTACCGACAAAGGCCACGGCAGCACCCGGGTCGGCGGCAATGAAGGCGTCCCGCACCTCGGCGCCGACCTCGAAAGCCGTCGGCCCGATCGCCGGACCCAGCCATGCGAGCACGCACTCCGGCGGCACGGCCATCGTCGCCACGGTGGCCTCCAGCACCCCGGCGGCGAGCCCCCGCCAGCCTGCATGTGCAGCCGCGACCACGGTGCCGGAGTCGTCGCAGAACAATACCGGGAGACAGTCTGCCGTCATCACCGAACACACTACGCCCGCCCTGCGCGCGACCGACGCATCGGCCTGATCGACGCCGACTGCGCGATCCGCATCGAGCACTGCCGTACCATGCACCTGGTCGAGCCACACCGGCTCGGCCGGCAGCATGCGGCGGAGTCGTTCGCGGTTGCGGGCCACGGCCTCGGGCACATCGCCCACGTGCATGCCGAGGTTGAAGCTGTCGTACGGGCCCGTGCTGACGCCTCCGCGTCGCGTGGTCACCAGCGCGCGCACATTCGAGGGCGCCGGCCAGTCGGGCACAATCATGTTGGGCATGGTCTGAAGCTCCCGCCAAGGGATTGCAGAAGTGCGCAAAAGTCATCCGGCAAGGGCGCAAACCACTCCATCGGCTGGCCACTCACCGGATGCACCAGACCGAGGCGAAAGGCATGCAGGGCCTGGCGGGGAAAGGCATCGACCGCGGGTGAAACCGGCCGCCGGCCACCGTAGACCGGGTCGCCCACCAGCGGATGCCCGGCGTGTGCCATATGCACCCGGATCTGGTGGGTACGACCGGTCTCCAGCCGGCACTCCACCAGTGTGACCTTGCCCAGCTGTTCGCGCACCACATACCGGGTCAGTGCCGGCCGACCACCGCCAACCACGGCCATCTTCGTACGCTGCGCCGGATGGCGCGCAATCGGTGCATCCACCTCACCCGGCCGCAGCACCTCACCGTGCACCAGCGCGAGATAGTGGCGCTTGACCGTACGTGCCTGCAGCTGGCGGATCAGGTCGGTCTGCGCCGCCAGCGTCTTTGCCACCACCAGCAGGCCACTGGTGTCCTTGTCCAGCCGATGCACGATACCGGCGCGGGGCACTCCGGCCAGCTCCGGCGCATGGTGCAGCAGCGCGTTGAGCAGCGTGCCACTCCAGTTGCCGCTTCCCGGATGCACCACCAGCCCGGCCGGTTTGTCGATGACCAGCAGCGTCGCGTCCTCGAACACGATCGTCAGCGGAATGTCTTCGGCCTGCTCGGCACGCTCCTGCGGCAGCGGCACGGTCTCGATCAGCAGCCGCTCGCCCCCCCAGATCTTGTGCTTGGCATCGGGCGAGCGCCCATCCACCAGAATCAATCCGTCGCGCAACCAGCCCTGGAGGCGGCTGCGCGAGTGCTCCGGAAACAAGCGGGCGAGCGCCTGATCGATGCGCAGGCCGGCGAGTTCCCGCGGAATCGTCAATTCGCTACGCGAGTCCGTGGCTTCCGCTGGGCTATAATCCGTCAGTTCATTCACGCGAGTCTTATCGATGTCCAGGTTCACCTTCGGAAGTTTAGCGGGAAATATCGCCCTGCTCGGCGCCCTTCTGCTTGGCGGCTGCGGCTTGCTGCCCGAACAGATCGACGAAACCGCGGGCTGGAATGCCCAGAAACTCTATTCCGAGGCCAAGGCCTCGATGAGCGAGGGCGGCTACGATCAGGCGATCAAGATGTTCGAGAAGCTCGAGGCGCGCTACCCTTACGGCCGCTTCGCCCAGCAGGCTCAGATCGAAGTCGCCTACGCCTACTACAAGTCGAACGAGCCCGCCCTGGCAATCGCCGCTGCCGATCGCTTCATCAAGCTCCACCCCAACCACCCGCATGTCGACTATGCCTACTATCTGAAGGGTCTGGTCAATTTCAACGAGGATCTCGGCCTGCTCGCCGGCCTGTCCAACCAGGATCTGTCCGAGCGCGACCCGCGTGGCGCGCGTGAAGCCTTCGACACCTTCCGCGAACTGGTCACCCGTTTCCCCGAGAGCCGCTACGCCAACGACGCCAGCCAGCGCATGCAATACCTGGTGAACTCGCTGGCCCAGCACGAGGTCCACGTCGCCCGTTACTACTATCGCCGCGGGGCCTATATTGCCGCCGCCAACCGGGCGCAAACCGCCATCACCACCTATCCGCGCACACCGGCCAACGAAGAGGCACTGTTCCTGCTGGTCAAGAGCTACGATGCCCTCGGCATGACCGATCTGCGCGACGACGCCGACCGCGTGTTGCGCAAGAACTTTCCCGACAGCGTGTATTTTGCCGGCGGACCGAAGGACAGCCGGCCGTGGTGGCAGTTGTGGTGAGCCTCATCGGCTGATCGACGAACAGAGGGCGCCGCTGACCGGGCGCCCTTTTTTCTTGATCGAGGTCGCGGCCCGGATGCTGGCGCCGACACGCCGATCGATGCCAGCGTCCTAGCCCGCCAGCGGATGCGTGCCTGGCACCAGGATGTCGCGCCCCACCTGGCGAATGTCGGTATGCCCGCAGAACGCCATGGTCAGATCCATCTCGCGGCCAATGATCTCGAGGCACTTGCTGACGCCCGCCTCGCCCATGGCACCCAGGCCATAGAGAAAGGGGCGACCGATCAGCGTTCCCTTCGCCCCCAGTGCGACCGCCTTGAGTACATCCTGGCCACTGCGGATACCGCCGTCCATCCACACTTCGATGCGCTCGCCCACCGCGTCGACAATCGCCGGCAAGGCATTGATCGACGACGGCGCCCCATCGAGCTGACGGCCGCCATGGTTGGACACGATCAGCGCATCGGCACCGCTGTCGGCGGCGAGTCGTGCATCCTCCGCGTCCATGATCCCTTTCAGGATCAGCTTGCCGCCCCACAGCCGCTTTACCCACTCCACGTCCGCCCAGCTCAGCGCCGGATCGAACTGCTCGGCGGTCCAGCTCGCCAGCGAGGACATGTCGCCAACGCCTTTCGCATGGCCGACGATGTTGCCGAAGCTGCGCCGCCTGGTGCCCAGCATGCCGAGGCACCAGCGCGGCTTGGTGGCGAGGTTGATCAGGTTGGCTATGGTCGGCCGCGGCGGCGCCGAAAGCCCGTTCTTGAGGTCCTTGTGGCGCTGGCCGAGGATCTGCAGGTCGAGGGTGAGCATCAGCGCCGAGCAGCGCGCGACACGGGCGCGCTCGATCAGGCGTTCGATGAAGCCGCGGTCGCGCATCATATACACCTGAAACCAGAACGGCGCGCCGGTGTGCGCGGCGACGTCCTCGATCGAGCAGATGCTCATCGTCGACAGCGTGAACGGAATGCCGAATTTCTCGGCGGCGCGCGCGGCGAGGATCTCGCCGTCGGCATGCTGCATGCCGGTGAGGCCGGTCGGTGCGATCGCCACCGGCATCGTCACGGCCTGCCCCGCCATTGTGGTGCGCAGGCTGCGCCCTTCCATATTCACCGCCACCCGCTGACGCAGCTTGATCGCATTGAAGTCGCTTTCATTGGCGCGGTAAGTGGTTTCGGTCCACGAGCCGGAATCGGCGTAGTCGTAGAACATCCGCGGTACGCGCTTCTCGGCCAGCTGGCGCAGGTCCTCGATGCAGGTGATGACGCCCATTGCTTGTCTCCGTGTCTTTTCCGGGGGTATCGGGCCTTTGCAGGCAGGCTTCGATAGTCAGCGAAAAGCGGCCGCCCCAGGCGGAGGAATTTTCAACTCCGACCCGAAAGAAGCTCCGCCGCCTCGCGCTCGGCGGCGCGGCTCGTCGCCCGCAGCCAGTCGGCGAAGATCGCGGCCGGCCCTTGCGGCGTGGCGGTGGCAATGTAGTACTGGGTGCGCGCCGGCGCACTGATGCCGAACAGCGGCACGAGCGTACCGGCCTGCAACCACGCACGGGCCAGCGACGGCCGCCCGGGAACCACTCCTTGCCCGCTCGCGGCGGCCTCGAGCAGCAGGCCGAGGTCGACCAGCCGCGGCCCGCTCGCCGGTTCGTCCCGGCGATCGAGCCCGGCAGCCTCGAACAGCGGCAGCCACGACTCGAGCGGAGTGCGCAGCAGCGGCAGCCGGTCGAGATCGGCGCTCCCCTGGAGCGGCCCGAAGGCAGCGAGCAGACCGGGGGCGGCCATCGGCACCACACGGTCGTTCATCAGCACGTCGCCACCGTGCGCGGCGGCATCGCCGTGACGGACTTCGAGCTGGGCGTCGCCGCTGCCCTGATCGAGGTAGGGTACGCTGAGCACAATCTCGAGCTCGATCTGCGGCTGCGCGCGCGTGAACGAGGCAAGCGCGGGGACCAGGATCTGGCGGGCGAAGGTCGGTGGCGCACACACCCGCAGCCGCTCCACCCGTTGCGCCGCCCGCCGGTGCAGCGGCACCGCCGCGAGCAGGGCGAGCGCGGCTCGGACCTGCTCGAGGTACTCCTTGCCCACCGCAGTCAGCCCGAGCGTCTTGCCACCACGGCTCAGCAGGCTGGCGCCGAGCAATTCCTCGACCGTTGCCAGCCGCTTGCCGACGGCGCTCGCAGTGACATTGAGCTCGTCTGCCGCGCGCTCGAAGCTGCCCAGCCGCGCCGCCGCCTCGAAGGCGCGCAGACCGTCGATCGAAGGAAAGCGGATGTCGGAGTTCAAAGGCATGTCGGTATCCGTTTCGGGCCGTCGAATGGCGGAAAGGCTAACACGGGGCAGGTGGCGTCGCGCCTGGCCCGACCCGAGCTCATGGCACAAAAAAGCCGGCCCCGTGGGGCCGGCGTCGGGGCCGGGGCCGGGCTGCCGATGGTCAGCGTTTGCTCTTGAACACCTGACGGTAGTGGTGCAACAGCGGCTCGGTATAACCGCTGGGCTGGACGCAGCCTTCGAAGATCAGGTCGCGCGCGGCACGGAAGGCGGTAGACCCGCCGACGTTCGGCGCCATCGGCCGGTAGGCCGGATCCCCGGCGTTCTGGCCATCCACGACCGCGGCCATGCGGCGCAGGGTTTCCTCGACCTGCTCCGGCGTGACCACGCCGTGACGCAGCCAGTTGGCGATGTGCTGGCTGGAAATGCGCAGCGTGGCGCGGTCTTCCATCAGGCCGACGTTGTTGATGTCGGGCACCTTGGAGCAGCCCACACCCTGCTCGACCCAGCGCACCACGTAACCGAGGATGCCCTGGCAGTTGTTGTCCAGCTCCTGTTGGCGTTCCTCGGCGCTCCACTTGGCCTCGGCCACCACCGGCACGGTGAGCAGGCCGGTGAGCAGCGCGTCGTATTCGGTATCGAGATCGATCTTTTCCAGCTCCTGCTGCACGGCAGTAACGCTTACCTGGTGGTAGTGCAGCGCATGCAGCACCGCGGCGGTGGGCGACGGCACCCAGGCGGTGTTGGCACCGGCCTTCGGGTGGCCGATCTTCTGCTCCAGCATGGCCGCCATCAGGTCGGGCATCGCCCACATGCCCTTGCCGATCTGGGCCTTGCCGCGCAGCCCGCAGGCCAGCCCGACCAGCACGTTGCTGCGCTCGTAGGCCTGGATCCAGGCGCTCGTCTTCATGTCGCCCTTGCGCATCATCGGGCCGGCTTCCATCGCGGTGTGCATCTCGTCGCCAGTGCGGTCGAGGAAGCCGGTGTTGATGAAGGCCACCCGGTTCTTCGCCGCGGCGATGCAGGCCTTGAGGTTGACGCTGGTGCGGCGCTCCTCGTCCATGATCCCCATCTTCATCGTGTAGCGCGGCAGGCCGAGCAGTTCCTCGACACGCCCGAACAGCTCGTCGGCAAAGGCGACCTCGGCCGGACCGTGCATCTTGGGCTTGACGATGTACATGCTGCCGGTGCGCGAATTGCCGCGGCGCGTGCGGTCGTGCAGCGAGATCAGGGTGGTGACCACGGCGTCGAGGATGCCTTCGGGGATCTCGTTGCCCTCGCCGTCGATGATCGCCGGGTTGGTCATCAGGTGGCCGACGTTGCGGATGAACAACAGGGCACGACCGTGGAGACGCAGCGCCGAACCGTCCGCCGCGGTGTATTCGCGGTCGGCATTGAGGCGACGGGTGATCGTCTTGTCGCCCTTGGCCACTTCTTCGGTCAGCGTGCCCTGCATCAGGCCGAGCCAGTTGCGGTACACCACCACCTTGTCTTCGGCGTCGACCGCGGCGATCGAATCCTCGCAGTCCATGATGGTCGACAGCGCCGCTTCCATCAGCAGGTCATTGACGCCGGCGGCGTCGGACTTGCCGATCAGCCCGTTGCGGTCGATCTGGATCTCGATGTGGAGGCCGTTGTTCCGGAGCAGCACCGCGCTCGGCGCCGCGGCATCGCCCTGGTAACCGGCGAGCTTGTCGGCCTGCTGCAGGCCGACCGTGGTGCCGTTCTTCAGCGTCACTGCAAGCGCGCCGCCGACCACCGCGTAGGCGGCGGCATCGACGTGCGAGCCGCCGGCAAGCGGTGCGGCCTGGTCGAGCACCTGACGGGCGAAGGCGATGACCTTCGCCCCGCGTACCGGGTTGTAGCCCTTGGTGATCTCGGCGCCGTCGGCCTGCGGGATGGCGTCGGTGCCGTAGAGCGCGTCGTACAGCGAGCCCCAGCGCGCATTGGCGGCATTCAACGCATAGCGCGCATTCATCACCGGCACCACCAGCTGCGGGCCGGCCTGCGAGGTGATCTCGCTATCGACGTCGGTAGTGTCTACGCTGACTTCGGCCGGCTGCGGCTGCAGGTAACCGATCGACTGCAGGAAGGCACGATAGCCGCCCATGTTGGTAATCGGACCGGGGTGAGCACGGTGCCAGCCGTCGAGCTCGGTCTGCAGCCGGTCGCGCTCGGCCAGCAGATCCCGGTTCTTCGGTGCAAGCTCGTGCACCAGGGTGTCGAAGCCCGCCCAGAAGGCGCCAACATCGACTCCGGTACCCGGCAGCGCTTCGGTTTCAATGAATTGCTTGAGCTCGCTTGCCACCTGCAGGCGCCCACAGTGCACTCGTTCGGTCATGTCTCGGGTTCTCTCGTTGTCGTTGATCTACAGGCTCGCACTACCCGCCCGTGGCCTCGCCGTCGGCACTGCCGGCTGCGATCGCCGCACCAACCCGCAAGGATAAACGCTCGCCGGCCCGGAGGGTAGATCAACGGGACACCACGACCGGAATCGCCTGCAGCGCGTCGCGCCCGCGTGCCGCTTCCATCAGGCGCAAAACCGTGGGTCCTGCGATGAAATCGATTCCCGCGGCATGGGCCAGGGCGCGCTCACGAAGCTTCACGTCGCGCAGATTCGCCAGCTTCACGTGACCGAAGCCCCGGATTCCTTCGGCCAGCGCGGCAAGCTCGATCGCCTGGTCCAGGCTTTCGGCCGCCAGCCGCGGCAGCAGCGCCCGGATCATCTGCGCATAATCCTGCGCCAGCTCACGCTCCATGCGGCGCTCGTCGGTGCGCCCGAAGATGTCCAGCACCGAACCGCGCAAGACCTTGCCGCGCGCCAGCAGCCGCAGCAAGGGCAGCAGCCGCGGCCCGAACTCCATCTTGCGCGGGCGCCCATCGGGGCCGGGACGGGCGAGCAGCGGCGGCGCCATGTGGAAGCGCAGGCTGAAATTCCCCTCGAACTGGCGCTGCAGGTCGGTTTCGAACTGGCCGTCGGTGTACAGCCGGGCCACCTCGTACTCGTCCTTGATCGCCAGCAGGCGGCCATACACCCGCGCGACGGTCGCAGTCAGGCGCAAGGGTGTGCCCGCGCCCACGAGGCGACGCTCGGTGGCCTCGGTCTGATCCACCAGCGCCCGGTAGCGCGCGGCATAGGCGGCGTTCTGGTAGGCCGTGAGGTGGCGGACATGGCGCTCGACCACGGCAGCGAGGTCCTCTTCCTGGTGCTCGAACCCGGTCTCGACCGCAGTACCCGCCAGCGCATCGAGCGCCTGCGGATCGGCCGCGGCCAGCCGCCCCAGACTGAACGCGGTCAGGTTGTTCGCCACCGCCACGCCATTGAGTTCGATCGCACGCGCCAGCGCCTCCAGCGACACCGGCACCAGCCCGAGTTGCCAGGCAAACCCGAGCAGCAGGATGTTGGCGCCGATGGTGTCGCCGAGCAGGCGCGTCGACAGGGCCTGGGCATCGCAGGTCTGCAGCTGGCCGTCGCCGGCGGCGAAGCGGATCTTGTCGAGCAGCGCATCGACGTGGAGATTGGCGCCGGGGTCGAGCACGAACTTCGCGGTCTGGATCTCGTGCAGGTTGGCGACCACCCGGGTGCGACCGTGCTTGATCGTCTGCAGCGCATCGTTGCTCGCCCCAACCACCAGATCGCAGGCGATCAGCGCATCGGCCTGCTGGGTGTCGATCCGCACCTGATTGAGCGCCGCCGGAGTGCTCGCCAGGCGGACGAAGGACAAGACCTGGCCGCCCTTCTGCGCAAAGCCCATGAAGTCGAGCACCGAGGCCGACTTGCCTTCCAGGTGCGCGGCCATCGTCACCAGCGCGCCCACCGTGACCACGCCGGTACCGCCCACGCCGGTCACCAGCAGGTCGTAGGGCCCGGCCCAGTCGTGCATCGCCGGCTGCGGCAATGCGGCCACGCAGGCAGCGAGCCGGGCCTCGTCGAAGGCCGCGCCCACCGCCTTGCGCACCTTGCCGCCGATCACCGACACGAAGCTCGGGCAGAAGCCGCCGACGCAGGAGTAGTCCTTGTTGCACGAGGACTGGTCGATCATCCGCTTGCGCCCGAACGGGGTGTCGAGCGGGATGATGGACAGGCAGTTCGACTGCTTGCCACAATCACCGCAGCCCTCGCACACCGCGGCGTTGATGAACACCCGGCGATCCGGGTCGGGGTAGGCCTTCTTCTTCCTCCGCCGGCGCTTTTCGGCGGCGCAGGTCTGGTCGTAGATCAGCACGGTGACGCCTTTGACCTCGCGCAGCTCGCGCTGCACCGCGTCGAGTTCGCTGCGGTGGTGGAAGCTCGTACCGCGCGGGAACAGGCCCTCGTGGCCGTCGTATTTTTCCGGCTCGTCGCTGACCACCACCACCCGACGCGCGCCCTCGGCCTCGACCTGGCGCGCGATCCCGTCCACGGTCACAGTGCCGTCCACCGGCTGGCCGCCGGTCATCGCCACCGCGTCGTTGTACAGGATCTTGTAGGTCACGTTGGTGGCGGCGGCGATCGCCTGGCGGATGGCGAGGAAGCCGGAGTGGAAGTAGGTGCCGTCGCCGAGGTTCTGGAACACGTGCGGGGTGCGGGTAAAGCCCGAATGCGCCACCCAGTCCACGCCCTCGCCGCCCATCTGGATCAGGCCGGTGGTTTCGCGGTCGGGCATCCACGAGGCCATGAAGTGACAGCCGATCCCGGCCTGCGCATGCGAACCCTCGGGCACGCGGGTCGAGGTGTTGTGCGGACAGCCGGAGCAGAAATACGGCACCCGGCGCACCCCGTCGGCCACGTTCGACAGCAGTTGCGGCGCGGTGAAATCGATCACGTGCTCGCGCCGGTCGAGCGGCGGGCGATGCGCGGCCAGCCACTCGGCGATCACCGGCATCACTCGCGATGGGCGCAATTCGCCCAGCGCCGACAGCAGCGGCGCGCCACACCGTCCGGTCTTGCCGATCACCGCCGGGCGTGCGCCGGCGTCCAGGTTGTAGAACAGGTTCTTGATCTGCTGCTCGACCACCGGGCCCTTCTCCTCGACCACCAGGATCTCCTTCAGGTCACTGGCGAAGTCGTGCATCCGCCCGGTCTCGAGCGGGAAGCTCAGCCCCACCTTGTACAGGCGGATGCCGTTGGCCTCGAGGTCGGCCACTCCGAGGCCGAGCCGGCGCAGGGCCTCGAGCAGGTCGAGGTGGGCCTTGCCGCAGGTGACGATGCCGATGTCCGCCTGCGCCGCCGGACAGACCAGGCGGTCGATCGAATTCGCCCGGGCGAAGGCGCGCACCGCATCGAGCTTGGCCGCGAGGCGCTGCTCGATGACCAGGCTGGGGAGGTCCGGCCAGCGGTAGTGCAGGCCGCCCGGCGGCGGAGTGAACTCGACCGACGCGTCGAATCGCACCCGGATCGCATCGAGATCGACGGTCGAGCCGCTCTCCACGGTCTCCGAAATCGCCTTGAGTCCGACCCAGCACCCCGAGAAGCGCGACAGCGCCCAGCCGTACAGACCGAACTCGATCATCTCGGCCACGTTGGCCGGGTTGAGCACCGGCAGACCCCAGGCCTGCAGGGTGAAATCGCTCTGGTGCGGCATCGACGATGACACGCAGCCGTGGTCGTCGCCGATCACCGCGAGCACACCGCCATGCTTTGATGCCCCGTAGGCATTGCCGTGGCGCAGCGCATCGCCGGCGCGGTCCACCCCCGGCCCCTTGCCGTACCAGATCGCGAACACACCATCGACGGTGCGTTCTGCATCGCCCTCGACCTGTTGCGAACCGAGCACCGCGGTAGCGCCGAGTTCCTCATTGACCGCGGGCAGGAAGCGGATCCGATGGGCGTCGAGCTGCGCCTTGGCCTTCCACAGTTGCTGGTCATACGCCCCCAGCGGCGAACCGCGATAGCCGCTGATGAAGCCGCCGGTGTTCAGCCCCGCGGCCTGGTCCAGCATCGCCTGCATCAGCGGCAGGCGGACCAGCGCCTGGGTCCCGGTCAGGAACACCTGTCCACGCCCCGCTTCGAGATTGTCGGCGAGGCGATAGTCGCTGCGGATGGCGGGCGACCGCAGCACATCACGCATTTCACTCGTCTGGATGAGCGAGTTCATTGGTTTGTCTCCTGTTGTGGCCCGGCCCGCTGTCACGGCGGCCGAGATGGCTTTTTAAGTGCTTCGATCCGTCCGCAGGAGATTGGCTCCCGGCGGTCCGATCGGCAGGAAGATCGTAGGCCGATCCGCGCCCACGATGCGTGCGTTGTTCACACGGATTTGATGTTCTGACGCACAATTCGCGCATCAAATTGCCCAAACATGCACGAGACCATGACCGAACTGGACAAATTCGATCTTCAGCTACTTTCCGAGCTGCAGCACGATGGCCACGCCTCCAACGCCGTGCTGGCCGACCGCATACACCTGTCGGCCTCACAGGTCAGCCGCCGGGTGCAGCGACTGGAACAGGCGGGCTTCATCGAGCGCTACGTGGCCCTGCTCCGCCCGGCGGCGGTCGGCCTCGGCGTGACCGCCTTCGTCAACGTGTCGCTCGAGCGCCACGGCGAGGTGCTGACCGATTCGTTCGACGAGGCGGTGCGCGACATGGACGAAGTGCTCGACTGTTTTGCGGTCAGTGGCGAAGCGGACTACCTGCTGCGCGTGCTCACCCCCACCCTGCCGGCGCTCTCCGACTTCCTGCTCCACCGCCTGATGCGGATTGCGGGTGTGCGCAGCGTGAAGTCGAGCATCGCGCTGAACGAGGTCAAACGCACCACCCGCTTGCCGCTCGATCATCTGCGCGGCACGCCCCGTTAAAAAGTACTGAAGAATCCGCGCGCGACGCCGATATGATCTGCACCCGTGACCGCACCCCATAACGACTGCCGTCCAGAGCAGCGCGGTGACATCGAAAGGAGAGGAAGATGAACGAACACGCCCGCAACGGTGGAGCGCGCTGGCTGCTGCCGGCCGCCATCGTCCCGATCAATGGCGCCCTGATCTGGCAGGCTCTGGCGGCCCCGCTGTCGCCGCCGCTGGCCGCGGCACTTGCAGCGACCGGCGCCATGCTTGCCTTGATTCTGATGTTCACGACGCGCGCCACGTCCGGGGGCACATCGCAGCACCGGGAAAGCAGCCCCGCGCTCGACGGCGAGCGTCCCGACATCGGCAGCCAGACCGCGGATGGCAGCAATCCACTGGTCACCCGGGTCCGCCAGCTGGTCACCGAGTTGCGCGGAAGCGGAACGGGCATCGCGGTGAGCGCGGCCAGACTCAACCAGCGGGTCAAGCAGACCGCCGCGAGCGCCACCCGCCAGCGCGAGCTGGCGGCGACCATCTTCACTGCCAGCCAGACCGCCAGTGCGGCGGTCGACCGGGTCATGGTCAACGCCGATCAGGTCAAGGCGGCGACCACGGCGAACCTGGCCGCGGTCGGCGCCAGCCAGCAGGAACTGCTCGATGTCACCGCGCGCATCCGCAACGTCAGCGACAAGGTCGAGACCTTTGCCGCCACGGTTGCGGAGCTCAGCCAGAACTCGGCGCAGATCCGCGACATCGGCCTGCTGATCAACGACATCTCCGACCAGACCAACCTGCTCGCACTCAATGCCGCGATCGAAGCCGCACGTGCCGGCGAAGCCGGGCGCGGTTTCGCGGTGGTCGCCGACGAGGTGCGCAAGCTCGCCGAGAAGGTCAAGACCGCCACCGGCGTGATCACCCGCAATTCGGACAAGATGCTCGAACTGGTCGCCAGCACCGAGAGCGAAACCCGCCGCATCACCGAAGACTCGGGTCTGGCGCGCGAAGTCGTGCAGCGTTCGTCGACCAACTTCGCCGCCATGGTGGGCGATCTGCAGCAGATGAGCACGCAGTTGCTCGACATCACCGACGCCATCCATCACATCCACGACAGCAATGTGTCGGTACACGGAATGGTCACCGAGATCACCGCCCTGTCCGAACAGGTCTCGTCGCAGATGGGCGAGTCCGAACGCGTGGCGGAAGAGCTGCGCGACCACACCGAAGGCCTGCATGCCCTGTCGACCCGTTTCTCCATCGGCGAGTCGGCCTATGACCGGCTGTTGGGCTTTGCCGAGAAATATCGCAACGAGGTCGCGGCCTTCCTCGAGGCCAAGGCCGGGACGCTGGACATCTTCGACACCCGCTACCAGCCCATTCCCGGCACCGAGCCGCCCAAGTACAACACTCGGTACGACCGCGCGATCGAGAAGGACCTGCAGGACATCTACGAGCGCATGCTCGCCGAAGTGCCTGGCGTTGCGTTTTGCGCCAGCTGCGACATCAATTGCTACATGCCGGTGCATAACCGGCGTTTCTCCGCCGAGCCCAATGGCGATCCGCAACACGATCTCGCCTTCAGCCGCCAAAAGCGCATCTACGACGACCCGACCTGCCGCCGCGCAAACGCCAACAAGGGCCACGCCCTGCTGCAGACCTATACCCGCGACACCGGCGAGGTCCTGTGCGACCTGTCGATGCCGGTCAAGGTGCAGGGCCGTCAGTGGGGCGTGTTCCGGGTCGGCTTCGCGCCCGCGCTGCTGCAGGGCTGAGCGGCCGCCGGCCTTGCGCCGGCTCCGGATGCATGGTGTCGATAGGGGCTGCGCTGTAATGCCCTCCCGCCGGCGACAGGTTGACGTACCCGTAAACGCGAACAAGCATCGACAAAACAATGGGTCATGCTCTGAAAGACGGAGATCGCGGAAAGAAGTTACGACCCGTACATGGCGGTTCACAAGCCTTTACTTTCCCGGCGGCGTGCGCCCAAGTAGATGCCTTTGGAATGCATGGGCGGCGGCGATCTTCATGGCGTCACCGAGTGCACACGTTTGAGGCAGCGTAGCGCAAAGGTCGAACGGCTGTTGCGGATACCGGGAATCTTGTACAGCTTGCGTCGCAGGAAGCCTTCATATCCTTCGGTACCTGATACCGCCACCTTGATCAGGTAGTCGTACTCGCCGGTCACCAGGTAGGCCTCCATGACTTCCGGGAGTTGAGCCAGGGCATCTCCGAAGCGCTGGAAGATCTCGTCGTCGTGGCGGTCGAGGGTGACCTCGATGATCACGATGTCCGGCAAGCCCAGGGCACGCTGGTCGATAACGGCAACGTAGTCGGTGATGACGCCGGCGGCCTCCAGCGCTCTGACCCTGTTCCAGCACGGCGTAGGCGACAGACCGACGTGCTCGGCCAGTCTCTGGTTGCTCATGCGCCCGTCGCGGGCGAGCGCTCGCAGGATGTTGCGATCGATTTCGTCGAACTGGCCCTCTTTCATGAAGATGCTTCCTATGCTAATTCGAGAAACTAAGGAATAAGTATCTTCCGTTATCGATAATATTGAAAGATACTCCTTCTTAATGGGCTTTCTGAACGAGAATACGAAAGCACATTTTTCGGTGATGTGGGTAAGCTTTCCTGGTGCCCACGAAGCGCAAGACAGGCCTGGACGTGCCGCCTTCCCTTACGAGGGGAAGGCGGGCATGCCTCGGTCCCAGCACTCGTCAGAGGAGGATTCATGGGACTGAGACAGCGCCGCTACTTTGTCGCCATTGCCGACCTCGGCTCGATGTCGCGGGCATCGCAAGCGCTGTACATCGCCCTGCCGCCGCTGATCGCGTCGAGCAATCTCTCCGGGGGCCCGCGCCGTTACGGTTGACGTAAACGTTAACTCGAACAAGAATCGGCAACACGACGGGTCGCGGTCCGAAGGCCGGTGTGGCGCCAGCCATGATCGCTTCCGCCACCGTTTGCCCCGCGACCGTGCCCCATCGACAGAACGGAGCAGTCACACAGATGAACCTCGAACGCGAGACCGGACCCGACCCGTGCGCGCCGGAACCGCCCGAGATCGTTCTCGCCACACGAGACGCCCCAGCCATTCCTTTCAACAGGGCCAGCGAAAAATGACCGACCTCACGACCCCCGGCATCCTCAGTCATGACCATTGGGTGGAACATCCGCAGGGACGGATCTTCGCCCGTTCCTGGACGCCATCGGGCAAGGCGTGCACCGCCGTGCCGGACCGCCCGATCGTTTTCTTCCACGATTCCCTCGGCTGCGTCGAACTGTGGCGCGACTTTCCGGCGGAACTGAGCGCGGCCACCGGCCGGCGGGTCATCGCCTACGACCGGCTCGGGTTCGGGAGATCCGACCCGCGCGCCGAGCGGCCGGCACTGGACTTCGTCGCCGAAGAGGCGCAGGTCTACTTTCCGGTCGTACGCGCGCAGCTCGGTTTCGAGCGCTTCATCGCCTTCGGCCACAGCGTCGGCGGCGGCATGGGGATCCATTGCGCCGCCACCTTCGGCGTGGATTGCGAGGCGCTGGTCACTGTAGCGGCGCAGGTCTTTGCGGAGGACCGGACGTTGCGCGGCATCGCCGAGGCGAAAGAACAGTTCAAGGACGAGATGCAACTGAAGCGGCTCGAGAAGTATCACGGCGACAAGGCCCGCTGGGTGCTCGGAGCCTGGACCGAGAACTGGCTCGATCCGGCGTTTGCCGCGTGGTCGTTGACCACCGTGCTGCCCCGGGTGCGCTGCCCGGTGCTGGCCATCCACGGCATCCACGACGAGTATGGCTCGACGCGCCACCCCGAACTGATCGGGCAACTGTGCGCCGGCCCGTCGCGGATCGAGATTCTCGCGGACACCTATCACGTGCCGCACCGCGAGCGCCCCGGCGTCACGCTCGAGCTGCTCTCGGAGTTCGTCACCTCGATCCGGTAATCGAGCGCCCAGGCGCGCAGGGCATCGACCCGGTCGCGCCGCCGTCCGCGCTCACCGCTCGAGAAAACCGGCGTCGCGCAGCGCGCCGGCAATGCCGCGCATCGCTTCGGTTCCGGTCATCGGCAGCGACACTCCGCGATCGTCCGCGGTTCCGGCCTCGGCCGGGTTGATCCGGATCAGCGGCGAGCGCTGGCTCTCGCCGAACAACCGTACCGACGGGATCGTCGTGCCCGCGCCGATCTCGATCACCAGCACGCGATCGACCGTGCGCCGCCAGCCGTCGAGCCGCGCATGCTGCTTCCGGGTACGCTCGTCGATCCAGCCCCAGTCGCCGAACATCAGGATGTTCGGCCGCGCGAGACCGCGGCATCGGGGGCAGCGCGGCAGTGCGTTGCGGAGCGCGCAGGTATCGGTGTCCACCTCGGGCCGGAACGCATCGGCCGGCCAGATCGCGTTGTCGCATCCTGCCATGCACTGCAGGTGATGAATCGATCCATGGCATTCGACGACGCGCTCGGGATCGAATCCGCTTTTCTGGAACTGCCCATCCACGTTCGAGGTAAAGACGAACGCCCCCTCGGGCACGCGGCGCGCGATCTCCCCGAGTATGGCGAAGGCGGGACCCGGTTCGGTGCTGCGGTAGAGATCGAGACGATGCCCATAGAATCCCCAGGCGAGTCGCGGATGGCGCTCGAAGGCGTCGGGTGAGGCGATGTCCTGAAACCGCATCCGCGCGCGCCCCAGGGCCGGATATGCGCGCCACATTCCTTCGCTGCCACGAAAGTCCGGCAGACCCGAGTCGACGCCGAGCCCGGCCCCGGCCGTGATGAGCAGCCCGTCCGCCTGCATGATGAGACGGGCGCAGCGCTGAAGGCGATGGTGCGGATCCTGGCTCAAGGTCGACCTCATGGAGGAAACGTTGTTGACGGGCGATCACCCGACGTCATCCCTGGAGACGCCCACCGTCCGCGTAATATTATCCCGGCCCGCGAAGAGGCCGTTTCGCCGGCCCGCAAATTCGCGGCAGCCCGAGGGAAAACGCCCGCTCCGTGCACTCGGCGCACAGCGGGCGTTTTCCGTGGAGAAAGGCGTTCAGGCTTCCTTCAACAGTGCCGGCGGGTACTTCCGCACCCATTGACTGGCCTGTTCGTGGGCGTGGGCGATCTGCAGCACGGCAAGGTCGGCCGTCGCCGGGCCGACGATCTGCATCCCCATCGGCAGTCCGCCGGGGCTGAAGCCCACCGGCACGCTGATCGCCGGGCAGCCGCTCAGGGTGATCCCGGTCACTACTTCCATCCAGCGATGGTAGGTATCCATCGGCCGTCCGGCCACTTCCTTCGGCCAGTGGATGGACGCGTCGAAGGGAAAGACCTGCGCGGTGGGCAGAATGAGGAAGTCGTAGCGCTTGAACAGGCTGCGTAGCGCCTGGTACCACGCGCTGCGGTCTGCAGTCGCCTTCCACACGTCGGCGCCGGTCAGATTGAGCCCACCCTCGACCTCCCACAGGATCTCGGGCTTGAGCAGCGCGCGCTTGGCAGGGTCGGCATGGAACGATCCGGCAAGGTTGGCGATGGTCCAGTGGCGCAGCGTCAGCCAGGTCTTCCATACCTTGCCCATGTCGAACTCGGGTTTGGTCGCCTCGACCGTGCAGCCGACCGCCTCGAAGTGGCGGAACGAGGCCTTGCACAGGTCGAGGATGCCGGGCTCCATCGGCAGGTAGCCGTCGAAATCGCCGAGCCAGCCGATGCGCGCGCCCTTGAAGTCGCGCTGCAGCGATCCGGCGAACTGCTTCGGGTCCTGCGCGATCGACAGCGGGGTGCGGTCGTCGAAGCCGGCCTGGACCGACAGCAGAATCGCCAGGTCGCGCACCGTGCGGCCCATCGGTCCCTCGTAACCGAGTTGCTGGAAGAACACCTCGCCGGTCGGGCCGTAGGGTACCCGCCCTGCCGAAGGGCGGAAGCCATACACGTTGTTGAACGCCGCCGGGTTGCGCAGCGAACCGGCCATGTCGCTGCCGTCGGCCACCGGCAGCATGCGCAGGGCCAGCGCCACCGCCGCGCCACCGCTGGACCCGCCGGCGGTGCGGGTGGGGTCGTAGGCGTTGAGCGTGGTACCGAACACCGGGTTGTAGGTCTGCGAGCCCATGCCGAATTCGGGCGTGTTGGTCTTGCCGATGATGATCGCGCCGGCCTTCCTGACCCGCTCGACGATGATCGCATCGTGCTTGGGGATGTAGTCCTTGAGGATGGGCGAGCCGCTGGTGGTGGGAATGCCGGCGGTGGCGGCCAGATCCTTGATCGCTTGCGGCATGCCGTGCATCCAACCGAGGTATTCGCCGCGGGCGAGTTGGGCGTCGCGCTCGTCAGCCTGGGCGAGCAGGCCGTCGCGCGCCTGCAGGCTGACGATGGCATTGACCTTCGGGTTCAGGCGCTCGATCTGGTCGAGAAAGGCGACCATGACCTCGCGGCACGACACCTTGCGCGTACGGATCCATTCGGCCAGGTCGACGGCGTCAGCGGCCACCAGGTCGGCAGCCGACACGGGCGCCTGTGCCCACGCGGCGGACGGCAACCAGCCCAGGCCGGTGGCGCCGGCGGCCGCGGATACCGCACCGCTGCAGACCAGAAAGCGGCGTCGCGCCGGGTTCGCCGGTGCCGCGTCGGCGGCGGCTCCGGCGGACGCATCGGGCCAGGTTTGTGCGGGGTTCTTCATGATGCTCTCCTCATCAGGGCTATCGGGTGCAAACGTGCCGGCCTCGTCGGGCCGGTCAGCGCCGGTCTCGCACGGCGGGCGTGCCGCCGCGGATGACCTTGTACATGTCGTGCGACATAAAAAAAGAACGGCCGGGCCGCTCCGCCGCCCACACGCGGGCAAGGGAAGCGTCCGGCCGCAACACCATGATCAATCCATGCTTACAGGGCCATGATCACCGACTTGGATTCGGTATACATGTCGAGTACCGCACGCCCCATCTCGCGGCCGATGCCGGACTGCTTGTAGCCGCCAAAGGGCATCGCGTTGTCGAGGATGTTGTGGCAGTTCACCCACACCGTGCCGGCCTTGATCTTCGGGATCAGGCGATGGACGCGGGACAGGTCGTTGGACCAGATGCTCGCGGCGAGGCCGTAGGGAGTGTCGTTGGCACGGCGGGCGACCTCGTCGAGATCGTCGTAGGGCATCGCCACCACCACCGGGCCGAAGATCTCCTCGCGCACCACCTTCATGTCGTCGCGGGTGTCGACCAGCACCGTGGGGCGGACGAAATAACCCTCGCCCTCGCCAGCCGAACCGCCAACCGCCGCGCGGGCGCCCTCGGCGTAGCCGCTTTCGATGTAGCCGAGCACGCGGCGCTGCTGGATCGCCGACACCAACGGCCCGATCTGGGTCGCCGGATCGATACCCGGCCCGAGCTTCATGCCCGCGGCGATGCCGGCCAGGCCCTCGACCACCTCGTCGAACCGGCTCTTGTGAATGAACAGGCGCGAGCCGGCCGTACACACCTGGCCCTGGTTGAAGAAGATCGCCTGCGCCGCACCGGCCGCGGCCATCGCCGGATCGGCATCGTCGAGCACGATCACCGGGCTCTTGCCGCCGAGTTCCAGCGAAACCCGGGTCATGTTGTCGATCGCGGCCTTGCCGACCAGCTTGCCGATCTCGGTGGAGCCGGTGAAGGCGATCTTCTCGATGCCCTTGTGGCCCGCGAGCGCAGCGCCGGCGGTATGGCCATGGCCGGTGACGACGTTGAGCACGCCGGCCGGGTAACCCGCCGCCAGCGCCAGTTCGGCGAAGCGCAAGGCGGTCAGCGGCGTTTCCTCGGCGGGCTTGAGCACCATGGTGCAGCCGGTGGCCAGTGCCGGGGCGACCTTCCACGCCGCCATCAGCAACGGGAAATTCCACGGGATGATCGCACCGACCACCCCGACCGGCTCGCGCCGGGTGAAGCCGAACAGTTCGCGGTCGCGCATCAGCGGCACCGACACGTCCATCGTCGAGCCTTCGATCTTGGTCGCCCAGCCGGCCATGTAGCGCAGGAAGTCGACCACCAGCGCCACATCCACATGGCGCGCCATCACCACCGATTTGCCGTTGTCGAGCGCCTCGATCTCGGCCAGCTCCTGGGCGTTGGCCGCGACCAGGTCGGCGAATTTCAGCAGCAGGCGCTCGCGGTCCACCGGGCGCATCTTCGGCCATTCACCGCCCTCGAAGGCCTGCCGGGCCGCCGCGACGGCGCGGTCGATGTCGGCCGCGGCACCGGCCGGGACGCGGGTGAAGGCCCGTCCGCTGGCGGGGTCGATCACTTCCAGGGTCTCGCCGCTCGCGGCCTCGAGCCACTCGGCCCCGATCAGCATGCGCTTGGGACGGGCGAGAAACTGCCGGGTGGCCTCGCTGATGAACTGGCCTTGGTAACGTTCCATGTTGCTGTCTCCTCGTGTTGTAGGGATGTTGCGGGTGTAGCGGCGGCCTCAGCTGTCGTCGGCCGCGTTGCGGATCAGGCCGCCGCGCGCCGCCGCGGTGGCGCGGGCCTGCTCGATGGCGGCCTGGTCGAGATCGAGATGGCGCGCGATGCGGTTCAACAGGCGATGCTCCAGGCGCGCAAGCGCCCCATCGGCATAGGCCACCTCCCACAACAGGGTCAGGATCTCGACCCGCTCGGCGGCGTTGAAACCCACCCGCACCGCCTCGGCGAATTCCCAGTCGTCGAGCACCTCGGCGAAGCGCTCGTCGGCCACCTGCACCAGTTGCCGGGCGGTCGGTTCGGGCAGGCGGAAGTGGGCGCGCAGCAGGCGGGTGACCGCGGCGTGCTCCTCGTCGCTGGCGCGATGGTCGACATACATGGCCTCGAGCAGCAGCGCGGCCACGGCGATGTGGCGGCGCTCGAAGGGGCCGGTCTCGTTGGCTTCGGCAGCGAGTTCGCCGCTCAGCAGGGCGATCAGTCTGGTCAGCATGTTTCGATTTTCCTTGTTGTCGGAGGGACTCAGTTGCTGCCGCCCAGGCGTTCGACCCCGAGCTGCCCGGCGAGCACCACGGCACCATCCGGTGCGAGCTGCACCGCGGCCAGGTTCTGGCGGTCGGCGCGAATCTCGGCCGCAAGCTGCTCGCCGCGCAGGATCAGTCCGCCGGAGCCGACCACGATCAGGCTGCCGTCGGCGGCCAGCGCCGCGCCGGTCAGCGACTGGCCGCTGTCGTTCTCGCGCACCTGCCAGCTGTCACCGCCGTCGCGGCTGGTCAGCACGCGCCCGCTCATGCCGAGCAGCACTACTTCGCCGCCGGCGCCCTCGAGCCCACTCCACAGCGAGCCGGATACGCCGGTCTTGAGGGAGGTCCAGGTCTCGCCGCCATCGGTCGAGCGATATGCAAGCCCGGTTTCGGCGGCGGCAAACAGGGCGCCGTTGCGAGTCGCGAAGATGTGGTTCAGGTGCATGTCGGCATCCGGCCCGCTGCCGACCGCCATCGGTGCCCAGCTGCGGCCGCCGTCGCGGGTGCGCCAGGCGCTGCCGTAGGCCCCCACCGCATAGCCCTGGTCGGCGGAGACGAAGTGCACCGACAGCAGCACCGGCCTGTCGGCCAGCACCTGCTGCAGGGTCCAGTTCGCCCCGCCATCGGTGGTGGCCAGCACCACCCCACCGTGCCCGACCACCCAGCCGCGCTGCGCATCGGCGAAATGGATCGCGGTCAGCAGAGTGCTCACCGGCACCGCCGCCTGGGTCCAGGTCTTGCCGCTGTCGGTGGAGCGCACCACGGTGCCGTAGTCGCCGACCGCGACCAGGGCGTCGCCCGCCCGCACCAGGCCGGTGAGCGGCACCTTCGCCGCGAGCCGCGCCTTCATCGCCGGCACCGGGGCCGGATCGGCCGCGTTTGCCGGCAGCACGGCCATGCCCGCCGTCACACTTGCCGCGAGCAGTGCGCCGAGCAGGCGCAGGTATCTGAACTTGGTCGTCATTGCGCGTCTCCTCAGTGCGCCATCAGCGGTGCGCGCACCGGGCCGCGGCGCGGTATCAGCATGTCGATGGTCACCGCCAGCGCCGGCAGCAGCGTGATCGCCATGATCATGTTCATCATGAACATGAAGGTCAGCAGCATGCCCATGTCGGCCTGGAACTTGAGCGCCGAGAACGACCAGGTGGCGACCCCGATCGACAGCGTGACCGCGGTGAACACGGTGGCGACGCCGATCTCGCGCAGGGCCTGCTTGAACGCGGTGACGATGTCCTCGCCGTGGGCCATGTGCATCTGCAGCCGGTTGTAGATGTAGAACGCGTAATCGACGCCGATCCCGACCGCCAGCACCATCACCGGCAGGGTCGCCACGGTTAGGCCGATGTCGAGCTCCTTCATGAACCAGTAGCCGAGGAAGGTGGCCAGCGTCAGCGGCACGCAGCACGCCACCATCGCGCGCCAGTCGCGATACACCAGGAACACCAGCACCAGGATCGTGGCATAGACATAGAGCATCATCGGCAGCTCGGAATGCTCGACGATCTCGTTGGTCGCCGCCTGCACCCCGGCGTTGCCGCTCGCGAGGCGTACGGTGACGCCGTCGAAGGGCTGGGTGTCGCGGAAGTGCTTCACCGCGGCGACCACGCCCTCGAGGGTCGAGGCCTTGTGGTCGGTCAGGTAGAGGTTCACCGGCAGCAGCGTGCAGTCGGCGTTGAACAGGCGCAGGCCCTCGGGCACCTGGCGCACCGCCTCGCCCAGGGTCAGTTCGTCCTGCGGCAGCGCCCCCCATTTCGGACTGCCCTCGTTCACCCCCGAGGCGGCAAGCTTGGTCAGGGTCGGCAGCGACTGCGCCGACAGCACCCCGGGCACGTTGGCCAGATGCCAGGTCAGACGATCGACATGGCTCATGACGTCGTGGCGGTAGCAGCCGTCGGCCGGGGTCTCGACCACCACGGTCAGCAGATCGAGGCCGAGGCTGTAGTGATCGACCACCGCCTGCACGTCCTGGTTGTAGCGCGAGTCGTCGTGCAGTTCGGGCGCACCCGGCAGCACGTGGCCGACGTGGCGCCCCTGGCTCTGCCATACCGCGACGCCCATCAGCAGCGCGCAGGCGATGGTGCCGATCGCGGCATTGCGCGGGCTGGCGATATGCACGCCGAGGGTGGCCATCATCCGGTTGCGCAGGTGCTCGACCTTGCCCGCGCGCAGCACGAAGGCGTCGTCGAAGCGGAAGTAGCTCGCCAGCACCGGCAGCATGATCAGGTTGGTGACGATCTTGTAGGCGACGCCGACCGAGGCGGTGATGGCCAGTTCGCGGATCATCGGAATCGGCACCAGCACCAGGGTGGCGAAGCCGACGAAAGCGGTGATCAGGGCCAGCGTGCCCGGCACCAGTAGCCCGGTGAAGCTGCGGCTGGCGGCGGTGTAGCCATCGGCGCCGTTGATCACTTCCTTGGCGATGTAGTTCACCTGCTGGATGCCGTGGGACACCCCGATCGCGAACACCAGGAAGGGCACCAGGATGGCGAGCGGATCCAGCCCGAAACCGAGCAGCGTGATGGTGCCGAACTGCCACACCACCGACACCAGCGAGCACGACAGCGGCAGGAAGGTCAGCAGCCACGAGCGCGTGTACCAGTAGACCGCCGCGGTGGTGAGCACGAAGGCGAGCGCGAAGAACTCGATCACGCTGGTCGCGCCCTCGGAGATGTCGCCCATCTGCTTGGCAAACCCGATGATGCGGATGCGGATGTCGTCGTCGGAGTAGGCCGCGCGCAACTCCTTCTCCAGGCGCTGGCTGAATTCGAAGTAGTCGAGGCGCTCGCCGGTCTGCGGGTCGGGGTCGGCGAGTTCGGCGACCACCATCGCGGACGAGGAGTCGTTGGCCACCAGACTGCCGACGAAGCCGCCGATGATGGTGCGCTCGCGGATCGCGCCGATGTTGTCGGGAGTGAGCGCCTTCACCGTGACGTCGCCGCCGATCACGTCCTCGGCCTTCATGCCCTCTTCGGTGATCTGCACCGCGCGGGTGTTCGGCGTCCATAGCGAACTGACCGTGCGCCGGTCGACACCCTTCATGAAGAACAGCGCCTGGGTGACGTCGTGCAGTCTCGTAAGCGCCTTCTCGTTCCAGATATCGCCGTGCGTCGCCTCGACGGTGACAATGATGCGGTTGGCGCCGAACAGCACCTCGCGATACTGGTTGAAGGTCTGGATGTATTCGTGATCCTGCGGCAGCTGCTTGTCGAAGCCCGCGCTCATGTGCAGGCGGGCGGCGAAGGTCGCCATCACCGCGGTGAAGGCCAGCAGCGCGATCAGGATCGGCAGGCGAAACCTGAAGCAGAAGCGCTGGAGGGTCAGCACTGATTTCTCGATCATGTCGGGGTGTCCATTGGTCCGGGGCCGGACCGGATCGCATCCGGCCCCGGCGCAGTGCATCAGAACGAGTAGGAAATGCTCGCGGAGACGAAGTCGCGGTCGCGCATCAGGTTGTTGGCCCCGCCGCCGTGGAAGTTCACCCACTGGATCGCGCCCTTCCAGCTGTCACGGTAGTTGGCGAACAGCGACAGCGTGAGCGCCTTGCGCCCCTCGACGAAGGGGATCGCGTTCGGGCTGGTGCCGTTGACATCGTGGTACCAGTCGATCTGCGGGGTCAGGGTGACGCCGGTGCCGAAGGCGTTGGGATAGTTCAGGCCCATCTCGAACACATAGCCCCACGAGGTCCTGTCCGGCAGCGAGTAGTCGGGCAGGAAGTACGGCGTGCGCCCGCTGCGGTCCAGGCCCGGATAGTGGGTGACCGCCGCCTCGGTGAGGATGAAGCCGTCGCTCGCCCCGACCGACTTTGCCAGTCCACCCAGCGGGTCGTTGTGGGAGAAGGTGTAGAAGCCGGTCAGGTGCATCTGGTACTTCTCTTCCTCGACGAAGCCGGGATGGCTGCCGACGTCGTACACACTGTTGTCGTCGAACGCGCCACCGAAGATCGAACCGAAGGGCACGGTCGGGTCGATGCCGACGCTGTCGTGCGGGCGATACGAGAGTTCCGCGCCGACGGCGACGTTGAGCAGCTTGGTGTTGGCCGAGATCGCGTACAGATCCTTGTCCTCGCCGTAGGCCACGAAGTAGCCGGTGACCGCCCCGGCGCGGTTGCCGGTGAAGCCGAGGAAGGGCAGCTTGTCGTGGTAGCGCTGGTAGGTGAACGCGAACTCGGTGTCGATCTCCTCGGCGTTGTAGCGGAAGTTCACCCCGTACTGGCCGCTGTTTCGCGCCCGGTCGGTGCCGAGGTAGGGCACCGCGATCCCGGCCGCGACCGCATCGGCGTCGGACAGCCCGGAGTTATCGCCGCAACGCCCGTTGGGCAGACCCGCGCAGGCGCCCACCCCGGCAAAATCCTCGATGATGCTGGTCGGCACGTAGGCGACCCGGCGGCCCTTGCCGAGCACGTCCGCGGCCGAGAAGAAGGTGCCCGCAGGATCGAACTTGAAGCTGTTCCAGCCGAATTGGTAATAGGCTTCCATGCCCAGCTGCTCGGTGATCCCGAACGAGCCCGACAGCATCGGCGCCGGAATGAAGATCTCCTTCAGCTGGGTGCCGGGCACATGGAACTTCTGCAGGTCGATGGCGTTGATCTGGTTCACCCCGCCGAGGATGAAGATGTCCTCGCCCCAGGAGATGACCTGGTTGCCGAACTTGACCTTGCCGTATTGCTCGCCGATCGAGAAGCTCTTGGCCACCCAGGCGTCGAGCAGGGTCATTTCGCCGGCCGCCGCGCTATCCACATCGGTGCGCCGGGTGTCCCGCGCCTGCGAGTCGTTGAACCAGGTCACCCGCGCCAGCGCGCTCCAGCCGCCCGGGTATTTCAACGCGAGATCGTGGGTGCCCTTGAGCACCGCGGACACGATGTCGCCCTTCTTGTAGTTGAGGTTGCCGTCGTCGAAGTTGGTGTAGTTGAAGTCGGCGTTCGCATAGCCGGTGCCGTCGGTCAGGTTGTAGACCCGCGACAGCTCGTTGTTGGTGCCGTTGTTGCAGCCACCGCTGTCGTTGCCGATGGTCTTGCAGCCGGCGGACGAGGTCCGTGCCATCAGACCATAGGACACTGTGCTGTCGAAACTGCCCGACAGCCCCTCCTCGGAGCCGAAGCGGAAGGCATGGCTGCTCGGTGCCCACAGCGTGGCCGCCACCGCCAGGGCCACGGCGTTGAGGGTGAAGGTCGACGGGGCGAGGGCGAACGCCGCCCGACGATGCGCAATCGTCTGTGCTTTCATGGAGTACTCCTTGAACTGGGGGTCGGGGTTCAGCGTTCGCCGCTGCGCCGCATCTGGTCGGGGCTGAAGGTGGCCTGGTTGACACGGCCCTCCTTCGCGGCAGTCAGGTCGATGACCTCGCCCTCGGCGGTCCAGTTGTCAACCACGTAGCGGCGGGCAACGAGGTCGTACATCTGGGTTTCGTAGGTGATGCAGGCACCGACGTCGGGAGCGGCCCACAGGCTGCCTTCCTGCACCCGCCACAGGTTGCCCTTGGCGTCGTACATGTCGACCTGCAGCAGTGCCCACGAGTCTTCGTCGAAGTGGAACACGCGCTTGGCGAAGGAATGGCGCTTGTCCGCCTTCACCGTGGCCTCGACCACCCAGACCCGGTGCGGCTCGTAACGCATGAAGTCGCGATTGACGTACTCGGCGCCGAGCATGTCCTTGAACTTGTTGCTCTTGTCGATCAGCTTGTTGGAGTTGTAGGGAACGAACATCTCCTTCTTGCCGACCAGCTTGTAGTCATAGCGGTCGAGCGCGCCGGTAAACACGTTGATCTGGTCGACGAAGTAGAGGTTGTCGAAGCCGGCGATCGGGTTGTCGTAGGCGAAGGTCGGCGAGCGGCGCACGCGACGCTGGCCGGGGAAGTAGATCCAGGCGTCCTGCGGCTTGTCGAGATAGGCGTGGATGAGGTAGCCCTCACCCGCCCGCGAGGCCGGTGACAGCACCTCGTAGAGCAGCTTGGATTCCACCCCGCTGACATCGGCCGGCCCGGTGACCGCGGGATCGTTGAACGGATACAGCTCGGAGGCCCACTGCTTGTTCTCGGTGTAGCTGCCGCCCTTCTCCGGCATCAGCGCCGAGATCTGCGCCCGACGGCCGAGCCCGGTGTAGCGCAGCTTGTAGTTCCACATCGCCTCGGCGCCGTTTTTCGGCACCGGGAACGGAATGCCGCCACCGAGCACCTGCTCGAGCTGCCAGCCGTCGGCACCGAGCCGCGCGGTGGTGGCGTTCTTCTTCGTCTGCTGGGCCACCATGTCCGGCACCGGGCAGCTGCGCCGGCTCGGATAGACGTCCATGCGGTAGCCCTGGTAGGTCTTGATCAGCGCGACCTGGCCCGCGGACAGCTTGTCGGCGTACTTGTCGATGTTGCTCACATCGATCGAGAACAGCGGCTTGTCATCCTTGTAGGGGTCGACCCGGCCCGGCTTCCAACCGGCCGGAGCCTGGGTCATGCCGCCGCTCCACGCCGGGATGCTGCCATCGGCGTTCTTGCCCACCTCGGCGCCGATCGGGGTCAGTGCCTTGCCCAGACTGGCCGCTTCGGCGTCGGTCGCGACGGCATGGGCCAGCGAACTGCCCATCAGGGCTGCAATGGCCAGCGCCAGCAGCGCGGGGCGATACAACTTTGTTGTCGTTTTGTCCATTTTGCTCACGTCCTCACAAGGTGAAATACGAAAAATCGATAGCGCCCGCCGCAGTGCTCGCGCGCTCCAGCCGGCGCCGTCCTACTCGATCCGCACGCCGCGTGCGGCCAGCTTGCCGACGATCTCGCGCCGGGCCGCGCTGACATCGGCGAGCGGTGCGTTGCGCAGCCGGGTGACCTCGGCCTCGGTATAGGGCTCGAGTCCCGGCGGCAGGGTCGCGGCGGAGAAGGCCTGCAGCATCCAGTTGAGCAACCGGGCGATGTCGGCATCCGTGAGTGGCGAGTTCGACGTACCCGGCACCTTGACCAGGAAGGCGCGCCCCTCCGGAATGCTGACGAAGTGGCCGAGCTGGCCGCGCATGGTCGGTACACCACCGGACTTCGCCCCGCTGCCGTCGGCCTGGTGGCAGCCGGCACAGTTGAGGATGTACTGGTAGCGCGCCTTGCCGCCCTCGACCGCCTGTGCCGGACCCGCGAACCCGAGCCCGGTCACCATCGCGACGAGGATCAGCCCGCGCACCCCGCCCGGAACACGCTGCGTGTTCATCGCCCGCCTCAGCTCTTGGTTTCCGCCAGGCCGACCACGGTCGCCAGCGTGCAGTGGAACATCGTCGAGTCGTTGGCCATGCACCAGTTGATGTCGTTGTGCAGGCCCATGCGGTAACCCGGCATCTCGCGCTCGTTGGTGTTGCAGAAACAGCGCCCGCAGGCGGTCTTGCCGCAGCAGTCGTTGTAGCTGATCAGGTAATCCTTGCCGTCCTCGGGGTTGTGGCAGGTACCGATCCACGACACCTTGGAGGCCTCGGTACCGGGCGGGCAGCTCGATGCGGTGCCGCCGCAGCAGTTGCACAGATAGCCGTCCTGCGCGCAGTAGCGCCAGTACTCGCAGTCCTCGTCGGTCGGCGCGGCGCCAGCCGCCTTCTTGGACGCAGCGGCACCGGCGGCCTGGGCGGTACGGTCGAAGGGCAGCACCGGCAGCACGAAGGCGGCGCCCACCAGCAGGCGGCCGATGCCGATCAGTGCGCTGCGCCGGGAGGCGCTCTGCGCCACCTTGCGTGTCTTGCGCTCGAAGAATTCATCCAGCCATTTCATGTGTGTTCTCCTTGTCGGTCGGAATCAGGCGCGGCCGGGCTGGTCGAGGTAGGCCTGGACCGAGGCCACGCCCAGCTCCTTGGCGGTGAACAGGCTCTCGAGCTGTTCGCGCGAGTTGACCAGGCCCTTGGCCGCGATCCGGCCCTGCTCGTTGATCAGCACCGCATAGGGCAGCTTGGCCACGCGGTAGGCGATGCCCAGCTCGCGCGACAGCACGTAGGGAAAGTCCGCGAGGCCGGCCTTGTCGTAGAACGCCAGGTGCTCGGGCTGCTCGCCGTCCGAGGTCAGCACCACGCGCATCCAGCCGCGCTCGGACTGGTTGGCCGAACGCAGGATGGGCAGCAGCTTCTTGCACACCGGGCAGGTCGGCGACAGGAAGAACAGCAGCGTGCTCTTGTCGGCTGGCAGACCGAGCGAGACCCGCTCGCGGCTGCTCACCAGGTGCGGCAGGTCGAACACCGGCGCGGCCTCGCCGACCTGCGGACCGGTGTCGAGCATCAGCGCGCCCATCGGCGCGACCCGCTCATAGAGCACGCCGATCTGGCGCGCCAACGCAAACAGTCCGACCAGCGCGGCGAGCACCGCGATCCACAACAGCACATTCGAAATCATCAGGGCTTCGTTCATGATCCGCTCCTCATTTGGGCGAGATGGGGGTGGTTGGCGAGCAGCTGGTTGGCTGCGGCATACAGCGTGAGCAGCATCAGCGTGCCGCCGGCGACGGAGAGGTAGTCGATCCAGACCAGGCTGCGGTCGGTACCGAGCTGGGCGCCGACCACGAGAAGGGCGAACAGCACCGCGTTGCGCACGACCAGTGCCCACGACAGCCGGGTGTGCCCTTCGGCGCCGCCGCAGCCGCAGTCGATCGCGGTATGGCCGCGGGCGACGTTGAGCGCGACACCGGCGGTGGCCGAACCCAGCACCAGCAGGCCGAGCACCAGGCCGAGCGGGCGCGAGGCGTCGAACAGCAGCGCCACGCCCGCCACGGCTTCGAGCACCGGGAACAGCCGTGCGAACAAGGGCACCAAGGCTTCAGGCAGCAGGCGGTAGAGTTCGACCGAGGCCTCGAACACCGCCATGTCGCGCAGCTTCTGCCACGCTCCCACGATCAGGATGACCGCCAGTGCGGCGCCGCAGGCACGTGCCAGCACCGGGTCGATGGCGAGGGCATCCATCAGTGCAGCTCCATCAGCGAGGGGGTCTCGCCGACGCCGTCCATGCGCTTGACCAGCTTCAGCGCGGCGCTGGCATCGTAGGCGGCGATTCCGCCCTTGACGCCGTCGTAGGCGAACAGGCGCGGCTTGTCGCCCTGGCTCACCGCGAGCGCGATCGCGTTGCTGCCGGGGGCGCGGGTGATCCGCTTCTGCGTCTTGAGGTCGAAGCCCCAGATCTCCTTGGCCGGGAACTTGTGGCTGCCGACCCTGGCACCGTCGTGCATGGCGACGAACACGCGCCCGCTTGCGTTGTGCTGGGCCAGCAACTGGTAGCCGCCCGGACGCCAGCCGGCCTTACGCTCCTTGTCGCTCAGCAGCGACCACTTCGGCTCGAAGCTCGCCACCGCCGCGCCGAGGTGGGCGGTGTAGAGGTCGCCGCCGTAGGAGACGAAACGGTAGGTGTCGCCGTCCTGTTCGCCGTGGATGAAGATCGGATCGACGTCCGGATCGAAGAACTTCGCGCTGCGCTGCTGATCGACCGCCTGGCCCTTGTCGTCCAGGGTCACGGTCAGCATGGTGCCGTCGCCGCACACGGTGGAGAAGCGGTTGGACACCGACTGCGCCGGCAGCAGGATCCAGCACCCGGGCAGATCGACCTGCGACATGACCTGCTTCGCCTGCAGGTCGATCACCGTGACCGAGATCGCCGGGGTGGCGTTGAGCACGTACAGCCAGCGACCATCGGCCGAGGTGCGGATGGTGCCCTTGTAGTGCAGTGCCTGGGCATGGATCGGCGGGATCACGATCTCGCCGGTCTTGGTCAGGGTCTGCGCATCATGGATATCGACGGTGTCGGTGCGCTCACCCGACGACAGACGCGAGTAGTAGGTGGTGGCGACGTAGATCTCCTTGCGGTCGGGAGACAGGATGGCCTGGCCGGCATAGCCGGTGGCGATCACGCCGAGATACTTCATGTTGTCGCCGTCGAGCACATGCAGGCGCCCATCGACGATGTGACCGATGGCAACGTCGGACAGGTAGATGCGATAGGGATCGGGTGGAGCAAGCTTCTCCACGGTGACGATCTCGACTGGCAGCTCGGCGTGTGCCGTTGCCCCGCCCAGGGCAATCAGCAACGCAGCCACGCAGGTTTTCAGGGCGCGATGTCGAACCACGACTGACCTCCTTGTAACCCGGGTATGCCAGGGGCCTTCACGCGGCCCTGACCCGTCCCGGGGTTTCCCGTGTATTGCCCGTCAGGCACCAAGCCTGGCGAACGCTCATCTCGCCGCCGCCGGAATTGATCCAGATCAAATCGACGGGGTGAGCGGATTCTGGGACGAAGCCCGGCGGGAGCGGTATCCCAGATCGGCAACCCGCGATCGTGGGCAAACCGCGTCAAGGACACCACCAAAGTGATACTGCGGCGCACCATTGCGGCGCATGACGACGACGGCCGGAGGGCATCGAAAAAAATCTTGGCGCCGATCGGGATTTGGTATTACGCTGAAAAAAAAGGGGTAACCCAAAACTACAAACAACCGACATCCGATCGGGAGACAGACGGAAAATGAAGACTCATGCGCGCATTGCCGCAGGCTGCGGCAATGCTGCTGCGGGCGAAATCGCACCGCCTGCATCCGACCCGGCCGCCCCCATGCCGCCGGGTCTGCTTCGACCCGAAGCCCGGGAACGCCCGGACAGCCGTCCGACCCCGACCTTGCAGTCCCGGCCCGGTCACCCGATACGGCGGCTGGCGGGGTGCGTTACGCGCTGGCACGTACGCTGCTTCGGTAGCGGAAATCCCTTCCGGACCGGAGTCCCGCAGCCATGAGCACCTTCACCTCCACGGGCGACGACCAGGCCTTCAGCGCGCACTGGCGCACAACGCACGATGCGGACGATCACGCATCCTGCCTGCAGCACTGGAAGCAGCGTTACGATCAGCTCACCGCCGGTCTCTTTTCCGGCAATTTTGAGGAGTTCTGGTTCGACAACCTGCAGGTGTTCCGCGAGCGGACCAACCAGTCGATCCACGAGGCCGGCCAGTCGTGGGAGGGGTCGCGCACCTTCGGCGTACCAGTTGAGGTCGACGGCAAGGGCTGGTACTGCGGCCAGGTCTTCGACCGCAACTCCATCATCACCCTCAAGGGCGGCGAGGAGCTCGACTTCCGTACCCCCAAAGTGCAGGAAATCCTGGCCGTCACCGCCGATGCGCACGCGCTCAACGACTACGCCCTGCAGGTCGAGCACCGCGACATCGAGGCCGAGCTCGACGGCAAGCGCGTGCTGCCCTCGTCGCCAGAGCAGGCCGCCGCCCTGCGCGACTTTCTCGGCACGGTGCTGGCCAGCCTGCGCGCCACCCCCGAAATGCTGCGCCACGCGGCCATGCGCAAGGCGCTGGAGCAGGCGATCTATGGCAGCCTGATCGCCTCGATCAGCGCGGATCACGAGTACCGCCCCGCCCCGTCCGGCCAGGCGCGCCAGCTCGTAGTCGAGCGCGCACGCGAGTACATGAACGCCCATATCGAAGAGCCGATCACGGTGGCCGATCTGTGCGCCGAGCTGCGGGTATCGCGCCGCACACTGCAGTACAGCTTCCAGGACGTGCTCAACCTCAACCCGGTGAGCTTTCTCCGCGCGTTGCGCCTCAATGGCGTGCGCCGTGCGCTCAAGCAGACCCAGCCGGGCACCGGCTCGGTCGCCGACATCGCGGCGCGCTGGGGCTTCTGGCACCTGTCGCACTTCGCCTCCGACTACAAGTCGATGTTCGGCGAACTGCCGTCCGAGACCCTGCGCAACACCGGCCCTCGGGCCAATTGAAGCTCATCGGGGGTCGGCTACGATGCCCCATGCCGGTTCATGTGCCGCCGCATTCGCCCCACGATGGGGCGCACCGACCGGCGCGCGCCGCGTGTGCCGAGCCCCCGTCCCGCCATTTCCCTGTGTTCTAGCCCAAATCGGCAAACCGACATTGATGGCACGACTCCTGCTAACGGTGGACTGACTGGTCTGACCAGTCAGATCGCGGCCATCAGGAAGCACATATGCCCAGTATTGCCAACATTGCTGCCCAAGCCCTTCAGCGCCGGATAATCGACGGCGAGTTCGTGCTCGGCGCGGCGCTGCCCTCGCAGCGCGAGCTGTCGGCTCAGTTGTCGATCAGTCGCGCCTCGCTGCGCGAGGCAATCTCGACTCTGGAAGCGCTTGGCCTCGTGCGTGCGCAACCGGGCAAGGGGGTGTTCGTGACAGCCGGAAGCAAGCCCGACCTCGACCAGCTTCCGCGCGGGACGGCGATGATGACGCCGCAGGCCCTGATCGAATTGCGAGCCGTGCTCGAACCGGCATGGACCGGCCTTGCCGCGCTGCGCATCGACGCCACCGGTCTGGCCCGACTCGAAACCGTCCAGCGCGGGATGGAGGATGCAATCAAGCTGTGCGACCTGGTCATGGCCGCCGACTGGGACCTGCAGTTCCACCTCGCCCTCGCCGAACTCTCCGGCAACCCGGGGCTGATCGAGATCTCGCGCCAGTTCCGCGAGCAGATCGGCCACAGCCTGCGCCTGCCCTTCTCCAATCGGGCAGAAATCTGGGCGCCGGCCGACGAGCACCGCCGGATCATCGCCGCCATTGCCGCACGTGACGCCGCGCGCGCCAGTGCGCTGATGCGCGAACACCTTGCGGCCGCCGCGACCCGCGTCGGCCTCGTTTTCCCTCCCCTCTGACCCACCGCAACCAGGAGCTCTCCCGATGCAATCCACCCGTCGCCCCTTCCTTCGCAGCCTCTTTGCCGTCGTCGCCGGCGTCGCCGTTGCCGGCGCGCTCGGCACCACCGATGCGCACGCCGACGTGCTCGCCAACATCCAGAAGGCCGGCACCCTGCGCGTCGCCGTGCCGCAGGACTTTCCGCCCTTCGGCAGCGTCGGCACCGACCTCAAGCCGCGCGGCTACGATATCGACATGGCCAACCTGATCGGCAAGGAACTCGGGGTCAAGGTCGAACTGATCCCGGTGACCAGCACCAACCGCATTCCCTATCTGACCACCGGCAAGGCCGACCTGGTGATCTCCAGCCTGGGCAAGAACCCGGATCGCGAGAAGGTGATCGACTTCTCCGACGCCTACGCGCCCTTCTTCAACGGCGTGTTCGGGCCGGAAGACGTGGCCGTGTCGAAGGTCGAGGAGCTCGACGGCAAGACCGTGGGCGTGACCCGCGGCTCGGTGGAAGACCTGGAGCTGACCAAGATCGCCTCGCCCAAGGTCACGATCAAGCGCTTCGAGGACAACAACGCCACCATCTCGGCCTACCTCACCGGCCAGGTCCAGTTCGTCGCCACCGGCAACGTGGTCGCGGCCGCGGTCAACGACATGACCAAGCTGCGCCGCCTCGGGGCCAAGTTCCTGATCAAGAACTCGCCGTGCTATGTCGCCACCGCGAAGGGCGAGAGCGCGCTGATGGCAAAGGTGAACGCGATCATCGCCAAGGCCAAGACCGACGGTGCGCTCAACGAGATCGCCCAGCGCTGGCTGAACGCGCCGCTGCCGAAGGATCTGTAAGCGCGCGGCACGCCACTGCAAATGCCGGCACCGGCGCCGGGAGCGGGCGTGAAGCGCCGCCCCGGCTGCCCGCCAGAACCGGCACGGCCTGGCGCCGCCCCAACGGCTGCGCCCCCCGACTGACCCGCGACAAACGGAATCCGCGATGGCCTACCAATTCGAATTCGCCCCGGTGTTCGAGCATGTCGACCTGCTGCTGGCGGGCGCCGGCTTCACCCTGGCACTCACTGCCGTCGGCGCCGTGCTCGGCATCGGTCTCGGCATCGTCGGCGCGATCTGCCGCGCCTGGAAGCTCAGCCCCTTCGACCGTCTGTTCGGGGTCTATGTGGAGGTGATTCGCAACACGCCCTTCCTGGTCCAGCTGTTCTTCATCTTCTTCGGCCTGCCTTCGCTCGGCATCAAGATGACCGAGTGGCACGCCGCCGTGCTGGCGATGGTGATCAACCTCGGTGCCTACTCCACCGAAATCATCCGCGCCGGCATCCAGGCCACTCCGCGCGGCCAGATCGAGGCGGCGCAGTCGCTCGCGCTGAGCCGGCCGCAGATTTTCCGCCACGTGGTGCTGCGCCCGGCGCTGGCCAAGGTGTGGCCGGCGCTCACCAGCCAGGTGATCATCGTCATGCTCGGCTCGGCGGTGTGCTCGCAGATCGCCACCGAGGAGCTGACCTTTGCCGCCAACTTCATCCAGTCGCGCAACTTCCGCGCCTTCGAAACCTATTTCGTCACCACCGCGATGTACTTCCTGATGGCACTGCTGATCCGCCAGCTGCTGATCCAGATCGGCCAGCGCTTCGTGACCGGGAGGGCCCGCTGATGTTCGTCCAGTTCTCCACCTGGGACATCGTCCGCAACCTGCTCGAGGGCGGCAAATGGACGCTGCTGCTGTCGCTGATCGCCTTCGCCCTCGGCGGCGCCGTCGGTCTTGCGATCCTGTTCGCCCGCATCGCCAGGAACCGGCTGCTGCAGGCCTTCGCCAAGGGCTATATCGAGGTCTTCCAGGGCACGCCGTTGCTGATGCAGCTCTTCATCGTGTTCTTCGGCTTGTCGCTGGCCGGGGTCGACGTGTCGCCGTGGCTCGCCGCCGCACTCGGCCTGACCCTGTTTACCAGCGCCTACCTCGCCGAGATCTGGCGCGGCTGCGTCGAGTCGGTTCCCAAGGGGCAGTGGGAGGCCTCGTCCAGCCTGGCCCTGTCCTACCTGCAGCAGATGCGCCACGTCATCCTGCCGCAGGCCTTGCGCATCGCCATCGCGCCCACCGTCGGCTTCTCGGTGCAGGTGGTCAAGGGCACCGCGGTGACCTCGATCATCGGCTTCGCCGAACTGACCAAGACCGGCTCGATGCTGGCCAACGCGACCTTCGCCCCCTTCCTGGTGTTCGGCCTGGTCGCGGCGGGCTACTTCGCCCTGTGTTATCCCCTGTCGCTTTACGCGAAAAGCCTGGAGAGGAAATTCCATGTCGCTCGTTAGCATCGCCGGTCTGCACAAGCACTTCGGCACCAATCATGTATTGAAGGGCATCGATCTGGAGGTCGCCCAGGGCGACGTGGTGGCGCTGATCGGCCGCAGCGGTTCGGGCAAGAGCACGCTGTTGCGCACGATCAACGGGCTCGAGACCATCGACAAGGGCGAGCTGGTGGTCGACGGCACCGCGCTGCACGACGGCAAGGGCGACCTGCGCGCGCTGCGCCAGAAGGTCGGCATGGTGTTCCAGCAGTTCAACCTGTTCCCCCATCTGAGCGCAGGGCAGAACGTGATGCTGGCGCCCACCGTGGTCAAGGGCACGCCGAAGAAGGAGGCCGAGGACATCGCCAAGGAGATGCTGCTCAAGGTCGGCCTCGCCGACAAGTTCGACAGTTTCCCCGACCAGCTCTCCGGCGGCCAGCAGCAGCGGGTGGCGATCGCCCGCGCGCTGGCGATGCAGCCCAAAGTCATGCTGTGCGACGAGATCACCTCGGCGCTCGACCCGGAACTGGTCAGCGAGGTGCTGGCGGTAGTGCGCCAGCTTGCCACCGAAGGCATGACCCTGATCATGGTCACCCACGAGATGCGCTTTGCGCGCGACGTCGGCAACAAGCTGATCTTCATGCATCATGGACGCATCCACGAGAGCGGCGACCCCAGGACCGTGTTTGCCGCCCCGCAGACCCCGGAGCTGGCCAACTTCGTCGGCGCGGTACAGACCGCGTAGGATCCGCCACCTGTCACCGAAATTCCCGTCGGCTGCGGTTACAATGCGCCGACGGAGGATTCCATGACTATCGAATGGTGGCACTGGACGATCGGCGGCATCGCGCTAGTCCTGCTCGAGCTGGCGGTACCGGCGTTCTACGTGATCTGGTTCGGCTTCGGCGCGCTGCTGCTGAGCGTGGTCCTGTTGGCCGCACCCTCGCTTTCGCTGTCGACCCAGATCCTGCTGTGGATGGCGGCCTCGACCGGGATGACGGTGCTGTGGTTCCGGGTGTTCAAGCGCTCGGCGCACAAGACTTTGATCGGCACCGCCGATGGCGACGTGATCGGCGAAGCCGGGCTGCTGGTCCACGCGGTGGCGCCGTTCCAGCACGGCAAGGTGCGCTTCCAGCGCCCGATCCTGGGCGCGGAGGAATGGCCATGCATGGCCGATACCGAGATCGCCGTTGGCGAGCGGGTCCGGGTCGTGTCCATCGAAGGCAGTTTCGTCAAGGTGACGAAGGCCTGATTCGTCTGCCGCTGCATTCACACGCTTTCGTTTCGCCTCCCCAGAACGATTCATAACCGGAGAAACACCCGATGAGCGCAGGCCTGGCCGTAGCAATTGCAATACTCCTCTTTGTCGTCGTCACCATCGCCAAGGGCGTGCGCCTGGTCCCCCAGGGCGAGGAATGGATCGTCGAACGCCTGGGCAAGTACCACGGCACCCTGCGCCCCGGTCTCAACATCCTGATCCCCTACCTCGACAACGTCGCCTACAAGCTGGTGACCAAGGACATCATCCTCGACGTCCAGGAGCAGGAGGTGATCACCCGCGACAACGCGGTGATCGTCACCAACGCCATCGCCTTCATCAAGGTCACCGATCCGGTCAAGGCGGTGTACGGCATCACCGACTTCTCCGAGGCGATCCGCAACCTGATCATGACCACGCTGCGTTCGATCGTCGGCGAGATGGAGCTCGACGAGGCGCTGTCCTCGCGCGACCGGATCAAGACCCGGCTGCGCGAGAGCATCGCCGACGAGGCGGTGGACTGGGGCCTGACGGTGAAGTCGGTGGAGATCCAGGACATCAAGCCGTCGCTGTCCATGCAGGGCGCGATGGAGTTGCAGGCCGCGGCCGAGCGCGAGCGCAAGGCCGCCGTAACCAAGGCCGAAGGCGCCAAGCAGGCCGCCATTCTGGAGGCCGAGGCGCGGCTCGAATCGGCCAGGCGCGACGCCGATGCACAGGTGATGCTGGCCGAAGCGTCGGCCGAGTCGATCCGCCGGGTGAGCGCCTCGATCGGCGAACAGACCACGCCGATGCTCTACCTGCTCGGCGAGAAATACATCGCGGCGATGGAAAAGCTGGGCGAGTCGGCCAATGCCAAGGTGGTGGTGCTGCCGGCCGATCTGCAGGAAACCCTGCGCGGGTTGGTGGGCAAGGTCGGCATGCGCGGCTGAGGAAGCCGCGCCGGGGGCAATGCGAGGCCGGCGCCCCGCTGTCCCCCGAATTTTCCGGAATGGCAGGCGGCGCACCGCCGACTCGTCAGACCTGGAAGCGCTCCACCCGGTGTTCGAGCTCGGCGGCGAGCGACTGCAGGGTGGACGCGGTCCGTGCGGTATCCCGCACCGCTGCGCTGTTCTCCTCGGTCATCTGCGCGATCCGTTCGACATTGCGCGCGATCTCGGCACTGGCACTGCTCTGCTCGCGCAGCGCGAGCGAGATGTCGCTGACCGCCCGCAGAACTTCGCGCGAACCGCTGTTGATCTCGTCCATCGACTTGCCCGCCCGGGTGGTCAGTGCGGCACCGTCGCGCACGCGGGCGACACCGTCCTGCATCGAATCGACCGCACGCTCGGTACCCTGCCGGATCGAGCTCGCCATGTCGGTGATCTCCTCGGTGGCACCCGCGGTCCGCTCTGCCAGCTTGCGCACCTCGTCCGCCACCACGGCGAAGCCGCGACCGCTTTCGCCCGCACGTGCAGCCTCGATCGCCGCATTCAGCGCCAGCAGATTGGTCTGATTGGCGATCTGCCTGATGACGTCGACCATCGAATTGATATGTCGCGCCTTGTCCCCGAGCTCGCCGACCGCCGCGGCCGACGAATTGACCGCTTCCGCGATCCGTTCCATCTCGACCACAGTCTGCTGCATGACCTTGCCGCCTTCACTGGACAGACGATCAGACTTCTCCGCGAGCTCCTGCGCTGTGGTCGCATGGCGGGAAATCTCGTCGATTCCGACCGTCATCTCCTCGACCGCAGCGGCCATCCCGGCCGCGGCTTCGCTCTGCGTGCCGGACCCCTCGGCCACCTGATGGGCCGCCGCAGAGACGTCGGCCGAAGCACGGCCGACGTGCTCGGCACCCTTCTGGATCTGCGCGATCAACTCGGCGACCTCGTGCGCCATTCCGTTGAAGCGGTCGGCCACGCGCTTCAGTTCGTCGCGCGCGGAAAACGCCACCCGCGCACGATAATTGCCGCTGGCGAACTGCTCGGCACCACGGCTCAATTCGCGGACCGAACGCACGATGGAGAAGTAGATGCCACCGAAGAGATAGGCCGCGATCATCAGCGCGACTGTAGACAGGAGTACGTTGCGCGCCATGTTGTGCTCCAGCGCCTCGATCCGGGCATCGAGCAGGCGCCGTGCCGAAGTGCGCAGCGAGTCGCGGGAGTGCTTGAGCACGACATCGATGGCGGAGGTTCCGATCTCGAAGAACGCGGCCGGCTCGATTGCAAAGCCCTGCTCCAGCACCTCCTTGCGCGCGGTATCGCGGAGCCGCCCCACGCTGGCCTCGATCTCGGTCAATGCCGTGCCGAGCGGGCCACGCAGCGTATCGTTGTCGCGCATCGCGCGTCCGAGCCGATCCTTGAGCTGGGCCTCGGTCATGGCCAACTCCGCCAGTTGCGCGACGATCGCGTGTTCGTCGGCGGTGGACAGCGTGGCGCGGGCGATGATGCCGGTTGCCCGGCCCCGCAGCCGGCCCAGCCGCTCGGTGAGGTCCGGAATCGAACGCAGCATCGGTTCGATCAGGTTGTAGCTTGCGCTTTCGGGATCGAGGGCGAGATTGGAGACATCGCCGATGTCGCCGATCCAGCTCAGCGTGGCTTCGATCGCCCGGGTGTGGGCGCGGAAGTTGTCTGCGGCAGGCATCTTGAGACCATCGGCGGCCAGCGTGAGGAGGGCCTGGCGGATCTCACCCCAGGGCTTGCGCAGCGGCGCCCAGTCCGCAGTGCTTTCGAGTTCGGCATCAACCGCGCTCATTGCATCGCGGAGCGCGGCCGCGCGCTCTGCGACGCGCGACCGCAGATCCTCGCTCCCGCCCAGCAGTCCGGACGACAACCCGCGGTGCTGCTGACTCAGGACCAGCACCGCAAAGCCCTTGTCGAGCAGGCCCAGGCCTGCGACCTCGCGCTCCGCGAACGTGATGTCCTTGGTCAGGCCGACATAGATCTGCGCCATGAGTGCTGCCGAACCGAGCACGCACACCAGGCCGATGAACGCAAACTTCCACGGATAGTGAAATCGATCCAGCAGGGCCATGACCGGACGAAACAGGGTATCCACAGCTTGACTCCATCAAATTAACAGGCTGCACGCGCGCGCCCAGCGGACGCATTATTCGCAGATCATGGCGCAACAATAGCAGCCCCGAGCCGCCGGTCATATGCCAAATGAAGCGGAGAAAAACCGCGGTGTTCCCGACTTGGGCCCCGGACCGCCGGACCGGCAGGCCGGCGAACAGACTGTGCCCGCCCGCACCCACGGGATCCGGCGCGGCGACGCACCGGACACGGACCCCCGGGTCGCCGGGCGCGCAGACCAAAAAGCGGTGCCATCGGGCAGCTGAGCTAGAATGCGCCGTCCAGCCCTCGCCGGGGCACCCGATGGCAAGCCCGGAACATGACGACCTACGCCGAACTCAACGCCCCTTATGACCCGCTGGTACGAAGGATCGAAGCTGAAGCGACGATCATCGGTGACCAGATCCTGAAGATCGATCACTTTCTCAATCATCGCATCGAACCCGCGTTCATCACCGAACTGGGGCGCGAACTCGCACGCCGCCTGTCCGCTTACCAGCCGTCGATCATCCTGACCGCCGAGGCCAGCGGGATCGCCCCCGGCCTGGTCGTGGCGCAGGCGCTCAGCATCCCGCTGGTCTATGCGAAAAAATACGCCCCGGAGGTCGAATCGCCCTTCATCTCGCGCGTGATCCCCTCACCCACCAAGGGCGGCGAAACCAAACTGGTGCTGTCGCAACGCTACATCCCGCCGGGCGCCCATATCGTCATCATCGACGACTTTCTGTCCAATGGCCGCACTGCCGTGGCTCTGGTGGAGATGGCGCGCGAGGCCGGCGCCGAAGTGCTGGGTGCCGGCTTCGTGGTGGAGAAGCGCTTCAAGCTCGGACACCAGGCCATGGAAGCATTGCAGGTACCGGTCGCCACGCTGGCTCAGGTCGAACGACTCGAGAACGGCAAGGCGATTCTGCGTCAGCCTTCGGCCTGAGCGCGGTTCTGGCGGCGCGGACAAACCGCCCGTGAGCATCGAATTTCGTGCCGACCCTCGCTCAGCCAAGTCGGGCAGGCTAAACTGCAGCCATCTATTCCGGGACGGGTAACGAGATGCATGACTTTGACGCGCAGACCCAGGCATTTTCAGAGCAGATCGAGTCCGAACTCGAAGATGGACGACTGAACTTCCCGACCTCGCTCGACGTATCGCTCCGGATCAAGCGGCTGGCCGACGACCCCGACTCCTCGCTCGACGAAATCGCAGCCGTGGTGCGGGCAGAACCCGTGCTCAGTGCCAAGGTCGTGCGCATGGCCAACGCCGTGCTGCTCAACCCCTATGGGGCGCAGATCGCGGACGTGAACTCGGCGGTCAAACGCATCGGTCTGGCGGCACTGCGTTGCCTGGCTTTTGCGGTGGCGGCGGAACAGCTCGCTCAGGAGCATCGCTCCAAGACCATGCGGCTCATCGCCTCCGGCCTGTGGATGCATTCGGTCGATGTCGCGTCGTGGTCCTACGCCCTGGCGCGCAAGTTGCGCACGGTGAATCCGGACACCGCGATGCTCGCCGGCATGATGGTCGATATCGGTCAGTTCTTCCTCCTTGCAAGGTCCTCGGCCTATCCGGCGCTGGAGGAGAACCTGGAACGCTTCTCCGAGTTCGTGGCGGTCTGGAACGAGCCGGTGGGCAGGACGATACTCGAAGTGTTCGAACTTCCGGAGGACATCCTCGATGCATACGAATACGAGAATCCCTACGGTGGATCCTGGCCGCCTGCCAGCTTGGGCGATCTCATTTTCATTGCCTCCCTCGCCGCGGAAACGCCCAACCCCTTCGATTCCGTACTCGGCATGAAACGTCGCCCCGAGCTGTTCGAAGCCTGCATATCGACCATCGGCAAGGACAAGCTCGACGCCTTGCTCGAGGACGCCCGCGCGGGCAAACAGGAAATGCTGGCCGCGGTGTGCGCCTGATCAGCGCTCGCCGGTCAGCTGCCGGCGCAGCACATCGGCCGCGTGGGCGACCGCGCGGTTCGCTTCCGGAAAGAATTTACCCAGCGTGAAGAAGCCATGGACCATGCCCTCGACATGGTACTGCTCGACCTCGCCACCCTCGCGCCGCACCCGTTCCGCGAACGCAATGCAGTCGTCGACGAGCGGGTCGCACTCGGCGGTGACCAGCAGCATCGGCGCCAGCCCTGCGAGCGATGCTGCGCGCAATGGCGACGCCCGCCAGTCCTCGGTATTGCACGTCGGCAGATAGCGGCTGAAGAACCATTCGAGCGTTTCCCGATCGAGGAAATAGCCGTCGGCGTAGCGTTCGCGGGAAGGCCGCGCGCTGATGATCTCGGTACTCGGATAGACCAGCATCAGCATGCGCGGCTGCATGCCCCCCGCATCGCGCAGCGCAAGCGCGGTGACGATCGCCAGATTGCCGCCCGCGCTGTCGCCGCCGAGTGCCACCCGGGCCGGATCGATACCGAGCACCCCGGCCTCATCCACCGCCCAGTCCACCGCCAGCCGTGCATCGTTGATCGCCGCAGGAAACGGATGCTCGGGCGCCAGCCGGTAATCGACCGACAGCACGGCACACCCGCTCCGGTTTGCCAGTTCACGGCACACCACGTCGTAGCTTTCGACGTCGCCCACGCACCAGCCTCCGCCGTGGAAATAGACCAGCAGTGGCAGTACCGTGTCGGGATGGGCCTGCAGCGGTCGATAGAAGCGCGCGAGCAGCACGCTGCCATCACCACGCCCCATCGGCACTTCGGTCACCGAGGCGACCGCGGGCGCCTCCGGCCGGAAGGCATAGTGCAGTTTCTGAAAGGAATGCCGGGCCTGGGCCGGCGTCAGTTCGTGAAAGCGGGGGGCGCCGACACGGTAGACCATGTCGAGCAGGGATTGGGCCTGGGGGCTGACTGGCACGGCAAGACTCAGGGCAACAACGGCAAGGCGAGGAATAGCGCCGTGATCGTCTTGCCGTCGGTGATCCGGCCATCGCGGATCGCCGCGACCGCCTCGTCGGCGGAAAACGACAGGATTTCGAGGAATTCGCCGTCGTCGAGCTGATGGCCGACTTCGGTAAGCCCGGAGGCGAGAAAGATTTCGATGCGCTCGTCCGAGTAGCCGATGCAGGGATGCATTACGCCGACATGGTGCCAGCTCGATGCGGCGTAACCCGTCTCCTCGCGCAATTCGCGCTGCGCACAGTCGAGGATGTCCTCATCGGGATCGATCTTGCCCGCGGGCAGCTCAAGAAAGCTCCGACCGAGTGGATAGCGGAACTGACGCTCGAAAACAAGCCGGCCATCGGGCCGCACCGCGACCACGACCACCGCACCCGGGTGGCGGACATATTCCCGAACCGACTCCTTGCCGTCGGGCAGACGCACCCGGTCACGAACGACCTTCAGCAACCCGCCGTCGAACACCCGCTCGGAATCGATGCAGAACTCGGTCAGCGGATCCTGAGCGTGGGCGTCGGCGCTCATGTCGAAGCCACCTTATCCGTGCGCCCACCCTGCCGTGGCAGACGGGGGACGAATGCGGGGATCGTCATGCCGCTGCGCATGTCCCGCCCGCAAGTTCAGAGCGACGCAAGCAGTGCATACGCACACAGCGACATCAGGGCCTGGGGAGCGATCCCCAATGCCGCGATCGCAAGCCCGTTTGCCGACAGCATGACGCGCAGCTCGGCCGGCGCATGAATCGGTGCGGTGTCGAGCGGCTCGTCGAAGTACATCACCTTGACCACGCGCAGGTAGTAGTACGCGCCGATCACCGACATCACTACCGCGACTGCGGCAAGCCAGAAGTAACCCGCGGCCACGACCGCCTGCAGCACCGACAACTTGGCAAAGAAGCCGATGAAGAACGGAATGCCTGCCATCGAGAACATCACGAACATCATCACCGCGGCGAACCACGGACTGCGCTTGTTCAGCCCTTTGAAGTCGTCGATGCGCTCGGCCTCGAATCCGGCCCGCGACAGCAGGATGATCATGCCGAACGAAGCCAGGCTCATGATCACGTAGGCGACGGCGTAGAACATCGCCGAACTGTATGCATTCAGGGCAAAGTGCCGGTCGCCCTCGACCACCCCGGCAAGCAGTCCGAGGAGCATGAAACCCATGTGCGAGATGCCGGAATAGGCCAGCATGCGCTTGATGTTGCTCTGCGAGATCGCCGCCAGATTGCCGAGGATGATCGACGACACCGCCACGAACATCAGCATCGTCTGCCAGTGATCGGCAATGTCGAACAGCCCCCAGATCAGCAGGCGCACCGCCATCGCGAACGCCGCCAGCTTCGGCGCCGTGGCAAGGATCAGCGTGACCGCCGTCGTGGCCCCCTGATACACGTCCGGCACCCACATGTGGAAGGGCACCACGCCAAGCTTGAACGAGATGCCGGCGACCAGGAAGACAAGACCGAACATCAGCACCGACTTGTTCGCCGCCTGGTTGTATACCGACTGCGCCACGCCGGAAAACTCGAGCGTGCCGGTCGCCCCATAGACCATCGACATCCCGTACAGCAGCAGACCCGATGCGAGCGCGCCGAGGACGAAATACTTCATGCCTGCTTCGGTGGAGCGCGCCGAGTCGCGATCGAAGGCAACCAGCGCATACAGCGCGAGCGACATCATCTCGAGGCCGATATACAGCGTCAGCATGTGATTGGAGGTGATCATCACCATCATGCCCAGCGTCATCAGCATCGCGAGCAGGTAGTACTCGGGCTTGTCCAGATTTCGGTCGGCGAGGTAGCTACGTCCGTACAGCAGTGCAATCGCCATCGAGAAGTAGATCAGCAACTTCAGGAAATCCCCCATCAGGTCGCTGATGAACATGTTGCTGAAGGTGTAGCTCACCTGCCCGTCCATCGTCGCGATCGTGATGAAGGCCGCCGCGATCAGCGTGAACTGGGTGAGGTAGTAGCCGAGTCCGCGAGCGATGCGACGTGCGAAGGTCGTCGTCAGCATGGTCACGAGCGCCATCACGGCGACGAAAATCTCGGCCGCTGCGGGGTAGAAGTCGGGGACAACAAAGTTCATCTTCTGACCAGTCCGGTTAAGTGTCTCGCCCGCTCGCTCAGAGCTTGCTCACGGCAACATGCCGCAGGAGTTCGTTCACCGATGCATGCATCACTTCGGTAAAGGGGAAGGGATACAGGCCCATCGCCAGCACACACAGGGCCAGAATGCCGAGGAAGGCAAACTCGCGACCGTTGATGTCTTCGAGCTCGGCGACATGCTTGTTTGCCACCGCGCCGAACACCACCCGCTTGTACATCCACAGCGTATAGGCTGCACCGAGGATCAGCGTGGTCGCGGCCAGGAAGGCCACCCAGAAGTTGTACTGGACCGCCCCCAGAATCACCATGAACTCGCCGACGAAACCGCTGGTGGCCGGCAGACCGGCGTTCGCCATCGCAAACAGCATGAAGAAGGCGGCGAACTTCGGCATGGTATGCACCACGCCGCCGTAATCGGCGATCTGGCGCGAATGCATGCGGTCGTAGAGCACCCCGATGCAAAGGAACATCGCGGCCGAGACGAAACCGTGGGAGATCATCTGCACCAGCGCGCCCTCGATGCCGAGCGAGTTGAACATGAAGAAGCCCAGAGTGACGAAGCCCATGTGCGAGATCGACGAATAGGCCACCAGTTTCTTCATGTCGGCCTGGGCCAGCGCGACGAACCCGATGTACACCACCGCGATCAGCGACAGCGCGATCACCAGCGGCGCCAGTTGTTGCGCGGCGTCCGGCACGATCGGCAAGGAGAAGCGCAGGAAACCGTAGGCCCCGAGCTTGAGCGCGATCGCCGCCAGCACCACCGACCCGCCGGTGGGCGCCTCGACGTGGGCATCGGGCAGCCAGGTGTGGACCGGCCACATCGGCACCTTGACCCCGAAGGCGATCAGGAAAGCGAAGAAGATCAGGACTTGTGCATCGATGCCGAGCGACACCTGGTGCCAGTCGAGGATGCTGAAGCTGCCGCCCGACTCCATGAACAGGTAGAGCAGCGCGATCAGCATCAACAGCGAGCCGGTCAGCGTAAACAGGAAGAACTTGATCGCGGCATGGACGCGGCTCGGTCCGCCCCAGATGCCGATGACGAGGTAGAGCGGAATCAGCGAAGCTTCGAAGAAGACGTAGAACAGCACGCCGTCGAGGGCGGAGAAGATGCCGTTCATCAGGCCCGACATGATCAGGAAGGAGGCCATGTACTGGGCGACCTTGTCCTCGATCACCTGCCAGCCGGCCACCACCACGATGATGGTGACGAAGGCGTTCAGCAGCACGAACAGCACCGAGATCCCGTCGACCCCGAGGTGGTAGTTGATGTTGAAGCGCTGCACCCAGGGCGCGAGCTCGACGAATTGCATCGCACTGCTGCCGACGTCGAAGCCGGTGTAGAGCGGAATGGTCACGACGAAGCCGACTACCGCCACCAGCAGCGCCAGGGCGCGTGCCAACGGGGCGTTACGGTCGGAGCCGGTGGCGAGCACCAGCAGCCCGCCAATAATTGGCACCCAGACCGCCAGACTGAGGAGGGGAATGTCCGTCATCGTTGCTTTCCGTTCTGTGCGCCGCACGCGGCGCGTTCGCTCTTGTTGTTTGGTCCCTGCGTACTGCGTTCCTGCTTATCCACGGTTGATCCAGAAGGTCAGCAAAACGAACACGCCAATGATCATGGTGAAGGCGTACTGGTACAGGTGTCCGGTCTGGAACAGACTCGAAATCCGTGAAACCCAGCCCACCAGCTTTGCAGTGCCATTGACGGCCACGCCGTCGATCAGGCCCTGATCGCCCCCCTTCCACAAGCCCTTGCCGAGCAGGCGCGAGCCACCGGCAAACACGATTTCGTTGAAACGGTCGAAGTAATACTTGTTGTCGAGCAGGGTGTGCAAGGGCTGGAAAGTACGCTGGATCGCCGCGGGGATCCCGGGATTGACCAGATAGAAATACCAGGCCAGCGCAACCCCGCTGATCGCGAGCCAGAACGGCGCGGTCTGCAGGCCATGGATGGCCATCGCCACCGGGCCGTGGAAGCCGTCCGCGAGTTCCTTCAGGCCGACATGGTTGTCGCCGACGAAGATCACGCCCTTGAAGAACTCGCCGAACAGCATCGGCTCGATCGTGAAGAAGCCGATCAGCACCGAGGGGATCGCCAGCAGCACCAGCGGCAGGGTCACCACCAGCGGCGACTCATGGGGTTTCTGCCCCGGGGCCAGGCCGTGATGATGATCCGCCGAGGGCTCCTCGTCATCCAGATCGCCGTGATGATCATGATGATCATGATTGGCATGGCCGAAGCGCTCCTTGCCGTGGAACACCAGGAAATACATGCGGAACGAGTAGAACGCGGTCACGAACACGCCGAGCATCACGCAGAACAACGCATAACCGGCGCCCGGGATGGTCGAGGCATGCACCGCCTCGATGATCGAGTCCTTGGAGTAGAAGCCCGCAAAGAAGGGAAAGCCGATCAGCGCCAGCGAGCCGAGCAGCGAGGTGAACCAGGTGATCGGCATGTACTTCCACAGGCCGCCCATGTTGCGCATGTCCTGATCGTGGTGCATGCCGATGATCACCGAACCGGCACCGAGGAACAGCAGGGCCTTGAAGAAGGCATGGGTCATCAGGTGGAACACCGCGCCCGAATAGGCCGAAACGCCGAGCGCCACGGTCATGTAGCCGAGCTGCGACAGGGTCGAGTACGCGACCACGCGCTTGATGTCGTTCTGGATGATGCCGAGGAAACCCATGAACAGTGCGGTGGTGGCACCGATCACAACGACGAAGGACAGCGCCACGTCCGACAGTTCGAACAGCGGCGACATGCGCGCGACCATGAAGATGCCGGCCGTCACCATGGTGGCGGCGTGGATCAGCGCGGAGATCGGGGTCGGGCCTTCCATCGAATCGGGCAGCCATACGTGCAGCGGCACCTGGGCCGACTTGCCCATCGCGCCGATGAACAGACAGATGCAGATCGCAGTCAGCAGCGGCCAGCCGGTCACCGCCATGTCCATCGCGGCCAGTTCGCCAGCCTTGGCGAACACTTCCTGATAGTTGAGGCTGCCTGTGTAGGCCACGATCAGACCGATGCCGAGGAGAAAACCGAAGTCGCCCACCCGGTTGACCAGGAAGGCCTTGAGGTTGGCATAGATCGCGGTCGGCCGTTCGTACCAGAAGCCGATCAGCAGATAGGACACCAGGCCCACCGCCTCCCAGCCGAAGAACAGCTGCAGGAAGTTGTTCGACATCACCAGCATCAGCATCGAGAACGTAAACAACGAGATGTAGCTGAAGAAGCGCTGGTAGCCGGGATCCTCCGACATGTAACCGATGGTGTAGATATGCACCATCAGCGACACGAAGGTGACCACCAGCATCATCATCACGGTCAGCGCATCGATCTGGAAACCGACCTCGAAATCGATCCCTCCGGCCTGCATCCAGGTGTAGAGCGTGCCGTTGAAGGTGTTCCCCGCCTGCACATCCTGGAAAATCACCACCGACGCGGCAAACGCGATCGCCACCCCGAGGATGGTGACGATATGTGCTCCGGCACGCCCGATCAGCTTGCCGAACAGGCCGGCCAGGATCGCACCGGCCAGCGGTGCGAGCGGCACCAGGAGGTAGAGTTTCTGCATGTCCGTCATCGTGACGCTTCCTTAACCCTTGAGGCTGTCCAGATCATCCACGTGGATCGTGCGCAGGTTGCGGAACAGTGCAACCAGGATCGCCAGACCGATTGCCGATTCGGCAGCCGCCACGGTGAGGATGAAGAAAACGAAAACCTGACCAGCGATGTCGCCCATGTAGTGCGAGAACGCGATGAAGTTCATGTTGACCGCGAGCAGCATCAGCTCGATGGCCATGAGCAGGACGATGAGGTTCTTCCGGTTGAGGAAGATCCCGACCACACTGATCGCGAACAGGATCGCGCCCAGGATGAGGTAATGGGAAAGCGAAAGCATCTGTGACTCCCTGATCACGCCGGCCACAACCGGCGTGGTTCTTGTTCGCGCCTGTTTATTCCTTCTCGGCCTGCATCTTCACCAGCTCGACGCGACCTTCGCGCTTCACCGCAACCTGCAGGGCGGGATCGATGTACTTGGTGCCCTTGCGCTTTCTCAGCGTCAGCGACACCGCCGCCACCATCGCCACCAGCAGTACCAGCGAGGCCAGTTCGAACGGATAGACGTAGTCGGTATAGAGCACGCGCCCCAGTTCGCGGGTATTGCTGTATCCGGCTTGGGGCTCGGGCGGCATCGGCATCGCGTCGAGGCCGAAATACTGACCGCCCAGCACCATCGCCATTTCGATCACCAGCAGTACGCCGATCAGCGCTCCCACCGGGAGATAGCTCCAGAACCCCTGCCGCACCCGCTCCATGTTGATGTCGAGCATCATCACCACGAACAGGAACAGGACCATCACGGCGCCGACATACACCATCACCAGCGTGATCGCCAGAAACTCGGCGTGCAGCAGCAGCCACACCCCGGCAGCGTTGAAAAAGGCGAGCACCAGATACAGCGCGGCCTGCACCGGATTACGGGCGGTAATCACCTTCAGTGCCGCGAACACCAGGATCGTGGCCAGAAAGTAGAAGACGAAAGTCTTGAATTCCATATTTCGTTCATGGTGCCCGCAGGCACCCTCCGTTATCGGTACTTCGCGTCCTGCTCGCGGTCGGCCGCGATCTGGGCCTCGTTGCGATCTCCCACCGCCAGCAACATCTGCTTGGTGTAGTACAGATCCCCACGCTGCTCACCGTGGTACTCCAGCACCCTGGTTTCGACGATCGCATCCACCGGACAGGCTTCCTCGCAGAAGCCGCAAAAAATGCACTTGGTCAGATCGATGTCGTAGCGCGTCGTGCGGCGCGACCCGTCTTCGCGCTGATCGGACTCGATCGTGATCGCCAACGCGGGACAGATCGCCTCGCACAGCTTGCACGCGATGCAACGCTCCTCGCCGTTCGGATAGCGGCGCAGTGCATGCAGCCCGCGGAAGCGCCCGCTCTGAGGCGTTTTTTCTTCCGGGAACTGAACCGTGATCTTGCGCTGGAAGAAATGCCGCCCGGTCAGGGCCATGCCCTTCACCAGTTCCTTGAGGAACAGACTTCCGATGTAATCTCTGGCACCCATGGTCTTCAGTACCTCACTTCCAGATCGACAGCGGGGACATCATCCACACCGCAACGACGACCACCCAGACAAGGGTGACCGGAATGAACACTTTCCAGCCCAGACGCATGATGTGGTCGTAGCGGAAACGGGGGAACGTGGCCCGCGCCCACAGGAACAGGAACAGGATGAAGGCGGTCTTCAGCGCCAGCCAGGGGAAGCCGTCGGGCAGGAAGCCGACCGGCGACAGCCAGCCGCCGAGGAACAGGACCGAGGTCAGGATAGAGACCAGGATCATGTTGGCGTATTCGGCGAGGAAGAACAGCGCGAACGCCATGCCGGAGTATTCCACCATGTGTCCCGCAACCACTTCGGCCTCGCCTTCGACGACGTCGAACGGCGCGCGATTGGTTTCGGCAATGCCCGAGATCACATACACCACGAACATCGGAAAGAGCGGAATCCAGTTCCACGACAGGAAAGACAGCCCCATGTCATGGAAGCGGCCGCTCCCCTGGGTGGTGACGATGTCGGTCAGGTTGAGGCTGGCCGAGATCATCAGCACGCAGATCAGCGCGAAGCCCATCGACACCTCGTACGACACCATCTGTGCCGCGGCGCGCATCGCACCGAGGAAGGGGTACTTGGAGTTCGACGCCCAGCCGGCGACGATCACGCCATAGACCTCCATCGAGGTGATGGCGAGCAGGAACAGCAAGCCGGCGTTGACGTTGGCCAGCACCAGGCCATCGTCGAACGGAACCACCGCCCATGCCGCCAGCGACGGCGCGATGGCGAGGATCGGACCGAGAATGAAGAGGCCCTTGCTGGCGCCGCTGGGGACGATGATTTCCTTGAGCAGCAGCTTGACCCCGTCGGCGATCGGCTGCAGCAGGCCCAGCGGACCGACCCGGTTGGGGCCGATACGCACCTGCATGTAGCCGATGACCTTGCGCTCGGCAAGCGTCAGGTAGGCAACGCAGATCATCAGCGGGGCGATGATTGCGACGATCTTGGCCAGGGTCCACACCGCCGGCCAGATCGGGCCGAACAGGTCGGCAACCGGTTGCAGCATCGCTTCCATCAGATACGCTCCACGCTCAGTTCACCGCACATCGGACCAAGCGCAACAGTCGAAACATGCGCTGCCGCAATCCGGACACAGCCCGTCGCCACCGCATCGTCTGCCACGGCCGTGAGTTCGACCTGCCCGCTTCCGCCGACACGGACCCGGTCTCCCGAGTTCAGTCCCAACGCGGCGAGGGTGGCGGTCGCCATACCGGCGACCGGCGCGGCCGCGTCGCGGGTCTTCTGCAGGGAAGGCGCGCGACGCACCAGGGCATCGGCAAAATAGATCGGGACGTCCGCAACCCGTTGCAGCCCGCCGCCGTCCTCGGCTGCCGCAGGCTCCAGCGCGCCGACCGCATTGCCGAGACGGGCTGCGATGTCGGTGCCGAGCACCTCGGCGCGCACCGCCTCCGAGTCCGCCTGGGAGAAACCGTCGAGGTCGAGCAGGTTGCCCAGTACGCGCAGCACCTTCCAGCCGGGACGGGTATCGCCCAGCGGACGTGCCACGGCATTGAAGCTCTGCGCAGTCCCCTCGCAATTCACGAACGTGCCCGAGGTCTCCGAGAACGGCGCGATCGGCAGCATGATGTCGGCGGTGTCGCGCAGGGAAGGCGCATCGAAAGCCGACAGGGCGACCACCAGTTGCGCGCTCGCCAGGGCGTTGACCGCGAGCGCACCATCGGCAAAGTCCAGTGCGGGCTCTGCACCCAGGACGACATAAGCCTTGCGCGGAGTTTCCAGCATGGCGTGCGCATTGAGACCACCGGACAGCGGCACCGCATTGGCGAGGTAGCCTCCCACGCTGTTGGCGGCCTCGCCGATGAAACCGGCGACCCCGCCGCACAGCAGGCCAATTTCCTGCGCCAGCACCTGCAACTCTGCCGCGCGGGCATGCTGCACGGCCAGATTGCCGAGCCACACCGCCACCTTGCGACCGCTCGCGAGACTCCGCGCGATGTTCCGGGCAGCGTCCGACGCGGTCGCTGGCAAGTTGCCTGCAAGCGATTCGGTCACCGCCGCACCTTTTTCGGCCGCAAGCGCCACCACGATCTCGCCCAGCATGGCAACCATCGCCGACGGTGCGACCAAGGCGCGCTCGCGCACCGGAATCAGCCATTCTTCGCCATTCGGGCCGACCGCGCTGACCTGCAATCCGCGCTTGGCGGCCTGGCGGATGCGTTGCGCAAGCAGCGGTGCATCCTTGCGCAGGAAGCTGCCGACCACCAGCAAGCGGTCCAGGTCGGCAACACCGGCCACCGCCATGCCCAGCCATGGCGCACCGGCACGAACACTGTCGGCACGGAAGTCGGTCTGACGCAGACGGAAATCGACGTTGTCGGAGCCCAGCCCGCGGACCAGCTTCTGCAGCAGATGGAGTTCTTCGAGCGTGGAGTGTGGCGAGGCCAACGCACCGATGGACGACGCGCCGTAATCCCGGGCAATACCCTTCAGGCCGGTCGCCACGAATTCGAGCGCCACCTGCCAGTCCACCGCCTTCCACTCGCCGCCCTGCTTGATCATCGGCCGGGTCAGGCGTTGCTCGCTGGACAGCGCTTCATAGGAGAAACGGTCCTTGTCCGACAGCCAGCATTCGTTCAAGGCTTCGTTCTCGTGCGGCAGCACGCGCTTGACCAGGTCATGCTTGGTCTGCACGATCAGATTGGCGCCGAGCGCATCGTGCGGGCTGATCGACATGCGGCGCGACAGCTCCCAGGTGCGGGCCGCGAAGCGGAACGGCTTGGAAGTCAGCGCGCCGACCGGGCACAGGTCGATGATGTTGCCGGAGAGTTCGGAATCCACCGTCTTCTCGACGAAGGTCATGATCTCGGCGTGCTCGCCGCGGAAAGCCTGGCCGAGTTCCATCTCGCCGGCGATCTCGGTGGTGAAGCGCACGCAGCGGGTGCAATTGATGCACCGGGTCATGTCGGTGGCCACCAGTGCGCCGAGGTTCTTGTTGAACACGACGCGCTTTTCTTCCTGGTAGCGCGACTTGCTGTCGCCGTAGCCGACTGCCAGATCCTGTAACTGGCACTCGCCGCCCTGATCGCAGATCGGGCAGTCGAGCGGGTGGTTGATGAGCAGGAACTCCATCACCCCCTTCTGTGCCTTCACCGCCTGCTCCGACTGCGTCCATACCTTCATGCCGTTGGTGACCGGCGTGGCACAGGCCGGCAAAGGCTTGGGCGCCTTCTCGACCTGGACCAGGCACATCCGGCAGCTGGCGGCGATGGACAGCTTCTTGTGGTAGCAGAAATGAGGGATATAGGCGCCGGCCACGGCAGCCGCATCCATCACGGTGCTGCCATCCGGTACCTGTATCTGCTTGCCGTCGAGTTCGAGCTCTAGCATGAGGGGCTCACGTAGATTTGGCTGCCTGCGTACTGCACTTCCGGCGGCACCAGGCATTTCTTGTTTTCGATGTGATACGCGAATTCGTCGCCGAAGTGCTTGATGAAGCTTTGCACCGGCATCGAGGCCGCGTCGCCGAGCGCACAGATGGTGCGCCCCATGATGTTGCCGGTCACCGAGTTGAGCAGGTCGAGGTCGTCCGGACGACCGAGCCCGTTCTCGATCCGGTGCACCACCCGGTACAGCCAGCCGGTGCCCTCGCGGCACGGCGTGCATTGGCCGCAGGACTCTTCGAAGTAGAAGTAGGACAGGCGCTCGAGCGCCTTGACCATGCACGTGGTCTCGTCCATGACGATCACCGCGCCGGAGCCGAGCATCGAGCCCGCCTTGGAGATGGAGTCATAGTCCATCGTGCAGTCCATCATCACGTCGCCCGGCACCACCGGCGAGGACGATCCGCCCGGGATCACGCCCTTGATCTTGCGCCCGCCACGCATGCCGCCCGCCATCTCGAGCAGCTCGGAGAACGGCGTACCGAGGTTGATCTCGTAGTTGCCCGGCCGGTTCACATGACCGGAAATCGAGAACAGCTTGGTGCCGCCGTTGTTCGGCTTGCCCAGGTTCAGGAAGCCCTCGCCGCCCATGTTCATGATGAACGGGACCGAGGCGAAGGTTTCGGTGTTGTTGATCGTGGTCGGCTTGCCATACAGGCCGTAGCTCGCCGGGAACGGCGGCTTGAAGCGCGGCTGGCCCTTCTTGCCTTCGATCGACTCGAGCAGCGCGGTCTCCTCACCACAGATGTAGGCGCCGTAGCCGTGATGCGCGAACAGCTCGAAGGAGAAATCCGAACCGAGGATGTTCTGTCCGAGCAGGCCGGCGGCGCGGGCTTCGTCCAGCGCTTGTTCGAACCGGTCGTAGATCTCGAAGATCTCGCCGTGGATATAGTTGTACCCGCGTGTGCAACCCATCGCGTAGGCCGCAATCGTCATTCCTTCGATCACGGTATGCGGGTTGTAGCGCAGGATGTCGCGGTCCTTGAACGTACCCGGCTCGCCCTCGTCGGAGTTGCACGCGAGGTACTTGTCGCCCGGGAAGGAGCGCGGCATGAAGCTCCACTTCAAGCCGGTCGGGAAGCCCGCCCCCCCGCGACCGCGCAACACCGAAACCTTGAGCTCGGCGATGATGGTCTCGGGCGGGGTTTTCTCCGCGATGATCTTGCGCAGCGCGGCGTATCCGCCGCGGGCGATATAGTCCTGGAGCCCCCAGGTGCGGTCGCCATCGACTCCGGCGAGGATCAGTCCGTGCGCGCTCATTTGTCTTCCAGCCCGGCCAGCAGTTGGTCGATCTTGTCGGTGGTCATCCAGCTGCACATCGTGTGGTTGTTGTGCAGCAACACCGGGGCATCACCACAAGCCCCCATGCATTCACCCTCTTTCAGGGTGAACTTGCCGTCGGCCGTGGTCTCGTTGAAATCGATGCCCAGTTTCTGCTTCAGGTAGTCCGCCGCATGCACCCCGCCCGACAGCGCACAGGGCAGGTTGGTACACACCGTGATCTTGTGACGGCCGACCGGCTGCAGGTCGTACATGTTGTAGAAGCTCGCCACCTCGAACGCGGCGATGGCCGGCATGTCGAGATAGTCGGCGACAAAGGCGATGACGTCCTTCGGCAACCAGCCCTTTTCGACCTGGGCGATGCGCAGCGCGGCCATGACGGCAGACTGCTTCTGGTCGGACGGATATTTTGCGATCTCGCGATCGATCTGTTGCAGCGATTCCTGGCTCAGCATGTCGTGCTCGTCTTCCGGATAGCCTGCCGTCTGTTCGTTGGGGACCACGCGCTCCATCGATGGGCGCTCATCTGTCGATCTCGCCGAACACCACATCCATCGTGCCGATGATCGCAACCACGTCGGCGATCATGTGGCCGCGACTCAGTTCGTCCATCGCCGCGAGATGGGCGAAGCCGGGGGCGCGCAACTTCAACCGGTAGGGCTTGTTCGCCCCGTCCGACACCGCGAACACCCCGAATTCACCCTTGGGGTGCTCGATTGCGGCATAGACCTCGCCCTTGGGCACGTGCATGCCCTCGGTGAAGAGCTTGAAATGGTGAATCAGCTCTTCCATGTTGGACTTCATCTGCTCGCGCGGCGGTGGCGCAACCTTGTGGTTGTCGGTGATGACCGGCCCCGGGTTCTTGCGCAGCCATTCGATGGACTGGCGGATGATGCGGTTGGACTGGCGCATTTCTTCCATGCGGCACAGGTAACGGTCGTAGCAGTCGCCGTTCTTGCCCACCGGAATGTCGAAATCCATGCGGTCGTACACTTCGTAGGGCTGCTTCTTGCGCAGATCCCACGCGATCCCCGAGCCACGCAGCATCGGGCCGGAGAAACCCCAGCTCAACGCCTGCTCCGGCGAAACCACGCCGATGCCGACCGTACGCTGTTTCCAGATCCGGTTGTCGGTCAGCAGGGTTTCGTATTCGTCGCAGTAGCGCGGGAAACGATCGGTGAAATCCTCGAGGAAGTCGAGCAGCGACCCCTGCCGGTTGGCATTGAGTTCCTTGATCGCCTTGGCGTTCTTGAACTTGTTCAGCTCGTACTGCGGCATCCGATCCGGCAGATCGCGATAGACCCCGCCCGGACGATAATAAGCCGCATGCATGCGCGCGCCCGAAACCGCCTCGTAGGCGTCCATCAGGTCTTCGCGTTCGCGGAAGGTGTACAGCACCATCGTCATCGCACCGATGTCGAGCGCATGAGTGCCGATGTTGAGCAGGTGATTCAGAATGCGGGTGATCTCGTCGAACATGACCCGGATGTACTGCGCACGCTCCGGCACCTCGACGCCGAGCAGGCGCTCGATCGCCATGCAGTAGGCGTGCTCGTTGCACATCATCGACACGTAGTCGAGGCGATCCATGTAGGGCACCGACTGCACCCAGGTACGGGTTTCAGCGAGCTTTTCGGTGCCGCGATGGAGCAGTCCGATATGCGGATCGGCACGTTCGACGACCTCGCCGTCGAGTTCCAGCACCAGACGCAGCACGCCGTGCGCGGACGGATGCTGCGGACCGAAGTTGATCGTGTAGTTGCGGATCTCAGCCATGACCGACGTTCCCGTAGCTCTCTTCGCGCACGATGCGCGGTGTGTTTTCGCGCGGCTCGATGGTTACCGGCTGATAGACCACTCGACCCTGCTCCGGGTCGTAGCGCATTTCGACGTAGCCCGACACCGGGAAGTCCTTGCGGAACGGATGCCCGACGAAGCCGTAGTCGGTGAGAATGCGGCGCAGGTCCGGATGGCCGGCATACATGATGCCGTACAGATCGAAGGCCTCGCGCTCGAACCAGTTTGCGCTCGACCACAGTTCACAAAGCGAGTCGAGGACCGGGAATGCGTCGTCGTCGGCGAACACGCGCAGGCGCAAACGCCAGTTGTAGTGAATGGACAGCAGATGGGCGGCGGATGCAAAGCGCTTGCCGGTCCAGTCGCGGTTGCCGAAGGTGGAATAGTCGAGACCGGAAACGTCCATCAACTGTTCGAAACGCAGATCGGCATGATCGCGCAGCGTGCGCGCAACCTGCAGATAGTCTGCGGCGGCCACTTCGACGGTGACCTCGGCGCGATCCAGAACCAGCGACTGCAGCTTCTCGCCGAAAACTTCCTGCAGGGTCTGGCTCAGGCGTTCAAGCTTGGAACTCATGATCTGGAGCCTCGTCAGCGTGCAATCGTATTGGTGCGCTTGATCTTGTTCTGGAGCTGGATGATGCCGTAGAGCAGCGCCTCGGCCGTCGGCGGGCATCCCGGCACATAGACATCCACCGGCACGATGCGGTCACAGCCGCGCACGACCGAATAGGAATAGTGGTAGTAGCCACCGCCGTTGGCGCAGGAGCCCATCGAGATCACCCAGCGCGGCTCGGCCATCTGGTCGTAGACCTTGCGCAGCGCCGGAGCCATCTTGTTGCACAGGGTGCCGGCCACGATCATCAGATCGGACTGGCGCGGACTGGGACGGAAAACCACCCCGAAACGGTCCAGGTCGTAACGCGCACACCCTGCGTGAATCATCTCGACTGCGCAACAGGCCAGACCGAAGGTCATCGGCCACAGCGAACCCGTGCGCGTCCAGTTGATCACCGCATCGAGCGAAGTGGTCACGAACCCTTCGCGAAAGACGCCCTCAATGCTCATGCCTTACTCCCAGTCGAGTGCGCCGTTTTTCCACTCGACGATGTAGCCGATAACCAGGATGGCGAGAAACACCATCACCGAACCAAACACGAACCAGGCATGCTCGCCGGCTGAGATGAATTCCTGAAAGACGGTCGCCCACGGAAACAGAAAGGCGATCTCGAGATCGAACAGGATGAACAGAATGGCGATGAGGTAGTAACGGACGTCGAACTTCATGCGGGCGTCTTCAAACGCCTCGAATCCGCACTCGTAGGGAGACAGCTTTTCGCTATCGGGACGATGGGGCGCGATCACGCGCCCGAGAATGACAGGAACAACACCAAAACCAAGACCAACGAGGATGAACAGCAGAACAGGAAAATAGTTTTCCAGCATGGCTCAATAACCCCTATCGAGTTCGGCAGCTTGCTGCTGCCATTATTGTTTTGGCTGCTATTCAAGGAAACGCCCGCATCTGCGGGCGCTCTATGCATTCCTGGTGCCGACGGTGAGACTCGAACTCACACGGCTTTCGCCACTACCCCCTCAAGATAGCGTGTCTACCAATTCCACCACGTCGGCAATCCGTTTGCTACAGCAAAAGAATTATACGGGATTTTGCGCACTGCGCAAAGTGTTGTTTGTACCTACTTGGGGATTTCCCGAGCCTTGGAATCATCCACGGGAGCGGCCGGAGCGGGCGCCACGGCGTCGTTTGCTGGTGCCGTCTGGACGGCCCCTTCCATGACGCTGGAGGGTGCGGCCGGCTTGTTGCTGGCAAGGTAGCTGAGACTGAGACTGGTGATGAAAAACACCGTTGCCAGCACTGCAGTGGTGCGGCTCAGGAAGTTCGCCGACCCCGACGAGCCGAACACGCTGCCCGACGATCCACCGCCGAATGCCGCGCCCGCGTCGGCACCTTTGCCGTGCTGCACAAGGACAAGACCGATCACACCGAGACCGACCAGAACATGCACCGTCAGGACCAGAGGAAAAAGAACATCATTCATCACTGCAGACCTTGAAAAAAACGTATATCACTTTTGTTTAGCCACTGCCGCCCGGCAGATGGTCATGAAATCTTCGGCCACGAGCGAGGCCCCGCCGATCAACCCACCGTCGACATCGGCCGTCGCAAACAATTCGGCTGCATTGTCGGGCTTGACGCTGCCGCCATAAAGGATGCGCACCCCATCCGCAGTCACGCCGTGCGCACGTAGCCAGCCACGAATACCGGAATGCACTTCCCCGACCTGCACCACCGTCGCCGAACGACCGGTTCCGATCGCCCACACCGGCTCATAAGCCAGCACCAGCTTCTCCATCGCCGCCGCACCGACAATTTGCAGCACCGCCGCCAACTGACGTCCGACCACGTCCATCGCCTGGCCGGCCTCACGCTCCGCAAGCGTTTCGCCGACACACACGATCGGTATCAGCCCGGCCTCGATCGCCGCCGCCGCCTTGCGCCCGACCGCCGCGTCATCCTCGGCGAACAGCGCGCGGCGCTCCGAGTGGCCGACGATCACGTAGCGACAGGCGAACTCCGCCAGCATTGCCGCACTGACTTCGCCGGTGTAGGCACCCGCACGGTATTCGCTGACGTTCTGGGCGCCCAGCGCAATGCCACGCAGCCCCGCTCCGACCTGTACCAGATAGGGAAACGGAACGCAGACAGCGATATCGACCCCCGAAACCACATCGAGCGCAGCCAGCAGGGCTTCGTTCGCGGGGAGACTGCCGTTCAGTTTCCAGTTGCCGGCGACCAGTTTGTTAGCCATTCCGAAAGCCGTCCGATAAATCGGCGGATTATAGGCCGCTGCCGGCCGGGTAGCAAACCGCCTCCCGTTACGCGGCTTCCCGGCGTCGCCGCCGGATGACACCCCGAGCGCGGCCTCCACATTCTCCGGGGCGCCCGTCACGCGACCCGGATCGCCGGCATGGCGCCAGCGGCGCGAATCGCGTCGTGGGTCACGGTAGAGTGACGGTCCTCTTGCAGCCGATGCCAGGCGGCGCGCTTGCACAACACCACGACAATCAATACAATCTTTCAAACTTTATTGAAATATTGAAATGAAAAAAGCGGACGCCATTCAGGTCTTCGAGTCACTGTCTTCCGGGGTCAGGCTCGACGTGTTCCGGCTGTTGGTTCAGGCCGGCCGGAGCGGACAGGTGGCCGGCGAGATCGCAGCCACGCTGGACATCCCGCCGACCAATCTTTCCTTCCACCTCAAGACCCTGATCCAGTCCGGGTTGCTGACAGTCGAACAGGAAGGCCGCTTCCAGCGCTATCGCGCCAACATTCCACTGATGCTGGAGACGATCGCCTACCTCACCGAGAACTGCTGTGCCGGACATCCGGAGGACTGTGCCGGAATGCGCGGCGCCATCCCGGGTGCCGACGCGTTGCTGCCCCCGCTCGATTGCGCCAAGGGAGATGCGTGCTGATGATGAATGTGCTGTTCCTGTGTACCGGCAACTCGTGCCGTTCCATCCTCGCCGAGGCCACCTTCAATGCACTGGCACCGGCCGGCATGCGTGCGATGAGCGCGGGCAGCGATCCGGCCGGTTACGTCCATCCGCGCTCGCTGGCCCTGCTCGAACGCGAGGGCATGCCGATCTCCGGCTACCGCAGCAAGTCGTGGAACGATTTGCCGGCGACACCCGATGTGGTGATCACAGTCTGCGCCAGTGCGGCCGGCGAGACCTGTCCGGTGTATCTGGCGCCGGTGCCGCGCGGTCACTGGGGGGTGGACGACCCGGCCAAGGCCACCGGTACCGACGCGGAAATAGATGCCGCCTTCGAGCGGGCCTATCGCATCCTGCGGCATCGCATCGAGGCCTTCCTTGCTCTGCCTGCGGACCTTGCCCAGCGTCACCCTGCTGCATTCAAGGCAGAACTCGCGCGCATCGGGACCCTGCTTCCCTGAATCCATCACGAACACGCGGAGAAACCACTTCATGAAAGCCATTCAGATTTTTGATCCCGCCCTGTGTTGCCCGACTGGCATTTGCGGCACCGAGGTCGACCAGACCCTGATCACGGCCGCTGCCGACCTCGACTGGGCGAAGCAGCAGGGCGCCAACATCCAGCGCTTCAACCTTGCCCAGCAGCCGCTGGCGTTTGCCGAAAACGCGGTGGTGAAGGGTTTCCTCGAGCGCTCGGGGCAGGACGCGCTGCCGCTGGTGCTGGTCGATGGCGAGATGGCGCTTGCCGGGCGCTATCCGAGTCGTGCGGAGTTGTCGCGCTGGGCGGGGATATCGGTGCTGCCGATCGCTGCTGCCGCGACTGCTTCGAAGAGCGACAGTTGTTGTGGGGGAGGGAGCTGCGGGTGATCTTGGGCAAGGCGACGAGCGTGCAAGACTGACCGGGCGATCGCAGCAAGCGCTCGATCCGGGGCATTCCTGCGATGGGCAGACGTTCGCGGCCTTCGGCTTCCCGACGGCCCACCGCAGGAACGCCCCGGCGCGCTTGTTGCGATCGCCCTGCTGATTGCCGACTGCGGACTGGTGTGAGCAAGACCAGCCCTGGCCTTTATTGCCCGATTGAAACTGGAGTTCATCATGCTGTTTCTTGAATCGCCGCCCCGCTACCTCTTCTTCACTGGCAAAGGCGGCGTGGGCAAGACCTCGCTGGCCTGCGCGACTGCGATCCGCCTCGCCGAGGCCGGCAGCAAGGTGCTGCTGGTGAGTACCGATCCGGCCTCGAACGTGGCCCAGGTATTTGAGCAGACCATCGGTAATCGGGTCACCGCCATTACCGAAGTGCCGAACCTCGCCGCGCTCGAGATCGATCCGGAGGCGGCGGCCCAGGCCTATCGCGACCGCGTCGTCGGGCCGGTGCGCGGGGTATTGCCCGACGACGTGGTGCGGGGCATCGAGGAGCAGCTTTCGGGCGCGTGCACGACCGAGATCGCCGCCTTCGACGAATTCACCGGACTGCTGATCGACGGTGAGCTGACCCACGATTTCGATCACATCGTGTTCGACACCGCCCCCACCGGCCACACCATCCGCTTGTTGCAGCTCCCCGGCGCGTGGAGCGGCTTCCTCGACCACAGCGACACCGGCGCCTCCTGTCTGGGCCCGCTGTCCGGGCTGGAAAAGCAGCGCGCCCAGTATCGCGCCGCGGTCGATGCGCTTGCAGATCCGGTCCAGACCCGGCTGGTGCTGGTCGCCCGCGCCCAGACCTCGACCCTGCGCGAGGTGGCGCGCACCCACGACGAACTCGCTGCAATCGGCCTCACCCGGCAATACCTGGTGATCAACGGCATCCTGCCGGAGTCCGAAGTGCGGTCCGATACCCTCGCCGCCGCCATCGCAGGGCGCGAGCAACTTGCGCTGGACAAGGTCCCGGCCGCCTTGCGCGCCCTGCCCACCGACCACGTCCCGCTGATGCCCTTCAACCTCGTCGGGCTGGACGCGCTCAAGGCCCTGCTCGACCCGCAAGCCAGCGGCCCGGCGCCGCTGGCAGCCTCCACCGCGCGGCATCCGGCCCTGCCCAGCCTGTCCACCCTGGTCGACGAGCTCGCCCGGGATGGACACGGCCTGGTGATGCTGATGGGCAAGGGCGGCGTCGGCAAGACCACGCTCGCCGCGGCAGTGGCGGTAGAGCTTGCGCGCCGCGGCTTCCCGGTGCACCTGACCACCTCCGACCCGGCCGCCCACCTTGCCGAGACCCTGGCCGGCGAACTCGAGCACCTGTCGGTGTCGCGCATCGACCCGCATGCCGAGACCGAGCGCTACCGCAAGCATGTGCTCGAAGCCAAGGGCAAGGATCTCGACGCCCAGGGCCGCGCCCTGCTCGAGGAGGACCTGCGCTCGCCCTGCACCGAGGAGATCGCCGTATTCCAGGCCTTCTCGCGCATCATCCGCGAGGCCGGGCGCAAGTTCGTGGTGATGGACACCGCCCCCACCGGCCACACCCTGCTGTTGCTCGACGCCACCGGCGCCTACCATCGCGAGATCGCGCGCCACATGGACAAGAGCGGCGTCGCCCACTACACCACGCCGATGATGCAGCTGCAGGACCCGCAGCAGACCAAGGTACTGATCGTGACCCTGGCCGAAACCACCCCGGTGCTCGAGGCCGCCAGCCTGCAGGCCGACCTGCGCCGCGCCGGGATCGAGCCGTGGGCGTGGGTGATCAATAACAGCCTGTCCGCTTCGACGACCGACTCGCCCCTGCTCGCCCGCCGCGCTGCCCAGGAATGGCCGCAGATCGAGGCGGTGCGCGAACACCACGCCCGCCGCGTCGCCCTCGTCCCGATCCAGGCCGAGGAGCCGATCGGCGTCGACCGGCTTGCCGCGCTGGCCGAAGGCCGAGGCTGACCCCACCAACCCCGATCCATCCGAATTCAGGTACCCACCCATGTCCGCCCAATGTGAAGTCGTCGGCAAACAGGCCGCCGGCGCCCCGATCAGCTTTTTCGAACGCTACCTGACCGTCTGGGTCTTCCTCTGCATCGTCGCCGGCACGGTCTTCGGGCAGATCGCACCGGCCGCGGCACAGGCGGTCGGCCGGCTCGAATTCGCCCACGTCAATATCCCGGTCGGGGTGCTGATCTGGATCATGATCATCCCGATGCTGATGAAGATCGATTTCGGCGCGCTGCACGAGGTGCGTGAGCAGAAGGCAAGCATGGGCATCACCCTGTTCGTGAACTGGGCGATCAAGCCCTTCACCATGGCGCTGCTCGGCTGGATCTTCATCCGCCACGTGTTCGCGCCCTGGCTGCCGGCGGAGCAGCTCGACAGCTATATCGCCGGCCTGATCCTGCTCGGCGCCGCACCGTGCACCGCGATGGTCTTCGTCTGGAGCAACCTGTGCAAGGGCAACGCCAACTTCACCCTGACCCAGGTCGCGCTCAACGATCTGGTGATGGTGTTCGCCTTCGCCCCCATCGTCGCGCTGCTGCTCGGGGTGTCGTCGATTCCGGTGCCGTGGGACACGCTGACGCTGTCGGTAGTGATGTACATCGTGATCCCGCTCGCCATCGCCCAGTTCATCCGCGCCCGCCTGCTGCGCGGCGGCAGGGCGGCGTTCGACGCGGCGCTGGCCCGTATCGGCCCGTTCTCGATCATGGCCCTGCTCGCCACCCTGGTGCTGCTGTTCTCGTTCCAGGGTCAGACCATCATCGCCCAGCCTGCGATCATCGGCATGCTCGCGGTCCCGATCCTGCTGCAGACCCTGTTGATCGCCGCCATCGGCTACTGGCTCAACCGCAGGCTCAAGGTGCGCCACGACGTGGCGGGCCCGTCGACGATGATCGGCGCGTCGAACTTCTTCGAGCTCGCGGTGGCGGTGGCGATCGTGCTCTACGGCTTCGATTCGGGCGCGGCGCTGGCCACCGTGGTCGGGGTGCTGATCGAGGTGCCGGTGATGTTGTGGCTGGTAAAGATGGTGGTCCGCACGCGGGCGTGGTACGAACGCCCCCAGATGGCCTGAAGGCACGGACGAACACAGTGGATCCGACACCGACACCTTGCGCACTCCAGGCCTGGCAGCGCCACGAGGCCGAGTTGCACGGCTTCCTGCGCCAGCGCCTCGACCGCCCGGAAGAGGCCGAGGACATGCTGCAGGACGTATTCCTGAAAGCGTTGCGCCAGGGCAAGGGCTTCTGCGAGATTGAAAATGCCCGCGCCTGGCTGTTCCAGGTCGCGCGTCATGCCCCGATCGACCACTATCGCACCTCGCACCGGACCACCGAACTGCCGGACGATCTGAGCGCCGACACGGATGAGATCGACGCGATCGACACCTTGTCCGCCTGTCTGCCCCGGGTGCTGAGCGAACTCCCCGAGGCCGACCGCATCGCCATCGAGTTGTGCGAGATCGAGGGTCTCACCCAGCAGGCCTTCGCCGACCGCCTCGGGCTCTCGCTGGCGGCAGCCAAGTCGCGCGTTCAGCGGGCCCGGGCGCGTTTGCGCGCGCGCATGAGCGAAGCCTGCAAGGTGCGCTTCGATGCCTCGGGAAAGGTGTGCTGTCATGTCCCCCGCCCGCCGCTCGCCGACGACGCGGAAGTGGACGCCTGAGCGCCCGAAGCGCATCCTTTCGCTCATGCAATCGTCTGCACCAGAAACGGACGATGCAGTCCGATTCGATACAGGAAATACGGAAGGAGGCGAGACATGGAAATGATCAAGCAGATCCTGATGTCATTCAGGAGCGGGTTGCCGAACGACAGCAAGACCGCGGCCGCGATTGACCGCGGCGCGCCTGCGGAAGAGATCGCCAATTGCGCAAGCGAAGAGCAGTTGCATGCGCTGGCAGGGGCATTGTTCGAAGCGCTCGAGGAACAGGGCGGTGCCGCCGGCGATGACAGTGACGGCCGGGTGACGACACAACTGGCAGGCCGCCTGCGCGAATTCCGCGCCCAGATACCGGCCACCAGTGCCACCGCACAGGCCATCGACCGCGGCGCCAGCATCGAGGAGATATCCGAAGCGGCACAGGAAGAAGGCCTGAATTCGCTCACCGCCATGCTGTTCGAAGCCGAGCAGGAGGCCGCACGCACCAAGGACTGAGCGCGGTGCATGCACGGGCCGATGGCCCGTGCCCTATTGTCAATGCATCAGAAATCGGTAACGCGCCAATTTCATGGACCGGATCATCGCCCCCCCGAACCTGTTCGCACCGCGGCGCGCCGCAGCCGAGGTTGCGCTCGCCCTCAACCGTTACTGCAACTGTCGCAGCCTCGATGTCGAACGCCTGCGCCGCCAACTCGAGTCCGAGCCTGCACTGCTCGGACTTGCCGCGGAGATCGAGCGCAACCGCCCGCACCTGTTCTCGGCCACTGCGGTATTCATCCCGCCGGCCACCCTGCAGGCGATGGCCGACATCGTCGCCGCAGCCGAAACCGTCATCGCCCTGCCCGGATTCGGCGAGCAGGCGCTCCGTCGGGCACCGGCGATCGCCCGCCTCGATCCCGGACCGCGCGGCGTGTTCATGGGCTTCGACTTCCACCTGTGCGCGCATGGTCCGCAACTGATCGAGATCAACACCAACGCCGGCGGTGCGCTCCTCAATCGCGCCCTGGCCCACGCCCAGCAGGCCTGCTGCATCGAGGTCGAGCCCTATCTGCGCCCCACCGCCGACCTGGACGCCCTCGATGCGGTCTGGCTGCAGATGTTCCTGGATGAATGGACGCTGCAACGCGGCAGCGGTCGCCCGACCCGCATCGCCATCGTCGACGACGAGCCGGCGCAGCAATATCTCCATCCGGAGTTCCTGCTGTTCCAGCACCTGTTCCGCAGCGCCGGCATCGACGCGGTCGTGGCCGATCCGGCCGGAATGAGCTGGCGCAATGGCCGGCTGACCCACGACGGACAGGCGATCGATCTGATCTACAACCGTCTCACCGATTTCTACCTCGAAGCGCCGAAACTCGCCGCGCTGCGCGCCGCCTTCGAGGCCGGCGCCGTGGTGCTCACCCCCCATCCGCGAGCCCATGCGCTCTATGCCGACAAGCGCAATCTGGCGTTGCTGAGCGACCCGGCCCGCCTCGCGGCACTCGGCGCTCCGGCCGATGCGATCGCGCTACTGGAGGCCGGCATTCCGCGCACGGTCGAGGTCACCCCCGAGCTTGCCGACAGCCTGTGGGCCGCACGCCGTACCCTGTTCTTCAAACCCGCTGCCGGATTCGGCAGTCGCGCCGCGTATCGGGGCGACAAGCTCACCCTGCGGGTGTGGCAGAGCATTGTCGCCGGCGGCTATGTCGCCCAGGCCATCGCCCTGCCCTCGGAGCGCGTGGTCAGCATCGACGGCCAGGACAGCGACCTTAAGCTCGATGTTCGCGCCTACGTGTATGAGGGGCGGATCCAGCTCGTCGCGGCGCGCCTCTACATGGGGCAGACGACCAACTTCCGCACCCCGGGCGGTGGCTTCGCACCGGTGTTCGTGACGTCGGACTGAACGGGCCCGGGCCGTGCCCCGCGGCCGTGCCCGTTATGCGCCGGTCGCAGGCCCGCGCGAAGACATCCGCGCAATCATGACCTATAACATCATGGTCACGCCCCGTGTGGCCAACGAACGCAAGGTGGCGCATGCTGCAGGCGTTCGAGCGCGAAGCGGAACCGAGTGCCCGGGCGCCCGGTTCAAGTAGCGGCACCCTGTCCGCTCTCGCGCCCGCGGCGTCTGTTCATGCCATTGTCGGAGATCGCCATGCAAACACCCGTACACGCATTCACCGACCTGTTCGCGCAACTCGGGCTGCCGAGCGACACCGAGGCAATCAAGCGCTTCATCGAGGCCCACCGCCCGCTCGCGCCCGAGTTCGAGCTGGCGGACGCACCGTTCTGGAATCCCGGTCAGGCCAGCTTCATCCGCGAAGAGCTGCTGCGGGACGCCGACTGGGCCGAGCTGGTGGACCAACTCGACGCCGCGCTCAGGTGAAAAACACGCGCACCTGAGCGTGAAGGCGGCGCGTGCGACGGCGCTGCCACCGGACCGGGAGCACCTACAGGCCGGCCGCCTCGAGTCGGCTGCGAAGCGCGCGCACCTCTTCGAGCAGATCCACCACCAGCGCGGCAAGCTCCGGGTTGGCATCGAAATCGCGCTCCACGGCCACCAGCTGGCGGACACGCGCCAGGTCGGCGCTGACGAAGGTCCAGCATGCGGGTTCGCCGGCGAGCGAGCTACACAGAATGCCGGCCTCGACCCGCTCCACGATCCACTGCGGCTCGATCGCGCAGGCCCGCGCCAGCTCGTCCAGGCTCAGGGTGATGTCGTCTAGCAGTTCGCCGGTCAGGATGTCGTCTCGGGTCATGACTCAAGCCCCCATGGTGCGGCGCGGGTCGAAGGCCAGTTCCCGCGCCATCGTTTCATAGATCTGCCGGGCGGCATCGGAATCGGCGGGCGGGAGCACCACCTCGAGTACGACATACAGATCGCCGGGAGGCTTACCGGGAATGCCGCGCGCTTTCAGACGCAGCTTGCGCCCGGTCTGCGATCCGGCCGGCACCTTCACCTGCACCGGACCGGACGGTGTGGGGGTTTCGATCGCCGCTCCCAGGGCAGCCTCCCATGGCGTCACCGGCACGGTTTCGTAGACGTCCCTCCCGTCCACGCGATAACGGGGGTCGGGGCGAAAGTGGATCTCCAGGTAGAGATCCCCCGCGGTGCCGCCGCCGAGGCCGGGACCGCCCTGACCTGCCAGCCGGATGTGCTGGCCCGCTTTGACCCCAGACGGAATGCGCACGTTGAGCACGTGCTCGCGGAGCGCGACGCGGCCCTGTTCATCCATCCGGGGAACGCGCAAGGTGATCTCGCGCGCGGCTCCCTGATAGGCGTCCGCGAGGTCGATGAGCACCTTGGCGTGGTGATCCTCGCCATGCATCCGGAAGGCCTCCGACTTGCCGGCACGCCCGGCGCGTCCGAACAGGCTGGCAAAGAAGTCACTGCTGTCGCCCATGTCGGCGGCGGAGAACCCGCCGCCCGAAAACTCGAAGCCCGCATCCCAGTCCGGTGGCGGCTGGAACTCCTGCCCGGCCCGGTAACGGCCGCCCAACTGGTCATAGGCTGCGCGCTTCTCGACATCGGACAGCACCGCATTGGCCTCGTTGACCTCCTTCATGCGAATCTCCGCATCCGCCTCCTTGCTCACATCGGGGTGGTATTTGCGCGCCAGCTTGCGGTAGGCCTTCCTGATCTCGTCCGCGCTCGCGGTTCTGTCCACACCGAGCGTCTGGTAGTAATCCCTGAATTCCACGATGCGGCGCCCCCCGAGGTTGTGGTGACACTGAGCAGGCAGCAATCCGGCCAAGCATCGCCGGATCCCTCGACGAGGTCTGTCCGCAAGGTAACGCGGCCCTGGTCGGACGGAAGACTGCCAGCTCCTCGTCATCATAGTAGTTCTTTGCCATCGGCGGCGCCCGGTGCGGGCGGACGACCACACCCGGGGTGCGCCCGTCGAAATGCCCCGCGCTGCACCGGCTGACCCGCCGACAATGTGTGCAAAGCCACAGTCGGGTGCGCCGGTTTCCGGCACAGTGGGATCTCGACAGTCATCAATGGAGGTGACGCCATGAGAACTCGAAACGATCAGGCTATCGACCAGCCGGCACCGCGCTTCCATGCCCGCCGTGCCGATGGACTGTTTACCGCGATCCCGTTCCTTTTCGTGACCGAACGGATGGCCGCGGAGATCCTCGCAGAACGGGAGGCGCTCACCGCGAAGGCAGCCGATCCGAAGAAGCAGGCCGCCCTGTTTGCCTCATACAATCCGCAGACACGTGCCGCGACGTTCAGATCGATCCTGAATCTGTTTCACCCCACACGGGCCGCCTAGCGCACGGCAGCGGACACGGTCGGGCCGGAATCCGGGGCGGACGAGCCACATCGGTTGGCCCCACGTCACCACAATCCCGGCCCGACCCGCCCCAGACACGCGCACCGGCCCGAGCCACCCGAGGTTCCCATGGTTCGGCGCACACGACACGTCGACGACAGGACTTGCCCGCTACGGGCCCGCTTCGACTACGCTATGTGACGCAGAATGCCCGCTGGACCATGTCTGGAGCCGGGCATCCGCCACCACACGTCCTGTTTAGAAGGTAGCCGAGTTGTTTTCACCGTCGCCCAAAGTCATGGATCTGCTGCTCGACGCCATTTGCGTCGTCGACACCGAGGGTCAGTTCGTCTATGTCAGCGCTGCCAGCGAGAGGATTTTCGGCTACACCCCTGCCGAACTGATCGGCACGCCGATGATCGATCTGGTCCATCCGGACGACCGCGAGGCCACGCTGGCGATCGCCAGGGAAGTCATGACCGGACAGCGAAAAAACCACTTCGAGAACCGCTACCTGCGCAAGGATGGCCAGATCGTGCACATCATGTGGTCGGCCAACTGGTGGGCCGACGAACAACTGCGTGTTGCGGTCGCCCATGACATCACCGAGCGCAAACATGACGAAGCCATGCAGGCCGCGGTCTACGCCATCTCCGAGGCTGCCTACGGCGCCGAGGATCTGGGCTCGCTGCTCGGACAGATCCACCGGATCGTCGCCGCACTGCTGCCGGTCAGCCTGTTTTGCGTCGCCCTGCGGGATCGACAGAGCGGCGCACTGAGCTTTCCCTACCATTCCGACCGCGACACCCCGGCCTGCGCCCTGCCATCGCCCGCCGCCAGGGCAATCAGCGCGGAGATCATCGCCTCGGGGGAGCCCGTGCTGCTGACCCCCGACAGCACTGCCGAGCGCCTGACCGTGTTGCCGACACTGCACGGGAAGTCGTTGAACTGGCTGGGCGTCCCGCTGCTTGCCCAGCAGACCACCTTTGGCGCGCTGGTGATTCAGAGCAACACCACGCTACCGCGCTATACGGCCAGAAACAAAGAGTTGCTGCAGTTCGTATCGACCCAGATCGCGGCGGCCATCCAACGCATCCAGATGCAAACGCATCTGCAGTTCCTGTCCCACTACGACCAGCTCACGGGACTGCCCAACCGAACCTTGCTGCACGAGCGCCTCGACCGGGCGCTGATCCGGGCTCGCCGTGAACAGGGCCTGGTTGCACTGCTTTACCTGGACCTCGACAAGTTCAAGCAGGTCAACGACAGCTTTGGCCATGGCACCGGCGACCTGCTGTTGCAGGCGGTCGCCGACCGGCTGGGGCAGTGCGTACGTGCGTCGGACACGGTATCGCGCATCGGCGGTGATGAATTCGTGGTCCTGCTGGAAAGTGTCGAGCGGGTGGACAATGCGCTCGCCATTGCGGAAAAGATTCGCGGCAGGCTCAATCAGCCGTTCCAGCTCCGCGAGCACAGTCTGATGATGATCCCCAGCATCGGCGTTGCGCTGTACCCCGAGCACGGGGAGGAACCCGGCGGATTGCTCGAGCAGGCAGACAAGGCCATGTATGTCGCCAAGAACGGCGGTGGCAATCGCATCGAACTGGCGTCCGGCAGCCGTGCCGACAGCTGAACGGGAATGGTGGCAGGTGCGGGTCGCCGTCCTGCAGGTGGCCTCATAATGACGGTGACAAAGGAAGTGTTCGGTCCCGAGCGGGGAGCCGACCGGCCTCCCGTCCCGCGGCGCGCCACTGAACCGGCCAGTCGCGCTTGTGATACCTTCTCCCTGACGCTCACCCGTTCCCGGATCGCAACGATGGTTTCGCCCGTATCCGTGCCTGAAGCTTCCGCCGCCCATCGGCGCACGATGGGCCGCTATGTCATCTCCACCGAACTCGGTCGCGGCGCGATGGGTACCGTTTACTGCGCCGAGGATCCGCTGATCGAGCGCAATGTCGCGCTCAAGGTACTCGCACTCGACCCGCGCCAGACAAGCCAGGCGGACTTCCGCGAGCGCTTCTTTCGCGAGGCGAAGGCGGCCGGCAGACTCAATCACCCCAACATCGTCACCATCCACGATGTCGGCGAGGACAGCGATGGCACCCCTTACATCGCGATGGAACTCCTGCCCGGGCTGACCCTGCGCGACAGTCTCGACAGCGGCATCGTCGTCCCCCTGCACAAGGTCATCGACGTCGCGATGCTGGTCCTGCGCGGACTTGACTACGCGCACCAGCAGGGCATCGTGCATCGCGACATCAAGCCGGCAAACATCATGCTTGCCCGCAACGGCATGGTGAAGATCATGGACTTCGGCATCGCGCTGGCGGTCGATGCCGGCAAGGAGCTGGACGACCTGATGCTCGGATCGCCGAGCCACATGGCGCCGGAACAGGTGACCAGCGGTCCGGTCGATGCGCGCACCGACCTCTTTGCGCTCGGTGTCACCCTGTACGAGTTGCTGACCGGCAAAAGTCCGTTCGCCGGCGACAGCATGGCCGCGGTGACCCACAACATCCTGCATCTCGACCCGCCCTCGCCCGCCACGCTGAACCCCGACGTCCCCCCCGAACTCGACCGGGTCGTCATGCAGGCACTCGCCAGGGAGCCCGCCGCACGCTTCGCGAGCGCGCGCGAGATGAGTCGCGCGCTCGCGCCGATCCGTCGCATGCTGACCGAAAACCGCGGGGCGAGCGACGCGCGGAGCGAGCTACCCGGTGTGACCGGCGACGCCGCCAAACCCGTTCCCGACCTCGATCCACGACCGGGAGGCCCGCCCTCGAGCGCCGAACGGAAACGGGCAAGGCCGTTCCTGCGACCCGGAATCCTGCTGGTCGGCGGTGCCGCGATCGCGCTGCTCATCGTGCTGAGCCGACTCGATGACGGCGGCGACGCTGTCGCGCCCGCTGCACCCCCGCCGGCCGCGGTCGCCTCGGCCCCGGCCCCGGCCACGGCCGAGTCAGGGGTCACCGAGCCGGAACTGACGGTGGTGGAATCGCCCACGGAACCGGGCGCGGACCCGGTCTTGGCTGACCCTGCCGTGGAGCTTGATCCGCTCCCGTCCGACGCGGACGCGCCGCCCCCGCCGACGACCGCGCCCGAGCCCGAGCCTGCGGTCGCGGATGCCGCGCCGCCGGAGCCGTCGCCGAAGAGCCCGCCTGCACCTGCCCGCGGCACGCTCGGTCTCAGCGTACTGCCCTGGGGCGAGGTGTACGTGAACGGCCGCAAGCGGGGGGTCACGCCGCCACTGCGCGCACTCGAACTGCCACCGGGCACCTACCGGATCGAGATCCGCAACGCGGATTTCCCGCCCCGGGTCGAGAGGGTGAAGATAGAATCCGCCAAGTCCATCAGCATCAGGCACCGCTTCCAGTGAAACCCGGTCCGGTTCGATCCCCACATGGCGGCGTCGCCAGCATTGCCATCCTGCTGTCGAGCCTGCTCTTCGCCGGCTGCGTGAGCGGTCTGCCTTATGAGCCGGTGCCAATTGCCGAACGGGCACCGACGCAATTCGGCGAAGCGGCGGCAGCCCTGAACAGCGGCGTCCTGCTGTACGAGAGCGGCCGCTATGACGCGTCGACGGCCGAACTGAGCCGCGCCCTCGACCTCGGTCTGCGAACCGCGGCCGAGATCGTCCGGGCCCGTAAGTATCTCGCCTTCATCCTGTGCTCGACCGGCAAAGCCGCCAGATGCCGGAGCGAATTCCGCGAGGCGCTCCGGATCGACCCGAATTTCGAGCTCGACAAGGCCGAAGCCGGACACCCGATGTGGGGGCCGGTCTTCATCGAAGTGCGCAAGGAATTCGCCGGCCGCACGCGCTGACGTCCGGTTTCCGTGACCAGGAGCCACTCCGTGCGGCGGGGAGGATTCGACATCACGGCTCCATCCGGGGCTTGACGCCCCCCGCGTCGGCAACCAAGCTGACAGGATGGGAATCGGGAGCATATGATCTCCACCATGGAACGGGACAGTCGAAGTTTGCCCGTTCGATTGTCTTCGTCCACCGCGAAAACGACCGCGAGATGGTGGAAAAGATGCGCCGCCTGGGCATCCAGGCGCAGCCGGCGCACTGAAACTGAAGGAGTCCCGACCATGCGCCGAACCGCCCGCCTTCACGACCGTATCGGCCTCCTCGTGACCGCGGTGGCGGCGCTCCTGCTGCTGCTCTCCAGTTTCGGCTGGGGGCGTGCCACGCGCGCCGCGATCCACGAGGAAGTCGAGGCCGCCACCCGTGTCGCCGAACAGTGGCTGCAGGTGCTCGCCGCCGAGGCCGACGCCGATCCGATGCGCCTCAGCGCCCGGTTGCGGGCAGTGGGCCGCCTGCGCGCCAACGTGCTGGAAGTGGTCGGTACCGACGGCGTCCTGCACTACCGCTCACCCGCGCCCACCTACAAGGCCGGACGCGAGGCGCCGCGCTGGTTCGCCGCATTGATCGCGCCCACCGTCGTCGAACGCCACCTGCCCGCCGGGGCGTACGTGCTGGTGCTACGCCCCGACGTGTCGCGTGCCGTGCTCGACGCCTGGGATGAATTGCTGCTGATCGGCGGCTGGGCATTCGGCCTGCTGGCGCTGCTGTGGCTCGGGGTACGACGTGCCATCGACCGCACCCTCGCCCCGCTCGCCGCGCTCGACACCGCACTCGCGCGCGGCGCCGACGGCAGTTTCGACACCCGCCTGCCGCGCCACGGCGTGGCCGAACTCGACGGCCTCGCCGACAGCTACAACCGGCTCGCCGAACAACTCGACCGCAGCTTGCTGCAAAACGCCCGTCTGGAATCCGACCAGGTCTTCGCCCGCGCACTCAACGCTCGCCTGGAAGAAGAGCGCCGCCAGCTCGCCCGCGAATTGCACGACGAACTGGGCCAGGCGGTCACTGCGGTGCGCGCCATCGCCGGCGCCATCGCCCAGCGCAGCGCCGACCAGCCCACCCTGCATGGCAGCGCCCAGGCCATCCTCGCCATGACCGGCCAGATGCAGGACGGCGTGCGTACCATCCTGAATCGCCTGCGCCGTCCCGACGCCTTGCCTGCGGGGCGCCTGGGCGAGGCACTCGACCAGTATTGCCGGCACTGGGCCGGACTCTATCCGGCGGTCACCCTCGGCGCGCGCCTCGATCCGGTCGACCGCCCGCTCGGCGAGGACTTCTGCCTCACCGTACTGCGCCTGCTGCAGGAGAGTCTCACCAACGTCGCCCGTCACGCCGAGGCGACCCACGTGGCGGTAGACCTCACCTGCGATGAGGACGGCCTGCGTCTGGCGGTCAGCGACGACGGGCGCGGTTTCGACCCAACCCTGCGCAGCGAGCGCTACGGACTTGCCGGAATGCGCGAACGGGTGGCGGCACACCGCGGCGAACTGTTCGTCGAAGCGTCGGCGAGCGGCGGCACGCGCATCCTCGCACGGCTGCCGTGGCCCGATCTGGCGACCATCTGGAGTGGCGATCCTGCGGGCGCCGCGACCCAGCCCGGCAGTTTCCTGTTGACGCGCAAATGACCGACCGGCCGACGAACCGCGCCTGCGGGTGCGCGGCGACGAATTCGTCGTGAATCTACAAAATGGAGACGCCCATGCATCGCTTCATCGCTCACACGCTGCGCGTCGTGGTGTGCAGCCTGCTCGCCGGCAGCGTCCACGCCGCGTCCTTCCCGACCGTGGATCGGGTGGAGTACGTGCTGGAATGCATGAAGGCCAACGGTGGCAGTCACGAATACCTCTACAAGTGTTCGTGCGTCATCGACGCCATTGCCGACGAGTTGCCGTATGACGAATATGTCGAGGCCTCTGCCGTGGCCCGCTACCAAGGCATGGGCGGCGAGCGCGCCGCCGTGTTCCGCGATCCCGAATCCATGAAGGCTCTCGCCAAACGCTTTCGCGCCGTCCACGATGCGGCGAAACAGCGCTGCGCGGTCGGCCGCTAGAATGCCGCCCGGAAAATGCACACGACATACTCCGCAGCCCCGCAGGACGACGTGATCATGCGCCTCCGGCATGCCCTGCGGGCGCTCGCTTGAACCGCTCCCGCGATCTGCTAGATTGAGACTGTCTGGCCGCCGAGCAATGCACTACAACGGGGTGTCCGACCAATAAGCATGGGGCTCGACGACGTTCTACGCGCACGATCAGTGCAGCGAACCGCGAAGACGAGGAGGGTAAACCCGTGAAAATCCACACACCACTCATCCACTGGCCGCTGGCGCTCGCCTGCCTGGCCGTGCCGGCCATGTCCCAGGCCAACGACGACGTGGCCAAGCTGACCAAGGACGCGAAGAACTGGGCGATGCAGGCCGGCGATTTTGCCAACCAGCGCTATAGCGCCCTGGACCACATCAACAAGGACAACGTCAAGGACCTGCGCGTGGCGTGGACCTTCTCCACCGGTGTCCTGCGCGGGCACGAGGGCGGCCCGCTGGTGATCGGCGACACGCTCTACGTGCATTCCCCGTTCCCGAACAAGGTGTTCGCGCTCGATCTCGGCACCCAGAAGATCCTGTGGAAGCACGAACCGCGGCAGGAGCAGGCCGTGATTCCGGTCATGTGCTGCGACACGGTGAACCGCGGGGTGGCCTATGCGGAAGGAAAGATCTTCCTGCAACAGGCCGACACCAATCTGGTGGCACTCGATGCCAAGACCGGCAAGGAGCTGTGGAAGGTCACCAACGGTGACCCCAAGGTCGGCGAGACCAACACCAACGCGCCCCACGTCTTCAAGGACAAGGTGATCACCGGCATCTCCGGCGGCGAGTTCGGTGTGCGCGGTTTTCTGGCGGCCTACGACATCAACACCGGCAAGCAGGTGTGGAAAGCCTATAGCACCGGCCCCGACGCCGAGATGCTGATGGACCCCGACAAGACCATGACCTGGGCCGACGGCAAGCTCGCACCGGTGGGCAAGGATTCATCGCTGAAGACTTGGCAGGGCGATCAGTGGAAGATCGGCGGCGGCACCACCTGGGGCTGGTACAGCTACGATCCGGAACTCAACCTGGTGTACTACGGCACCGGCAACCCGAGCACCTGGAACCCGAAGCAGCGCCCGGGGGACAACCGCTGGTCGATGACCATCTTCGCCCGCGACCTCGACACCGGCATGGCCAAGTGGGCCTACCAGATGACGCCTCATGACGAATGGGACTTCGACGGTGTCAATGAAATGATCCTCGCCGACATCAAGGTCAAGGGCAAGGACACCAAGGCTCTGGTGCACTTCGACCGCAATGGCTTCGCCTACACCCTGGATCGCGTGACCGGCGCCCTGCTGGTGGCAGAGAAGTACGATCCGGTCGTGAACTGGGCGACCCATGTCGACATGAAGACCGGCCGGCCGCAAGTCGTGGCCAAGTACTCGACCGAGGCCCAGGGCGAGGACGTCAACACCAAGGGCGTCTGCCCGGCGGCGCTCGGCACCAAGGACCAGCAACCGGCCTCATTCAATCCGCAGACCGGCCTGTTCTACGTGCCGACCAACCACGTGTGCATGGACTATGAGCCGTTCCAGGTCGAATACACCGCCGGCCAGCCCTACGTCGGCGCCACCCTGTCGATGTACCCGGCCCCCGGCAGCCACGGCGGCATGGGCAACTTCGTCACCTGGGATGCGGGGACGGGCAAGATCGTGCAATCCAAGGCCGAGAAGTTCTCGGTGTGGAGCGGCGTGCTGACCACCGCCGGCGGCATCGCCTGTTACGGCACGCTCGAAGGCTATCTGAAGTGTGTCGATGCCAAGGACATCAACAAGGAGTTGTTCAAGTTCAAGACTCCGTCCGGCATCATCGGCAACGTCAATACCTGGGAGCACAAGGGCAAGCAGTACATCGGCGTGCTGTCCGGGATCGGCGGCTGGGCTGGGATCGGCATGGCCGCCGGGCTGGAGAAGGACACCGACGGGCTCGGCGCCGTGGGCGGCTACCGCGAACTCAAGGACTACACCGAACTGGGCGGCGTGCTGACGGTATTCGAACTGCCATGAGCGCGCCGGGACGATCGGCCGCGCACCGGCATGGTTGCAGGACCCGGTATCGGGCGTCGGTTCCAGGCGCGCGCCACGGAAGGTGGACGGCCGTGACGCTGTTGCCCGTGCTGGCGGCCACCCTGTTCGCAGTCAGCGCGCACGCCGGTGTGGCGCCCGCCGCCGGTGAGCAGGAGGCGCCATACCAGGTCGTCGATGGCACCAGGGTGGACGCGCAGACCCTGAGCGGTTGGCGCACTTGGCGTGCCCTGGCCTGCGAGCGCTGTCACGGCAAGGATCAGCAGGGCATGGTCGGCCCATCGCTGGTGGAGAGCCTGAAGCGGCTGAGCAAGGAGGAGTTCAAGACCGTCGTCCTCAAGGGCCGGCTCGACAAGGGCATGCCCAACTTCGAAGGCAGTGAGATGGTGACGACCAACATCGACGGCCTGTACGGCTTCCTCAAGGGGCGCTCCGACGGCGCGATCGCGCCCGGCCGCCTGGAGGCGTTGCAAGCGGAGACTGCACCGCAACCCGCCCCCGCGCCCGGAAAATGACATGCACGCAGCGCGCCACCACTGGCTCGCGATCGCCATGACGACCGCACTCGCCGCCGTTGCGGTGCCGCTTCCCGGCGCCGCGGCGGAAGGCGTCCTGCGCGTGTGCGCCGACCCGAACAATCTGCCCTTGTCGCACCGCAACGGCGAGGGCTTCGAGAACCGGATCGCCGAACTGTTCGCCCGCGAGCTGGGCTGGCGACTCGAGTACACCTGGTATCCGCAGCGCATGGGTTTCATCCGCAACACCCTGCGGGCACGCGTCGACGGCGGTGAGGACTACAAGTGCGACCTGGTGATGGGGCTGCCGGCGGGCTTCGAACTGGCGGCGACGACCCGACCCTACTACCGTTCGACCTGGGCCCTGGTCTATGTGCGCGGCAAGGGACTCGACGAGGTCCATCGGCCGGACGACCTGCTCGCCCTGCCGGCAGACCGGCGCAAGGCGCTCCGGTTCGGCGCGTTCGGCCAGACCCCGCCGGTGGACTGGCTGCTTCGCCATCGCCTGCTGGCGCAGATGGTGCCCTACCGTCCGCAGACCGGCGACCCCGAGCAGTACCCGGGCGAGATCGTCGAGAAGGACCTGCTCGACGGCAAGATCGATGTCGCCTTCGTGTGGGGGCCGATCGCCGGCTACTTCGCGGGCCGCGATCCGGGCCGGCGGCTGGTGGTCGTGCCCTTTCTGCCGGAGCCCGCGATCAAGTTCGATTACGAGATCGCCATGGGCGTGCGCTTTGGCGAGGCGGAATGGAAGAATCGGGTCCAGCAGCTGATCGACCAGCACCGCGCCCGCATCCAGGAGATTCTTGCCGGCTACGGCGTGCCCCTGCTCGATGCGGCCGGCCAGCCGATCACGGTCACCGGCGAGCGCGGCGGAACGGCCGCACCGCGGTGAGTGCCGACCACACCATCGCCCTCAGCGCAGCCCCGGGGCGTTGCCGCCGCTGGCGATGAGGGCGAAGAACTCGCGGCGTGTGGTGGGATCGTCGCGGAAGGCGCCGAGCAGGCGACTGGTGACCATCGCGCCCCCCGCCTTGTGCACGCCGCGGGTGGTCATGCACTGGTGGCTGGCCTCGATCACCACCGCCACCCCCTTGGGCTGGAGCACCGCCTGCAGGGTGTCGGCGATCTGCACCGTCATCTTCTCCTGAATCTGCAATCGCCTGGCATAGGCGTCCACCAGGCGCGCGAGCTTGGAGATGCCCACGACCCGGTGATGCGGCAGGTAGGCCACGTGGGCGCGGCCGATGATGGGCACCATGTGGTGCTCGCAATGGCTCTCGAAGGGCACGTCGCGCAGCACGATCATCTCGTCGTAGCCGTCGACCTCCTCGAAGGTGCGGGCCAGCAGCACGGCCGGATCGACCTCGTAGCCGGCGAAGAACTCCTCGTAGGCACGCGCCACGCGTGCCGGCGTGTCGCGCAGGCCTTCGCGCTCGGGATCGTCGCCTGCCCAGCGCAGCAAGGTGCGCACCGCGGCCTCGGCCTCCTTGCGGGTCGGGCGCCCGTCGGCCGTGGTCGTCGGCTCTGCGGCCCCGGTAAGCTTCGCGGCCTTGGCAAGCTTGGCCGACTTGACCGGCCGGCGACCGCCTCGGGGGCCGGGTCCCGCCATCCGTGCGGGTTCGGGGGTGTATTCGTCAAGCATGGTTGTTGTCCTTGATGGGGGGGTGCAAGACCGGCCCGGCAACGGCGGGCCATTCGGTGAGTAACTCGGTGGCTGGCGGCTTGCCGAGAAAGCCCTGGGGGCTTGCGCTCGCGCCGTAAGCGCCGGACTGGAACACCGCCACCAGATCGCCCGGCGCCGCCACCGGCAGCAGGATGTCTTCCGCCCAGGTATCGTGGGGCGCGCACAGCGGGCCGGCGACGGTCACCCGCTCCACGGCGCGCCCGCCGGCGCCGAGGACGGCGAGGGGAAAGTGCAGGTGGCGACGGCCCTCGAGGGCGCCGGTGGCCTGCCAGTGATGGTGGGCGCCCCCGTCAACGATGAGAAAGACGCGCCCGCGCGATTGCTTGCGCTCCACCACCCGGGTCAGGTACACGCCCGCCTCGCCGACCAGGTAACGGCCCAGTTCGAGGGTCAGGCGCGCGCCGGGAAGCTTTCGTGCCGCCGCGCCGGCGAGTGCGCGCAGGGCGTCGCCGAGGGTCGCCAGGGCGAGCGGCGTCTCGCCCGCGAAGCACGGAATCCCCAGCCCGCCACCGAGATTGAGCACGCGCACCGGCGCCGGCGCATGGGGAGCGAGTGCGCAGGCGAGTTGCAAGGTGGCGCGTTGGGCCTCGACCAGCGCCAGCGCGTCGAGGCAGCGCGAACCGGCATAGACGTGGAAGCCTTCGAAGGCCAGCGGCAGCGCCCCGATCGCGGCGAGCACAGCCGGGGCGTCTTCGCTGTCCACGCCGAACTTGCGCGGGCCACCGCCCATGCGGGCCTCCGCGGCGAGGGTGAACGGCGGGTTGATGCGCAGCGCCACCCGCGGTCGCGCGCCCCTATCCACAAGCGCCGCCAGGCGGCGTGCCTCGGCCAGCGACTCGACCACGACCAGGGCATCGGCGGCAATCGCCGCGACGAGTTCGGCGTCGCTCTTGCCGGGGCCGGCGAAGCTCAGGGCGGTGCCGGCGACGCCCGCCTGCTGCGCGAGCGCCATTTCGGCGGCGGAGGTCACGTCGCAACCGTCGACCTGCGATGCCAGGCGGCGCAGCACTGCGGGGTGCGGGTTGGCCTTGACCGCGTAAAGCAGGGCCAGACCGGGCGGCAACTCGGCACGCAGGGTCGCCACCTGACGGTCGATAAGCGCTCCGGAATAGAGGTAAAGGGGGGTGCCGTGGCGCACGGCAAGATCGTCCAGCGCCGCCGACCGCCCACCCTCGGGTGCCAGTTGCCAGCGTTCGAGCGCCGCGGCCAGGAGGCGGTTCATCGTTGCACTCCCGCCGCCGGTCGCCGGGCCCCGTTCTTGCTCGGGAACGGACGAGCGGCGGGCCCGCGCCGCACCTGCGTCAGCGGCCCGGCCGCGTGTCCCGATCCCGCGCCAACCGTGCCAGGGCCGGTTGCCGCGCTGGGGCGGGGCCACGCCGCAGGGTTCCACAACATAGCCCGGAGGCTTCCTTCCCCATGGATCACGATGTCTTTCTCGGTCTCGGCAGCAACCTCGACACGCCCGAGCACCAACTGCGGCGCGCGGTGGCACACATTGCCCGCCTCCCCGGCGTACAACTGCGCGGAGTGTCCTCCCTCTATCGCAGCGCCCCGCTGGGCTACACGGATCAGCCGGCGTTCTTCAACGCCGTCGTGCGGCTGTGCACCGGTCTCGCCCCGATGACACTGTTCGCCGCCTTGCAGCGCATCGAGCACGAGCACGGACGCACGCGCGAGTTCCGCAACGCGCCGCGCACCCTCGACGTGGACATCCTGCTCTACGATCAGTGGCGCCAGGACGCCCCTGCCCTCACCCTGCCCCACCCGCGCTGCCATCAGCGTGCCTTCGTCCTCCTGCCGCTGCTCGAACTGGCCCCGGACTGCGTGATCCCCGGACGCGGCCCGGCGCGCGACTGGCTGCCCGGCTGCCGCGATCAGGCGATCGAGAAATGGGGCCCGCTCGCGGGCGGCGAGTCCGGCCCCGAGGCTTGAGGGGGTCCGCTGCCTAGCGCGCATCGGCGAGCGCCTCGATGATGCGCCAGCCGCGCGCCTGCGCCTCGCGCCGGAGGACGGGATCGGGGCCCACGGCGACCGGCTCGGCGACCCGCCCCAGCAGCGGCAGGTCGCTGGCCGAATCGGAATAGAACACGGTGTGGGCGAAATCGCCCCACACCAGACCCAGCCCGTCCAGCCACGCGTCCACCCGCGCCAGCTTGCCCGCGCCGTGGCACATGGCGCCGGCGACCTCGCCGGTGTAGCGCCCGTCGCGGCACTGTGCCCGGCTCGCCAGCAGGTGTTCGAATCCCAGTGCGTGGGCGAAGGGTGCGGCGATGAAGTCGTTGGTTGCGGTGACCAGCGCACACAGCGCGCCCGCATCGCGATGGCCGGCGACCAGGGCACGCGCGGCGGCGGGGATCTCGGTGGCCACCCGGGTGGCGAATTCGGCCTGCCACGCGTCGAGCCTGGCGAGCGGGTGAGCAGCCAGCGGGGCCATCGCGACGCGGTGCAGGGTGCGCACGTCGAGCGCGCCCTGCACGTACCGGTGGCAGCATTCCAGGTAGTGGTCGGCGGCGGCGGCCTCGAGCACGCCGCGCTCGACCAGAAAGCGCAGCCAGGCCATGCCACTGTCGTATGGAATGAGGGTCAGATCGAGGTCGAAGAGGGCAAGGCTGCGTTCAGTCATGATGCACCGGCACGACCGGCGGCGCGGCGAGGGCAGCCTCGGCCGGGACCCGCAGGCGGGCGGCGAGCGGGCCACGCAGCGCGTTGCACACCACGATGCGCTCAGCCCGCAGCAGATCCGCCGGAGTCAGCGTCGCCTCGCACGCGCGCCACGCCGGGTCCGCCAGCAGGGCCGCGCGCATCACCCCGGGCAGCACGCCGGCGCTCAGTGCCGGCGTGCGCCATTCGCCATCGATGAGAAGGAACAGGTTGCTGCGCGCGCCTTCGGTGAGTTCGCCACGCTGATTGACGAACAGCACGTCGAAGGCACCGCGCCGGGTGGCGAGCGCAAGCGCCGCGTCGTGGCGGGTGCGCAGACTGGTCTTGTGGCGGGCGAAGGGATCGTCGCCGTCGACCGGTTCGGTGGCGAGGAGCAGCCCGACCGGTTCGTCCGTGATCGGCGCGAGCGGGCTCACCACCAGGTCGAAGCGACCGTCGTGATGCAGGGCCAGGCGCAGGCGGGCGGGCGCCCATGCCGGCAGCTCGGCGACCTGGGCGCACAGGGCATGTTCGATCTCGGTCAGCGGGCAGGCGAACGCGAACGCCGCGGCGCTCGCGGCCAGGCGCTCGAGGTGGCGATCGAGGTGGCGGATGCCGCCGGTGCGGGTGGCGTACAGCGTCTCGAGGAGGGTAAAGCCGGGGTCGAGCGCGGTGAGGAAACGCGCCTTGAGCGCGCATTCCTCGAATTCCTCGGCCGCCTTGCTGTCACTGACGATCCCCGCGCCGACCCCCATCTGCCCCGCACGCAGTCCGTGGCGCTCGGGGCCGAGGGTAATGGTGCGGATCGTCACCGACAGGCAGAAGTCGCCGCACGCCAGGCGCGCGGGGTCGCCGACGGGAGCGTCGATCCAGCCGATGCTGCCGGTGTAGAGCCCGCGCGGGGTGCTCTCGAACGCGCGGATGAGCTCCATGGTGTGGTGCTTGGGCGCGCCGGTGATCGAGCCGCAGGGGAACAGCGCGCGCAGCACGGCGGGAAAGCCGGTCTCCGCCGGCAGCTCGGCTTCGACCGTGGACGTCATCTGGAACACGGTGGAATACGACTCGACCGAGAACAGCGCCGGCACCCGCACGCTGCCGACGCGGGCGATCTGCCCCAGGTCGTTGCGCAGCAGGTCGACGATCATCAGGTTCTCGGCGCGGTTCTTGGTGTCCGCGGCCAGCAGGCGGGCGATCTCGCTGTCGCCCTCGGCCACCCCGGCACGACACGCGGTGCCCTTCATCGGACGCGCGAGCAGGCGCCCGTCCCGATGCTGCAGGAAGAGTTCCGGCGAACACGACAGCACGTGGCTCGCCCCCTCCCCCGGCGGCAGCGCGATGAAGGCGCCGAAGGCCACCGGCTGGCGCGCGCGCAGACGGCGGTAGAGCGCCACCGGCGAGCCGAAGGCGTGGAAATCGAGACGGTAGGTGTAGTTGACCTGGTAGGTCTCGCCGTCGCCGATCGCGGCGAGGATGCGCGCGATCGCGGTCTCGAACTCGGCCTGGTCCACGCTCGGGCGCGGCGCGAGGATGCCGGCCGGACCGGGATGTGCGGCGCCGTCGCCGGCGGTCGCAGTGCCGTCCTTGCCCGGGTCGGCCTCCTGCGCCTGGAGCCAGGCCGCGACCTCGTCCGCCGACAGGCGGGCCAGCCCGGCGAAGATCAGGATGCGCAGCGCACCGCCGTCCGCGGGCGCGAGGCCCTCGTCACCGGCGCCGCGCAGGCGCGCACCCCATTCGTAGTCGGCGAGCAGCACGGCGTGGCCGCCGGCGCGCAGGTCGGCCTCGACCGCGGCCCACACCGCTTCGAGCGCCTGCGGATCGGCGCAGCGGTGTTCGCGCAGAAAGCCGGTGTACAGCCGGCTGCTGGGTGCCGCCGCGGTGGCGGTGCAATCGTCGAGAAGGGCGAAGCAGGCCATGGTGTGCTCCTGCGGATGGCGGTCGACCGCAGCCGGGTCGGGCCTCAGCTCCAGTCGTCCATGTCGTGGCGGATGCGATGGCGGTTGGCGATCAGCTCGTCGACCGTGGGCTCGTTGGCCAGCGCACGGCGGATCGCCAGCTTGGTGGCCTCGTAGTTGGTACGGTACATGTCCTTCTTGTCGAGTTCGGCATGGGTGGCGCAGCGCGGGTCGATCCACACTAGGCTGACGATGCACAGGTTGTTGGCCTCCTCGCGCGGAATGATGCCCTCGATCAGGCAATCGACCACCGCGTCGGCGGTGGCCGACTGCACCACGCCGCCGAACAGGTCGATATTGGCACTGTCCTTGAGGGTGACCTTGGGCACCATCATCGTGGCCGGGCGGACCAGCTGGTTGCACGCGCGAATGGCGAACATCGCGGTGTGACCCTTGCTCTGCGCCATCATGTTGGCGAAGGCCTGGCCCACCGGGCCGTCGGTGCGGCCGATCAGGATTTCGGGCATGGCGTCGGTGAACTGGCCGTCGGCTGCCAGCACCGTGGCCTCGCCGGCGTGAAAGGTGTAATTGCTCATCGGGTACGGCTCCAGACAATAAAGGTCGAAAGGGAAGCGGGAAGCGAGGCCGTGCGCCGGCGTTCACCCCGGCAGCAGCCACTCCCCCTTGCCGTCGGCGGCCAGATCACCGACCAGGCGGTGCGGACGCCAGCCGGGAAGCTCGGCGAAGGGGCCACCGTGGACGGCGAGGCTGCGCGCCAGCAGCGCCCAGAACACGCGGATGTCGTGGCCGGTGGCGGCGAAGGTGGGCGGGGGTGCGGGCGGCGTGCCGGCAAACACCAGACTGCCACGGCGCATGCCATAAGCGCAATGGGCGCCGACGTCGCCAGCCACGGCGATGGTGCCGGCCACCATGCGCGAGGCGAGGAAGTCCCCGGCGCTGCCGAACACCAGCACGGTGCCGCGCCGCATGCGATCGCCGAGCCGGGCGCCGGCATTGCCGCGCACGATGAACAGGCCACCGCGCATGCCGTCCATGTCGCCGGGGAGCGCAGTGGCGGCATGGTCGCCGACGTCGCCACCCACTTCCAGGCGGCCGCCGGCCATCTCGCACGCGGCCAGCAGTCCGGCGCTGCCGGTGACGTGAATCTCGCCGCTGCTGAGCTGGGCGCCGAGATAGTCGCCGACGTCGCCGTCGACGCGCAGGCAGCCGCCGTCCATGGCGCGCCCGACACCGTCGCAGCGCGACAGATCGCCTTCGAACACCAGGGTCGGGATCTCACCCGGACTCGCCACGACATCGAACAGCTCGCCCAGCGGCAGCGCCTCGTTGCCGTGCCACAGCGGACGCCGGGCGAGTTCGGCGGCGCCCTGCGCGGCCGCGGCGAGCGGGGTGATGCCGGCAAGTTCCAGGCGCAGCGTGGGCTGGGCGCGCAGGCGCAGGCGGAAGGTGGTGCTCATGGCGCGCCCTCCTCGCCCAGCAAGCGGTGCAGGTGGAAATGGTAGGGCCCGAGCTTGCCGCCGTAGTTGCCGGCCGAGATGCGCCGCAATCCCGTGCCCGCCCCGCGCGCCACCGCGGCCGCGATGCCGGCGCGCATGGCATCGGCGACGTCGGCCTCGGTCAGACCGTCGATGACGATCTCCATGACGCAGCCGATGGTGTCGCCCAGTTCGCTCTTCCTCGCCAGCGGGGTCAGTGCCGGACAAAAGGCCTCGTTGGTGGAGGCCATCAGCGCGGCGTACTTGCTGCCGACCTTGGAGCCCGAACGCACCACCCCGCCGGGGAAGGGCATGATCACCCCGGGCACGGCGCGCATCGCCGCCACCGCGGCTTCCGCCGCGGCCAGCGCGGCGTCGGTGTCGTCGGCAAGAAAGATCAGGTTGCCGCCACCGACCGCCTTCACCACCGGCGTGGTCTCCGCGGCGACAAACTCGCCGTCCATCACCGGCACCCGCCAGTAGCGCACGCCGTCGATCATCTTGGAGATCTGCCAGCCGTCACCGAAGAAGCGCAGATTCCTGCCCAGCGCGATCGCCTCGCCGTCGGCCAGGCCGGCATAGATCGCGGTGGTCGGACAGGTCAGCACGCATTGCCCGACCCGGCGCTCCACCTGTTTGGCGAGCTCCTTGCCGGATACCGCGAACAGCAGCACCGCCACCCCCGGGCGTCCATCCGGCGTCTCCTCCGGCGTCAGCACGCGCTCGATGCCGGCCTCGCAACCACAGGCGATCACCGACGTGGCGAAACCGGTCATCGCCACCGCGGCATGGTTCGCCCAGGTGGCGTTGTGGGCGGTGATCAGCACCCGCGTCGCCTTCATCGGAAAGGCTTCGGCGAAGGTGTCGTCGACGCGGACCCCGTTGCGCTCCATGGGGTCCGCCCCGCTCGCTGCGACTGCGGCGCTCATGCCGACCGCCCTCCGCGACCGTGCAGCCGGCACGGCAGCAGCGCGCCGCCGTTGGCGCATGAACACAGCTCGTCGCGGCCGATCGCGGCGTGGCGAAAGGCGAAGGCCAGATGCTCGTCGCTGTAGCGCGCGAGCGTGCGCTCGATGCCGCGATCGAACTCGGGCTCGACGAAGTGGGTGCCGCCCGTGGGGGTGGCCTCGATGCGCCCGCGGCGCGCGACCAGGGTGCCGTCCTTGAACACGTATTCGGGGGTGGTGAACATGGCCTCGCGATCGGCGTCCTCGCGATACACGGCGATGTCGGCGGCCGCCCCCGCGCCGAGCTGGCCACGGTCGGTGAGCCCGAGCAGGCGGGCCGGCGCGGCGCGGGTCATGATCGCGATCTCGTACAGCGAGAGTTCGCGGCGGATCTCGCGCAGCTCGGCGTGGGCGGCCACCTCGGGGTGGAGCCTGGCGAGTTGCTCGTCGCGGAAGGATTTGTCCATGAGCAGGCGGATCAGGTGAGGGTAGCTGGTGAAGGGGCCGCCGTTGGGGTGATCGGTGGTGAGCACCACCCGCCACGGGTCGTCGACGAGCAGGAAAAGCTCGAGCCCGATCGCCCACTGCAGCGCATTGACGTAGCTCTGCTCGCGGTAGCGGAAGGGCACCACGCCGCAGCCGGCGTCGCACTCGATGTCGGCGCCGATCCACTTGCGCGGGCTGCCGAGGTCGGCGTTGGCGTGCTGGCGCATGGTGTCGCCCGATGCGGTGACGGTCTGCCCGAAGATGATCTGGCCGACGTCGATGCTGACGTTGGGGCGCGCGTTCACCTCCTCCGCCAGGCGGCGCGCGGCCGACGAGAACTTGCGCGAACCTTCGGTGCCGTAGCTGTGGAACTGGAGGTGGGTGAGGTGCCCGGGGAGCCCCTCCAGCGCGTCCATGGTGGCCACGGTCGAATCGACGTTGCCGGGCACGCCCAGATTGCTGGCATGGATGTGCAGCGGATGCGGCACTCCCAGCTCGTGCACCGCGCGCGCCAGGGTCTGCACCACCTGGCGCGGAGTGATCCGCCAATGGACGTGATCCTGGTCGACGTCGAGCTTGCGCTGGTTGAACTTGAACGCCGAGATACCGCCCGGGTTCACCACCTTGACCCCCATCGCGCGGGTGGCGTGGATCGCCCAGCCGACATAGTCGCGCACGCGCTCGAAATCGTGGCCCTCGGCGAGCATGCGCAGGAACACCTCCTCGTTGCCCAGCATCACGTAGGCACCGTGGTCGAGGATGGGCGTGTCGCCCATCTCGAAGTGGGCGTGGCGCGCATTGGACACCGCCATCGCCGGCTCGAAGGCGGCGGTATAGCCCATCTCGGCATAGCGGTAGCCGGTGGCCAGCGTGCCGGGGGTGCAGCAGCCGGCGGAGGCGAGCTCGAGCGGATTGTCCGACCGCCGGTTGGCGCGGTGGTCCTCGGGCAGCAGCATGCGGGCGAGGTTCACCTTGCCGCCGCCGATGTGCGAATGCAGATCGATGCCGCCGGCCATCACCACCATGCCGGAGACGTCGTACTCGTGGTCCACCTCCTCGGCCGCGTGCAGCTCGACGATGCGCCCGTCGCGCACGCACAGGTCGCGCACCTCGCCGTCGACGCCGTTGGCCGGATCGACGATGCGCCCGCCGCGCAGACGTAGCGTGCTCATTGCTCACCTCCTGCGGCCGCGCCAAGCCGCGCAAGCCGGGTCGCCAGCACATCGGCGACCTGCGCCACGGTCGGCAGGGTATCGGCGTAGAACGGCGCGAGCGGGACCACCACGCCGCCATCGGCGCGGAACAGGTGACCGGCCGAACCGACGCCGGGAGTCGACACCGGGATGAACACCGTGGTCGCACCCCCCTGCTCCGCCCCTGGCTCCAGCACCGCCGCAAGCTCGGGGTGACCGAGCACCACGCGCGGCAGCGCGGTGGCCGGCGGGACCAGCCCGGGGCCGAAACTGGACACCCACAGCAGCGCATCGACCGCGCCGTCGGCGAGCAGGCGTTCGGTGGCGTAACGTTCGGGCTCGTGGATCAGGCCGCGGGCGTGTACGCCGCTGCGCAATGGCAGCCCCGAGAGCCAGGTAAGCACCTGGTTGGCGGTGTAGCCGCCATCGCCGCCGCCGCAGCAGAAGGCGGCGGCGCGGGTACTGCGGTTGAGGGTATTCACCAGGCGCTGGATGACTTCGGCGATGAGGGCGCCGTGCGCCGGCAGGCGCCCCGACTCCCACACGATCACGGTGTAGCGCGCCGTCTGCATGCGCGCCACCAGCGCCTCCAGCGCGGGCGGAACCTCACCGGCGGGGCGTCCGGCCAGGCGCGCGGCGAGCAGCGCCACGGTGGCGAACAGATCGCCGGCGAGGGGGATTTCCTCGGTCGTGCAGCCGCTCAGGCCGGGCGCTTCGGCTGCCGCCGGCGCACCGAGGAAGACCACGTGACGCGGATCCGGGCTGTCCGCCGCCGGTGCACAGCGGCGGAAGAATTCCGGATAGTGTTCGGCCGGGTCGGTAGCCAGGCAGACCATCAGGTCGGCGCGATTGCGGATCTCCGCCAGCGTGGCGTAGAACACGCCGCGGTCCTGCAGCGCGCGGGTGGAATGCATCAGTGCCTCGCCGCGCGCATGGTCGAGGATCGCGCCGCAGCCGTTGGCCAGCCGGTACAGGGCACGTACCCCGGCCACGTCGGTGGCGAGACCGGAAAAGAGCGGCTGGCGGCTGGCGGCGAGCACCTGCGCGGCGGCGTCGAGCGCGGCCTCGAGGTCGACGGCCTGCCCGTCCACCCGGGGCGCGGCGATCGCCGGACGATCCCCGAAACAGGCCAGGGCAGCCGCCGCGGTCGGGCAACGGCTGTCGGTGAGGGCCGGCCGCGCCGGATCGAGCGCGAAGCCGTCGCACAGCAGCGGACAGAAGGGGCAGGTCCAGGGCTGGCCGGAAGGGGCGGTCCCGGTGGGGGCAGGAGTGGCGGTCATGGACTCCCTTCAGCAAGCCATATGCCACGTCGGCTTTGCCGCCTGTACCGCGGCCTGCACCCGCGACCGCGGAGCGACCACCGCCTGGGCCTCAACAAAGTGTCAGGGCTGGACCCGAACCGCGTGCAACAGACTGTCACCACCGGCGGCTAGCAGGCCCCCGCACGGCGCGTATCGGGTGCTGGCATGGATCCTGAATGCGGAGTACCGGAGACGCCCGCCTCACAGCGCGGGGCCTCGCCCGCAAACCGACCCGCAGCCCGGAAAAAAAGCGCATGTTCTTCGCCCGCTGGAAATTCCGCATCGCCCGCCTGCCCGCCACCTTCGTGCTCGGGCTCGCATGCGCAACCGCGACACCCGGCGCTGCGGGCGCCGCGCCCGGCAGCGAGCCGCCCCGGTATGCCTATATCACCAACCAGGGCTCCCACGACCTCAGCGTGATCGATGCCGCCACCCTGAAAGTGGTGGCGCGGCTGCCGACCGGACGCTCGCCCGCGGGGATCGCGGTCAGCACCGCAAGCGGCAAGGCCTTCGTCAGCAACCCGGACAGCGCAACGGTCAGCGTGATCGACCTCGCCGCGCGCAAGACCGTCGCCAGCCTTGCGATGGACGGCAGCCCGGTGGGCATCGCCACCTCGCCCGATGGCGGCCGGCTCTACGTCGCCGACTGGTACGGCAACCGCCTGCGCGTGTTCGCCACCGCGGACCATCGGGCGCTCGCCGACATCGCCGTCGGCCGCGCACCGGCGGGCATCGCGGTGACCGCCGATGGCGCCACGGTCTATGTCGCCAACCGCGACGACGACAACCTGAGCGTGATCGACGCTCGCCAGCTGCGCGTGACCGCCACCCTGCCCGCCGGGCGCCACCCCTTCGCCCTCGGCCTGAGCCCCTCGGGCCGCCACCTGCTGGCGCTCAACGTGCAGGGCGATGACGTGAGCGTGATCGACCCCGCCAGCGGCCGGTCGTTGGCGACCGTGGCGGTGGGCCACGCGCCCTACGGCGTCGCCTTCGACCCGGCCGGCCGGCGCGCCTTCGTCACCAACCAACAGGCCGACAGCGTGTCGGTGCTCGACCTCGACCGTCTGCAGGTGACCGCCACCTGGCCCACCTCGGCCTACCCCGAAGGCATCGCCTACGAGCGCACCGACGCGGGTGACGGCGGACGGCTGTGGGTCGTGAGCTGGATGGACGACGAAGTGGTGCTCCATGACGCGGCCGGCGGCCGGACCCTGGGTCGGGTGGCGGTCGGACGCAACCCGCGGGCCTTCGGTGACTTCCTCGGCAGCACTGGGCCTGCCCGGTCGGTGCAGCCATGACGAGCGCGCCGTTCTGGCCGCCCGGTGCCCATGCCCGCCCCCTTTCCCCGCAGGCGGCCGCGTTCGGCCACCTGTGCTTTTCCTGCCCGCCCTCATCTCGTCCCTCCGGGGCGGGCAGGCTTCTTCCACTGCAATGTCGGAGACCGACCCAGATGTCCAAGAAACTGCTCCTTGCCGCCCTGCTGTGCGCCACCACCGCCACCTGGGCCCATGGCCCCACCCGCCAGAAGGTCACCGAGACGATGACTGTCGCCGCCAGCCCGGAGGCGGTTTGGAAGCGTGTCGGTGATTTCAGCGCGCTGCACAGCTGGCATCCGGTGGTGGAGTCCTCCGAAACCACCAAGGGCAACGAACCGGGTTCCATCCGCACGCTCCACCTCAAGGGCGGCGGCACCATCATCGAGGAACTCACCAAATACTCGGCCGACGAGCGCCGCCTGAGCTACAAGATGAAGGATCCGGGGCCGCTGCCGGTGACCAACTACAGCTCCACCCTGAGCGTGAGCGCGGGCAGCGGCGGCACCAGCACGGTCGAATGGCGCGGCGCCTTCTACCGCGGCGACCCCAATGGCGACCCGGCTCCGGAAAAGAACGACGAAGCCGCCATCGCCGCGATTACCGGGGTGTACAAGACCGGGCTGGAGAACCTGAAGAAGGTGGTGGAAGGCCAGTAAGCGACGCGGTCGGCCCGGCTCCCATGCGCCGAGCCGCCTCAACCCCGGCGAGCATCCTCGATCCGCGCGGTGGCGGGCTACTGCCTGCTGCCACCGGAGATCCGGACCGGGCGAGTGTGTGCCAGTCGCGTCGGTCCGGGCTCCCGGGCCGGCTTGCGGGCGGATTCAACTCCCGGCCGTCCCCCCGACCTGGACCCGGCTGACAAAACTCAGGTTCTCGGTATCGACCACCCTGGCCTCGAGCTCACCACCGCTGCCGGGGAGGAAACGGAAGCTGAAGTCGGGATTCTCGCTGATGGCGAAGGTCAGCTCGGCCTGCAGCACTGGCTGGCCGCGGTAGAGGATGTTCAGCTCGCGCACGAAGTGCGGTTTGGCGTAGAAGCGGGTGAGCTGGTCCATGGCCAGGCCCGAGGTGTTGGGGTGGCGGATCATCAGGCGCGCCCGGCGCGGCCCTTCCTCGAGTGCGGCCTCGGCGCGCAGGCGCAACTGGCCGAGATTGGCCGCCGCCGCTGCGGGGTCCTTACCGGCCGGCGCCGAGCAGCCGCCGGCCGCCTTGACGAAGCTGCTGGCCAGATGCAGGGAGCCGTCGTTGAGTTCGGAAATGGCGCGCACGAAGGTGTATTGCTCGACCCGCACCCGGGTCTCCAGCTCGGCCCGCCCGCTCTCCGGCGTGAACCGGAAGATCGCCGCCAACGGCCCGGGATTGCGGTCGATCACCAGAAACAGGGTCTTGACGTAGCGGCTGGCCGACTGGTCGAAGGGGCTGCGGATGGCGAGTGGTACCGTGGCCGCGTCCGCGGCGCGCGCCGGCACCTCGAGGGTCGGCACGGCGGGTCCCTCGGTGGCGATCGGGCGGTCACTGAAAAGCTGTGTCCGCAACTGGTCCCATTCCGGAGTGGGCTGATTGTCGTCCGCGCGGGCGAGGCCGAATCCCCAGGCGGGAACGAGGACCGCGCTACCGAGCAGGAATTGTCTGCGCTCCATGTGCTAATCCTCCCACTCAAGTTCGACATAGGCCGCGGTGACGTTGCGCCGGTGATACTCCTCGGCCAGCTTCCAGCCGGTGAGCCGTGCCGGGTCGGCGGCGTCCACGGTCTCGGCAAGGCTCTTGCGCGCACGCAGCGCGCTGCGAACCTCGGTCGCCAGTTCGCCGAGATAGCCTTCCATCGGCGCCACTGCGGCCGGCCACGGCAGATCGACAGCGCCATGACCGGGGATCGCGTGGCCGGCCTGCAGCGTGCGCAATTCGGCCAGCACCGCGAGCCAACCGCGCACGCTGCCGTCCACCACCGGAATCCGTCCCTCGAACAGGAGATCGCCGAGCCACAGGGTGGCGGTCGCCTCGTCGAACACGGTCAGGTCATTGTCGGTGTGGGCGGTGGGCCAGCTGCGCAAACGCAGAACCCGGCCGCCGAGATCCAGACTCATCTCGCCGTCCACCAGCAGGTCGGGAGGGACCGGTCGGGCCGCGAGCGCGGCCGCCTCCGAGCCTTCCCCGCCGGTGCACGCGCAGGGCTCCCCGGTCGCCAGCGACATGGCTGATTGGTAGACAGCGGTTCGGGCCGCAAGTGCGGCGGGCAGGCGAATGCTGCCGACGAAACGCACGCCGCCCCCCGGTTCGACGAAGGCGGCGTTGCCAAGAATGTGATCCGGGTGCATGTGGGTGTTCACCACGTAGCACACCGGCAGCCCGGTACGCTGTCGGATCGCCGCGCGCAGCGCGTGCCCGATGGCCGGGGTGCCGCCGCTGTCGACGACCGCCACGCAGCGCTCGCCGATCACGAAGCCGATGTTGGCGATGTCCCCGCCGTTATCCACCGAATTCTCTTCGTGCCGTCCCTGATGAACGAACACCCCCGATGCGACCTCAGTCACCGGCAGCACATCGGCGGGCTGGCCACGCGCAAGGTCGACGCCGGCCATCCCGAGCAGAAGGAGGACCACCAGGCGACGGAAAATGCGCGCCGGCAGACGTTCCCGCCGTGGTCGCCTCGGCTGACCTGGCGCCCTGTGCTGCGCTGCGGCTAGGGACATGTCGATCCACCTCGTGGCGCGGGAGAAGAAAACCGCTGAACGGCCCGCGTGCCGCCGCTCAGCGCATGAAGCAGCCCTTGCGCGCCTCAGCCTGGACGGTGCGATAGCGGCCCGCCATCTCCTTGCCGTCCCCGTAGGCCCGCATCACCTCGCCGCGCTCGCCGCCAATGCTGAACGCGTTGGCCGCGGTCGAGACCTTTACATACTCATCGTAGGTCAACTGCTCGGCGATGGCGTCGATGACGCAGACGCACTTGTAGATGTTCTCCCGCGGGGATCCCTCCGCGTCGCGCGCACAGCCGAGGACGAACTCGACCCGCTCGAGCGTCGGATAATCGTTGCCCGCGGCCGCGCCCAGGGGCATGACAACGCCGGCGATCAAGAGCAGCAGTTTGTTCATGACTACGAATCCCTATCCGTGATGTATCGCCCTCCGTTACCGGTGGGCTAGTTTGCGCGCAGCGTCAGGGTTTCCTCGAGCAGCGGCGTACCGCTGCCGGTCTCGTCTTCGACCACGGTGCGCAATTCGTAGACGCCGCCGGGCACCTGCGGCGAAAGTGTGAACAGATAGGCCTTGTGCGCCGTTCCCTGGAAACGCTCGCGCTGTTCGTCGTTCGCATAGGGCCGGATCACGACCTGGGTCGCCTGCATCGCTTTTCCGTCATGGGTGATCGCGACTTCGCGCAACTCCGCCGACTCCACCAGGGCAAGCCGGATGCGGCGCCGGAAATAGTTCTCCTGTCCCCCCAGGCGGCGGCGCATCGCGCGCACGTCGGCCTCGAGGAAATACAGAATGAGCGGATTGCTGCTGGCCTGCTCGACTTCGGGCAGCATCAGATGTCGCTCGCCGTGCAGGTAGTCGACCTGGGCGACCCGTCCGCGCTGCGCGTCTTCCTGCGTGGCAAGGACCACTTCGTCCTCCACCGGCGCTTTCCCGGCCTCGCGCAGACGGTAGTCGTAGTGCAGGGTCGCGGCAGCGGGCAGACCGTCCAGATGGGGATCGACGAACACGCGCCGCTCGGCGAGCGAGATCTCCTCGCCGGCGGCGGCGGCCGGTGCCACCACCGAACCGCTGCCCAGCAGCACCACCGTCAGCAGGCAGGACGCGACCAGCGCGCGCATGCCCGCCCTTCTGTCCGCGGCGCTCACCGCGGTGTCGGCTGTGCCACAGCCACCTGAGGTCCGCTGCCGTCCATTGCGGGAGCGGTCGACACCGGCTGCGACGCCGGTTCGGGGAGCAGCGGGACGCCGAACTCGCCAAGGATCTCCGCGATCTCCTTCCGGTTGCGCGTGATCAGTTCCTCGATTTGCGCCTTCCAGGCCTTCTCGCCGAAGCGCACGCCCATTGCCATCGCATAATCGAACTTGACCCCGGGCTCCGACGCCAGCGGGACCACCCGCAGGTTCATGTCCTTGGCCTGGCGCGCCAGATAGCCGCCGATCGGGCCCCACACCACCGCGGCGTCGATCGCCCCGCTGGCCAGGTCGCGGGCGATGAGTTGCGCGGGGGCTTCGTCCGGGTTGGGACTCATCAGGCGGTAGGGCACGCCGGAATCGACCAGCTTATGGCGGTCGAGCCAGGCCGAGGCGGGCGAGCGGTCGAACACGCCGATCCGCAGGGCGGCGAGGGTCTCGCGCGGCAGGCCGAGGAAGTCTTCTGCACGCTGGACCTCGGCCAGTTCCTTCACAGCGGGGAACACGAGCACGTAGGTCGAGCGGTAATAGGGCATGGTGGGCAGGACCTGGCCGAAGCCGGCGGGCACTCCCATCACGATGTCGCAGGGGTAGTCGGCCCCCGGCACCTTGAAGCGCAGCGTATTGCGGATGAAACCGAGACGCTGGGGAAAGGCGTAGGTCTCCACCGGCAGGTCGAGCTGGCGGGCAAACAGTGCCGCAATCCGATCCTCGAAACCCTCGCCGTTGGCATTGGTAAAGGGCATGTTGCCCGGATCCTTGCACACGCGGAACGCTTTGCGCGGCGACGGGTCCGCGGCATCGGCAAAGGCTGCGCCACCCGCAAGGACCAGCGTAAGGAGCAGGCTCAGGCCGCGACGCCGGACACAGGCATGGGGCGACATGATGTCACTTCCCCTGCTCGACGACCTTGGCGCGGGTGATCGCCCCGTCCGAGCGTCCCTTCAGATAAGCGTAAAGCTGGTCGATGTTCTGTTTGACCTTGGGATTCTCACCGAAGCTCGGCATGCCCTTGGCGAGGCGTCCCTCGAGGACGGTGGCCTTGAACTCCTCGGCAGTGAGGACCTTAAGCCGTTCGATCAGCGATGGGCCGACCATGCCTTCCTGGTTGGGACCATGGCAGCGGTCGCAGGCCGCGGCACGCCAGGTCCGAAAGCCCTGCATGGTGTTCTCGTCGACCTTGTAGCCGTCGGAAACCGAATACAACGGCTTGCCTGAATTGCTGTCGCTGAGGGCGGTCGCCGGAACTGCGACGCTCGCCATCATGGCCGCCATGGAAAAATAGAAAACGCCTTTCATCGATCTGTCTCCTCTGTGTTTGAGGTGGGGCGCCCTGTCCGGCCCCGGGGCCGGACGGGCATCTCTCCGGGATACTGCGCTTGCGCGACGTGCCGCGGTGGCAACCGAAGTCACCTCCGCGGCCCATCGCTCAAGCTCAGTTGGGCAGCGCGAAGACGGTGAGCGAACCGCCGAGCGCCGTGTATTTCTGCAAGTCACGGTATCCGCCCACCGCGCCGAGGCCGTCGTTGTCCTTCTCGAGACCCGCCGCCATGCCGATGCCGGCCCAGCCGCCGATGCCCGAATAGACGCCAACGTACTGCTTGCCGCCGTGCATGTAGCTGAACACGTTACCGATGATGCCGGACGGGGTCTTGAATTTCCACAACTCCTTGCCGTCGGCGAGGTTCACCGCCTTCAGGTAGCCTTCCAGCGTGCCGTAGAAGATCACGTCACCGGCCGTGGTGAGCGCTCCGCTCCACACCGAGAACCGCTCCGGCTTGGACCAGGCGATCTTGCCCTTGCCCGCATCCCAGGCGATGAAGTTACCCATGCCGCCATGGCTCTTGGGCGCCGGGTACATTGCCAGGGTGGCGCCGACATACGGCTGACCAGCGGTGTATTCCACCTCGAACGGCTCGTAGTCCATGCACACGTGGTTGGTGGGCACGTAGAACAGGCCGGTCTTGGGATGGAAGGCCGCGGGCTGCTGGTCCTTGGACCCGAGCGCCGCCGGGCAGACACCCTTGGTGTTCACGTCCGGACCGTTCTGCGCCGTGCTGTACTGCGCCACCACCTGCGGACGGCCGGTCTTCATGTCGACATGGGTCGCCCAGTTGACCGCCGGATCGTATTTCTCTGCCACCAGCAGTTCGCCGGTCACGCGATCCAGGGTGTAGCCGAAGCCGTTGCGGTCGAAGTGCACCAGGGCCTTGGTTTTCTTGCCCTTGACGTCGATGTCGGCGAGGATCATTTCGTTGATGCCGTCGAAGTCCCATTCGTCATGGGGCGTCATCTGGTACACCCACTTCGCCACGCCGGTATTCAGGTCGCGGGCCATGATCGTCATCGACCACTTGTTGTCGCCAGGGCGCTGCGACGGGTTCCAGGTGCTCGGGTTGCCGGTGCCGTAGTAGACCAGGTTCTGCTCCTTGTCGTAGCTGTACCAGCCCCACGTCGTACCGCCGCCGATCTTCCACTGGTCGCCCTTCCAACTCTTGAGCGAGGAGTCCTTGCCCACCGGCGCGAGCTTGCCGTCGGTCCAGGTCATGGTCTTGTCGGGGTCCATCAGCATCTCGGCATCGGGGCCGGTGCTGTAGGCACGCCAGGCAAGCTTGCCGGTCTTGATGTCGTAGGCGGTCAAGTGCCCGCGCACGCCCCACTCGCCACCCGAGATACCGGTGATCACCTTGTCGCCGAATACGTGAGGAGCGTTGGTGGCGACTGCGCCGAGCTTGGGATCGCCGTTGACCACCGACCACACCACCTTGCCGGTCTTGGCGTCCAGCGCCTCCAGCGTGCTGTCGGCGCGCTGCAGGAAGATCTTGTCGTCACCGTAGGCCAGACCGCGATAGACGGTGTCGCAGCACATCTGCGCCACCACCGCGGAATCCTGCTTCGGTTCGTACTTCCACAGGATCTCCTGGGTCTTGATATCGAGCGCGAAGACGTTGTTGGGGAAGGGGGTGTGGATGAACATGGTGTCGCCGATCACCAGGGGCGAGCCCTCGTGGCCGCGCAGCACGCCGGTGGAGAACGTCCACGCGACCTGCAGCTTGCCCACGTTGGCCGCAGTGATCTGCTTCAGTGCGCTGTAACGCTGGTTGTAGTTGTCGCCCGCCTGTGCGGCCCAGTTGCCCGGATCCTGCATGGCCTTGTCGAGCGCCACGTCGGCCACTGCGACTCCTGTACAAGCGCAGGCGCACGCAGCCACGAGTTGATGCTTGAAGCTGTGTTTCATTTGAGATGTCTCCTCTTATTTTCCGACTGCTTCCGTTGCCGAACCCCGGCAGTTACAACCGTCCGACCTACCATCAATCGCTGCAAAGCTCGGGGCCCACGCGGGCCACCATTCCCGGGACAAGCGGGAACCTTCCTTGGTGCTGTCCTGGATAAGCCGAACGCAAGTGACGTGCCATCACCGCTGCAAGCCCCGTGTACCGGTCCCTGCGCGGGCGGGCAGCGGCGTGAATTCGGGAGCCGGCGCGGCGGTCAGGAGCAACGGCGGGACCTTGCCAGGCGCGGAAGAGGCGTTCCCGCCGCACCGCCGAAGCGGCGATACACCCGGCGAACGGTTACACAATGCCCCGTGACACAGTGCTCCTGAATACGAACAGTCGGCACCTGCGGCCGACGGCAAATCGGTCGCCCGCCGGGCGCAGAACCGGATGGACGACGCTTGGCATGGTTCGTGTTTTGTATCCCTCGGCAAGCCCGCCACGGTCCGCGCTTTTTCCGACAGATCAGCGCGAGGCGGGATACGGCGCGAGCCGGCGGTCGTGAAGCGCGGATGCCACCAACCAGGCATCGGCACCGGCGGCGGCAGCGGCATGCAGGTCCGCCGCGTCGCGGATGCCGCCGGCGCCAATGAGGGTGGCTCCCGGCGCCCGGCAGCGCAGTGCGGCGAGGGTCCGCAGGTCCGGGCCGGCGAAGGCGCCTACGCGCTCGAGCGTCATGACGATGATGCGCTCGGGCCACAGCGCCTCGGTGGTCCAGCAGGACGCAGGATCGAGCGGCAGATCGCCGCGCCGGTCGAGCGAGAGGATGGCCCGCCGCGGGTCGGCCAGACAGCCCCGGGCTGCTTGCGCGGTGGCCAGCGATTCGCTGGCGAACACCGGCGTAAGCCGTGCGCCGGCGACGCCGAGTTGGCGGGCGAGTGCGGCGAACGCCGCGGCGTCGCGGAAGCCGCCGTCGAGCCAGATCGCGGTCTGCGGCAGCGCCGCGAGCAGGGTCGCCAGTATGGACGTCTGAGCCGTTCCGCCGAGGAGGGCGTCGAGGTCGGCGATGTAGAGGGTATCGGCGCCGCTGTAGTCAAGCAGCGCGCGGGCCACGCCGAGCGGCTCACTGCCGGCGCACAGGGCGGAACGGATCGGCCGGTAGCCGGCGCGTTCCCCACGGACCGCGCGCACGACCTGGCCGGCCATGAGATCGATGACAGGAATGACACGCATGACAGTGAAGGAAAGAGTGTTGGTATACGAATGTATCAGCGCCGGCGGCCTACCCGCCAGCGCCGGCGCCACTGCGCCGCCGGCGCCCCCTGGCGCCGACCTCCTCGCCCAGGGCGTGGCGATGCGCGACGCGGTGGCCACCGATCTGCAGCGCCTGGAGCAGGTCGCGGTGTCGTGCGCGACCGCCCGTTACGCGCCGCTGGGTGCGGCGCTGGCAGGGGTGCATGCGGTGCACCCCGATGCGGCCTGCGATCCGGCCGACTTCCTGACCGGTCAGGCCCAGCGGTACGACCGGGTCTGGGTGATCGCCCCGGAGAGCGACGGCCTGCTCGCCACCCTGGCCGCAGCGGTCGGCCACGGGCACGGAGTGGGCTGCGCCGTGTCGGCCATTCGCCTCGCCTCGTCGAAGGCGGCCACGCGTGCCGTGCTCGCCGCCCACGACATCCCGGTGCCCGCTTCATGGCATCCCGGCCAGGCCGAACCGACCCTCGGCACGCGCTGGGTGGTCAAGCCGGACGACGGTGCCGGCTGCGTGGCGACCCACCTGCACACGGACTTTGCGCAGGCATGCGCGGACCTGCAGAGCCGCCTCGCACGTGGGATGGCCAGCACCCTCGAACGCTGGATCGACGGCATCCCGCTGAGCCTGTCCGTGCTGTGCACCGACGGCCGGGCCGAGGTCCTGAGCATCAACCGCCAGCGCATCGTCGCCCGTCCGGGGCAAGCGGTCGCCTACCACGGCGTGGACGCCGGAGTGATCGCGCTCGACAATGCGGACGGCCGCCTGCTGGCCCGCCTCGCCCAGCGGATCGCCGACGCGGTGCCGGGCCTCGCCGGCTATGTCGGGGTCGACCTGGTGTGGCGCGCGGCGGCCGCCGACGGCCGCCGTGGCGGGCCGGTCGTGATCGAGATCAACCCACGCCTCACCTGCTCATACGTGGGGCTCTCGGCCGCGCTCGGCCGTAATCTGGCAGGCGAGATCCTGCGTGCCCGTCACCCGGAGAGCGCCACCGATGTCGCCCATTGAGCACCACCCCGCCGCACCGCTCATCGGCTGGGACGTGGGTGGCGCCCACGTCAAGGCCAGCCTGCTGGTCGACGGCGGCATCCGCGACGTCGCGCAATGGCCCGCCCCGCTGTGGCAGGGCCTGTGCCACCTCGACGCCGCCATCGACGCCGCCCAGGCGCGCTGGCCGGCACTCGGCCCGACCCGGCACGCGGTGACCATGACCGCGGAGATGACCGACCTGTTCCCCCACCGCGAGGCGGGGGTGCTCGGCATCGTCGACCATCTCGCCACCCGGCTCGGTCCCGACACCCGGTTCTTCGCCGGCGTCGCAGACTGGCCAACGGTCGCCGAAGCCGGCGCGCGCTGGCGCGACATCGCCTCGGCCAACTGGCTCGCCACCGCGCACCGGATCGGCGCCCGCCACCGCGCCGCCCTCCTCGTCGATATCGGCAGCACCACGACCGATCTGATCCCCGTCATCGACGGCCAGCCGCGGCCGCAGGGGCGCAGCGACGCCGAGCGCCTCGCCTCGGGCGAACTGGTGTATATGGGGGTGGTCCGCACCCCGCTGTGCGCCCTCGCCCGCCAGATCCCGTTCGGCAGGCGGAGCCGCAACGTCATGAACGAGTGGTTCGCCACCAGCGCCGACGTGTTCCGCGTGACCGGCGAACTCGACCCCGCCCACGACCAGCAGCCGACTGCCGATGGCGGCGACAAGAGCGAGCCGGCGAGCTGCCGCCGCCTGGCGCGGATGATCGGCATGGACGCCCGCGACGCCGAGCCCGGGGAGTGGCGCGAGCTCGCTGCGCGCTGGCGGGAGGAGATGCTCGGCGAGATCGCCATCCATCTCACCCGCGTCGCCCGCGCGGCGGGCTTGCCCGCCGATGCGCCGGTGGTGGGGGCCGGCTGCGGTCTGTTCCTGGCGCGCCAGCTGGCCGCGCGCAGCGGTCGCCCCTTCGTTCACTTCCATGAGCTTGCCAACCTGGCGCCCCTCGCGGCGCCCGGCGCCGGTGCCTGGGTGGACACTTGTGCGCCGAGCGTGTCGGTCGCACTTCTTCTGGCGCACTGGAGTCAGCCATGTGGGTGATCAAGATCGGCGGCAGCCTGGCGAAGGACCCGCTGCTGGTGGACTGGCTCGAACAGTTGAACGACCTCGGCGGTGGCCGGGTGGTGATCGTCCCCGGTGGGGCCGCATACGCGGACGCGGCCCGGCTCGCCCAGAGCGAATGGCATCTGGACGACGTGGTCGCCCACAACATGGCCATCCTCGGCATGGGCCAGTTCGCCTTCATGCTCCAGGGGCTGTGCCAGGATCTGGTGCTGGCCGCCGACGAGCGCGAGCTGGAGCGCGCCGTGCACAGCGGACGGGTGGCCCTGTGGATGCCCCTCGAACTCCTGCGCCGCCAGGCCGACGAACTGACGACCTGGGATGTCACCTCGGACAGCCTGGCGCTATGGCTCGCCAACCGCCTCAATGCGGAGCGGGTGATCCTGGTGAAGTCCTGCCCGGTGCCGCTGGCACCGCCCACCGCGGTCCAGTGGGAAAACCTCGCCGCGGACGGGGTGGTGGATCGCCGTTTCCCCACCTTCGCCGCCGAGGCGGCCTATCCCATCCATCTTCTGGAACGCACCGATCTGGCGCGGATGCGTGAACTGCTGCTCGATAGCCCACCCTGCTGAAGTCGCGATCGGGCGCCGTGAAGTTTGCCGGCCCCTGCGCGTGCCGGATTTACGCCACGCACCCGCAGCAGGCGCGCGGCGCCTTCACCGCGGCTCAGTCGGTACAGAGCTCGGCAGCCGCATTCCGGGCGTGGGTGCGCAAGGCTCGCGCCATGTGACGAACCTTGTCGGGGTCGAGGACGCCGGTGCGCACGCCGTCGCACAGGGCGCCGCGGAAACCCGCGAAGTCCGGCGCCAGCGCAGCCAGTTGGGGCAGGTGGTGAAGGCGGAGCGCACCCGACAGCCCGGCGAGCTTGCCGGCCAGGCGCGCGCGCCGGACGAAGTCCGCCAGCGTGGCCGACGGAACGCAGTCGAACAGGCTGCCGACAGCCTTATCCTCGGTGTCGATCATCAGCGCCGCAAAGGGCAGTCGGCAGGCCGCCGCGATGGCCTCCCCGACCAGCCCCCGATCGGCGATGAAGACCGGCACCACCGGCCACGGCGCCGCCGCCAGGCGCGCCACCAGCGCGCACTGCGCAGGCGGCTCACCCCCGGCGACGCCGACCTTGACGTAGTCCACACCGCAGCGGCCGACGACCGCCACCTGGTCGTCGATCCGTGCCAGCTCGTCGGCGGCGTGGTCACCGATGGTGGCGCTGATCGGCAGCCCCGGATGGACGCGGCGCAGGGCGCCGACGATGTCCCGGATGCGCGCCGCGGGCAGGCCGCCGAGCGCGCCCGCGCGCGGCTCCTTGAGGTCGATGAAGTCGGCACCGGCGGCGGCCGCGGCCAGCGCCTCGTCCACGTCGCGCACACTGGCGAGAAAGCCGATCATGCCGCCACCTTCGCATCGGCCGGGCCGGCGCGAAACGCCGCCACCGCGCCGGTAAGCCAGCTCCACGCCTCGAGTTCCGCCGGACCCGCGGTCTTGTCGATTGCGATCTGCAGATAGGCCAGTTCGCGGTCCACCTTGTCCGGCGGCAGCATGCGCAGCCGGCTCACCAGCACCGCGGCTTCGATGACCGCGGCCTGGGCGCGGTTGAAGCCGGGAAAGGCACCGTGGGTGCCCTCCCATACCCGGCCCATACGCAGCAGCGGACGCTGCGGGTCGTCGTCGCAGCGCAGCAGGCGCAGTTCGACGTGAGCCAGCGCCGCGCTCAGCCGGCGTCCGGCGATCCGCTCCGCGGGCAGGGTCGGCCATTCGCGGCGGCCGGTGACGCAGCCGGCAAAAATACGCACGTCGGTGCTCAGATTGAGCACCGCACAGCCGCCGGCAAGGATGTTATCGAGCGTGGTCGATGGCCGGAATGGCATCAGCACCACCTCGTCGCCGGCATATTGCGCGCCCATCGGCGCGCAATGCACCGTGCCGTCCGCAGCGACAGTGGTAACCAGGGTTTCAAAGATCATCGGCATGAGGGGAAGGGGCGTACTGGTCGCCCTGGGGTGGGAGGTCCGGCTGCGACTGGGGCTGGCGGCGCGGACGGGTGGGCGCTGGCGCGCAGTGGTGGAGGAGATCTTCCGCACGCCGTTCGGCGGCACAGCCCCAGTCCAGCGCCTGATCCTGGCTGTAGCGTTTGCCCAGCGACCACGCGATCTCCGCGCGCGCGAGTTCCACCCCCATGTAGAACGCGTGGCCGCCGTCGCCTTCCAGACCGAGACGGGGAAAGAGTTCGAACGGGTCGCTGGCCACGTGATGGCCGTCGCGGTTATAGACGTGCAGGCCGTCCAGCGCGGTCTGCACGCGAAAGCTCGGATCGCGCACCGCACGGGCGGTCTCGATGATCTCCTCGGCGGAGTCGGGGAACGGATACTTGCCGTGCACCGTCATCAGCGCCTCGGTGAAGCCCTTGGGCAGGGAACTCGTCTCGCGCGCCTGGTACATCACCCGCCGGGCGACGTCGGCCTCGCGCACCGCCCGCCGCGCATGGTTGCTCACCTGGGTGGTCAGCACCGCGCGCGCGCGCAGTTCCGCGGCGATTCCGAACAGCACCGCGTTGATGCCGCTGGTATCGGCCTCGGTGAGTTCGGTGACGTTGCCGACCCCCATCATGATCGCCACCTCGGGGAAGCGTTCGCGCAGGCGCTGGTAGCGACACAGGGAAGCGAGCAGGCCGAACGGGATGGGGTCGAGGATGGAATCGGCGAGGAAGGGTCGGCCGCGGCGCGCGAGCGCCTCCACCGCGGTATGCAGCGAGGCCTCGTCGGCCGGCTCGCGCGGAATGAGGATCGGGGTGGCGGCCACCTCGTCGGCGATCCACAGGGTATCGATGGTCAGGCTGAGCAGGTAGTCCGCGCCGGCTCGGCCGCCGCGCAGCAACTCGCCGCTGTCGATCGAATCCACGCTCACCCGGTGTCCTTCGCCCTTGAGCGCAGCCACCGCCTCCTCCAGATGGGGAAACGGGGTCGCCGGCAGGCAGCCGAGGTCGATCACGTTGGCGCCGTCCGCGCGCAGGCTCGCGGCCCGGGCGACGATCGCGTCCACCCCGAGGCGCGGCGCGTCGACGATCTCGGCGAAAATGTCTATGTCATAGTCGGCGAGGCTGCTCGCGCGCGCCGGACGGTTGAAATGGCGCGGCAGGTCCTTGAGCTCTTCCGGCCCGCGCTCCACCGGCACGCCGTAGTGCGCGGACAAGGCCTCGAGATCGCCCCGGCAACGACCGGGCACCATCACGCGGTCGGCCGCCAGCGGCGGCGACACTCGCCGGCGGATCAGATCCGCAGTCATCAGCCCCGCCACCTGCAGGCCGATCTCGCGCACCTCCCAGGTAAAGGGCGCCGGCGTCATGCCGGCGAGCACCCGCTCCAGGCTGTGCTGCGCAAGCCGTCCCGTCAGGAAGACAATGTGCTCCATTTCAGCGACAGCTCCGCGAGACGTGCATTGAGGGCCTGCTCCAGGCTTGGGACCGATTCCACCACCCGGCAGTGTTCGATCCGTCGCAAGCGCTCCACGTTCTCGAGATCGATATTGCGCGGACGCAGTTCGACCCAGTCGCTCGGGCTCTTGGTGATCACCACCGGTTCGGTGTCGCACGCAAAGATGATGCCAGGGATGCCGAGCTTGCCGGCCTGAGCGAACATGTTGGTGGGCAGGGTGTCGGACAGCCCCAGGGCGCACTTGGCCACCGTATTGCTGGTCGCCGGCGCCACCACCACGGTGTGATACACGTCGTCGTAGAGCATGCCCACCGGCCGCCCGCTGGCGCTCTTGTCGCGAAATACGCGAAAGCGTTCGCGCAGGCGCTTGATCGGGTAATCGTAGAGCGGCAGCACCTCTTCCGCCGCGGCGGACAGAAAGAAATCCACCTGCGGCAGACGAAAGGCGAGTTCCAGGGATTCGGTCAGGAAATGGCCGGACCCGGTGAGGGTCCACGCAAACCGATGGCGACGCGCAGGGTCTCTGGCCCGGCCGTGTTCGGGCGGCACATGCTCAGTCGGCAACGGCGTCGCTGTGGGAAAGGGGGATCCGCAGTCGGTGCAGCCTGCGGTAGAGGGTGTTGCGACTGACGTCGAGGGCCTTGGCGACATTACTTACGTTCCAGCGTTGTTCTTCGAGCAGGCCGAGCAGTACCGCACGCTCGCTGGCCTGGACAGGGTTGAGGCACACCTCGTCGACATCGGCTGCCGCCTCGGCGGCAGTTGCGGACGCCATCACGGTGGCGGGCGCTGGCGGCTCCAGGCGCTCGCGCACGCCCTGGCGCAGGACCGGCGGCAGAGCCGCCAGACTGAGCCGGCCGCCGTCGGCGAGGACGGCCGCAGTACGCAGCACATGGCGCAGCTGGCGCAGGTTTCCGGGCCATGGGTAAGTCATCAGCAGCGCCTCCGCGTCGGGATCGATGGCCATGCGCATGCCGGCCTCCTCCTCCAGCACCCGGTACAGCAGTTCGCGCTTGTCGCTGCGCTCGCGCAGCGCCGGCAGGGTGACCTCCAGGCCGGCGAGCCGGTAGTAGAGATCCTCGCGGAACACGCCTTCGGCCACCAGCTTGGGCAGGTCGCGATGGGTGGCGCTCACCAGCTGGAAGTCCACCGGAATCACGTCCTCCGAGCCGAGCGGCGAAATCCGACGCTCGTCGAGGACACGCAAGAGACGGGCCTGGAGCGTGAGCGGCATGTCGCCGATCTCGTCCAGGAACAGCGTGCCGCGGTCGGCCTGCAGGATCTTGCCGCGCCGGCCGGTGCGTTGGGCGCCGGTAAATGCCCCCGCCCGATAGCCGAACAGCTCGCTCTCGATCAGGCTCTCCGGCAGCGATGCGCAGTTCACCGCCACCAGCGCGCCGGCGGCGTACGGGCTGCCTTCGTGCAGGGCGCGCGCGAAGACTTCCTTGCCCGCCCCGGTCTCGCCGTGCAGCAATATCGGAATGCGTTTGGCGATGACCCGGGCGGCCACCCCCATCTGCGCAAGAATGCGCGCATCGCCGAACTGGCGGGCAGCCGCACTGTCGCTCACCGGCGCGGCCGGAGCGGCGGGCACTGCCACGCCGACCCGCTCGACCGACACCAGGGAAACGGTTGCGGGCTGCTGGGCGACCACGAAGAACCGGCTGGAACGCCCGGCGCAGAAGGTCGGAATGGGATGGAAGGAGCTGCGTGCACTGCGTTGCAGGATGTCCGGCAATGTGGTCTGGAACACCTGGTCGATCTGCTTGCCGCGAATGTCGTCGATCGACGGAAAACCGAGCTGGAACAAGGCGCTGCGATTGGCGCCGCGGATGCTGCCGTCTTCGGCCACGACCAGCTTGCCCTCGTGGAGGGTATAGACGAACTCCGGCCGGCTGTGGAAGTGGATCGGACAGGCATCCCGGTAGCGCAGATCGAGGAGGCGGTTCTCGATCATCTGCGCGGTCATGCCAAGCAGCACCAGCGAGTGCTGCTGCATGAGCTGGGAACGGCTGGTAACGTCGAGCACGGCGACCAGTTCGCCGTCCGGATCGAAGATCGGCACCGCCGAACAGGTCAGCGAGGTATAGGCGCCGTAGAAGTGGTCCTGCTGACGCACCACCACCGGCTCGCGCGCCACCAGGCAGGTCCCCATGCCGTTGGTCCCGACCGCCGACTCGCTCCAGATCGCACCGGCGCAAAAACCCACCTCGCGCATGACGCCGGCAAATTCGGGCGCCGCCACCATGTGCAGGATGACGCCGTCGGTGTCGACCAGGACCACCGCCGACTCGCGGTCGCCGAACTGCTGGAACAGGGTGGTCATCTCGAGCTTGGCGCACTCGATGATATCGCTGGCACGTTCGCGGTGTTTCTCGAGCAGGCGCTCGGCGAGGACGTCCGGTCGCCGCGGCTTTTCGGGATCGAGACGGTAGTCGGTGAGGCAGCGCGTCCACGAACGGGTCACCTGATCGGTGGTCACGGACCGCGCGCGGCCATCCACCACCTCGTGCACCCGCCGAGCATGCTCCCGCGGTCCGGGCATGGTTGAAATGCTCATCGTCTCCTCCGTTGCTGCGTACCGACTCGCGGTGGGTGCATGGCATCTGGTGTGCCCTGTCGCGTCACCGCGGTTTGCGGCCCCCTGCGCTGGAGGCCTGCCGGTCGCGGCCGCCTCGCGGCGACAGACCGGCGTCGCGTTCGCTGGACGCGACTGATTTCGCTTCGAGTATAAGCCCCTTGCTCCATGATCGACACCCCGAATGGGACGATTCTTGCTTGTGCATTGCACCATTGCAACCCTGGCCTGCTTTTCGCTTCATTCCCCGGGCGGCATCCGCAGTCCGGTACGCCGCGCCCTGGAAACCCTCACGCAGGAGTCCGCCATCGTGCACTCGCCCCACCCACTGCAGCGCCTGCCCGCCAGCCCCGTGCCCGCGAGCGACAGCCCGCCGCCGATGGACGTCATCTTCATCGACGGCTTTCGCGGCGACACCATCATCGGCATCTGCGACGACGAATTGCACGCCCCCCAGCCGGTGCGCATCGACCTGAGCGCCGGCCTGCCGCGCAGTCTCGCATGCAGTACCGACCGAATCGGCGACACCATCGACTATGGCGAGGTGCGCGCCGCCCTGCGCGAACTCCTGGCCACCCATCGCTTTCAGCTCCTCGAGGCATTCGCCGAGGCGATCGCAACGCTGCTGCTCAGCCGCTTCGGCGCCCACTGGCTGCGCGTCGCCGTGACCAAGCCGGGCAAGTTCGATGACGTGGAAGGCGTCGGCGTGGTCATCGAGCGCCGCCGCGCCGCCAGCGAGCATCCCGCTCCCCGCCGTGCCGCAGAGGTCCTTCATCTGTTGGGTTCGGGCCTGATCCCGGACGCGCGCGCCGACTGACGTCCGCGCAAGCGAAAAAAAGCCGAAGGATACCTTCGGCTTTTTCCATGGGTCGCGCGCCGGGCCAGCATCGGCCCAACGGCGCGCCCCCGGTTACCCTTAGTGGGCGGCGAACGGGTGCTCTGCCGTGCGCTTCTTCTCCAGTACCTCGGCGGCACTCGGCTGCCCCGCTACCGCACGCTGGATCGCCTCACGGGTCGCCTGGTAGTTGTACTCCTGGATCTTCTTGTCGTCTTCGGCCAGCCAGTGAATGAAAACGCCGACGCAGACAAACAGATTGTCCGCCTCGGCGAGCGGAATCGTGCCGTCCTCGACGCTGTCCGCCACCGCCATCGCGACTCCGCGCTGCGCCGGGCCGAACATCTGCACTGCCTGTTTGGCGCCCTTGATGGTCACCTTGTTGAACATCACCGTCGCCGGCTTGGTCAGCAGGTTCGGGGCAACGACGGCGAGCAAAGACGTGAAGCCGTCCTTGTTGTTGGTCAGGGCGTTGCTGAACGCGGTTTCGGCAGCGCTGCCGCGGGGTCCGATCAGAAGGTCGATGTGCGCGACCTCGTTACCGTCTCCTACCAGCGATTCCCCTACCATCATTCGATCGATTTTTGCCATTGCGTTACGCTCCTCTTAGTGTCAGCGGGCCCTTCCGGGAAGAAGGGTTGTCGTTGTATCGGACGTCGGAAAAGGTCCGATGCCGATTTGGTGAATACACGATCCATGCCAGGTCGCGTCGGGCGCCATGCCGATCAGCTCGGGGCGGGTCAGCGCGGCAGCAAAAAGCGTGCATACAGTGAGGTCTGCGCTCGTTCCGGGGTTGATTCCGGCGCTCTTGAGGCTTTCGTCCCATTGCGCGAACGCGGCGCTGTCGCCCGCGGCCGGATCGGCGTGGAGGCGGCTGCGCCACACTGCGGCCTCGGCGGTGACAGTCTGCGCCACGCCCGCTCCGAGTTTTCGCACAATGTGTGAATCCGGGCGGCCGGCGAGCAAGCTCACGAAGAGGGTCTGCACCGCGCCGGCCAGACAGCCGTCCGAGGCCGCGAGTGCGGCAAATCCGTCGCCGAAGATCTCCGCAAAGTCGTCGGCGTACTGGCGGGCGATGCTGTCGCGCTCCGCCGCAAGTGCCATCGCGGCACGCAGGTTCACGTCGGGCGGCGCGGCCACGTCCTGGCTCGGGGCGCGCCCGAGTCCGCCCGGATTGGCCAGCGCGATGGCGCGGTAGGCGGCGCGCGCGTCGGCCACGTCGAGCGCGGCGAGCACGCCGCGCACGGCCGCGCCCAGTGCGGCCGGCTCGCAGCCCGCTGCGCCACCGTGGTCGCCGGCAGTCCGGTCGGGGCTGCGCACGAACGCAGGCGGCGCGACGGTGGCGCCCAGGCGCTCGAGCGCGGCGGCCAGGGGCGCGCACAGCAGCAGAATGCCGAGGTTGGTGTTGCAGCCCACGGCGGCCCGGGTCGCCACCACCGCGCCCTCGATGCGTTCGCCCACCGGTAGCCCGCGCGCAAACAGCGGACCCGCCGCCGCCTCGGCACTGGCCAGAAACTGCGCCGCCTCCATGGCATGGCCGGCCGAGGCGACGCTCACGTTGCCCGGCTTGCGCACCGCCACATCCAGCCCACAGGCCCACAGGAAGGCCGCCTGCCCGCGAGCGAGCCATCCAGCGACGCCGTCCCCGTTCACCCGGCGCATACCACGGTGCCGGTCAGCGCCGGCGAAGCGAGGTCGAGGCCGAGCCGGCGCTGCAGCAGATCGTCCACCATCGCCTGCGCGATGTCGAAATCGGTGACCGATTGCAGGCCGCGCCACGCCGCCACGCCGTTCACCTCGAGCACCTGGGCGCCGCCGGGGGCGGTCGCGTCGGGCACCAGATCCACGCCGGCGTAGTCCATCCCCAGCGCATCCGCGGCGGCCTCGGCCACGACGGCGATGGCGGGGGTCAGCACCGCAGGAAGGCAGCGCGCACCCTGCGCGACGTTGCGCACCCAGTGCCGGCTCACGCGCTTCATCGCCGCCTGCGCCCGCCCCCCCACCACCAGCACCCGCCAGTCGAAACCGGGGCAGCCGGGACCTTCCGGCTGCGGCACGAAGCGCTGCAGGTAGGCGAGCCGGCCATAAGTCGCAAGGTCGGGGAGCGCGACCGGCGCCCCGTCCACCAGCCCCACCCGCTGCAAGCCCTTGCCCTGCGAACCGAACAGCGGTTTCAGTACCAGGCAGCGGCCGGCGGCAGTCTCGGCCATCACCAGGCGCCGCGCCTGCGCTTCCGATTCCATGGCCCACGCCGGCGGGGTGGCGATGCCGGCACGGTGAAGCAGGAAGCTGGTCATCGATTTATCCACGCTGCGTTCGATCGCGCGCGCGTCGTTGTACACCGGCACCGCCAGTTCGCGCAGCGCATGCAGGATGCCGAGACGCTTGGTGACCTGCTCCAGGCTGCCGCCGGCGATGCCGCGCACGATGACGGCCACCGGCAGTTCGCGGCCGAAGCCGGGGATCACGATCCCGGGGCCGGAGCGCGCGGTATCGAAACGGCAGTCCTCGAGATCGGCGCAGCGCCCGTCGAAGCCGCGGTGGGCCAGGGCACGCCGCAGGCGTCCGGTATGCCAACCGGTCTCGTCGGTGAGGATGGCGACACGCGGGCCGCCGGCGCCGGCCGAGGTCTTCATGCTTCCTCCAGCCACAAGCCGCGCAACAGCGCGAGATCGGTCTTGCCGGCGTGCCAGGTCTGGCCAGTGGAGAGGCTGCTCACCCACACCTCGGCCGGGGCAAACAGCGCCGGGTCGATCTTGTAGAAGTCATAGTCGTAGTCACGGAAGATGTCGGCGAAGGAGCGTCCGTAGTCGCGCGCGGTGTCCGACGGCAGGCAGCGCGCGAGCTCGCGCGCGGCCGCTCCGTCCCCTGCCACGGTGAGGTGCACCTGGCCACCATAGAGAATCGCGTCGTTGGTCCGCCCCATCGCCACGCCGCCATCGGGACTGGGCGCCGGCAAGGGCGCGCGGGCACTGCCGCCGACGACGTCGCCGAGCGCGAAGCCGAGTTCGTGTGCCTTGTGCAGGGCCACTTCGAGTACCCTCGCCACCACCTGGGTGGACCCTGCGAGGCTGCTGGTGGGGGTCAGGATGAGGGTGAGCTGCGCCGGTTCGAGGCCGCAGTCGTGCAGGATCTTGTCGATCACCACCGGCGGCGGCGTCCGGTCCACCTCCAGCACCAGCACCGCGCCGCGGTCCGCCCGGTCACGGTAGCCCAGCTCCTCGAACAAGGGCTCGCGTCCGGCCAGCGCCCGCGCCGGGCCGGAGCCGAGGGAGAAGAACTTCTTGCCGCCCGCCTCCTCCTTGCTCGCTGCCAGGCTCCAGCCGGCGTACTGGCTGGCGAGGCAGGCGAGCACCGGCTGCGCGCTGTCCACTTCCAGCCAGGTCGGCCAGGCGGTGGCGCTGCCCGGGCCTTCGGTGGCCAGCCGCACGCGGCCCAGTCCGCCCATGCAGATCTCGCCGATGGCGAGGCCGGCCTCCACACTGCCGGGCACGCCGATACCGCCGTCGACCACGGTCACGCCATTGGCAAGGCGCTCCACGCCCAGGCGCAGCTGGACGGCACGGGCGATGAGGTCGGCGACCAGCGGCGCGGCCAGTTCATTGACACTCAAGCACGTGTTGCCCGGGGATACGAGGCTCGGAGGGGGCGTTGAGGCTTGATTCATCGTGTTGCTCCAGCAGGAAGGGAATTCGTCTTCGGCGTCGCGCGAGCAGGGCCTGAACCTCGGCTGCGGTGTCCGCCGCCGCCGAAACCGTGCACACCGGCGCGCCGCTCATGAGATGGCTGCCGGCCAGCGGCAGGTCGTGACACCAGGGGCGGCGCGCGAGGGTGTCGGTGGCCGCGGCGTCGACGCGACGGGACGCGCGGGCGAACACCACTTCGAAGCCGCGCACCGCGGTCGCAGCCGCCGTCCGCGCGGGCACGCGCACTGCGGCCACCGGCAGACGCCCGGCCTGGCTCGCCGCCAGATGGGCGCGGACCAGGCCGCCGGGCAGTGCATCGCGGTACAGCGCCATGCTCGCAGGAGGCCGCGGGTTGAGTTCGAGCACGTTCAGCCGATCACCGTCGAGGAGGAAGTCGAGTCCATTGAGCCCGCGCAGCCCGAAGTCCTCGACGAGGACATCGATGATGTCGTGCACTTCATCGCGCAGCGCGGGCGTCACCGGCAGCGGGCCGATGCAGCCGCGAAAGACGAAGGGGCGATCATCCAGGCTGCGCGCGATCTGGCGATTGACGCCGAGCACGTGGCCGCGCCGCCCATCGGCCAGGAAGAGCGCCGACATGGGCAGGCCAGGCACCACACGCTGGTAGTGGATCCACGCCGGGTCCGCGCTGCCGCCCATCGCGTGCGATCCCGGCAACGCCGCGCCCCCGACCGGGCGCACGTCCCAACCGCCGCTGCTGCCGGCATTCTTGCGCAGCCAGCCGGCGGCGTCCGGCGGCAGCGTGAGGCGAGTCTCCGGATGGGGAATGCGCAGCGCGTCGAGGCGGCCGAAGAAGCAGGCCGGGTCGCGTACCGCGGCGGCGACCTCCGGCGTATTGCCGATCAGCGGTAGCAGCCGCGCGGCGGCGGCGAGCACGCCGGGCATGCCCTCGAAACCGCTGCCCGCCACCCATCCCGCCACGCCCGCGCCGCGCAGGCGGTGGAGGACCGCGAGCAGGGCTTCGCCGTCGATGGCGAGTCGTGCGGGATCGCCGATCGGCCACCATGCGCGGGCCGCGCGGCGGGTATCGGCATCGCCGAACAGATCCAGCGCGACCGAGCGAAGGCCGCCGTCGTTCGCTGCTTCGACCAGCATGCGCACCGACAGGCCGGCGAGCGCGAGCACGGTGGTCACCGGTGTCGCCTCGCGTCGCCGGCGGCCGCGCTCAGCCCTGCGTGGCCGATTTCTCGGCCACGACCTCGCGTGCCATCGCGAAGGCCTCGCGAAAGCCGAGATAGAGGGGCTTGTCGGCACCGCGCATCGCCGCCAGCAGGCGGTGCTCGACCTGGTACTTGACGTTGCCCACGGCGAGCGCGCCGACACCGACCGCGCGCCCCTCGGGCAGTGCCTTGCCGTCGTCCATCACGCCGACGCCGGCAATGCCCTCCGGCGGCACCGCATTGACGTCGGCCGCCACCAGCAGCCGGGTCGCCGCGGCGCGCTCCTCGGCACTGACCACCTGGACGCCCGCCGCTGCGGTGGCGAGCACCACGTCGGCCTCGGCCAGTGCGGCCCGACGTGCCGCCGGCGTGCTCGTATCCGCCCCGTGCAGCACGCAATCGAAGCGCACCCCGGTGGCCCGGGCAGCCTCCTCGGCAATCGCCAGTTCGCGGTGGTGGCCGAGGGCCACCCGCGCCCCGAGACCGGCCGCGAGCACGCCGGCTATGCGCCCCACGGTGCCGGCGCCACCCAGGATCAGGACGCGCTTGCCTGCGAGGTCGGTGCCGTGGACCTGCCGCAACTGCTGCTCGACGCAGGCCACCAGGGCCGCGGCGGTGGTGTAGGAGCCGCTGGGATCGGCCATCACCGACACCTGGAAAGGCGGCACCATCGCCTCGCGGGCAGTATCCAGCATGTCCGCGGCGAGCAGCACGTCGCGCCCGCCGATGAAGATGGCGGTGGCCTTCACCCCCTTGGGGCCACGGGAAAAGATCGCATCCTGGGTCAGGCCGCGGATCTGCGCGGCAGTCACCTCGCAATACGGCGCCACGATCTGGTATCCGGCATCGACCGCCATGTTGATGTCGAACGGGCTCATCTGTTTGCCGGGGGTGAACATGTGAAGAATGTATTGGCGTTCCATGGGCGTGTCCGCAAAGTCAGTCGGAGAAGGAATTCAAAAAAGGAGGCCGGAGGCGGAGCTGTGCCCGCCTCAGCGGCCATCCAAGGGAGGAAGCTTGTCGTTGCTCACCCGGGCGCCGTAATTGCGCCCGCCCACCACCAGCAGATGCAGCGCCGGATCGACCACACCGGCGGCGCGCGCGGCGAGAATCACCTCGGCCGCGCGCGCCGCCGACGGCAGGATGGCGAAGCCGGTCGGTCCCCACGAGCTCTGCCCGATACCGGCGTGGTAGCGGGGACGGATCCACTCCAGCACTCGCGCAACCGCCGCGCTGGTGTACATGGAGCCACCCTGGGCCGGCGCGAAGTACTCGCCGATCAGTTGCTGAACGGTGGACACCCCCGCGGCGAACGGGTCGAAATCGCTTTCGAGCGCGGCAGGCAGGACCCGCATCAACACCTGGTGACAAAGCTCCGCTGCGAGTTCCGCGGGAAAGGGCGGCAGGCTGCCCATGGCACAGCGCTCGGCCGAACCGTGGAGGCCGTCCATGCGCTCGTCCAGTACGAGCAGCACGCGCCACCCGGCCGGGAAGGCGGCACGCGCCAGCAGTGGCGCCGCCATGCCGTCGGGCCCGGGTCCGCCGTCGAGCAGGAAACCGCCACGCTCGAACCCGGCGATGCCCACTCCGGAGCGTTCGCCGCGGCCGAGCATTAAGGCGATCCGCCGGGTACCCAGGTCCAGCCGGTGCACGCTGGCAAAGGCGTGCCCAAGGGCGAGCGCCAACTGGGTACCGGAACCGAACCCGGCATGGGCCGGCGGCGTGTCACACACGGTCACGCGCAAGGGTTGATCGACCCCGGTCTCGCGCTGCAGTGCGACCAGATGGCGCGCCAGGCGTTCGCGCACGGCGTCGCCGGATGTGGCCACGACTTCGTTGCGGCTCGCTGCGGCCAGGTGCAAGCGCGTGTCCATGCCGTCGATCACCAGGCCGAGACTGGCGAACCTGCGCCCGAGGCTGGCGCTGGGATCGAGAAACCCGAGGTGCAGCCGCGCCGGGGCCTCCACCAGCACGGGGATAAGCGAGGAAGACACGGTAGCGATCGGAGCCAGGGAAGTGATCATGGGGGTAGCGCAGTCTGGGTGCCGGATGTCGCGCTGCCTGCGGGTCTTCCCGCCACAGCCGACGCATGTTGGATAGCCATGAGCAAGGTCCATTCCACACGCCCCATCGCCCCCCTGGCGGGACTCCGGCAGCGCCGACACCTCGGCGGCAGGACACAGTGTCACCGCGGCTGTCACGCATTCCGGGCAGCCTGCTCCATCGGGCGGAGCCTGGCGCCGGGATGGCGCCAACCGGCGCCGAACGGCCATGCGCGCCCGCGACCGCCGTGCCGGCCCCCCGTTCTGCCTGCCCACGCTCGCCTGGCACGGAATTCGCGTATGTCGGCAGGCCCGATCGCACGCCGCGCTGCCGGGCCTGCGCTGGCGGCCTCGCTTTGCACCTGGCCCGCCGCTCCACGGCAGCCCCGATCGGCCCCGAAAACCACGGAGATTTTCTTGATGGTGAACGCACCCCGACCCGACGAACTCACGCCGATCATCCGCTCCATCGTCGATGCGCGACGGGCACTTCCCGGCGCCTTGCTGCCCATCCTCCACGCGCTCCAGGACGAGCTCGGATGGGTCCCGGCCTCGGCGGTGCCGATCATCGCCGGCGCGCTCCATCTGAGCCGCGCCGAAGTCCATGGCGTAATCAGTTTCTACCACCACTTCCGCACCAGTCCGCCGGGTCGCCACGTGGTACAGGTGTGCCGCGCCGAGTCCTGTCAGGCAATTGGGGCCGAAGCGCTCGAGGCCCACCCCAGGGCGAGCCTCGGGGTGGACTACCATCAAACCACCGCCGACGGCGCGGTCACCCTGGAGCCGGTCTATTGCCTGGGCAACTGCGCCTGCTCGCCGGCAAGCCGCGTCGACGACCGCATCCTCGGGCACGTCGATGCCGGACGTTTCGACGAGCTCATCGGCGAATTGCGCGCGGAAGGGGCGATGGCATGAGCAGACGGATCTCGTCCCGCTCGACTCGAGCGCGCGCTCTCTCGGCGCCGAGCGCGTGGCGCAGGCGATCGCCGCCGAAGCCGCCCGCCGCGGCGAGACGATCACCCTGGTGCGCAATGGCTCCCGCGGCATGTTCTGGCTCGAACCCATGGTGGAGGTCGACACCCCGGCGGGACGCCTCGCCTACGGCCCGGTGCAGGAGCAGGACGTGGCGGGGCTCTTCGCCGCCGATTTCCTCGCCGGCGGCGCACACCCGCTCGCGCTCGGCGCGGTCGCGGCGATCCCCTACTTCGCCGACCAGGAACGTCTCACCTTCACCCGCGTCGCTGTCACCGACCCGCTGTCGATCGACGACTACCGCGCCCACGGCGGCTTCGCCGGCCTCGTCCGCGCCCTTGCCCTGCCCGCGGCCGAGGTGGTCCGGGAGGTCACCGACTCCGGCCTGCGCGGGCGCGGCGGTGCCGCCTTTCCGACCGGGATCAAGTGGAACACCGTGCTCAAACTGGGAGGTCACGGTCGCGCTCGCCAACGCGCTCGGCCACCCGATGCACTACGCCCACCCGACCAAGATCATGGACGAGATCGCGCGCCTCACGCCGACCTTCCACGGCGTGAGCTACACCGCCCTCGACCGCCTGGGCAGCATCCAGTGGCCGTGCGACGAGGCCGCCCCGGACGACACCCCGATCATGCACGTCGACCAGTTCGTACGCGGCAAGGGCCGCTTCATGGTCACCGAGTACGTGGCCACCGAAGAAAAGGTGAACCGGCGCTTCCCCCTCATCCTCACCACCGGTCGCATCCTGAGCCAATACAACGTGGGCGCCCAGACCCGCCGCACCCCCAATGTCGCCTGGCACGCCGAAGACCGCCTCGAGATCCACCCGGTCGACGCGGAGAATCGCGGCGTCCGCGAAGGCGACTGGGTGGGGATCGCCAGCCGCGCCGGCGAAACCGTGCTGCGCGCCACGATCACCGAGCGCGTCCAGCCGGGGGTCGTCTACACGACCTTCCACTTCCCCGAGTCCGGCGCCAACGTGATCACCACCGACAACTCCGACTGGGCCACCAATTGCCCGGAGTACAAGGTGACGGCGGTCGAGGTCTTGCCGGTGGCCCAACCCTCGGCGTGGCAGGAACGCCACCGCCAGCAGCACCGCCGCCAGACCGGGCTCCTGCCGGGAGATGGCGCGGTGCGTGGCGAACGGGTGTGAGGGAGAGCGCGGTGGCAAGCATGGTCCGCTTCCGCGACGACGATGACACTTCCGCTTGCGGCGCGGCGACGGCGCGCCGTGCGCCGCCCGCCGACGCACAGCCGGGCGACATGACCTGGCCCGCCCGCAGCACCGTGCCGGCGCGCCGCATCGCCGGCGGGCGGGCGGTGGACAGCCTGGAATGCCTGATCCAGGAGGTGCCGGTGGCGCTGGTCTATAACGGCATCTCCCATGCCGTGATGCTCGCCAGCCCGACCGACCTCGAAGACTTCGCCCTCGGGTTCAGCCTGTCGGAAGGCATCCTCGCCACCCCCGGTGAACACTACGATTGCGAGATCGCGGAGAGCGCCGACGGCATCGAGGTCCATCTGGAGATCGCCAGCGAGGGTCTGGCGGGTCTCAAGACCCGCCGCCGCAGCCTTGCCGGACGCACCGGCTGCGGCCTGTGCGGGGTGGACAGCCTGCAGGCCGCGGTGCGCCAGCCCGCTCCGGTGGCGAGCCGCCGCCCCCTGCCGACGGCAAGCATCCACCGCGCCCTCGCCGAGCTCGCCGCCTGGCAGCCACTGCACCGCGCGACCGGCGCCGCCCACGCCGCCGCGCTGGCCGACAAAGAGGGCACGCTGCTCATGGTCCGCGAGGACGTCGGCCGCCACAACCCCCTGGACAAGCTCGTCGGCGCGCTCGCCCGGCGCCGCTTCGACCCCGCCGACGGGTTCGCGCTCGTCACCAGCCGCGCCCGCTACGAGATGGTGCAGAAGGCCGCCGCCGCAGGCATCGGCGTCCTCGTCGCCGTCTCCGCGCCTACCGCCTACGCCGCCCGCGTCGCGGCCGCAGCCAATCTGACCCTGGTCGACATGGCTCGCGCCGGCCGCCTCACCGCCTATACCCACCCGGACCAACTGACCGGACCCTGACCCATGAATATCGACAAGCTCGTCAAGATGGCCAACCAGATCGGCAACTTCTTCGAGGCCTGGCCCGACCCCGGCGCGGCCCGCCACGAAGTCGCCAACCACCTCCGCCGCTTCTGGGATCCTCGCATGCGCAATGCGCTCATTGCACACATGGAATCCAGCGGCGATAGCAGCGGTCTAACGGCTTTGGTTACGGAAGCGGTGGTCACGCTCAGCGGCCGCTCGGCGTGAGCGGGCAGGCAGGCGCGCGATGCCTTCGTGCTCCCTGCCGTCCGGTGCCACGCACCTGATCCGCTCCGGCTGTACTGAAGAGGCCCGACCATGACCCCACTCCCGCTCAACGGCAAACGCATCCTGATCGCCGACGATCACGCCGTCGTGCGCATGGGCTTCCGCCTGCTGATAGAGGGCGCCGGTGCCACGGTCGTGGCCGAGGCCGACAGCGGCGAGGCGGCGCTCGCCCTGTACGCCGAGCATCGCCCCGACGCCCTGATGATGGACGTCTCGATGCCGGGCGTGGGCGGGCTGGGCGCGCTCGAACGGCTCGTGGCACGCCATCCCGAGGCCCGCGTGCTGATGCTGTCGGCGCACGAAGACCTGCAGATCCCGACCCGCGCGCTCAAGGCCGGCGCGACCGGCTACCTGTCCAAGCGCGCCCAACCGGACGAACTGGTACGCGCGCTCGCCCAGGTCGCCCGTGGCCAGCGCTATGTCGACCCCGAACTCGCCCCCCAACTCGCACTGGCGCAACTGGGTGGTGCAGCGAACCCGACCGAGGTCCTCACCGACAAGGAGTTTGCCGTCTTCGTCCAGGTCGCCCAGGGCCACTCGGTCAGCGATGTGGCGGCCAGCCATCACCTGAGTCCGAGCACGGTCGGCACCCATCTCTATCACATCAAGCAGAAGCTCAATGCCTCCAATGCCGCCGAACTCGCGCTGATCGCGGTGCGCGCCGGGCTGATCGAGCTCTGACAGGATCGCTCACGTACGTCGCCGAGCTGTTCGCCTGGCCGCCCGGAATCTGCAGGCCAATGTACGCCGTCCGCCCGGAGCAGCGCGTGCGGGTGGATCTCGGTGGATCGCCGCAACGCTGTCGGGATCAGGTGAACGAGTCAAAGAGCATTCCCGTTGGCGGGCTCATTGCGCGCCTCACCGCCGATCTTGTCGAGCTGCTTTTTCAGGCTCAGGCGATCCAGCGCACTGATCCTGAGGCTGATGAATATCTCGAGACGACGACGCAGCATCTTGAATGTATCGGCAAAGGCGAGGTGTTGCTCGACCGGTGTTCCCTCAACGGCGGCAGGATCCGGCATTCCCCAATGTGCCGTAACCGGCTGCCCCGGCCACACCGGACAGACTTCGCCGGCAGCGTTGTCGCATACGGTGAATACGAAGTCCAACGTGGGTGCATCCGTGCGTGCGAACTCGTCCCAGCTCTTCGAGCGCAGCTCACTCACCGGATAATCCAGTCGCTGCAAGAGCTCGAGGACCGTCGGATGTACTTGTCCCCGCGGATGGCTCCCTGCCGAATGGGCCCTGAACCTTCCTCCCCCCTCGCGATTGAGAATGGCTTCGGCCAGTATGGATCGGGCCGAATTGCCGGTACACAAGAAGAGTACGTTATAGACTTTTTCCTGATTCATGATCTTGGCACTCACATCATTTCAAGATTACTTGAAGTGTTAGTCAAAAAAATGGGGCAAATGCCCCATCCTTCACCTCTCAGCCGAAGCGACCAGTAATGTAGTCCTCGGTTTCCTTTCTCTTCGGTTTGAGAAACAGCTCGTCGGTGACGCCGAACTCCATCATCTCTCCGAGGTACATGTATGCCGTGTAGTCCGAGATCCGGGCCGCCTGCTGCATGTTGTGCGTCACGATGACGATGGTGAACTCGTTCTTGAGTTCATCAATGAGTTCCTCGATACGGGAGGTGGATATCGGATCGAGTGCAGACGTCGGCTCGTCCAGCAGGATCACTTCCGGCTTGACCGCGATCCCCCTGGCAATGCACAGCCTCTGTTGCTGACCGCCGGACAGACTCATGCCGCTCTGATTGAGCTTGTCCTTGACCTCATCCCACAGCGCGGCCTTGCGCAACGCCCATTCCACGCGCTCGCTCATCTCCGGGACGGACAGCTTTTCATGCAGTCTCACCCCGAAAGCGATGTTGTCGTAGATGGACATCGGAAAAGGTGTCGGCTTCTGAAATACCATGCCGATCTTTGCCCGCAGGACGCTTACATCGATGCCCGGATCCAGCAGGTTCTTCCCGTCGAACAACAGGCCACCCTCTGCCCTCTGCTCCGGATAGAGGTCATACATGCGGTTGATCGTGCGCAATAGCGTGGACTTCCCACAGCCCGACGGGCCGATGAAGGCCGTCACCCGATGCCGTGCCATCTTGAAATTGATGTTCTTCAGCGCATGAAACTTGCCGTAGTAGAAGTTGAAATCCTTGAACTCGATCTGTGCGTCGGTAATTTCCATGGTCATCTCGAATCTTGAGCTCGCTGCCGAGCCTCAGTTGATCTTCTCTGCCCGGAGCACGACGCGGGCAACAATGTTCAGCGCCAGAACACCAAGTGTGATGAGGAATACGCCCGCCCAGGCCAGGTTCTGCCAATTCGTAAAGGGACTCATGGCGAACTTGAAGATCGTCACCGGCAGATTGGCCATCGGCTCGTTCAGGTTCAGCGACCAGAACTGGTTGGAGAGCGCGGTGAATAGCAGCGGAGCTGTCTCGCCGGCAATCCGGGCCACTGCCAGCAATACCCCGGTCATCACGCCCGCTCGAGCCGCACGCAGGGTGACTTTCGAGATCACGACGCTTTTCGGGGCGCCGAGCGCAAACGCCGCTTCGCGCAGCGTGTCCGGAATCAGCTGCAGCATGTTCTCGGTGGTACGCACGACCACCGGCAACACGATCAGCGCCAGAGCCAGCACTCCGGACCACGCTGAGAACTTGCCGGTCTGGGCGACAACCACGGCATACACGAACAGACCGATCACGATCGACGGGGCCGACAGCAACAGATCATTGATGAAACGGGTGACCTTCCCGAGCATGTTGAAACGTCCGTACTCGGCCAGGTAGACGCCCGCAAGGATGCCGATGGGCGTTCCCAGCAAGGTTGCGAGCACGACCAGGATCAGGCTTCCCACGATCGCGTTGAGCAAGCCCCCGACGTCTTCACCCGGTGGCGGAGTCATCTCGGTGAATAGCGTCAGCGACAGACCGGAGATGCCCAACTGGAACACGGTAAACAAGATCCACGCCAACCACACGAGGCCGAATACCATTGCCAGCAGCGACAGCGTCAGTGCGACCTTGTTGACCAGTTTGCGTCTTGCAAGGAGGTTCATGATTGGCCTATCAAGCCTTTGCACCTTCGCCTTTGGCGAGTTGGAGCAACAGCAGTTTGGAGATGATCAGCACGACCATCGTGATCAGGAACAGAATCAGGCCCAATTCCATCAATGCCGCTGTATGCAGGCCCGGGTCCGCTTCGGCGAATTCGTTCGCCAGTGCAGAGGTAATACTGTTGCCGGGCGCAAACAAGGAGGCCGAGTTCAGGAAGTTGGTATTCCCGATCACGAAGGTAACAGCCATCGTTTCGCCCAGAGCCCGCCCCAAGCCGAGCATGACGCCGCCGATCACCCCGGTTTTGGTGTAGGGGAGCACCACACCCCACATAACCTCCCACGTCGTGCACCCCACGCCATACGCAGACTCCTTGAGCAGCGGCGGGGTGACGTCGAACACGTCGCGCATTACCGACGCAATGTAAGGAATGATCATGATCGCGAGAATGATCCCTGCGGTAAGCAAGCCGATGCCCAGAGGAGGTCCGGCGAAGAGCGCACCCACGACCGGCACATTGCCCAGGGTCGCCTGCAGGAATGGCTGTACGTACTTGGCGAATATCGGCGCAAACACCAGCAGACCCCACATGCCGTAGACAATGCTGGGGATCGCGGCGAGCAACTCGATTGCCGTCCCAAGAGGACGGCGCAACCAGATGGGGGACAGTTCGGTCAGGAACAGCGCAATCCCGAAACTCACGGGCACCGCAATCAGCAGGGCTATTGCCGACGTTACGAGCGTCCCATACACCGGGATCAGCGCACCAAACCTCTCCATCGGAGGATTCCACTCCGGCGAGAAGATGAAGCCCAGACCAAACGCACGGATGCTGGGCCAGGACTCGAGAATCAGGGAGAGGATGATCCCGGCAAGGAGGACCAGCGTCAGGATCGCAAAAGAACGCGACGAGAAGGCAAACAGCCGGTCGCCAAACTTCTTGAATGCAGAAGACTTGAACTCGATCGTACTCATACCGGCACCGGAAAGGGTGGCAGCGTCGCCGCCAGCCACCACGATACCGAAGGCCTCCTCGGCCTTCGGTTGCTCTTTGAGACGAGTCACCTAACCTTCCCGCTCACTTGTCGGAAAAAACAGACTTGCCCGACGAATCCTTCATCTGCCCCCAAGACATCTTGATCAGCTTGATCGTCTCGGCGGGCAGCGGAACATAATCAAGCTCAGATGCCAATTTGCCACCATTCGCATAGGCCCATTCGAAGAACTTCATCGCTTCGACAGCCTGTTGCGGCTTGTCCTGGACCTTGTGCATCAGGATGAAAGTCGCACCGGTGATCGGCCAGGAAGCCTTGCCCGGCTCTTCCGTCAGGATCTCGTAGAATTCGGCCTTGTTCCAGTCTGCACTGGCAGCGGCGGCAGCGAACGCCTCCTCGGTCGGCCCGACGAACTGCCCATCCTTGTTCTGCAGCAGCGTGTAAGTCAGCTTGTTCTGCTTCGCATAAGCATACTCGACATAGCCGATAGAACCCGGGAGGCGCTGCACGAAAGCGGACACCCCTTCGTTACCCTTACCGCCGAGACCCACCGGCCATTGCACGGCGGTACCTTCACCGACTTTCTCTTTCCAGGTCGACGAAACCTTGGACAGGTAGTTCGTGAAGATGAAGGTAGTCCCCGAACCATCCGCGCGGCGAACCACCCCGATATCCTGATCTGGCAATGCAACACCCGGGTTCAGTGCAACGAGCGCCTTGTCATTCCACTTGACAATCTTTCCTTCGTAGATGTTGGCCAGCAATTCACCGGTCAGCTTGATCTCGCCCGACTTGATGCCCGGAAGATTGACCACCGGCACGACTCCGCCAATTACGGTCGGAAACTGCTGCAGACCGCCCTTCGCCAATTCCTCGGGCTTGAGGGGCATGTCCGACGCGCCGAAATCGACAGTCTTCGCGTTGATCTGGCGGATACCACCGCCGGAACCGATGGACTGATAGTTGACCCTGTTACCGGTCGCCTTCTGGTAAGCATCTGCCCACTTGGAGTAGATCGGGGCCGGGAACGATGCGCCAGCACCGGTAACCTCCGCAGCCTGCAGCCCCATCGAGAAGAGCGCGGCCGTGGATGCAACAACTGCGAATTTGGTCGAAACGCGAATCATGACTACCTCTTGTTGGAAGACTGAGTCCGTACCTTACCAATCGATTGTTACAAGCACGTTTCACTTCAGCGTCCACATCGATGAAGCCATAGGAAAGCGCTTAAATCACCTTAATGTTCATAAGGTTGTGAAAAATCGCAATGTTACGGCCACCCCGTTCGGAGCACTACCCGACGGCAGTTTCGACTGCTCCTGCAATCTGCTTCGCAAGCCGTTCGACGAGTATCCCGTCCTGCCCTTCCACCATGACCCGCAACAGAGGCTCGGTGCCGGAGGGCCGCAGCAATACTCGCCCGTTGTCGCCGAGCGCACTTTCGGCATCGGCCTGCGCAGTCGCAATCCCGCGATCCGCACACCAGTCGAAGCCGAGCGGCAGGCGCACGTTGATCAGGCGCTGCGGATAGAAGACGAGATCGGCGCAGGCCTCGGCCAAAGTCTGTCCGTGCTGCTTGAGCGCGGCCAGCACCTGCAGCGCCGACACGATGGCATCGCCGGTGGAGTGGCAGTCGAGACAGATGATGTGGCCCGAGTTTTCGCCACCGAGTTTCCAGCCCTTGTCGTGCAGCAATTCAAGCACATAGCGGTCACCGACTTTGGCACGGGCGAACGGTACGCCGAGGCGCCCGATCGCATGCTCGAAACCGAGATTGCTCATCAGCGTACCGACCACGCCCTCGAGTCGCCCCTGCGCCTTGCGCGCCGCGGCAATGACATAGATCAGCTTGTCGCCGTCGTAGATCTCGCCCTGGCGGTCGACCATGACCAGACGATCGCCGTCACCGTCGAGCGCGATGCCGATATCCGCGCCGTTGGCCAGTACGGTCTGGCGCAGGAATTCCGGGCGGGTGGCACCGACCCCGTCGTTGATGTTGAGGCCGTTGGGCTCGATGCCCACCGGAACCACGTCGGCCCCGAGCTCGTGGAAGACGCTCGGCGCGATGTTGTAGGCCGCACCGTGCGCGCAGTCGAGCGCGATCCGCATGCCGCGCAAATCGAGCTCATGGGGAAAGGTGCTCTTGCAGAATTCGATGTAGCGGCCGGCGGCATCGTTGATGCGACGGGCACGCCCGAGATGGGCCGAGTCAACGCAGCCCATGGGCTCGTCCAGATGGGTTTCGATCTCGGCTTCCATTGCGTCCGGCAGTTTGGCGCCGCCGGCGGAGAAAAACTTGATGCCGTTATCGTAGAACGGATTGTGCGAGGCGGAGATCACCACGCCCGCCTGCAAACGCAAGGCGCGGGTCAGGTAGGCGACGGCGGGGGTGGGAATCGGCCCGGCCAGCATCACATCCACGCCAGCCGCGGCAAATCCGGCCTCCAGGGCCGCCTCCAGCATATAGCCGGAAACCCGGGTGTCCTTGCCGATCAGGATCGCCGGCCGTTCCCCTGGTGGAAGATGTTCGCGCGCCACCAGCGAAACCCCGGCTGCATAGCCGAGCCGCATCACGAATTCAGGTGTGATCGGCGCCTCGCCGACGCACCCCCGGATTCCGTCAGTGCCGAAATACTTCCGTCCCATCATTCCCCCGACCACGCATCAAAAGGAAGGATTATGACACTGCTCGCCACACCATGAGTGCGTCCCGGGTCGGCTCGACATCATGAACCCGCACGATGGAGGCGCCACGCTGAACCGCGATCAAGGCCGCCGCAACACTGGCTGCGACCCGCCGGTCGACGGGACGACCGGTGATCGCGCCAAGAATCGATTTGCGCGAAAGGCCGACCAGCACCGGCAAGCCCCCTAACGTGAACGCGCCGAGTTCGCGCAACAGGGTGCAGTTGTGTTCGGTCATTTTGCCGAAGCCGAAGCCCGGATCGAGGACAATGCGTGCCCGCGCCACGCCCGCAGCCTCGAGCACCGCCACCCGTTGATCGAGAAAGCTCCCAACCTCGTTGACCACATCGCCATAAACCGGGCTGTGCTGCATGGTCCGCGGCTCCCCCTGCATGTGCATCACGCACAGGGCTGCGTTGCCGGCGGCCACCGCCTCGACTGCGCCTTGCGCACGAAATCCATTGACGTCATTGATCATGTCCGCGCCCGCAGCAAGTGCGGCCCGCATCACCGCCGGCTTGAGCGTGTCCACCGAAATCGGCACCTGCCAGCGGACCAGCTCTTCCACCACCGGCAGCAGGAAATCGATCTCCTGCTGCTCGGGTACCGGATCGGACCCTGGACGGGTGGATTCGGCGCCGATATCGAGGATCTCCGCCCCTTCCCGCACGGCCTCCTCGGCACGCCGCAGCGCGGCAGAATGATCGCCGCGCAGACCATCTCCGGAAAACGAATCGGTCGTCAGGTTGACGATCGCCATGATCTTCGGCGCGGTCAGATCGAGGTCGAAACGACCGCAAGCTAGCATGGACATGGAGCAAATCCCTCGTGCGCCGCCAGACGGGCGCACCAAATGCAACGGGCCGGAAAACCGGCCCGTGTGGACAACAATGGTGGATCAGGCGGCCGGTGCGGCAGCCGTCGGTGCTGCTCCGGGGGTATCGTCGGAGGAGCGTACCGGCGGTACCTGGACCGGCTTCGGCGGACGCGGCGGACGACCTTCCATGATGTCGTTGATCTGCTCGGCATCGATGGTCTCGAGTTCGAGCAGGGCGGCCGTCATCGCTTCGACCTTGCCCTTGTTCTCCTCGATCAGGCGACGCGCCAGCGCGTACTGCTGATCGACGATGCGCCGAATCTCCGCATCGACCTTCTGCATCGTCGCCTCGGACACGTTACGGTGGGTGGTCACCTGGCGGCCGAGGAAGATTTCACCCTCTTCTTCGCCGTAGACCATCGGCCCGAGCGTGTCCGACATGCCCCACTGCGTGACCATGCGACGGGCAAGGTCGGTCGCACGCTGGAAGTCGTTCGATGCCCCGGTGGTCATCTGCTTCATGAAGATCTCTTCGGCAATACGACCGCCGAACAGGACCGTAATCGTCTGCAGCAGTCGCTCGCGATCCTGGCTGTAACGGTCTTCGGTCGGCAGCTGCATGGTCACGCCAAGGGCGCGGCCGCGGGGAATGATCGTGACCTTGTGCACCGGGTCGGTCTTGTCCAGCAGTCGCGCCACCACCGCATGGCCGGACTCGTGATAGGCGGTATTGCGGCGCTCCTCTTCAGGCATGACCACCGATCGGCGCTCGGCCCCCATCATGATCTTGTCCTTGGCGCGCTCGAAGTCTTCCATATCCACCAGACGCTTGTTGCTGCGGGCGGCGAACAGGGCGGCCTCATTGACCAGATTGGCGAGGTCCGCACCAGCAAAACCCGGCGTCCCGCGTGCCAGCACTTGCGGCTCGACATCGGGCGCAATCGGCACCTTGCGCATGTGCACCTTCAGGATCTGCTCGCGCCCACGAATGTCGGGCAGCGACACGACCACCTGACGGTCGAACCGCCCCGGACGCAGCAGCGCGGGGTCGAGCACGTCCGGACGGTTGGTGGCGGCGACCACGATCACGCCGGCCTGGCCTTCGAATCCGTCCATTTCCACCAGTAACTGGTTCAGTGTCTGCTCACGCTCGTCGTTGCCGCCGCCCATGCCGGCACCACGCTGGCGCCCGACCGCATCGATCTCATCGATGAAAATGATGCATGGCGCATGCTTCTTGGCCTGATCGAACATGTCGCGCACACGGGCGGCACCGACACCAACGAACATCTCGACGAAATCGGAACCGGAGATCGAGAAGAACGGCACCTTGGCCTCGCCCGCGATCGCCTTGGCCAGCAGCGTCTTGCCGGTACCCGGCGACCCGACCATCAGCACGCCCTTGGGAATACGGCCGCCGAGTTTCTGGAATTTTGATGGATCGCGCAGGAACTCGACCAGTTCGAACACTTCTTCCTTGGCTTCGTCACAACCGGCGACATCGGCAAAGGTGATCGAGTTGGCCGATTCGTCCAGCATGCGCGCCTTGCTCTTGCCGAACGAGAACGCACCGCCCTTGCCGCCGCCCTGCATCTGCCGCATGAAGAAGATCCATACGCCGATCAGCAGCAGCATCGGGAACCAAGACACGAAAATGCTTGCAAGGAAGGATTGCTCTTCTTCCGGTTTGCTCGCTGTCACCGCGACGCCGTAACGCATCAGGTCGGACACCATCCAGATATCCTGCACACCCGGCGTATAGACTGTGATCGAGCGACCCTCCTGGGTTGTCGCGCGCAGCATCCTTCCGTCGACCGTGGCCTTGGCAATACGACCGGCCTTGGCTTCCTCGAGGAACTGCGAGTACTCCATCGTGTTGGGCGCGGTCTGGCGCGTGTTGAACTGGTTGAATACGGTCATCAGCACTACACCGATGACCATCCAGATCGCGAGATTCTTGAAGAGATTGTTCAACGTCTTACCCCGAATGCCCGTGATGGGCGTACGTATCATTGAGTCATTCTAGTGGCGATCGTTCCCGCCGGCAAACCAATGAGCGCCATTGGCAACTGCTATCGCAACGCTTGTGTCACGCCTACAACGTACGCCAGTGTCAGATGCCGCGACCCTGGTTTGAACGGGACCTGGCTGCGGTCCAGCCTCGGCGGCCAGGGCTCAGCGCAACTTGGCCGCCAGCAGGTACACCTCTGCGCTTCGGTCCCGCGACGCCTTGGGCTTACGTACCTGGACCGAGCCGAAATGGCGCTCGATGGTCTTGCGGAACTCCATGAAGCCTTCGCCCTGAAATACCTTGACCACGAAATGACCACCCGGACCGAGGTGCTTGACTGCGAAATCGAGCGCCAGTTCGCCCAGCATGATCGAGCGCGCCTGATCCACCGTGGCAACCCCGGACAGGTTGGGCGCCATATCTGACAGTACAACATCTACATGGGTGCCAGCGAGGCGTTTTTCAAGCTCGACGAGCACCGCGTCATCGGAAAAGTCGCCATGGAGGAAATCGACGCCGTGCAAGGTCTCGATCGGCAGCAGATCGAGCGCAAAGACCTTCCCTGCCGGTCCGCACCGCTGCACCGCCACCTGGGACCACGACCCCGGTGCCGCGCCGAGATCGACCACGACGCTGCCGCGCCGGAACAGATGGTCGCGGTCATCGATCTCCATCAGCTTGTACGCGGCGCGGGCGCGGTAACCCTCGGCATTGGCACGCAATACATAGGGATCGTTGAGATGTTCGTGCAACCACGCTTTGCTGGTCTTGTTTCGCTTCATCAGAGTAAAATCCGGGGCCTACAGAGGTAAATAATGTCCATTATCGAGCTAACGCCGGCCCAGCGCCGCGAACTTCGCGCCCGTGCGCATCACCTGAGTCCCGTCGTCACCGTTGCAGATAACGGTCTCGCGCCCGGCGTCGTCGCCGAACTCGAGCGCTCGCTGCAGGCCCATGAACTGATCAAGGTTCGTGTCCAGGGTGCCGAACGGCAACAGCGCGACATCCTGATGCAGGAGTTGTGTGCCACGCTCGATGCCGCTCCGGTACAGCATATCGGCAACATCCTTGTGGTGTGGCGCCAGCGCAGGGAAGAAGAAAAGAAATCCGTGGTGCCGGTCCCCAAGCGGGCGCCCCGTGCGGCGACGGCAAAATCCGCTGCCGCGTTCGCTGCTGCAGCCCGCCGTGCCGCGCTCACCAAAGCATCGGCAGAAAAGGCCCGCTCCGCTCGGCCACCGGCCGGACGCGGACGCCCGGCGGGCGCTTCCGGTTCAGGCCGCGGGCGCTGAATGCCCGCAGCGGCGTCTGTCCTGCGCGTCAGCGCAGGACACGCCGGATGCCGACGACAAGCGCAATCCCAAGCACACTCTGGAACAGATAGAGCACGCTCGACACCCCGTGCCAGGTCGCAAAGCGGTCACGCATCACGCTGTCCATCACCTCGCGCGGCCACGCACTCGCCTTGAGCTCGGCCATCAGCGGCTGAATACCGAATTGCCCCGCCAGCGTGCACAACAGCAGGATGAGCACGGTCCAGAACAGACCGTTGCGAAACGCCTGCCAGCCGAGCCGGATCGCCAGCAGCAGCAGCAGATAGGCCGCCGAGCCCATGCCGATCCAGGCCACCAGGATAAACATGCGCCCGGCGAGGCTGCCGGCAAGGCTGCGGTCAGTCAGCGTCGCAAACAAGGTCGGTGCGACGACATAGCCCACCGCCCACATCGCACCGATCCACAAGGTGACCAGCAGCAGCGCGAAGTACTCGACCAGACGGCTCATCACGGCTTCAGAGGTACGCGACCTCGATGATCTCGAACTCGCGAACACCGCCCGGCGCCTGAACCTCGGCAATGTCGCCCGCGTATTTTCCGATCAGGGCACGGGCAATCGGCGAACTGACCGAGATCTTTCCGGCCTTGATGTCGGCTTCGTCCTCGCCGACGATCTGGTAAGTCAGTGTCAGCCCGGAGTCCATGTCCTCGAGCGTCACGGTGGCGCCGAATACGCAGCGCCCATCTGCATCGAGCAGCTTGGGATCAATGATCTGGGCATTCGAGAGCTTGCCCTCGACCTCCATGATCCGCCCCTCGACAAAGCCTTGACGCTCCTTGGCGGCATCGTACTCGGCGTTTTCGGAGAGGTCGCCATGTGAACGGGCCTCGGCGATCGCAGCGATCACGCTGGGCCGGTCCACGGTCTTGAGGCGGTGCAGTTCGACACGGAGTGCTTCCGCACCAACGACAGTCAGAGGAGTCTTGTTCATGTGCGCTGCTTCAGTTCTGCGTGCAGTTGCTGCACGGAATAGACTTCCATGTCCGACAGATGGCTCAGGCCCATGCACGCAGCCCGGGCGCCCTCGATCGTCGTGAACACGGTGACCTTCGCGGCCAGCGCGCTGGTGCGGATGGAGCGCGAATCGGTGATCGCCTGACGCTTTTCCTCCACCGTATTGATCACCAGCGCGATTTCCTGGTTCTTGATCATGTCGACGATATGCGGTCGACCCTCGTTCACCTTGTTGACCATACCGACCGGGATGCCGGCTGCCTGGATCACCGAACCGGTACCCCGCGTTGCCACCAACGCAAAGCCGAGGTCGTGGAGCGCCTGTGCCACTTCGATCGCCGCCGGGCGATCAGTGGGCTTGACGCTGATGAAGGCGGTGCCCGAGGTCGGCAAACGCACGCCGGCGCCGATCTGGCTCTTGATGAAGGCCTCGGCAAAGCTGCGGCCCACCCCCATCACCTCGCCGGTCGACTTCATTTCCGGCCCGAGTATGGTATCCACACCCGGGAACTTGACGAAGGGGAAGACCGCTTCCTTCACCGAGTAATACGGCGGCACGATCTCGCCGGTGATCCCCTGGCTGGCAAGACTCTGACCGGCCATGCAGCGCGCCGCAATCTTGGCCAGCGGCAGGGAGCAGGCCTTGGACACGAAGGGCACGGTGCGCGACGCCCGCGGGTTCACCTCGAGCACATAGACGACGGCGTTGTCGCCCTCGCCCTGGATTGCGAACTGCACGTTCATCAGGCCCACCACGTCGAGCGCGCGCGCCATCGCCTCGGTCTGCCGGCGCAGTTCATTCTGCAACTCGGCGGACAGGGTGTACGGGGGCAGCGAACACGCCGAATCGCCCGAATGGACGCCGGCCTGCTCGATGTGCTCCATGATGCCGCCGATGATGACCTGGGTGCCATCGGACAGCGCATCGACGTCGACTTCGACCGCGTCGTTCAGAAAGCGGTCGAGCAGCACCGGCGATTCGTTCGAGACCTTGACCGCCTCGCGCATGTAGCGCTCGAGATCCTTCTGCTCGTGCACGATCTCCATCGCCCGGCCACCCAGCACGTAGGACGGACGCACGACCAGCGGGTAGCCGATCTCGGCGGCCAGGCGCACGGCCGCTTCGGGCGTGCGTGCGGTGCGGTTGGGGGGCTGGCGCAGACCGAGGTCGACCAGCAGCTTCTGGAAACGCTCGCGATCCTCGGCCGCATCGATCATGTCGGGACTGGTGCCGATGATGGGAACACCGTTCTCTTCGAGCGCACGTGCCCTCTTGAGCGGGGTCTGACCGCCGAACTGCACGATCACGCCGACCGGCTTCTCGATATGGACGATCTCGAGGATGTCTTCCAGCGTGATCGGCTCGAAATACAGGCGATCGGAGGTGTCGTAGTCGGTGGACACGGTTTCCGGGTTGCAGTTGACCATGATGGTCTCGTACCCGTCTTCACGAAGCGCCAGCGCCGCGTGCACGCAGCAGTAGTCGAACTCGATACCCTGTCCGATACGGTTCGGCCCGCCGCCGAGTACCATGATCTTTTTCTTGTCGGTGGGCTGCGACTCGCACTCGTCCTCATAGGTGGAATACATATAGGCGGTGGAGGTGGCGAACTCGCCCGCGCACGTGTCGACGCGCTTGTACACCGGGCGCACACCGAGGGTGTGACGATGCAGGCGCACCGCGGTCTCGTCGACACCGAGCAGCTTGGCGATGCGGCGATCGGAGAAACCCTTCTTCTTCAGGTCACGGATCTCGCCGACCAGAATCGCCTTGAGCGAACGGCCGACCAATGCCTTCTCGGTGAGCACGATGTCTTCGATCTGGGCCAGGAACCAGGGGTCGATCTTGGTCAGGTTGAACACCTGCTCCTGGGTCATGCCTTCACGGAAGGCCTGACCCACGTACCAGATACGCTCGGCACCCGGGCTGGCCAACTCGTGCTCGAGATCTTCCCGATCCGCCTCGACTTCGTCCAGTCCATACACGCCCACTTCGAGGCCGCGCAGGGCCTTCTGGAAGGACTCCTGGAAGGTACGACCCATCGCCATCACTTCGCCCACCGACTTCATCTGGGTGGTCAGGCGATCGTTGGCCTGGGGGAACTTCTCGAACGCGAAACGCGGGATCTTGGTGACGACATAGTCGATCGACGGCTCGAACGAGGCCGGCGTGGCACCGCCGGTGATGTCGTTGCGCAGCTCGTCCAGGGTGTAGCCCACCGCCAGCTTGGCCGCGACCTTGGCGATCGGAAAACCGGTGGCTTTGGAGGCGAGCGCCGAGGAGCGCGACACCCGCGGGTTCATCTCGATCACGATCATGCGTCCGTCTTGCGGGTTGATCGCGAACTGGACGTTCGACCCCCCGGTGTCGACCCCGATCTCGCGCAACACCGCGATCGAGGCATTGCGCAGGATCTGGTACTCCTTGTCGGTCAGGGTCTGCGCCGGCGCCACGGTGATCGAATCACCGGTGTGCACGCCCATCGGATCGAGGTTCTCGATCGAACACACGATGATGCAGTTGTCGGCGCGGTCGCGCACGACTTCCATCTCGAACTCCTTCCAGCCGAGCAGCGACTCTTCGATCAGCAACTCGCTGGTCGGGCTGGCCTCGAGACCGCGCTTGCAGATCTCATGGAACTCTTCCATGTTGTAAGCGATGCCGCCGCCGGTACCGCCCAGGGTGAAACTCGGGCGAATGATCACCGGAAAGCCGATGCCGCCCTGCACCTGCAATGCCTCTTCCATGCTGTGGGCGATGCCGGAGCGCGCGGAGCCGAGACCGATCTTGGTCATCGCGTCCTTGAACTTGAGGCGGTCCTCGGCCTTGTCGATGGCCTCCTCGGAGGCCCCGATCAGTTCGACACCGTACTTTGCCAGCACGCCGTGGCGGCCGAGGTCGAGCGCGCAGTTGAGCGCGGTCTGCCCGCCCATGGTGGGCAGGATGGCGTCAGGGCGTTCCTTCTCGATGATGCGCTCGACCACCTGCCAGGTAATCGGCTCGATATAGGTCACGTCGGCGGTACCGGGATCGGTCATGATCGTGGCCGGGTTGGAGTTCACCAAGACGACCTTGTAACCTTCCTCGCGCAGCGCCTTGCAGGCTTGAGCACCGGAGTAGTCGAACTCACACGCCTGTCCGATGATGATGGGGCCAGCACCGATAATCAGGATGGTCTGGATGTCTGTACGTTTGGGCATTGCGTTGCCTCGGAAATTCGCGGGCGGCGGGCGACGCCCGCCGGGGATGCTGTATTACTTGCCGGCTTCGATCAGTTTGATGAAGCGGTCGAACAGATAGGCCACGTCGTGCGGCCCGGGGCTCGCTTCCGGGTGCCCCTGGAAGGAGTAAGCCGGCACGTCGGTGCGGGCGATGCCCTGGTTGGAACCATCGAACAGCGACACGTGGGTGACCCGCAGCGTATCGGGCATGCTCTCCGGATCCACCGCAAAGCCATGGTTCTGGCTGGTAATCAGCACCTGCCCGGTATCGACATCCTTCACCGGATGGTTGGCGCCATGGTGACCGAATTTCATCTTCATGGTCTTCGCACCGGATGCGAGCGCCAGCAGCTGGTGCCCCAGGCAGATGCCGAAGGTCGGCACGCGGGCCGCGAGAATCTCGCGGATTGCCTCGATCGCGTAATCGCAGGGCTCCGGATCGCCAGGACCATTGGACAGGAACACGCCGTCGGGCTTGAGCGCAAACACGTCCTTTGCGGGAGTCTGTGCCGGAACCACGGTCAGGCGACAGCCGCGCGACGCGAGCATGCGCAGGATGTTGCGCTTGACGCCGAAATCGTAGGCCACGACATGAAAACGCGCTGCGGTCTGCGTCCCATAACCCTCGCCGAGCGCCCACTCGCTCTCGTTCCACTCGACCGGGGAGGTGGCGCTGACCACCTTGGCCAGATCCATGCCGCCGAGACCGGGGAAGCCGCGTGCGGCAGCGATCGCCGCCTCGGCATTGAGCGTCTCGCCCTCCGCAGCGCTGACGATGCAACCCGCCTGGGCGCCCTTCTCGCGCAGGATGCGGGTCAGCTTGCGGGTATCGAGCCCGGCGATCGCCACCACGCCCTCGTCCCGCAGGTAGGCGTCGAGGCGCTGATCCATCCGGAAATTGGAGGGCAGGATCGGCAGATCCTTGATCACGAGACCAGCAGCGTGCACGCGGCCCGCCTCGACGTCCTCTCGATTGACACCGGTGTTGCCGATGTGGGGATAGGTCAGCGTCACGATCTGGCGGCAGTAACTCGGGTCCGTCAGGATTTCCTGATAGCCCGACATCGAGGTATTGAACACCACCTCGCCGACCGTACTGCCAACCGCACCGATACCCTTGCCGTAGAAAACCGTTCCGTCGGCAAGCGCAAGAAGGGCGGGCGGGAAAGCAGTCACGAAAAACTCCTGGATTCAGCCGAAATGACTGGATCAGACCCGGCTCGGGCCAGTCCATATGCGAAAAAACGGGACGAGCCTGATGGCCAATCCCGCTATTAGATCAGCGGAATTCTATCGATTTTTGCCGTACAAGGCAACGCGCGCCGAGCTCGAGCCACCCGGACACTAGCGCCGTACGTGCTGGCGCAGCGCACTCGCAAGGGCGTTCATCTCGCGGATCAGGGTCTCCAGCAATACCCCCGAAGCCGCCGGATCGGCGCCGCGCGCGGCCATCTCCACCGCCTTCGCCGCGTCGGTGGCTCGACGCGCCCCGAACAGCCCGACCGAGCCCTTGATCGAGTGCGCCAACTCGTTCAGGCGGACGAGATCCCCGCGTGCCCCTGCCCCCCGGAGATCGGACATCGTGGCGCCAAGATCGCGAAAGAAAACCGTGAGCAACTGCTGAACGACGTTTTCATCACCGTCGAAGATCGCCCTCGCCTCATCCAGATTGGCAATCTCATTCCCTGCCACCCCGCCGACCTCGAGCAGACTCCGATCGCCGTCGGCATCGTCGACGGAGGCCGGATTGCACATTCGCTCGATCGCGGCAACCAGATCTGCCGGACGGATCGGCTTGCTCACATAGTCGTCCATTCCGGCCTCGATACAGCGCTCGCGATCGCCCGCCATGGCATGGGCCGTCATGGCGACGATCGGCGTCGGCCGCCAGTCGCCCTGGATCGCCCAGCTGCGACGCGCCTCACGCGCGCGGATTGCCTGGGTGGCTTCGAGACCGCCCATCACCGGCATCTGCACATCCATCAGGATGAGATCGAAACGTCCCGCATCGAAGGCCTCGACTGCTTCTTCGCCGTTGTTGGCGATGGTCACGGCGTGGCCGAACTTTTCCAGTATGCGCGAGGCAACGGTCTGATTGACCGGATTGTCCTCGACCAGCAGGATGTCCAGCCGACGGGTCGGGCCGGCCTCCTCGCGCAACATCTCCGAGATGGAAAGCTCCGCATCGAACGCGGCGAGCATCTCGGTGGAAGCGCCTGCTCCGCGCTGCGCGACCTGCAGCGCCTCGAACAGATCCTCCGCCGAAAACGGCTTCGACAGCCGCGACTGCAATCCCAGCTGGCCACAGCGACCGAGATCGTTACGCAGCGAATGGCTATCGAGCATCATCAGGATACGATCGAGCCAGGGCGCGGCCTCGCGAAAGCGCTGCGCCAATGCGAAACCGCCCGGATCGGGCATCGCCGCATCCATCAGCACGAAGTCGAAGGGATCCTCGCCGGTATGGGCATCGGCGAGCGCCGCGAGCACTTCGTTCCCGCTTCCGACCGACCGAGGACGCATCCCCGACGCCGCGAGGGTGTGACAGACCGATCGGCCGAACGCGGCATTGACCGTTGCCACTAGGACCCGCGCACCCCGCAGCGTCGCCAATGCGGGCAACTGCGCCTCTGCCACCGCTTCGAGCCGGGCATTGAAACTGAAGCGACTGCCTACGCCCGGCTCGCTGCTGAGCTCGATGACCCCCTCCATCAGCTCGACCAGATGACGACAGATCGCCAGGCCGAGACCGGTACCGCCGTACTTGCGCGTCGTCGAACTGTCTGCCTGCGAGAACGCCCCGAATATGGCATCCTGCTTGTCCTTGGGGATCCCGATTCCGGTGTCGCGCACCGCAAGCCCCAGATCGATCGAAGCCCCGTCGCGCGAGCGTACGCCGACCTCGACCTCGATCTCGCCATGGTCGGTGAACTTGATCGCGTTGCCGATCAGGTTCATCAACACCTGTCGCAGCCGCACCGGGTCGCCGCGCATCACCGAAGGGACCTCCGGTGCGATGGTGAAATACAGCTCGACGCCCTTCTGGTGCGAACGCAACGCCAGTGCGCGCACCGTTTCGGAGACCACCGCGGTGATCGAAAAATCGATCTGCTCGAGCGTCATCCGTCCGGCTTCGATCCGGGAAAAGTCGAGGATGTCGTTGATGATCGTGAGCAGCGCTTCGGCCGACGATTTCACCGTCTGCAGGTATTCCCGCTGCTCCGGCGCGAGCGCGGAATCGAGCAGCAACTCGGTCATGCCGAGAATGCCGTTCATCGGGGTGCGGATCTCGTGGCTCATGTTGGCGAGGAAATCGCCCTTGGCCCGGCTGGCGGCCTCGGCCTGCTCCGTGGCCTGCAGCAGTTCGAGTTCGCGCATCCGCTCCCGGGTGATGTCGGCATAGGTCCCGACCACCCGCTGCCACCGGCCATCGGCCATGCGATCCCGCACCTGTCCGCGCGCGCTGAGCCAGCACCATCTCCCGTCAGCGGCGCGAATCCGGAATTCGACTTCGAAGAGCGGCACCTCGCCACGCAGATGAGCGGCCAGGCAATTGCGCATGCGCAACCGGTCTTCGTCGGGAATCAGCGGCTGCCAGTCGTCCGGGGGCACCTCATGCGAGCCCGGTTCGTAGCCCAGCCAGCTGCGCCAGCGGGCATCCACGACCAGGCGGTCTGCAGCCAGATCCCAGTCCCACAGCCCGGAATGCGTTCCGAGTTTGACCAACTCCAGACGGTCGCTCAGGATCACGACTTCGCGCAAGGCCGCGTCGCGCTCTGCGCGCAGTTGGTCGAGGGCTTCAGTTCCGCCGGCCACGGACGACGAGTCGGTCACCGGGAGGCTCAACGCAGGCCGAGTACGTCCTGCATGTCGAACAGCCCGGTCTTGCGTCCGGCGAGATAGCGCGCGGCACGCAGCGACCCGAGTGCGTAGGGCATGCGGCTGCCCGACTTGTGGGTGATCTCGATGCGCTCGCCGAGACCGGCAAACAGCACCGTATGGTCGCCCACCACGTCGCCCCCGCGTATGGTGGAAAAACCGATGGTTTCCGCCTTGCGCTCGCCGGTCACGCCCTCGCGCCCATAGATTGCACAGTCATCGAGACTGCGACCGAGCTCGCGCGCCACCACCTCCCCCATGCGCAGGGCGGTGCCGGAAGGTGCATCCACCTTGAACCGGTGATGCGCCTCGATCACCTCGATGTCGTAGCCTTCGTTGAGAATGCGGGCCGCCACTTCGAGCAGGCGAAACACCGCGTTCACGCCAACGGCCATATTTGGCGCAAAGACAATCGGGATCGACTCCGCGGCGGCCGCAATCGTGGCCTTGCCGGCGCCATCGAAACCGGTGGTGCCAATCACCATCGCCTTACCCTGCCCGCACGCAAGGGCAAGATGTTCCAGCGTCCCCTCGGGACGGGTGAAATCGATCAGGCAGTCCGCTGCAGCAATCGCCGCGGCGGGGTCGTCACCGATCGCCACGCCACTGGCCACCCCCATCATCTCGCCGGCATCGCGGCCCACAAAAGGGGTGCCCGGGCGATCGAAGGCAGAACCAAGCACCACGTCCTCGTCCCGCAGCGCGGCCTCGATCAACATGCGACCCATGCGGCCGGAAGCGCCCGCAATCGCAACGCGGATAGGCGTCATTTTCAACATCCTGTCAGTCATCATGGCCCGACAGCCGGGCACGCAAAAAAATCAGTCCTTGGTGGCAGCAGGCACTTCGACGACGCGTGACCGCGTTGCCTGCTGGGCTTCGAGCTCGGCGCTTGCATCGCCGCCGCTCACATCGCCGTCGACGCGATCCAGACGGTCATCGACGAAAAACACCGAAATCACCCGCTGCTGCGGTTCACCCTGGCCGGGCTTGAAGCGATAGACGTAGTCCCAGCGATCGGTACGGAAGACATCGGCAATGAGTGGCGAGCCGAGCACGAAGCGCACCTGATCGCGGCTCATGCCGCGCTTGAGCTGCGCGACCATCGCCTGATCGACATAATTGCCCTGCCGGACGTCGATACGGTAAGGATTGACACGATCGGCGATCGAACCGAAGGAGCAGCCGGCAAGCAGACTGGCGGCGGCAAGCGCCGAAATGAGCGTAGGACGCATGGAAAGGGTCACAGTGATGCGCGCGCAAACGCGCAAGGTTCTCAGTAAAGGACAAAAAATATAACATAGCGTCGCAACACAACGTTGTCTTGCTCCTCAGCCACACCGACAGGCGACCATGTCCGACAATTCGCAGAACCTCAAAAGCATCGGCCTGAAGGCCACCTACCCACGCCTGAAGATCCTCGACCTGTTCCAGAATGCAGAGCAGCGCCACCTCACGGCCGAGGACGTCTATCGTCTGCTGATGAACGAGGGCATGGACATCGGTCTGGCCACAGTCTATCGCGTACTGACCCAGTTCGAGCAGGCCGGCTTGCTCGAACGTCACTACTTCGAATCTGGTAAGGCCGTGTTCGAACTCAACAAGGGGGGACACCACGACCATCTGGTGTGCCTGCAGTGCGGCAAGGTCGAGGAGTTTTACGACCCGGAGATCGAGCGCCGCCAAAACAGTGTCGCCGAGGAACGCGGCTTTGCAGTCAAGGAACACGCGCTGTATCTGTATGCCGACTGTCTACGCAAGGATTGTCCCAACCGCGCCCACTGAACCGCGGCGAAATTCCCGGCCCGCAATCATTCATTCCGACGCCGCGTAGCGCTCACCGGCGGTTTCCCCGGGGCGACAGCCTGACCCGCCGGGCGCCGTTCGGGGTCAGATCTGGCCGAGCATTTCCGCGGCATGGCGCCGGGTTGTTTCGGTGATATTCACCCCACCGAGCATACGGGCAATCTCTTCGACCCGATCGGATGCGCCCAGCGTGGTCACGGCGCTCAGCGTTTCCCCATCCCGTTCGGCCTTGGCGATCTGCCATTGCCAGTCGGCACAAGCGGCGACCTGCGGCAGATGGGTGACGCACAAGACCTGGCGGTCCCGCCCCAGCCGATGCAGCAGCTTGCCGACGATCTCGGCAACCCGCCCGCCGATACCGACGTCGACCTCGTCGAAAATCAGGGTCGGGGTCGCGGAGTCGCGGCTGGTCATCACCTGTATGGCAAGCCCGATACGCGACAGCTCGCCCCCGGACGCCACTTTGGCCAAGCCGCGCAGCATCTGTCCCGGATTGGCCGCGACCTGGAACTCGACGCTCTCCACGCCATGGACCGAGGGTTCGCAAGCTTGCAGCGCGACTTCGAAGCGGCCACCGGCCATCGCCAGCGATTGCATGGCGTCGGTGATCTCGTCCGAGAGCGTGGTCGCAGCCGGGCGGCGGGCGGCGGAAAGACGCGCTGCCGCAAGCATATACTCCTCGCGCGCTGCCACCTCGGCCGCTTCGAGCCGCGCAGGATCGGCGCTCTCGTCGAGCGCCTCGAGACGCGTGCGCCACGCCTCCTCGAGCTCCGGCAGCGCCTCCGGCGCCACGCGATGCTTGCGCGCCACATCCATGACCGCCGAAATCCGGCGCTCGATCTCGGCCAGCCGCTGCGGGTCGAGATCGAGCCGTTCGCGATAACGGCGCAGCGCATGCAGTGCCTCGTCGGCCTGAATCGCCGCCGAGGCGACCAGTTCGCGCACGTCGGCAAGCGCGGGGTCGATGCCGGCCATGTCGGCAATTTGTGCATCGAGCCGGCGCAGAATGGCGGTCACCGCGAAGTCGCCGTCGCCGAGCGCATCCAGGCTCTCGTCGGCACCTGTCATCAGCCCGGCGGCATGCCCCAGGCGGCCGTGCTCGGCATTGAGTTCGGACCACTCATCGGCCGTGAACCCGAGTTCCTGCAGCTCCCTCAACTGCCAGCCGAGCAATTCGCGCTCGCGGGCGGAGGCAGCCGAATCGCGCTCGGCGCTGCGTCGCAGGTCGGCAATGCGCTGCCACTCACGCCAGCACTCGGCCACCGCCGTGGCCAGCGCTCCCGCACCGGCATGGGTGTCGAGCAACTGGCGCTGCGCGTCGGCGCGCAGCAACGCGTGATGGGCGTGCTGGCCATGGATGTCGGCGAGCCAGTCGCCGGCCATACGCAACTGCGCAAGCGTGACCGGTGTGCCGTTGATCCACGCCTTGCTGCGACCACCGCCATCCACCACCCGCCGCAGGATGACGTTGCCCTCGTCAACCGGCAGTTCCTGCTCGGCGAGCCAGGCTCCCAGCGCCGACGCCGGCGGCAGATCGAACTCGGCCGCAATATCGGCCTTGTCGCGCCCGACCCGGACGACGCCACTGTCGGCGCGCACGCCGAGCGCCAGTCCGAGCGCATCGAGGAGGATGGACTTGCCGGCACCGGTCTCGCCGGTCAGGGCGCCGAAACCCGCGCCGAAATCGAGTTCCAGACGGTCGACGATCACAAAATCACGGATGGTCAGGCGGCGCAGCATGGTCTCGGATTCAGGTTGGTCGAACTGTCGCGCACCGATGGCAATGCGCGGGAATGGTGCATCAGATGTGTCGCGGCGCCGCGCTCCAGTGCAACTTCTCGCGCAACATGGCGAAGTAGCTGTAGCCCACCGGATGCAGCAGGCGCAAGCTCAGGGGCGAACGCGTGATTCGTATCCGATCCCCGGCCCGTGCATCGAAGCGGGCCTGCCCGTCGAAATGGACGCGGGCATCGTGCGGCGGCAACAATTCGATCTCGATGCGGCACGAGTCGGGCAGCGTGACCGGGCGCGCGGTCAGGGCATGCGGGCACAGCGGCACCAGCGCGATGCCGCCGACGCTCGGGTGCAGGATCGGACCATTGGCCGACAGCGCGTAGGCAGTGGAGCCGGTCGGCGTCGACACGATCATGCCGTCGGAGCGCTGGGTATAGACGAATTCGCCGTCGATCGACAGATCGAATTCGATCATCCGCCCCAACTCGCCCCGGTTCACCACCACATCGTTGAGCGCGAGCGTCCGGTAAATATGCTGGCCGCCACGCAGGACCTCGGCGTCGAGCATCGAGCGCGACTCCTCGCAGTACTTGCCGTCGAGGATCTCGCCCAGACGCAGCAAGACGTCCTTGCGTGCGATGTCGGTCAGAAAGCCGAGCCGGCCGAGGTTCACGCCGGCCAGCGGCACGGCACGGTCAGCGAGCCGCCGCGCGGTATGGAGCATGGTGCCGTCGCCACCGACGACGACCGCGAGATCCGCCTTTTCGGCGATCTCTTCGTAGGTCGCGACCGGAAAACCCTCGGCGTTGCCGATGGAACTCGCCGTACCCTGTTCGATCACAACTTCCAGACCCCGCTCGCGCAGGAAACGGGCGATCAGCAGCACCGACTCGGCCACATCCGGGCTCTGGTATTTTCCGATCAGGGCAATGTTGGAGAAGCTCAAGGTCATGGCTGCGGATTAAACCACATTCGGATTCCGTCATGCGCGCATGGCCGCACTTCGTGCGCCCACGCAGGCCGGCTTGGCAGCAAGGCACGCAGTTCCCTAGAATCGGGCTATATTCGGTTCCAATCATGAAACAACAGCTCGACACCCGCTCCCAAATCCTGCTCAAGACGCTGATCGAACGCTACATCGCGGAGGGTCAGCCGGTGGGCTCGCGCGCGCTGTCGCGTTATTCGGGGCTGGAGCTTTCGCCGGCGACGGTGCGCAACGTGATGAGCGATCTCGAGGAGATGGGCTTCATCGCCAGTCCGCATACCTCCGCCGGGCGCGTGCCCACGCCGCTCGGATACCGCTTTTTCGTCGACGCCCTGCTCACCGTGCAGCCGATGACGAACACCCGGGTGCAGGAACTCAGGGGGCAGTTCCTCCCCGACCAACCCCAACGCCTGATCAATTCCGCCTCGCACCTGCTGTCGGACCTCACCCAGTTCGCCGGCGTGGTGGTTACGCCGCGCAAGGACACCGTTCGCATTCGCCAGATGGAGTTCATCAGCCTGTCGGAGAACCGCATCCTGCTGATCATCGTCACCTCGGCAGGCGATGTACAGAACCGTATTCTGGTCACCCGTCGCAGCTACACGTCGGCGGAACTGAGTTCGGCGGCGAGCTATCTGAACGAACATTTCGCCGGGCTCGCCTTCGAGGAGATCCGCAAGCGTATCCAGGCCGAGCTCAAGCAGTTGCGCAGCGACATGACCGAACTGATGACCGCCACCGTCGAAGCGGGTTCGGAGGCGGCCGAGGAGTCCTCGGCAAACTATGTCATTTCCGGCGAAACCAACCTGCTCGATATCGAGGATCTGTCGTCGAACATGTCGCGATTGCGCGAGTTGTTCAAGCTCTTCGAGCAGCGCACCGGCTTGATGCAACTGCTCGACCTGTCGAACCGGGCACAGGGCGTTCAGATCTTCATCGGCGACGAGTCGGGGCTGGCACAGCTCGACGGCTGCAGCGTGATCACCGCACCCTACGAGGTCGATGGCCGCATCGTCGGCTCGGTGGGCGTGATCGGCCCGACCCGCATGGCTTACGACCGGGTCATTCCGATCGTAGACATCACCGCCCGCCTGCTGTCGGGCGCACTCTCCGCCAACAACTAGTCGGCACCCCGCGGGGATCGCCGCGCGCGACACACTACTCTGAAGGATCAGCATGGCCCGCTACTGGCCCGAATCGCCCTACACGCATGGAACCCCTGAACGCACTGCGGTGCTGCTGGTCAATCTGGGCACTCCGGCGGCCCCCACCGCCGCGGCACTGCGCCCCTACCTGAAGCAGTTCCTGTCCGACCGGCGGGTGGTCGAGATTCCGCGCCTGGTGTGGTGGCCGATCCTCAATGGCATCATCCTCAACACCCGCCCGGGGAAGTCGGCGGCAAAGTACGCCAGCGTGTGGATGGAAGAAGGTTCGCCACTCAAGGTGCATACCGAACGTCAGGCCAAGCTGCTCGACGGCTACCTGAACGCCGAAGCAAGGACCGATATCGACGTCGCATGGGCCATGCGCTACGGCGCACCGTCCATTCCCGATACGCTGAATGCACTGCGTGCGCGCGGCTGCGCCCGCATCCTGGTGGTGCCGCTCTATCCCCAGTTTGCCGGCAGCACGACCGCGAGCGTGATCGACGAAGTCAGCCACAGCCTGCAGCACTGGCGCAACCTTCCCGAGCTCCGCTATGTGCGCAGCTACGCGGACGAGCCCGGTTACATCGCGGCACTCGCCCAGAGTGTGCGTGACCACTGGATGCAGAACGGCGAGCCCGACCGGCTGGTGATGAGCTTTCACGGCATCCCGCGGCGTACGCTCGAGCTCGGCGATCCCTATCATTGCGAGTGTCACAAGACCGCCCGCCTGGTCGCCGAGTCGCTCGACTTCCCGGCCGAACGCATCCTGATCACCTTCCAGTCCCGGTTCGGCAAGGCGGAGTGGCTCAAGCCCTACACCCAGCCCACGCTCGAAGCATTGGCACGGGAAGGAGTCGGGCGGGTCGACGTCATGTGTCCGGGCTTCGTGTCGGACTGCCTCGAAACCCTCGAGGAGATCGCCATCGAATGCAAGGAGGCCTTCCTGACCCATGGCGGCAAGACCTTCCACTACATCCCCTGCCTCAACGAGCGCCACGACTGGATTGCCGCGCTCACGACCCTTACCCGCCGCCACCTGGGCCACTGGCTGGACCGCCCTGCCGACACCGCCGAGGCCTGCGCCGCGGCACGTCAACGTGCCCTGGGCCTGGGAGCGAAGCGTTGATGACCCCCAACCTGCGCCTGTTGCTGCGCTGGGCATTGAACGCGGTCGCCATGCTCATACTCCCCGAGATCATCGCGGGGATTGCGGTCGAGAGTTATCTCTCCGCGCTCGCGGCAGCCATGCTGCTCGGCCTGGTCAATGCGCTGATCCGCCCGATCCTGATCCTGATCACCCTGCCCATCACGCTGCTCACCCTCGGCCTGTTCACCCTGGTCATCAACGCCTTCCTGTTCTGGGGCGTCTCCGGGCTCATCGGCGGTGTGCAGGTGAGCGATTTCTGGACCGCCTTCTGGGGTGCGCTGCTATACAGCCTGCTGACCTGGATCGTGAACGTGGCGGTCGGCGACGCCGAGCGCAAGCTCCGCTGAGGAGAGCAGACCACAGCGGGGCATCGATCCCGCGCCGCTCAAGGATTTTCGGTAGCAGCCGTTAACAGGCCCGGAGAGAAACACCCCGGGAGGCCACCATGAAGATCGCGAGCGCCAGCATCGAACTGCAGTCCAGCCACATTTCGATGCAGTACCTGCAGGTGAGCGAGCGGCTCGAAATGTGGAGAGACTCCCCCGGCGCGGCTGCCCGCGGCCAGGCCCCGGCAAAGCCGGATCTCGTGTGCGTGTCGGACGAAGGCATTGCGGCACAGCGAGCCGATGCGATTGCCGCGGCCGAGGATGCGGCCGAATCCGATCCCCGCCTGTCGGTGCTGATCCGCATGGTCGAGTTCCTCACTGGCCGGCCGGTGCGAGTCATGCGCCTGAGCGACCTCGAAGGCATGGGCGCCGTACCCTCGTCCGGCGGTCAGGGTAGCGGAGCCCCGCCCGGACGTGCCGGCTTCGGCATCGAGTACGACTATCAGGCGACTTACGCCGAGTTCGAGCAGACCCTTTTTTCCGCCGAAGGGGTGGTGCGCACCGCCGACGGCGCCGAGGTCCGCTTTCAGGTCGGCTTCACGCTGGAGCGCAGCCACGCCGAGTCGGTCTCGATGCAGGTTCGCGCCGGCGATGCCCCCCTGAAAGATCCGCTGATACTTGATTTCGCGGGCTCCGCAACATCGCTGTCCGATCTGCGCTTTGCGTTCGACCTCGACGCGGATGGCGACACGGAACAGGTGCCCCTGGTCGGCGGGAGCGGTCTTCTGGCCTTCGACCGCAATGCGAATGGCCGGATCGACGATGGCCGGGAGTTGTTCGGGCCGACGAGCGGCAACGGGTTTGCCGAACTTGCGCAACTGGATGGTGACGGCAACCGCTGGATCGACGAGAATGACGCCGACTTTGCTCGCTTGCGCGTCTGGCAGCCGGACCCGAGCGGGGGCGGCACATTGAGGTCCCTGACCGAAGCAGGCGTCGGGGCACTGTATCTCGGCGCCATCGACACCCCGTTCAGCGTCCGCAATGCGGTTCGGCAGACGCTGGGCGAGATGCGTTCGAGCAGCATCTATCTGCGCGAGGACGGCGGCGTCGGCACCGTCAGCCAGATCGACCTGAGCGTCTAGTCCGGTCAATCCTCGACCAGTTGCAGATCCAGCCCACCGGTCGCCGTATAGTCGCCCCGGATCGCAGGTTCGCAGTGCTTGGCCAACGCACGGCTGACTTCGGCCAGCCGCCGGACGACGACCGTTGATACCTGCCGCCGGAACAGCTCCTGTACCTCATCGGTCGCCAGCGCCAGGGCCGCGGGGTTGATCTCGAGATATGTCATCGGCTCGAGCGACACCGCGGTCATCATGTGTCGATGCTCGAGGTGGTCCAGCCAGGCCTGTTCGCCAAACACCTCACCAGGACCGAGTTCGAGCACCTTGCGCCCCTCGACCGACAGTTCGACGCGCCCCGACAGCACGATGCCGAACCGCTGATCGGCATCGCGCTCACGCATCAGCGTCACATGTTCGTCGGCCTTGCGCCACGAACTGATGCGTAACACCTCCCACAACTCGATGTCGTCGAACTCGGTAAAGAATGCCAGCTTGCGCAACATCGTGAACCGGCTGGTGTCCGCCGGCACGAAGCTGTCATCGAGGATCTTGTAGCGGACCGCCGCAAGGTCCTTGGCAAATTCGGCACCGTTCTTGTAGCGTGAATAAAGATCCTTCTCCAGCGCTTTCCGGATCACTGCATCCATCTGCTCCGGGATATCGGGGTTGAGTTGCGACACCGAGGGCTGGTCGGCATTGATGATCTTGTACACCAGTTGCGCAGGATTCGCCGCCCGGAACGGCAGCCGCCCAGTGAGCAGATGAAAGAGCACCACGCCCAGCGAATACAGGTCGGTCTTCTGATTGAGCGGATAGCCCTTGATCTGCTCCGGGCTCATGTAAGCGGGCGAACCCACGCCCATGATGAAGGTGGAGTCGGTCTCGATCTTCTTGCTGATGTTCAGCGCGAGTCCGAAATCGGTAATCTTTACGTTGTCCTGGTCATCCACCAGGATGTTGGCCGGCTTGATGTCGCGATGGACGATACCGTTGCGGTAGGCATGATCGAGCGCCATGCAGCACTTGAAAATGATCCCGATCACGCGGTGAATGGGAAGCAGACGCTCGAAGCTGCAATACCGCTCGAGGGTCAGGCCCGGGAAATACTCCATCACCACGTAGGCCTCGCTGGCCTCCACCACGGCCTCGAAAATTCGGATGATATTGGGATGATCGAGGCGTCTTGCCACCGCTTCCTCGGCCTTGAGCAGCTTCAGCAGACGGCGATTCCACTTCGCCTCGTCGCGCGCCTTGTCGTCGAACTTGACATGCTTGAGCGCAACCGGTTCAGGGTAATGAGGATTCTCGGCAAGATAAACGACCGCCGTTGCCCCGCGCCCCAACTCGCGCACGATCCGATACTTGCCGACTCTTTCGGGCATCTGTCCCATGGCATCCTGCTGGCGCGTGAAGCACCCTACACAAGCACGTTGCAATCGTGTCAATTGTGTCACGATCACCGTACATAGAGAATCTTCAGGTGAAAAACGTTCCGATTGACGTTAACGTAAATTGATACTGTCCGCTCCTTGCCCATTGTGCTTAAATCTCAAAGCAAAAACCGAAACCCCCGCTCGACGGGGAAAATAACCGGTGAAGCGGTCAAGAATGGCATGGTCGGCAAGGGCATCGATGCAAACAGGATCGACACCATCCGGTTCGGGAAGACCCAGCCGGTCGGCGTCGTCTCCTGCCCCGCTACTCTGGGCCGCACCAAGCTGACTGAGTGTCTCGAACCGCACCGCCGCGCGGTGGTTCTTATTAAGGGTCCGACGAAGTAACCACCGCCGACTGCCAAGCCCGCCCCCGCAACAGCCGGGGTTTTCATTTCGGAGCCCGATCGTGAGCGAACCCGTCGACCAACTCATACACCCGCGGTGGCTGGTTCCGATATCGCCTGCCGACACCCTGCTGGAACATCACAGCGTGGCGATCCGCTCCGGTCGGATTGTGGATATCCTGTCTCAGGCCGAGGCCCGCCTCCGCTACCGGGCCTCGGAGACTACCGAACTGCCGGATCATGTTCTGATCCCGGGTCTCGTGAATCTCCATGCGCACGCGGCCATGAACCTGATGCGGGGCATCGCCGACGACCTTCCGCTGATGCGCTGGCTGCAGGAAGCGATCTGGCCTGCCGAGGCGAAGCACGCATGCCCGTCCTTCGTTCATGATGGAACCTTGCTGGCCGCAAGGGAAATGCTGCGCGGCGGGATCACCACATGCAACGACATGTACTTCTACCCGGATGCAGCGGCAGCCGCTTTCGACAAGGCCGGAATGCGCGCCGTCATCGGCATGATCATGCTGGATTTTCCGACCTCCTACGCCAGCGATGCAGACGACTGCCTGCGAAAGGGGCTTGCCATCCGGGACAAATGGCGAGCGCACCCGCTGCTCGGGTTCTCGGTTGCACCTCATGCACCATACACGCTCTCGGACAGCAGCCTCGAACGGGCCGGCAGCCTCGCAGCAGAACTGGACGTACCGATCCATATTCACGTCCATGAAACCGCAAGCGAAATTGCGGAGTCGCTGGCGGCACACGGCATGCGCCCCCTGCACCGGCTCGAGCGCCTGGGCCTGCTGGGGCCGAACCTGATCGGTGTCCACGCCGTACATCTCGATGACACCGACCTCGCCCGACTCGCACACCATGGCTGCAACGTCGCCCATTGCCCCACTTCGAACATGAAACTGGGCAGTGGCATCGCCCCACTTTCGCGGCTGGTCGAATGCGGTATCAACGTCGGCCTCGGAACCGACGGTGCGGCAAGCAACAATCGGCTCGACCTGTTTCAGGAGATGCGCCATGCCGCGCTGCTTGCGAAGGCGGTCCAACAGGATGCAGCAGTCATTCCAGCACACCTCGCCCTTCACATGGCAACGCTGGGCGGTGCGCGGGCGCTGGGCATGGATCGTGACATCGGATCGATCAGTGTCGGCAAGCGTGCAGACCTGTGCGCAGTCTCGATCGCCGACCCGCTGATGACACCGTGCTTCGACCCGGTTTCGCACCTGGTCTATGTCTGCGGACGTGAACAGGTCTCCCACGTGTGGATTGACGGCGCACTGCGGGTGAGAAATGGCACGGTGATGTTGCAAATAAGCGACAAAGAATTGCTCGGCATCACAACGCTATGGCAAACTAAACTCGTTAATTGAACCGAATTAATTCCGTTCGAACGCACGCGACACGGATTCAAAGACCGTTTTCGCCCGGTTGCAGCGGCTACAACCGTCTCTCGCCCTACACATGAGGAAACCATGACCAAACAGACCAAGAAACAGATGCTCATGCTGGCCGCCATCGCTTCGATCGGCCTCTCCGCTCCCAGCGCCTTTGCTCAGGCCAAAGATGTCGTCGTCGATGGCAAGGGTGAAATCCCCTACCTGATCGACGGTCGTAACGTCGTCGCCCGCAGCGGCACTGGCTTGTGCTGGCGCACTGGCTACTGGAGCCCGGCTGCCGCCGGGTCTGCCATGGCTGGTCAGTTCCCGGCCGGTTGCGAATGTGACGGCGACATCGTTCCGAAGGAAAAGTGCGTTGCCCCGATGGCAGCCGCCCCGGCAGCACCTGCTGCCCCTGCTCCGAAGCCCACGGCTGACAAGATCAAGCTCTCCGCCGATGCCCTGTTCGACTTCGACAAGGCTGTCCTGAAACCCGAAGGCAGGGCCAAGCTCGACGACCTCGCCGCCCAGTCGAAGCAAGTCAAGCTGGAAGTGATCCTGGCTGTCGGCCACACCGACCGCCTCGGTTCCGACGCCTACAACCAGAAGCTGTCGGAGCGTCGCGCTGCCGCCGTGAAGACCTATCTGGTCTCCAAGGGCGTGGAAGCCAACCGTGTCTACACCGAAGGCAAGGGCGAAAAGCAGCCCGTGACCGGCACCACCTGCGACAGCGTGAAGGGCCGTACGGCACTGATCGCCTGCCTGCAGCCGGACCGTCGCGTTGAAGTCGAAGTCATCGGCTCCAAGTAATCCGACTCCGCTTGTGGAAAAAGCCCTGCCTCGGCGGGGCTTTTTCTTTTTGCGAACCTCGCCGAACGCATTCGGATGCGCTCGGTCTTCACCACTGTGTCCGTTTCAGGCCAACATGATGAGCACGCTCAACGCAGACCCCGCCGAACTCCAGAAATTCAGCGACCTCGCCCACCGCTGGTGGGATCCGGCCTCGGAATTCAAACCCCTGCACGAGATCAATCCGCTTCGCCTCGACTGGATCGACAACACGGCCAGCCTCGCAGGAAAAGACGTACTCGACATCGGCTGCGGCGGCGGAATTCTCTCCGAGGGGATGGCGGCGCGAGGCGCAACCGTCACCGGGATCGATCTATCGGAGAAAGCACTCGGCGTCGCACGGCTGCACCTGTTCGAAAGCAGCCAGAAGGTCGACTATCGACTCGTCAGCGCCGAGGAGTTTGCCGCGCAGCGCCCCGGGCAGTACGACATAGTCACCTGCATGGAGATGCTCGAACACGTACCCGACCCGGCGAGCACCATCACGGCATGCGCGAGGCTGGTCAGGCCCGGCGGCCATGTATTTTTCTCCACCCTCAATCGCAACCTGAAGTCGTACTTGTTTGCGATCATCGGGGCCGAATATGTGCTCAATCTTCTGCCCCGAGGCACTCATGAATACGCAAAGTTCATCAAACCATCAGAGCTGAGCCGCTATTGTCGCGATGCAGGACTCTCTCCGCAGGAGCTGATCGGCATGGACTACAACCCACTGACCAAGATCTACTCGCTCGGGCGCGGCACCGACGTAAACTACTTGATGCACACCCACCGCGAGGCATGAAGGCGGCCAACACCACCCAAGGACTGCACTGATACCTTGAAGCGCCGCGACCAACCGCACATCCGGTTGGTTTTTCTACCCCGGCCCGCAACGGCGTGCGCTGCTCGCGCGAATACCCAGTTCGACGACCGTTCCGACATCGTTGTCCGTTTTCAACGGAGAGCAGGCTCACATGGCTGATGACAACCAGTTCTTCCGCCCGGCAAGGGATTTCTGTCAACGCCAGGTCGTGAGCTGCCAAGCCGGCGCGCCGCTTGTCGATATCGTTGCAATCATGCGTGAGAAGAGCATCTCAAGCATGGTGGTCATCGAAGAGGGCAATCCAAGCGGAATATTCACCGATCGCGACCTGCGCAACAAAGTCGTCGCGCGCGGCCTCGACCCGAATTTGCTGACGGTACGCGATGTCATGAACTCACCGCTTTCGGTGATCGGCGAGGACGATTCCCTCTACGAGGCGCTGTACCAGATGTCGCGGCGGGGCATCCATCGCCTGGGGGTGGTCGATGGCAAGGGCGCACTCGCGGGCATCATTACCGACACCGATATCCTCAAGCTGCAGACGAACTCCCCACATCAACTGGTCCTGGATATCGAGCAAGCCACCGACCTGGACGAGCTTGAACGACTTCATCAGCGCATCGAAGGGCTGGTATTGCATCTGAGCGGAACCGGCATGCGCACCCGCGACATGGTGCGCTTGATCGCCAATCTCAACGACCAGATCCTGCGGCGCCTGATCGCCCTCCTGCGCAAGGACCGATTCGCCTGCCTTCCGCCGGATTTTGCATTCGTGGTGATGGGAAGCGAGGGGCGCCGGGAACAGACCCTGGCGACCGATCAGGACAACGCACTGATCTACGCCGACGACCTTAGCGCGGCCGAGGTCAGTCAGCTCAAGGCCTTTGCCACCGAACTGATCGATGCCCTGATCGCAATCGGTGTTCCCCCGTGCCCCGGCGGCATCATGGCCAAGAACACCGCCTGGCAGGGGAGCGTGAGCCGGTGGAAGGAGGAGATCAATCGCTGGTTCAACACGCCTACCCCGGATCACATCATGAAGGGCAGCATGTTCGTCGACCTGCGCACCCTGTATGGCGACCCGCAACTCGAGCAGCAGCTCAAGGCCTATGTTTTCAAGCACGTCGCTGGCAATCGGGGTTTCCTGATGCGGATGACACAGAACATGATGGGCTTCAGGCCGCCATTCGGCTGGTTCGGAAAGATCAAGACCGAAACCAGCGCTGAGCATCGCGGCGAGATCGACATCAAAAAGGCCGGCATCTTTGCAATCACCGACGGCATCAAGGCGTTGTCGCTCGAAGCCGGCAATCTCGACGGCGGCACCCACGAGCGTATCGCGTCACTGGTGGCGGCAGGGTTGTTGCCTGCGGAGGTGGCGGCGGATGCCGAAGAAAGTTTCGAGTTTCTCGTGCGAATGCGCTTGCGTGGCCAAGTCCAGGCAATACAGGCTGGCCGGAATCCGACGAACTACGTTGCACTCGACCAGCTCAATCCCATGGAGGTGGCGCAGTTGCGTAGCGCGCTGGAAGGCGTTGGGCGATTCCAGCGCCTCATCAAACACCATTTCAATCTCGATCTGTTACGTTGATACGGTGCGCACGTCACTTCCGATGGAACGACGTCCGCCCACCGTGGGTCTCTATCCCAAGATCGGCGAGTTTTGTTCCGCTCGATCGAGCATCCACGCACGAACCGTTCAACAGGAGTCACCATGCAAGTGCACTTCAATTCTGACGAGAGCCTTGAAGGCCATGAAGCGCGTAGGCACCACGCCGAAAAAGTGGTGAGGCATGCACTGAACCGCTTCGGGGAGCAGATCACCCGGGTCGAGATTCACGTCAGCGACGTAAACGGCAGCAAGGCCGGCGAGGACGACAAACGCTGCCTGATGGAAGCTCGACTCGCCGGTCGTCAGCCCATTGCTGTCACCGAGATGGCCGGCTCATTGCACCAGGCCATCGACGGCGCGGCGCAGAAGCTGAGACGCTCGATCGAGAGTGCGCTCGGCAAGCAGCAGGCCGATCGGAGAACGCCCCCCCCACTTTCGGAAGATCTTCCCGAGTCGCAGTCCGACTAGAACCAGTCCGAGGCGCGAAGACTGCGCGCACGGCAGGACAAGCAAAAAATCCGGGCCTGCCGGATCCCCGTCACACCCTGCCATTCCGTCGATAACCGCCACGCCCCTGGATCAGCTCACTGCTCCGGGGGCTTTGTTTATTTTGTCGGCATTGACGTTCCCCCGACGATCGCACCCCATGGGACAACCCCAACTGGAGCAACTCGGGCAAATCCCCGGATCGTTAGGGTTTTCCGCGGTTTTCGACGGCCCTGTAATCCCTATAATCGCCGCTGCAAGTCCATAACACACACAGACATCGAGGAGATATTGTGGAACGTCGTAAATTCCTGAAGAGCGCAGGTATAGCTGGCGTACTGGCGGCAGGAACCGCACCGGCCATCGTCAATGCGCAGCAGCAGATTCGTTGGCGCCTTGCCTCCAGCTTCCCGAAATCACTCGACACCATTTACGGCGCCGCCGAAGTCTTTTCCAAGAACGTGGCTGATGCCACCGGCGGCAAGTTCCAGATCTCGGTCCACGCTGCAGGCGAACTGGTGCCGGCTTTCGGCGTTGTCGATGCCATTCAGCAAGGATCCATCGATGCGGCGCACACCGCACCGTATTACTTCTTCGGCAAGGACGAGGCGTTCGCCTTCGATTGCGCAATTCCCTTCGGCATGAACTCGCGCCAACTCACGGCGTGGATGTATGAAGGCAACGGCATGAAATTGATGCGCGAGTTCTATTCGCAATTCAACATCATCAATTTCCCGCTGGGCAACACCGGAGCGCAGATGGGTGGGTGGTACCGCAAACAGATCAAATCGCCGGCCGACATCAACGGCATGAAAATGCGTATCGGCGGCTTCGGCGGGCGCGTACTCGCCAAGATGGGTGGCGTACCGCAGAACATTCCGGGCGGCGAAATCTATCAATCACTCGAGAAGGGCACGATTGACGCAACCGAGTGGGTCGGTCCCTATGACGATCTGAAGCTGGGCTTCCACAAGGTCGCCCCCTTCTATTACTACCCCGGCTGGTGGGAAGGCGGTGCCCAACTGTCGCTCTACATCAACGACAAGCAGTGGAATTCGCTCTCCAATGAGTACAAGGCCATCGTACGCCAAGCCGCCTCGGATGCGCACGTGGTCATGCAGGCGCGCTACGATGCGCGCAACCCCGGCGCCTTGAAACAGCTCATTGCCGAGGGCGCCAAGCTCGACCGCTTCCCCAAATCGGTGATGGACGCTGCCTACAAGGCACGCAATGAAGTGTATGCGGAACTGAACGACAAGAACCCGAACTGGAAGAAGATCTACGGGGACTATGCCAAATTCCTCGCCGACTCCTATCAGTGGGCTCCGATTGCCGAAGGCAGCTTCGATCAGTACATGTCCGGGATGAAGCTCTAACGGATCGGCAAAAAGGCGCGCCTCGGGAGCGATCCCGGAGCGCGCCTCTCTGTACCCGGAAGCGCAGGCGGCCGGGCTATCGAACCGGTGGCATACTTCAATCCGTGGCTCGTCTTGACACGCGTATACCAGACCGGCGTAATCAGCATCCTCGGGGCCAGGCCGAACTTCTCATGGGTATCCTTCTCAAGCTTTCCGGACTGATCGACAGTCTGACGCGGCTGATCGGCAAGTGCATTATCTGGCTTGTCCTTGCCGCCGCCATCATCAGTGCCTTGAATGCCATTGCACGAAAGGCTTTCAACGTTGGCTCGAACGCCTTTCTCGAGATCCAGTGGTACATGTTCGGAGCCGTTTTCCTGCTCGGTGCCGGCTATACCTTCATGCAGAACGCCCATGTACGCATCGACGTGCTGGCGAACAAGGTTTCCAAGCGCACGCGCACCCTCATCGACATTGGCGGCATTCTGATTTTCCTGCTGCCGATGTGCTTTTTCATGATCGATTTCGCCTGGCCCATCGTCCATACCGCTTATGTATCCGGCGAGATGTCGTCCAATTCGGGCGGACTGATCCGCTGGCCCGCTTACGCCCTGGTACCGCTCGGTTTCGGCCTGCTGGCGCTGCAAGCGTTTTCTGAACTCATCAAGCGCATCGCGTATCTCGCGGGCAAGGCACCCGACCCCACCTTGCACGGTGGCCATGGTGACAATTCAACCGAACACGAGTCCGACGGCGCAGGGGCCCACCAATGATCGAGTTCTTCTCAGCAAACGCTGCGCCGATCATGTTCGGGGCAGTCGTATTCTTCCTGCTGTCGGGGTTCCCGGTCGCGTTCGCCCTTGCAGCGTGTGGCCTGTTCTTCGGTTTTATCGGGATCGAAGCCGGGCTGCTACCGGCGTCGATGTTCCAGGCGCTGCCATTGCGGGTGTTCGGCATCATGCAGAACGATACTCTGCTGGCCATTCCCTTCTTTACTCTGATGGGCCTGATTCTCGAGCGTAGCGGCATGGCCGAGGATTTGCTCGACACCGTCGGCCAGGTATTCGGCCCGATTCGCGGCGGCCTGGCCCTGGCAGTCATCTTCGTCGGCGCCCTTCTGGCCGCCACGACCGGCGTGGTTGCGGCATCGGTAATCTCGATGGGTCTGATCTCGTTGCCGATCATGTTGCGCTATGGTTACAGTCGCGAAATCGCGAGCGGCGTGATTACCGCCTCGGGCACGCTCGCGCAGGCGATTCCCCCTTCGCTCGTACTCATCGTGATGGCTGACCAGCTCGGTCGGAGTGTCGGCGACATGTACAAGGGGGCCTTCATTCCGGCCTTTCTGCTGGTGACCCTTTATGCGCTGTTCATCATCGCGCTCGCCATCTTCAAGCCAAAGTTGGTGCCTGCATTGCCGCCGGAGGCACTGACCCATCGCGAACCGGACGGGTCGTCGGGTCTGCGCTCGCTCACCGTGCTCGCGGCCGGGATCACCGTGGTATCGGCATTGTTCGGGAACCACTATGGCGAAATCCTCGGCATGTTCAAGACTCAAGAGGTGACGCCGGCGCTCGACGAGACGATCGTCGTGGCACTGACCTTGGGTACGGCGCTTGCGCTCGGCCTTGCCGGCCTCAACCGTCTGTTCGGCCTCGGTCTGCTGTCGCGTATCTGCGAACGCGTCGTGTTTGTTCTGATTCCGCCGCTGGCACTGATTTTCCTCGTGCTCGGTACCATCTTCCTAGGTATCGCCACGCCGACCGAGGGCGGTGCGATGGGGGCCGTTGGCGCGCTGATCATGGCGGGTGCGCGCAGGCGCCTGGATCTGGTGACGCTGAAGCAGGCGCTGGAATCCACCACGCGGCTGTCCTGCTTTGTGCTGTTCATCCTGATCGGCTCGACCATCTTCAGCTTCACCTTCACCGCGGTCGATGGCCAGCTGTGGGTCGAGCACCTGTTCGACAAGCTGCCCGGCGGTCAGATCGGCTTTCTGATCTTCGTGAATGCGGTCATTTTCGTGCTTGGCTTCTTCCTCGACTTCTTCGAGATTGCCTTCATCCTGATCCCGCTGCTGGCCCCCGTCGCCGACAAGCTCGGTATCGACCTGATCTGGTTCGGCGTCATCCTCGCGGTCAACCTGCAGACCTCCTTCCTGACTCCACCGTTCGGATTCGCGCTGTTTTACCTGCGCAGCGTGGCGCCGGTAAGTGCCTTTCTCGACCGGGTAACGGGAAAACGCATCGAAGCGGTGAAGACCACGCAGATCTACCGCGGCTCGGTTGTCTTCGTCCTGATCCAGGTCCTGGTTCTGGCCGCCGTCATCGCGTTCCCACAGCTCGTCACCGGTAATCTCGATGCCAAGGTCGAGGTGGATCTCGATACAATCCGGATCGAGGCCCCCCCGTCCGACGGAGGCTGGGGCGAATCGACGAACGGCGACGAAAGCAAAGGCGGATGGTGAGCACCTATACCCGACTGTGCCTGGTGAGGCACGGCGAAACGACTTGGAACGTCGAAAGGCGTCTCCAGGGACATCTCGATATCGAGCTCAATGAAACCGGCGTCGCGCAGGCGCGGGCAACCGCTCGCGCGCTGGCAGGCCGATCATTTCTCGCTGCCTACAGCAGCGATCTGCGCCGAGCGCAGTTGACGGCGGAGGTCATCACCGCTGCCACCGCTTTGCAGGTCACGCCCGAACCCGGATTGCGTGAGCGCCACTACGGACTGTTTCAGGGCCTGAGCTACCAGGAAGCGCAGACGCGACATCCGACCGACTACGCCCGCTTCATCAGCCGCGAAGCGGACTTTGCATTTTCCGGGGGCGGGGAAAGCCTTCGAGCCTTCGCCGACCGTATCAGCGACACGCTGAGCCGCATTGCCAACCGTCACCGCGGCGAAGACATCTTGATCGTGACCCATGGCGGAGTGCTCGACATCGTTCATCGCCTCGCCACCGGCAAGGTACTCGAGGCGCCACGCGATTTCACGATCCCCAACGCGGCGTTGAACTGGGTCGATCACGACCGGGGCCAGTGGCAACTGGTCAGCTGGGGCGACCAGAGCCATCTGGACGACGCCCGCGACGAACTCGCCAACGCCTGAACGGACATCCGCGCAGGCCACTCGGATCGAGTCGCGCGCTGCCCGCCATGCATGCCCGCGCTGCATGGTAATATCCGCTTTTAAAAACCACCCTGTCGAGTCCGTTCCATGTTCTCTTCGCAAGACACCCTCGCCAAGGTCGATCCCGAGCTGTGGGCCGCCGTGCAGGCGGAAAACCGCCGCCAGGAAGACCACATCGAATTGATCGCTTCCGAGAACTACGTCTCCCATGCAGTCATGGAAGCGCAGGGCTCCCAGCTGACCAACAAGTATGCGGAGGGCTATCCCGGCAAGCGCTATTACGGCGGCTGCGAGCACGTCGACGTCGCCGAGCAGCTCGCCATCGACCGGCTGAAGAAGTTGTTCGGCGCCGAGGCGGCCAACGTGCAGCCCAACTCGGGTTCGCAGGCCAACCAGGCCGTGCTGTTGGCCTTCGCCAAACCGGGTGACACGATCATGGGCATGAGTTTGGCCGAAGGCGGCCACCTCACCCACGGCATGCCGCTCAACATGTCGGGCAAGTGGTTCAACGTGGTGGCCTACGGCCTCGACGCCAAGGAGGAAATCGATTACGACAAGATGGAAGCGCTGGCACGCGAGCACAAGCCGCGCATCATCATCGCCGGCGCTTCGGCCTATTCGCTGCGTATCGACTTCGAACGTTTCGCGAAGATTGCCAAGGAAATCGGCGCGACTTTCTGGGTGGACATGGCCCACTACGCCGGCCTGATTGCAGCCGGGTACTACCCGAACCCGGTGCCGCATGCCGACGTCGTCACCTCCACCACCCACAAGACGCTGCGCGGCCCGCGCGGCGGCATCATCCTGATGAAGGCCGAGCACGAGAAGGCGATCAACTCTGCCATCTTCCCCGGCCTGCAGGGCGGTCCGCTGATGCACGTCATCGCGGCCAAGGCAGTCGCATTCAAGGAAGCGGCAACGTCCGGATTCCGCAACTATCAGGAACAGGTGATCGCCAACGCCCGCGTGATGGCGCGCGTCCTGGGCGAGGAACGCGGCCTGCGTATCGTCTCCGGCCGCACCGAAAGCCATGTCTTCCTCGTCGACCTGCGCTCCAAGAAGATCACCGGCAAAGCGGCGGAAGCGGTGCTGGGCAGCGCCCACATCACGGTAAACAAGAACTCGATCCCGAATGATCCGGAAAAGCCCTTCGTGACCTCCGGTATCCGCATCGGCTCTCCGGCGATGACGACCCGCGGCTTCACCGAGATCGAATCCGAGCAAATCGCCCACCTGATCGCCGACGTGCTCGATGCGCCCGACGACAGTGCGGTGATCGAGCGCGTGCGCGGCAAGGTGTCCGAACTGTGCGCGAAGTTCCCGGTGTACGGCAGCTGAGCCAATGCCTGCAGTGAGCCTCCCTGGTTCGCTGCAGGCGTTCGCATCTTCGCCATGAAGTGCCCATTCTGCGGCGATCCCAATACCCAGGTCACCGACACCCGCGAAAACGATGACGGTGACGTGGTCCGTCGACGTCGACGCTGCGCCAGCTGCGACAAGCGCTTTACCACGTACGAACGCATCGATCTGAAGATGCCGCACATCGTGAAGCGCAACGGTAGCCGCAGCGATTTCGACCATGCCAAACTCGCGGGCAGCATGAAGCTCGCGCTGCGCAAACGCCCGGTCACCACCGAAGCGCTGGAGGCGGCGGTCGATCGTATCGAGGCCCGTCTGCTGGCACTGGGCGAGAACGAGGTATCCAGCGAGCGAATCGGCGAACTGGTGATGAAGGAACTCAAGCAGCTCGACAAGGTGGCGTACATCCGCTTCGCTTCGGTATACCGCAACTTTGCCGATGTCGACGAGTTTTCCGAGGTCATCCGCGAGGTGCAGACCCGCCCCAGGCGTGGCCGTGCGAACCCCAAACCTCCGGCCGATACCGAGCATGACCTTTTCGGCGACTGATCACGCCTGCATGGCGCGCGCCCTGGCGCTGGCCGAACAGGGAGTGAATACGACCACGCCCAATCCGCGAGTCGGTTGCGTGATCGTGCGTGACGATCGGACGGTGGGCGAAGGCTGGCATTCCCGCGCCGGCGAGGCCCACGCCGAAGCACTCGCCCTTAGACAGGCAGGCGAGGCGGCGCAAGGTGCGACCGCCTATGTCACCCTGGAGCCCTGCTCCCATTTCGGCCGCACCCCGCCTTGCGCCGATGCATTGATTGCGGCCGGCGTCTCCCGGGTCGTAGTCGCCATGGAGGACCCGAATCCGCTGGTTTCCGGTCGTGGCCTGGAGCGCCTCCGCGCAAGCGGGATCGTCACTGCGCGCGGTCTGCTCGAGCACGAAGCCAGGGAACTCAACATCGGTTTCAACTCGCGGATGACCCGCGGCCGTCCGTGGCTGCGACTCAAGGCGGCGAGCACGCTGGACGGCAAGACCGCATTGAACAACGGCGTGAGCCAGTGGATTACCGGGCCCGCCGCCCGCACCGACGGACACCGCTGGCGCGCACGCTCCTGTGCGATCCTCACCGGTATCGGCACGGTGAAGGAGGACGATCCTCAGCTTACGGTACGCGCCATACCGTGCACACGCCAGCCTCTCCGTGTGCTCGTGGATGCCCGGCTCGATGTATCCCTGGCTGCCCGGATCCTGCAAGGCGAGCCGATCATCATCGCCACCGCCTGCCCCGACGCGGAGAAAGCGGCGCGCCTGACCGACGCCGGCCACCGACTGTTACAGATTCCCAACAACGGGGGCAAAGTGGATCTCCCAGCGTTGATGAGCGAGCTCGGCACACTCGGCCTCAACGAGATTCACGTCGAGGCCGGCTTCAAGCTCAATGGATCACTGCTGCGCGAGGGCTGCGTCGATGAGTTGCTGCTCTATCTCGCACCGATGCTGGTGGGCGACGCTGCCCAGGGACTGTTCAACCTTGCCGCGCTCACCCGGCTCGACACCGCGCTGCGGCTCGACGTGCGCGACCTGCGCCGGATCGGCGACGACTTCCGCCTGATCGCCCGCCCGCGGACTTGAGCGTTTCAGGTCAGCGTCCACCGCACACCGCGCATTCCGGATCGCGCCCGAGCGACACGCTGCGCCATTCCATGCCCAGCCCGTCGAGCAACAGCAGACGGCCGTCGAGCGAGGTCCCGCACCCGACAATAAGCTTCAGTGCCTCGGCCGCCTGGGTGGACCCGATGATGCCGACGAGCGGCGCAAAAACCCCCATCACCGCACACCTGACCTCCTCCAGCTCTTCGCCTTCGGGGAATAGACAATGGTAGCAGGCGCTTTCCGGCTTGCGCAGGTCGAACACCGACACCTGACCGTCGAACCGGATCGCCGCGCCCGACACCAGCGGCTTGCGATGCTTGACACACGCGCGATTGACGGCATGGCGGGTAGCGAAATTGTCGCAGCAATCGAGTACCACATCTGCGGCCGCGACCTGGGCGTCAAGCTCGTCGCCCTGCAGCCGGACTGGCAGCACCTCCACCCGGGCGAGCGGATTGAGTCGATACAGCGTATCGCGGCCGGATTCGACCTTGAGCCGGCCGATGCACTCTGCACTATGCAGAATCTGCCGCTGCAGGTTGGTCAGATCGACCGTATCGCCATCGGCCAGCACCAGGGTTCCGACACCTGCTGCAGTCAGATACATGGCAGCCGGCGACCCCAGCCCGCCGGCACCGATCACCAGTGCGCGCGCCGCGAGTATTGCCTCCTGCCCCTCCACATCGATCTCGGACAGCAGGATGTGGCGGCTGTATCGCAGTAGCTGATCGTCAGTCATGTGGCACGCAACAAAAAAGGGCTGCACCCGGCAGCCCGAATGCAAGCGACAAGGAGCGAACGCTACTTGTACTCACGCAGATCGGGCGGGGTTTCATCATGGTCGCCATGAGCATGATGATCCCAGGCCTGAATGTAGACTTCGTTGGACTGCTTGAGCAGGCGCTCGGGCGACTCGAGGTTATGGCGCTGGGTTTCCTCGCAGAAATACACCAGCGCCCTTACCAGTTTCGAGTAAAGGCTGTTGTCGAGCGCAAAACCCGCATCCCGCAAAGCGTCTTCGAGCAACTCCAGGCTGTAGTCGAGTACTGAATAACGGACGATCAGCGTGTAGTCACCGCTCCCGCGCTCGACCTGGAGACCCTTCAACATCCGCAAGGCGCGCAGAGCCCGGTCAACCTGACCGGGCGGCAACTTTTTGAATCGCAACTCCCGCTGCTTGTCGATTCCTGCCCCGACGACGGGATGGTCGTGACGCCTGCCGGCAAGCTTGTAGGCGGTTTCACGTCGCATCACAACCCTCACATTGATATGGATTATTTTTTATTCTGGACGAACTGCAGGCCCTTGAGAAGGATTACTGCCTGACCGAGCTGGTAATCGTCCTTGCCAGCGGGCTCGAACCTCGCGGCCTGCTCGGAATCGTCTTCCTCCGGGCTAAGCTCCCCACCCTTGGCATCCCCACCCTTGGCATCCCCGGCCTTGCGCTCGGTCTCGGGGTCACGGTCGTTGCCCAGATGGCGATCCAGATCCGCCTCGCGCAGGCGTCTTGCCGACCCATTGGCCGATTCTTCGACAACGATGTCGGGCTCGATGCCCTTGGCCTGGATCGAACGCCCGCTGGGGGTGTAGTAGCGGGCCGTGGTCAACTTGATGGCGGTGGTGTTGTTCAGTGGCAGAATCGTCTGCACCGAGCCCTTGCCGAAGGTCTTGGTGCCCATGATGACCGCCCGCTTGTGATCCTGTAGCGCACCGGCAACGATCTCCGATGCCGAGGCCGAACCGGCATTGACCAGAACGACCATGGGCACATCCCGCGCCCACTTCGGCAAGGCACGCAGAAAATCATCCCGCGAGCCGCGCAGATAGTCCTCCGGCGCTGCACGATATTCGCGCTTCGCGTCCTCGGTGCGCCCATCGGTCGACACCACCACGATGTTGCTCGGCAAGAAGGCGGCGGCCACGCCGACCGCGCCATGAAGCAGTCCGCCCGGGTCGTTGCGCAGATCGAGCACCAGGCCTTTCAACTGCCCTTCCTTCGCCAGCTTCTCAAGATGCTGGACCACCGAGTTGGCAGTGTTTTCCTGGAACTGCGCTACCCGCAGCCAACCATAGCCGGGTTCAATCACCTTCGACTTGACGCTCTGAACCTTGATCACCTCGCGGGTGAGGGTCAGAACAATCGGCCGCGCCTCACCCTTGCGCATGATGGTCAGAGTGATGTCGGTCTTCGGTTTGCCCCGCATGCGCTTGACCGCATCATTCAGGTTCATGCCCTTGATCGGTGTATCGTCGAGCTTCACGATCAGATCGCCTGCCTTCACCCCCGCGCGGTAGGCCGGCGTATCCTCGATCGGCGAGACCACCTTGACGAAACCATCCTCCATGCCGACTTCAATGCCAAGTCCACCGAACTCGCCCTGGGTCCCGACCTGGAGATCCTTAAACGCCTCCGCATCGAGATACGCCGAGTGCGGATCGAGTCCGCTCAGCATGCCGCTGATCGCATGGGTAACGAGCTTCTTGTCGTCGACCGGCTCCACGTAGCCCTGCTTGATCGCGTTGAACACGTCCGCAAAAGCCCGCAGTTCCTCGACCGGAAGCGGCGCCAGAGTCACCTTGTCGGCGTTGGCGGAGAAGTTCAGGCTGATCATCACCCCGGCGAATACGCCGGTCATCACGAGCCCGAGTTGTTTCAGCTTGCTGCTGGGCATGAGCACTCCATCGGGAATATGCCAGCGTGGCCACTCGGGCCACGCTCTGTGTCTAGTTAAGCCGGACCCACTGCATCGGGTCGAGCGCCCGTCCTTGATGACGGATTTCGAAGTATAAACCCGATTCCGGGCCCCCTCCGCTCGCCCCTACGCTGGCGATCGCATCACCACCCGCGACGGTATCGCCAACTTCTCGGAACAGCGCATCATTGTTACCGTACACCGAAAGATAGTCACCGCCGTGGTCCACAATCAGCAGGTTCCCGTACCCCCGCAACCAGTCCGAAAACACCACCTCGCCGGCGCCGACCGCCCGAACCTCTGCGCCGCTGGCTGCACGAATGAACACCCCTTTCCAAGTGGTGCCACCTCCAGCCCTTTGAGCGCCGAAACGGCCAATGAGTTCTCCGCGCACCGGAAAACGCAACTGACCACGCAACTGGGCAAATTTCACCCCGGTCGGAGTCGGACCGGCGGACTGCCGGATCTCGCCCACGACCGGCTCGGATCGACGCGACGCCGTGCCCTGGCCGGCCGGGGGCGCCCCTGCCGCTTGCGCCGCCCGACGCTCTGCAGCGACACGTGCTGCGGCCTGTCGCGCGGCAACTTCCCGCGCACGCTGCGCCAGGGTCTCGATGAGGCGCGCGAGCCGCTGCTCGTCCGCCCGGAGCGCATCGACCTCCTGCTTCTGCGACTTGAGCTGCCCGGCGATCTCGACCAGCGCCTGTCGACGCATCTCGTGCACTTTCGCCAGCGCCTCCTGCTGGGCACGCTGCTCGACCTCGAGCTGCGCCATACGATCGCGGCGGGCCGCAATCTCGGACGCGCGTTCCGCCTTGTTGCGCAGATCGTGGCGCAGGCCGTCGATCAGTTCCAGCCGCGCGCGACCAAGATGCTCGAGATAATGCGCATCACGCGCCAACTGGTTGGGGTCGCGCGCGGCAAGCAGGGGAGCAACGCCATCGGCCGAGCCGAACATGTAGTGCCGCCGGAGCCACTCGGAAAGCTCCCCCTGACGCGCGGCGACACGGGCTTCGACTTCGCGCTGCTCGGACTCGAGCACGGCCAGCTTCTTTTCCGCATCCGCACGCTCGCCGGCAAGACGTCGCACATCACGCGCCACCCTGGATACGGCCCGCTCGGCCTCCGCAAGTGCACTTGCCGCGCTCGAACGGGTGGCCTCGGTCTGTGCCATGTCCTTCTGCAACTCGCGGATCCGCCGTTTGAGATCGTCCAGATCGGACCGCTTCTCGCTGATCTCGGCCGGCGCCTGGGCATGCGCAGCCCCAGACAGTGCCGCTCCGGCGAGCAACACGACCAGTAGCGAGCCGCACGCGACGAGCGTCCTGACAGGACAACCGCTCATGGTCAACGGGTTCAGGCCTTCGCCTTGCCCTGACCGGCCACGGCTGCCTGCGCCGCGCGAATGGTGTCCTCGTCCGCAAGGTAATAGCCCTTGACCGGTTTCAGGTTGACGTCAAGCTCATACACCAGCGGCTGCGCGGTGGGGATGTTGAGGCCGACGATCTCGCGGTCGGAAATATTGTCGAGGTACTTGATCAGCGCGCGCAGGCTGTTGCCGTGCGCTGCCACCAGAATGCGGCGGCCGGCGAGAATCTGCGGCACGATGACCGTTTCCCAGTACGGCACGACGCGCGCCACGGTATCCTTGAGGCACTCGGTACGCGGAAACCTGGCGCGCGGCAGCGACGCATAGCGCGGATCATCGCAATTGAGCCGTTCGTCCCCGTCCTCCAGCGGCGCCGGCGGGGTGTCGTACGAGCGCCGCCACACCAGCACCTGTTCGTCCCCGTAGCGGGCTGCGGTCTCGGCCTTGTTCAGCCCCTGCAGCGCACCGTAATGACGCTCGTTCAACCGCCACGAGTGCTCAACCGGCAGCCACAGCGAGTCGAGTTCCTCGAGCACGATGTTGAGCGTCTTGTTGGCCCGCTTCAGCACGGACGTAAACGCGAGGTCGAAAACATAGCCTTCCTGCTTGAGCAACTGCCCCGCCGCCTGCGCCTCCTCGACCCCCTGCTCGGTGAGGTCGACATCGGTCCAGCCGGTAAAACGATTTTCCTTGTTCCAGGTGGATTCACCATGGCGAAGCAGAACGATCTTGTACATAGAAAGTCTAGGTCCGATAAAAGTTGAGACTGCAGGTAGAATTCATGGGTTCGCGCAACAGAACTGGCGCGCTGAACGCTGGCGCGTTATTTTATACTATTGGTTTTGCCCACCCGGCCCTCTCGTGATCAATCAAGACATATTCGAGCTGATCGATAAGAGCGAACATATCGAGACAGCTGCCCGCGCGCTCAAGGCGATTGCGCATCCGCTGCGCCTCAAGATCCTGTGCGTCCTGGGCAGCGAGGAAGTCTGCGTGCAGGACATCGTCGAAGCGGTGGGCACATCCCAGAGCAACATCTCGCAGCATCTCGCGATCCTGCGCGACAAGGGTGTGCTGCAGACACGCAAGGACGCCAACCGCGTCTACTATCGCGTGGGCGATCAGCGCACTCTGCAATTGATCGTGCTGATGCGCGAAGTCTTCTGCGGGGTTGCCCCCGGCAACGCCAGCAAATAACCCCCATCCGGAGCATCGATTTCGTGGAATTCCTGCAAGATAACCTGCACTGGGTCGCACTGGCCGCGGCCTCGGGCGGCTGGCTGCTGTTCGATTTCATCCGCAACCAGGGCAACAAGACACTGCTCAGCCCCGTCCAGGCCACCCTGTTGATCAATCGCGAGGATGCGGTCGTGCTCGACGTTCGTGATCAGGGCGAGTACAGCCAGGGACATATTCCGAATGCGCGTCATCTGCCGCTGGGCGAACTGGCCCGGCGCACCAACGAACTGGAGAAGCTGAAGGACCGCCCCATTATCCTGTGCTGCGCCAGCGGTGCACGTTCGGCGTCGGCCCTGTCGACGCTGAAAAAAGCCGGCTTCGAGAAGCTGTACAACCTGCGCGGCGGCCTGTTCGAATGGGAAAAGGCCGGTCAGCCGATCACCCGCAAGAAGAAGTGACCATGGCCCCGACCATTCGCATGTACACCAGCAATTACTGCCCCTACTGCGCGCGCGCCGAACAGCTGTTGCGCGCACGCGGGGTAACCGAGATCGACAAGATCCGCATCGACCTCGATCCCGCACAACGGGATCTGATGATGCAGGCGACCGGTCGCCGCACCGTTCCACAGATATTCATCGGCGACCACCATGTCGGCGGTTGCGATGACCTTTACGCACTCGATCAGAAGGGGGGACTTGCCCCCCTGCTCGGCCTCGACGCCGACTGAGCCCCATCACCCAGACACACCAACCGATCCAGGCAGCTCACATGACCGAAAACGCACAACCCGTATTCTCGATCGAGAAAATCTACGTCAAGGACCTCTCCCTCGAGGTTCCCAACGCCCCGCAGATCTATCTCGAGCGCGAGAATCCGCAGATCAATGTTCAATTGCGCACCGATGGCAACGCCGTCGACGAGGGCCTGTTCGAAGTTACCCTGACCGTTACCGTCTCGGCGAAAATCGGTGAAGACCGCTCGGTCTTCCTGGTCGAGGTGGCTCAGGCCGGCGTATTCCAGATCCGTAACATCCCCGAGGGCGATCTCGAGCCGGTCATGATGATCGGCTGCCCCAACATTCTCTTCCCCTATGCCCGTGAAGCGGTGTCCGACGCCATCACCCGCGCCGGGTTCCAGCCCGTCCTGCTCGCTCCGGTCAATTTCGAAGCCCTTTACCAGGCGCGCCAGCAGCAGCAAGTAGCCGCCGGCGAAGTGCCGATCCAGTAAGCGTCCGCAGATGATCGCTCGCAACCTTCGCCTGACGCTCGCCTGCATCCTGTCGCTGGCAAGCGGCGCCGGCTTTGCCATCGAGTTCCGCTCGGTTGCAGAACCGGCGATCCTTTACGACACCCCTTCCGACAAGGGCAGGAAACTTGCCATCATCCTCGCCGGCACCCCGGTGGAAGTGGTCGTGCCGCTCGACAAATGGGTGAAGGTGCGCGACCCGGCGGGCATCCTGTCGTGGATAGAATTCCGCGCGCTCGCCGAACGAAGAACCCTGCTGGTCACTGCTGCGCGGACGACGGTGCGTCAGCAAGCCGACGAATCGTCGCCGCCGGCATTCACCACGATCAAGGATGCCGTACTCGAATTCGTCGAGCCGCCGGTAAATGGCTGGATCAAGGTTCGCCACCCGGACGGCGCGAGCGGATACCTCCGGGTAACCGAGGTATGGGGACTCTAGACCGGATGCGGATTTCGGTATTCGGCGCGGGTGCCTGGGGCACGGCGCTTGCCCAGACTTTCTCCGCAACCCATCAGGTCATCCTGTGGGCGCGCGACCCCGCACACATCGAGGAGCTTCGGCGCGATCGCGAAAACCGGCGCTACCTGCCCGGCCTCCCGTTCCGTCAGGCGCTGGAGCTGACTGCAGACTTCGATACCGCTGCCTGCAACACCGACCTGCACCTGGTGGTCACGCCGCTTGCCGGGTTGCGCGAAACGACCCACGCCCTTCACCTTCGACAGCCTGCAACACCGCTCATCTGGGCCTGCAAGGGGCTTGAAGCGGGAAGCGGTCGCCTACCGCACGAAATTGTTGCCGAGGAACTTGGCCCCGATGCCGCCTGCGGCGTGCTGACCGGCCCGAGCTTTGCGGCCGAGGTCGCCGGCGGACTGCCGGCAGCGATCGCTCTCGCCTCTGCCGACACGGCGTTCGCGACCGCCTGGGTGCAGGCCCTCCACCAGCCCCGACTACGCCTGTATGCCAACACCGATGTCGTCGGATGCGAAATCGGCGGCGCCATCAAGAACGTGATGGCCATTGCCGCCGGCGTTTCCGACGGCATGGGTTTTGGCCTCAATGCGCGCGCGGCACTCATCACCCGGGGCCTGGCCGAGATTGCCCGCCTGGCCGAGGCCCTCGGCGGCCGCCCGGAAACACTGATGGGGCTGGCCGGCATGGGCGACCTGATCCTGACCTGTACCGGAGATCTGTCGCGTAATCGCCGCGTCGGCCTTGCATTGGCGGAGGGCAAGACACTGGACGACATCCTGCGCGATCTCGGTCATGTCGCCGAAGGCGTGTCCACCGCCCGTGAAGTCACCAGACTGGCGCAGCGGGTGGGCACCGAGATGCCGATCTGTTCTGCGATCAATGCGGTCCTGCACGAAGGACAGGCCGCCCGTGAAGTGGTCGAACAACTGCTCTCACGAGACCCCCGGCACGAGTAGGCACCGGGCGGAGAGCGCGCGCCGCCACAGCATCAGACTGCGCCCTCGAATCCGAGCTGGCGCCACCCCTCGTATACCACCACAGCCACCGCATTCGACAGATTGATGCTGCGATTCGCCGGCCGCATCGGGATCCGCAAGCGTTGCGCTGACGGAATTGCCCGCAGGACATCGTCCGGCAAGCCCCGGCTCTCCGGACCGAATACCAGCACATCGCCCGCCCGATACCCGACGGTATCGTGCCTCACCGTGCCGCGGGTACTCAGCGCGAACAGCCTTTGTCCGACAAACCGCCGCATGCACGACGGCCAGTCACGATGAACGGTCACATGCGCCAGATCGTGATAGTCCAGCCCGGCGCGCGACAACTGCTTGTCGCTGAGATCGAAACCGAGTGGCTCGACCAAATGCAGACGGGCTCCCGTATTTGCAGTCAGACGGATGATGTTGCCGGTATTCGGCGGAATCTCGGGCTCGTAAAGGACGATATCGAACATCGATCAGGATGAAGATGGAAAGCGCGCACTCTAGCTCAGAGCGGCGCCGGTGTGCGGGCCACGACGCGATTCTCCACCCTGGTCGCACCACAGCGCTTCAGGCAACGGGCGACCTCGTCCAATGACGCGCCGGTCGTCATCACGTCATCGATGACCACGACGCTCATGCCATCCAGGCGCATGCCGCAGGCAAAGGCGCCCCGCAGATTGCGCACTCTCTCGTCGCGCCCGAGTTGCGCCTGGGCCGGGGTGTCGCGCACCCTGGCAACGCGCGTCAGCTCCATCGGCAGACCGGTGGTGCGTGCCAGCGGACGGGCGATTTCGACTGCCTGATTGAACCCCCTTCCCGCGAGCCGACGGGGATGCAAGGGCATCGGCAGAATCAGATCGACCTTCGCAGGGAGTGCAAGCTTCGCGGCGAAGAATCCGGCCAGCGACAGCCGGTGGCGGTACTTCAGGGCCTGAATCAGCACATCGACAGGGAACGCGTAGTCGAACACCACCCGGGTCGCATCGAATGCGGGCGGGGTGCGCAGACAGCGCCCGCACACTTCGCCTGCAGCGGTCGGCAGCGCACATACCGGACACACGGCGGCGGCGTGAAACGGCAGTTCCGCATGGCATGACGCACACACCGGCTGGTCACCTGCGAACGCCCCACACAGGTAGCAATCGTGCGGCATGACCATCTTGAACGCATGGTTTAGCGCTCCCCGCAGCGCCGCAGCGGAATTTGACAAGTTTTCATCCTGTGAACGAAGATGGCGAGTTACCGAATTACAGCCCGGATCACGAGACATGACAAGCACATCAACCATCAAGTTCGCCCGCAAGGCCGTCGCGGCCGTACCCACAGATGCGAAGTGGACGGTTGCCGCCGTTCAGGCCTTGTTCGACATGCCCTTTCTCGACCTCGTGTTCCGGGCACAGCAGGTACATCGCGAGCACTTCACGGCCGGCGAGATCCAGCGCTCGACCCTGCTGTCGATCAAAACCGGCGGCTGCTCGGAAGACTGCGGCTACTGCTCGCAGTCGGCCCGCTACGACACCGGGCTCGAGCGCGAGCAGTTGATGGCGGTGAAGGAAGTGCTCGAACACGCGCGTGCCGCCAAGGCCAAGGGCTCCTCACGCTTTTGCATGGGCGCCGCCTGGCGCGGTCCCAAGGAAAAGGACCTGCAGCCAGTGCTGGAGATGGTGCGCGAAGTGAAAAAGCTCGGGCTCGAGACCTGTGTCACCCTCGGCATGCTGGGCCGTGGCCAGGCCGAGCAACTGGCCGATGCCGGCCTCGACTATTACAACCACAACATCGACACCGCGCCCGAGTACTACAGCGAGGTCATCACCACCCACACGCTGCAGGACCGCCTGGACACCCTGGACAAAGTACGCGAAGCCGGCATCAACGTGTGCTCGGGCGGCATCATCGGCCTGGGCGAAACGCAAACCGGGCGTGCCGGCCTGATTGCACAACTGGCCAACATGAACCCGCCGCCCGAGTCGGTCCCGATCAACAACCTGGTCCAGATCCCCGGCACGCCGCTCGCCGACGGCAGCAAGATCGATCCCTTCGATTTCGTCCGTACGGTCGCCGCCGCACGCATTACCATGCCCACCAGCTTCGTCCGCCTGTCCGCCGGCCGCCAGGAAATGAGCGACGAATTGCAGGCGATGTGCTTCATGGCCGGCGCCAACTCGATCTTCTACGGCGAACGCCTGCTGACCACCGACAACCCCGACGCCGATCACGATGAACAGCTGTTCGCACGGCTCGGGCTGAAATCGATCTGACGCCTGAACGTGGCGCTCGACCCTGATTTCCGGCTCGACCGGGGATTGCTGCGGCGTCGCTTCGAACGTTGCGCTGCGCGTTACGACAGTGTCGACGTCCTCGCACGCGAGATCGCCCGGCGCATGGACGAGCGCCTCGACTACATCCGGATCGCTCCCCGACGGGTGCTGGATCTGGGATGTGGCACCGGCGCCGACCTGCTACGGCTGGCCGAACGCTATCCGGATGCCGATCTGCTCGGGCTCGATTTCGCGCTGCCCATGCTCGCACGCAGCCATCTGCGAACGCGTCCCCGGCACAGTCCGATGGGGGGACTGCTCCGCCGCCTGCTCGGTGCGACCGCACACGCCATGCCGGCACTTGCGGCGGACGCCTCGGCACTGCCCGTCGCACGCGCCAGTGTGTCGCTGGTGTGGTCGAATCTGATGCTTCCCGCCCTGCACGACCCGCTACCGGCATTTCAGGAAGTTCACCGGGTGCTGGAGACAGGCGGACTGCTGATGTTCTCCACGCTGGGACCCGACACGCTGCGCGAACTGCGCGGCGCACTGTCCGACCGGACCGGGGAACGGGTACACCGTTTCATCGACATGCACGACATCGGCGACGCCCTGGTCCAGGCGGGCTTCTCCGACCCGGTGATGGACATGGAGATGGTGACCCTGACCTACACCGGACTGGATGAGCTGCTCCACGACCTGCAGGCCAGCGGGAGCAACAATGCGGCCAGCTCGCGACCACGCGGCCTGTCGGGCAAGCAGGCCTGGGCCGAGGCCCGCGCCCGCTACGAGCAGCTGCGCAGCGCGGGAAGGCTGCCGGCCACGTTCGAAGTCATCCAGGGACATGCCTGGAAGTCCGCCCCCAAAACCACCGAAGACGGGCGTGCGGTCGTGCACTTTCATCCGCGCCCCACGGCCAAGCCTTCGACCTGAGCCACGGCATCGGAAACGCCTTCATGACCGCTGCACCCGTCTGGCTGTTCGATCTCGACAACACCCTGCACAACGCCAGTCCGCACATTTTTCCGCACATCAACCGCAGCATGACAGCCTACCTCGAGCAGCATCTGGCGCTGAGTACCGAGGACGCCAACGCGCTGCGCCTGAAGTACTGGCACCAGTATGGCGCCACGCTGCTCGGCCTGGTACGGCACCACGCTACCGATCCGCATCACTTCCTGCGCGAAACGCATCGTTTCGAACGGCTGCGCAAGATCGTCGTGTTCGAGCGCGCCCTGAAGGGCATGCTGAAAAAGCTGCCCGGGCGCAAGATCGTGTTTTCCAATGCACCGCGTGCCTACGCCGCGGCGGTGCTCGACGTCATGGGCATCCGCGGCCTGTTCGATGCCGTGGTCGGCATCGAGGCACTCGACTTTCAACCCAAGCCGAGCATGGCAGCCTACCGCTGCATCATTCGACGCTACCGACTCAACCCCCGGCGCTGCATCATGATTGAAGATACCGCGGTCAACCTGCGCACTGCACGCCGCCTCGGCATGCGTACGGTGCTGGTGGGCCGCGGCACGCGCCATCCGGCCTATGTGGACGTGAAGATCAGCTCGATCATGAAGCTGCGCCGGGCAACCGGCGGCTTGTTCCGCTGAGGCCCGGCGATCAGCCGCCGCTACGCATCCAGCGCGCGGCATCGAGCGCAAAATAGGTCAGGATGCCATCCGCGCCGGCGCGCTTGAACGCCAGCAGGGCCTCCATGACACACGCACGCTCGTCCAGCCAGCCATTGGCCACGGCAGCCTTGAGCATCGCGTATTCGCCACTGACCTGATACACGTAGGTCGGCACCTGCAGCTCGGCCTTTACCCGGCGTACGATATCGAGGTAGGGCATGCCGGGCTTGACCATGAACATGTCGGCACCCTCGGCGATGTCGAGCGCCACCTCGCGGATGGCCTCGTCACTGTTGGCCGGGTCCATCTGATAGGTGTACTTGTTGCCCTTGCCCAGGTTGCCGGCAGAACCGACCGCGTCGCGAAATGGGCCGTAAAAGCTGGATGCATATTTGGCCGAATAGGCCAGGATGCGGGTATGAATGCGGCGATCGGCATCGAGCTCGGCGCGAATGCGCGCAACCCGCCCGTCCATCATGTCGGATGGCGCCACCACGTCCGCACCGGCCCGGGCATGGCACAAGGCCTGTTTCGCCAGGGCCTCGAGCGTTTCGTCGTTGAGCACATAGCCGCGCGGATCGTCAGGATCGATCAAGCCGTCCTGTCCGTGGCTCGTGTAGGGGTCGAGCGCCACATCGGTGATCACGCCGAGTTCGGGAAAGCGGTCCTTGAGCGCCTGCACCACCCGCGGCACCAGACCGTCCGGGTTCCAGGCCTCCTCGGCCTGCGCACTCTTGCGTGCGGTATCGATCACCGGAAACAGGGCCAGGGCCGGCACCCCAAGGGTCAGCGCCTCCTCGGCGAGATGGAGCAGACGGTCGAGCGATACGCGGCTCACGCCTGGCATCGAGGTCACCGGCTCCACCGTATCCTGCCCCTCGAGGACGAATACCGGGTAGATCAGATCGGCGGGCGTCAATACGTTCTCACGCATCAGCCGCCGGGAAAAATCATCGCGGCGCATGCGCCGCATACGTGTCGTGGGAAAGCTGGCTTGGGCTGGCATATCGGATCCGGCAACAGTGACCAACAGGAATCAGACCAATCGGTCAGGTCAAAAAAACAAATGGTAACGAGTGGGAGCGGAACTTCCTGTCTTCGTTCAGCTCACAGATGACAGATGGTGCAAGCCATCTCCCGCTTCACCTCCCTGAGCGGGGCCTCGACAACTCGAGGCATTTTTTCACCCCCGGCCTCCCCCCTTAGCCGGGGGTTTTTGTTTCTGCGCCCGAGACCGCGGTCATACCCGCCGCCTCATCGGTCGGCAACGCCCCAAGCCCCAACCAGTCGGTCACGATGGCCTCGCATTCCTCGACTCCGGTTTTCTTCAAGCTGGAGAAAAGCTGAACGGTGACCTGCGGACCGTAGGCGGATAATTCCCGGCGGACCGCTAGCAGCGTCGCGTTGGCCGGGCCGCGTGAAAGCTTGTCACTCTTGGTCAGCAGCACATGGATCGGCCGCCCGGAAGGTGCAAACCAGCCGATCATCTGGCGGTCCAGGTCGGTCATCGGATGCCGCGAATCCATCATCAGCACCAGCCCGACCAGGCTTTCACGCTCTTTCAGGTAGGTTTCGATCAAGGCGCCCCAGTCGCGCCGGACTTTCTCCGGTACGGCAGCGTAGCCGTAGCCGGGCAGATCGACCAGAATAGCGCCGCAATTGAGGCGGAAAAAATTGATCAGTTGTGTGCGGCCCGGGGTCTTCGACACGTAGGCGAGCCTGACATGCCCCGCCAGCGTATTGATTGCGCTGGACTTCCCGGCATTCGATCGACCGGCGAAAGCGATCTCCGGTCCGTTTGCAGGCGGCAGCCCGGATGGCTTGGCGATCGAGATCTCGAATTGTGCGTTGCGAAAGATAGGCATTGAAAAGTGGCGCGAAGGCCGTTGTACGGGGTAAAAACCCTCATCGCGTCGCGCAACAAGCGTTTCGTGATATAGAATACCGCGTTTTGAGACAACAATTCACGGCTTTCCGAGGACATCATGATCAAGCGTTCCCTGTTGCTCTCGCTGCTGCTGGTCGCAGGCAGCCTCCAGGCCCAGGATCAGGCACCCGACCTGGCCAAGGCAAAACAGACCGCTGAAACGGTCTGTGCAGGTTGTCATATGGCGGACGGCAACAGCCAGCTCGCGGCCAACCCGAAGCTGGCGGGTCAGCACTCCGAATACCTCTTCAAGCAATTGCGCGAGTTCAAGGGCTGGGACGGCAAGCCGCCCGTCCGCGACAATGCGGTGATGGGCGCGATGGTCGCCGGCCTCGACGAAGGCGACATGAAGGGTCTGGCCCAGTATTTCTCGACCCAGAAACTGCAGCCCGAGGCAGCGAAGAGCCTGGAGACGATCGAACGCGGTCAGCAAATCTGGCGCTCCGGGATCGCATCCAAGGGTGTTCCCGCCTGTGCCGCCTGCCACGGTCCCGCAGGCGCGGGACTGCCCGCTCAGTATCCGGCACTCGCCGGGCAGTTCGCCGACTACACCGAAGCCCAGCTCAAGGGCTTCCGCGACGGCGTCCGCGCCAACGATCCGAACAGCATGATGCGTATGATCGCAATCAAGATGACCGACCCGGAGATGAAGGCGGTGGCCGACTACGCAGCCGGTCTGCGCTGAGGCGTTCGACCGGCACGACGAATGGGGTGGCTTGTCCACCCTATTTTTTTGTCCATTGCTCATTGCGCTTGCGCGGCAATGCGTCATTGGCGGACTGGAAGCTGGACGACCGGCAACTGGAAGACGTGCAGCCGGCAGGATGATTCCAACGGTGGCTCGACGACACGACCTGCTTGCATGGACGCCTCGTCGGGGACCGGCGCGGCGTCGCACGACGGATAGCCCTCAATGTGTGAAAATGCAGAGCCGTAGCCCCAGCGGACACCTCGTTTCCGGATAAGCAGATGACCCAGCCAGCGACAGGCGCCGACCCAGGGCGCAATTTTCTCGGCGTTGCCGAGGCACGCAGTGCGATTCTCGACTCCATCGAGCCGGTGACCGGCTGGGAGCGGGTCGCCGTGCGCAGCGCCCTTGGCCGCATCCTCGCCGAGGACGTGATCGCGCCGTGCAATGTGCCGGCCCACGACAATTCGGCGATGGATGGATATGCGGTACGCGCCGCCGACCTCGGTGGCGGCGGCGACACCGTGCTCACAGTGGTCGGCACCGCCTTCGCCGGCAAGCCCTTCTCCGGCATCGTCGGTGGCGGGCAAGCCGCCCGCATCATGACTGGTGCCGAGATTCCCGAAGGCGCCGACACGATCGTGGTGCAGGAGGTGGTCCGCCGCGAGGACAACCGGGTGTTCATCCCGGCCGGCCAGCGTAGCGGACAGAACCTGCGCCGTGCGGGAGAGGACCTTGCGCTCGGTGGCATCGCACTGGCAGCAGGTAGCCGCTGCGGCCCGGCCGAACTCGGCCTGATCGCTTCGCTCGGCATCGCCGAGATCGTCGTCCATCGCCGGCTCCGGGTGGCGTTCTTCTCCACCGGCGACGAAATCGCCACCATCGGTCGCCCCCTCGCGCCCGGCCAAGTCTACGACAGCAACCGCTATACGCTCTTTGGCGCGCTCAGTCGGCTTGGCTGCGAGCTTATCGACATGGGGGTCATCGCCGACCATCCGGCCGCACTCGAGGCGGCCTTCAGCGACGCCTCGCAGGCAGCGGATGTGATTATCACCAGCGGCGGGGTATCGGTCGGCGAGGCCGACTTCATCCGCGAAATGATGACGCGAATGGGCGAGGTCGCATTCTGGAAGCTGGCGATCAAGCCCGGACGGCCGATGGCCTTCGGCCGCATCGGCGAGGCCCGGCTGTTCGGTCTTCCCGGCAATCCGGTTGCGGTCCTGGTCACCTTCTACCAGTTCGTTCAGGACGCCTTGCTCAAGTTGATGGGTGTCTCCCCGCTGCCGGCCCCCGGACTGTTCGAGGTCACCTGCACCGAGACGGTCCGCAAACAAGCCGGGCGCTGCGAATACCTGCGCGGCCGCATGACGCGCGCCGATGGCCGGATCAGCGTGGCTCCGGCCAGCGCCCAGGGATCGGGCATTCTGCGCTCGATGTCGGAAGCCGACTGCTTTATCGTGCTCCCCGAAGACTGCACGGGTGTGCAGGCCGGGGAGCGTGTACTGGTGCAACCCTTCGACGGGCTCGTCTGAACCCCGTCCCACCTCCTACGGATCCGCCCATGACCCAGGACGAACTCAAGAAAGCCGCGGCCCTCGCCGCTTTGCAGGAAGTCGAGGAAGGCAGCATCGTTGGCGTCGGTACCGGCTCGACGGTGAACCATTTCATCGACGGCCTGGCCGGCATGCGTGACCGCATCCGTGGCGCCATCTCCAGTTCGGAAGCCAGCTCGCAGCGCCTTGCGGCCCACGGCATCCCGCTGTTCAGCCTGGACGATATCGAGGAGTTGCCGGTGTATGTCGACGGCGCCGACGAGATCGATGGCGGCTTCTGCATGATCAAGGGCGGTGGCGGCGCGCTGACCCGCGAAAAGATCATTGCCGCGGTGTCGCGGCGCTTCGTCTGCATTTGCGATGCGAGCAAGAAGGTCAGCATTCTCGGTCGCTTCCCGCTTCCGGTCGAGGTCATTCCGATGGCCCATGCCCAGGTCGCCCGCGAACTGGTAAAACTGGGCGGGAACCCGCGCCTGCGCGAAGATTTCGTGACCGACAACGGCAACCTGATCCTCGACGTGCATGGCCTGTCGATCAACGACCCGGTTGCCATGGAAACGGAGCTGAACCAGATTGTCGGCGTCGTGACCAACGGCCTTTTTGCCCGTCGCGGTGCCGATGTCCTGCTGCTGGCGGCAGCTACCGGAGTCGAGCGCCAGGTTCGCCACTGACACAAAACAGTAATTTTTACCTGTTAGCCTGTCCCCTTCCTGGATACCGCAATGGCAAAAATGACCGAACATACCCATAAGCAGTTCGACACCGAACTGGAAACGATCCGTACCGGCGTACTGCAGATGGGCGGCCTGGTCGAAACCCAGGTTGCCAACGCATTGGAAGGGCTGAAAACCGGCAACATCGGCCTGCTCGAACGCGTCATCGAAGGCGACCACCGCATCAACCTGCTCGAAATCGAGCTCGACGAAGACTGCAACCAGATCATCGCCAAACGCCAGCCAGCTGCCGTCGACCTGCGCCTGGTGATGACGGTGATCAAGTCGATCGCGGATCTGGAGCGCATCGGCGACGAAGCCAAGAAGATCGCCAAAGCCGCCAAGCGTCTGCATTCGGGCGAAATGCCATTCTCACTGCGCATCGACCTGGGCTATTCGGCCGGGCTGGCGCTGGACATGTTGCGCAGCGCGCTGGACAGCTTTGCCCGCGCCGATGCATCGAACTGGACTGCGATCAGCAAGCAGGACGAGGAAGTGGACGCCTGCTTCAAGGGCATCATGCGGCAGCTGATCACCTTCATGATGGAAGACCCGCGCACCATCTCCAACAGCCTCGAGGTCCTGTTCATCGCCAAGGCTATCGAGCGCATCGGCGACCACTCGAAGAATGTCGCCGAATACGTCGTCTTCCTGGTTCAGGGACGCGATGTGCGTTACGCCAAATCGGTCGTCGCCGAAGGTCTGCCGCCCAAGCCCTGAGCACTGCAGGTCGTTAAAAAGGATGGTTGCCGACCATCCTTTTTCTGTCGAAGGCCGTTCAACACGGCATCACGGTGCAACCGACCGATCTCACTGAGCCGGCGGCACGTACCCTGAAACCTGGTCTGCCCCGCCCTCGAAGAAGTGCTTTTCCATCTGTTCGGCGAGGTATTTGCGCGCGCGCGCATCCATCAGGTTGAGCCGGTTCTCGTTGATCAGCATGGTCTGATACTTCACCCACTGCTGCCACGCCTCCTTCGACACACTGGCGTAGATACGTTTGCCCAGTTCGCCCGGCACCGGCGGCAGATCGAGACCTTCGGCCTCCCGACCCAGCTTCACGCAATTGACCATACGGGCCATCGTTCAATCCTCTCTACAAATAACGGGGTTGTCGAAAATTCAGGCCCCCATTCTACATCCGCTCAGCGCCCGGCCAGCACCCAGCGATTCCGCCCGTTGGCCTTGGACCGATACATGGCGGCATCGGCCGCGGCCATCAACGCCTCACCGTCGATCCCGTCCTGCGGATAGCAGGCCACGCCGATACTGGCGGTAACGCCGGCAGCCTGCCCTCCAAAATGGAACGGCAGCGCGGCGATGCCTTCGACCAGCCGGGTGGCGAGCTCCGACAGGGCCTCGACCGTGGCTTCCGGCACCAGCACGGCAAACTCGTCGCCACCCAGGCGGAAGAACATCTCGTTGCGCCGCACGATACGTCGTACGCCCTCGGCCAGCGTGACCAGGACTTCGTCCCCCGCCTGATGACCGTACTGGTCATTGATCGGCTTGAATCCGTCGAGATCGAAAGTCAGCAGCCCCACCCGGACTTCGCGCCGCCCGCCATCGGCCAGCAGACGGTCCAGCTCCTCATGAAAGCGCCGGCGGTTGAACAGATTCGTCAGCGGATCGCGCTCGGCAAGCGCCACCAACTGTTGCGCCACGCGGCGGCGTTCGGTGACGTCCTCATAGATCCAGACCCGGCCGATACCGCGTCCGTCCTGGCCGCCTTCGACCACCGCCGACAGGTCGGTCACGACCCGGCCGTCCTTGAAGTGGATCTCATAGGGTTCGCTGACCTCGGCCCGGCGAATCACCGCCTCAATGTGGGCAAGGTATTCTGCAGGCGACTCCAGCAACGGGGTGACGGTGCTCTGCAGCACCACGTCGCGGACACCGATCAGGTTCTCATCGGGTGGATAGGCCCACAGATCGAGCATCGCGCGGTTGTAATACAACACCCGGTGATCACGGTCGATGAACAGGATACCCAGCCGGATCACGTTGAGCAGTGCGGAGAGGCGATGGCGCTCGTCGTTGCTGCGGGCGAGATAATGCTCACGCAAAGCCTGGGCACGGCGAAGTTCGGCCACGGTTTCGAGCAGCGTGTATTCGGTTTCCTTCCGTGCCTGGATATCCTCCGCGGACAGACGCACACCGGCAACACCGCCCACGCGGTCACGCAAGGCGCGCCAGTGGCAGGCCACCCAATTGATGCCACCGTCGTCGCGATGCAGACGGAGCTCGAAGTCACGCGCCTCACCCGATTCCAGCACCTCGCCCATCACCCGCCTGGAATAGGCCAGGTCGGACGGATGAACGAGCAGCGCAAGCGGATCGTCGGCCGTCAGAAAGGTGGACGGCGGCCGGGCGGTGAGTCGCTCCACCGAAGGGCTGATCCAGCGCAGTTCCCCGGCGGCACCGAACAGCACCTCGATACCATGGATGCCTTCAACGACGCCGCGCAACAATTCCACCTCGGCGACCGTGGCATCGGGCACGGCGGAACAGGGCGACGAACGCCAGAAGCGCGGCAGCTTCACAGCCGGCCCTCCAGCAGCGCCGGCATGCGGCAGGTCGGCGACAGGGCGCACCGGATCGTTGTCATAGCGGTTTCACGAAGACCTTGGAGCGACGCTGCAGATTGTAGAGCTCACGTTTTTGCTGCGGCAGGGCTTCGGGACCGATTTCGCTGAATCCGCGTTCCCGAAACCAGTGCGCGGTACGCGTGGTGAGCACGAACAGACGCTCCAGGCGCTGCATTCGGGCACGTCGCTCGATACGCCGGAGCAACTGATCACCGAGCCCCGCACGGCGATACTCGGGCACCACCGCGAGACAGGCCAGTTCGGCTGCATTGTCCTCGCTGAAAGGATAGAGCGCCGCACACCCGACCAGCATCCCGTCGTGCTCGACCACGGTGAAACGCTCGATCTCCTGCTCGAGCAGTTCCCGTCCGCGTCGAACCAGGGTGCCATCGGCCTCCATCGGCGAAATCAGCGAGACCAGCGCGGCGACGTCGTCGACGCTCGCCTCGCGCAGCCGGAACAGCACATCGCGCGACACCACGGTACCGACTCCTGCATGGGTGAAGAACTCCAGCAACAGCCCGCCGTCCTTGTCGCGGTCGATCAGATGACAGCGTGCGACGCCCTTGCGTACCGCCCGGATCGCACACGGAAGGTAGAGGTGGAGATCTTCGGTCAGGCCCTCGCCCGCATCGAACTTGCGCTGGGCCTCGTCCGCAGTCACGGCTTCGATCAGCTTGCCATCGGCATCGAGCAGGCCCGGCGCGTCGCACAGATAGATCAGCTTCTCGGCCTTCACCGCCACTGCGACTGCCTCGGCCACTTCTTCCATGCACAGATTGAAGATCTCGCCCGCCGGAGACACGCCGAGCGGGGTGATCAGCACCACGTTCTGCTGATCGAGGTCAGCGTTGATTTCCTCGGCAATGATCTTGCGTACTGCACCGGTGTACTGGTAATCGATGCCATCGACGACGCCGAACGGGCGCGCGGTAATGAAGTTGCCACCGGTCACCCGCATGTAGCTGCCCGCCATCGGCGTGTTGGGCAAGCCCTGCGACAACAGTGCCTCGACTTCGAAGCGGGTCACCGCCATCGCCGACTTGACGCACTCGAGTGTAGCCGGATCGGTCACCCTGAGACCATTGTGAAAGCGCGGCTCCAGACCGCGACGCGCCATCTCCGCATCGATCTGCGGACGGGCGCCATGGACCAGCACCAGGCGGATACCGAGTGCCGCCAGCAGATTGCAGTCGTAGGCCAGGCTTTGCGCCAACTCGCCGCCGGCCACCTCGCCGCCGAAACCGACAACGAAGGTCTTGCCACGAAACGCATGGATATACGGCGCGGCACCACGCACCCAGGCCACGAATTGCGCGGTCGAGTCGAGCGCGGTGCCCGCCGCAGCGACGGCATGGTCGGGAGGGGTTTCGGGGGAAGATTCAGCGCTCAAGAATTCACCGCTCGGTTGGCTCGGTTTGGCACAGACAGCGCGCGCTTCAGGCGCATGCCACCTTATCGTTGTCATATCCGGATTCTAGCGGATGCGGCCGCGAGTTTTGGTGCACCGCGAAGTGAATCATATGCAACAAAATTCCTTCCCGTGCGCCGACGCGCAGCACGCTCCGCCACTCAGTGCGCCAATCCGGCCTCGACCGACTCGCAAATCGTACGCAGGATCTTGATCCGGGCAAACAATTTATTGTCGGCCTCGATCAGGGTCCACGGGGCGATTTCGGTACTGGTGCGATCGACCATGTCGCACACGGCACGCGCGTAGTCGTCCGCCTTGTCGCGATTGCGCCAGTCGTCATCGGTAATCTTGAAGCGTTTGTGCGGCTCGGCCTCGCGTTCCCGGAAGCGCGCCAGTTGTTCGTCGGCGCTGATCGCCAGCCAGAACTTGACCACGATCGCTCCGGACTGGGCGAGCTGATCCTCGAAATCATTGATCTCGGAATAGGCGCGCATCCAGTCGGCTTCGGAGCACAAGCCCTCGACCCGCTCGACCAGCACCCGGCCATACCACGAACGATCGAACATCACCGCTTTTCCACGACTGGGCAGGTGTCGCCAGAAACGCCACAGATAAGGCTGCGCACGCTCTTCCTCGGTCGGTGCCGCAATCGGCACGACGCGGTACTGACGCGCATCGAGCGCCGCAGTCACGCGCCGGATCGCGCCCCCCTTGCCGGCGGCGTCGGCACCCTCGAACACCAGCACCAGCGAGCGATTGCGGAACGCATCGTCGCGGGTCAGCAAGGCCAGCCGCCCTTGATAGCGCTCGAGCCTGTCCTTGTACTCGTTCTTGCTCATCTCCTGCTGCATCTGCAGACTATTGAGCAGATTCAGCGCATCGATTGCCGGCGGCAAGGCTGCAGCCGTCTTGCGCGCAGCCCAGTGCTGCTGCGCCGCGCTCAAGCGCCTGCGCAACGCATCGATCAGGGCCCGCCCGACGAACAGGGCACGAAAGCGCGGATCGCTGCCATCCACGATCGTCCACGGGCAGTCTCCGGTACTGGTGAGGCGTAGCGCATGGCCGGCAACATCGCGATAGCGATCATAAAGGTCATAGAAGCGCCAGTCGCGCTCGGTCACCCGCCAGCGCGTCCTGGGATCCTTCTCAAGATCCTTGAGCCGCTTTTTCTGTCCATCCTTCGACAGGTGAAACCAGAACTTGATCAGCAGCACGCCCTCGCGGGTCAGCATCTCCTCGAAGCGGCGGATCTCGTCCAGGCGCTGGTCGAAGTCGGCTTTCTTGCTGCTGCGCTCGACCCGCTCGTGGATGGGGTCGGTATACCAGTTGTTGAACAACACCCCGATCTTGCCCGCCGGCGGCAACGCGCGCCAGAACCGCCACATGAACGGACGCGCAGACTCTTCCTCGGTCGGGGCATCGAAGGCCCAGGCCTGGATATGACGCGGATCCATCCACTCGTTGAGCAGATTCACCGTTTCGCCCTTGCCCGCACCATCGATGCCGTTGATCAGCACAACCACGGCAAACTGCTTCAGGTCGAGCAGTTCGAACTGGGCATCGAGCAACTCGGCCCGCAACGCGGGTACCGTGGCGTCGAACGCATCCTTGTCGGTGCTGTGTCCAAGTTCGGCCGATTCGAACATGTGCGTTCTCCCCCTCGAGTTGTTGTTGGATGCGGTTGCAGGTCGCAACGGCACGTGCTCAGAAATCGCCCCAGCGCGCCTGTAGTGCGGCCAGGGCGGCCAACCCGGCCGTCTCCGTGCGCAGGACCCGAGGCCCGAGGCCGACTGCGATGCACCCCGACGCTCGACAAGCCGCAAGTTCGGCATCGGTCCAGCCCCCTTCCGGACCGATCATCAGGTGCAAGGCCGTCTCCGGCCGGGGCAGGTCGGCCAGTGGTCGCTCGCCACCCGGCGCCAGGATCAGTCTGCTCACCGTGGGCGTATCGTCGAGGTAGGCGGCAAGCGAGCGCAGCGGCCCGACTTCGGGCACGAGATTGCGCCCGCATTGTTCGCAGGCCGAGACCGCGACCTGTTGCCAGTGCGCCCGGCGCTTCTCGGCACGATCGCCGGTGAGCCGCAACACCGAGCGCTCGGCCTGCACCGGCATCACCGCGACCGCGCCGAGCTCGACCGCCTTCTGCACGATCCAGTCCATCTTGTCGCCGCTGGCCAGCGCCTGCACCAGCACCACTCGCAGCGGCGACTCGCGATTGATCTCGCGCCTGGCGCCGAGACGGGCAAAACCATGCTTGCCGCGAACCACGAGATGGGCCTCGACCTCGACCCCGGAGCCGTCGAACAACAGCAGCGGCTCCTCCGCGCGCAACCGCAAGACGCGCAGTGCGTGATGGGCGATCGTCTCGGGAAGTGCTACTTCTCCGTCCTGCGGCAGGACGCCGGAAAAATGGAAACGTGAAATCATCGTAAGATTATAGGCATGCGTACTCGCCGGAGACATGCCCGGACCGCTCCCGCAGGCCAGGAACCCTTTCCGCCGAAGCCGGGACGTCCCCGGGCACTCACCGCCCCACCCCCGAAGGAGTGCAAGAAATGTCGACAGCAGCCCAACGTCTGGCGCGCGCACGCGCCCTCGAATCCGTCGTGCGCGACATCACCCGCACGGAAATCCTGCCGCGTTACCTGAAGTCCTCGAGCAACCGCAAGTCGGACGGCTCGCTGTTTACCGAGGCCGACCTCGAATCCCAGCGTTGTTTCACCGAGGCCCTGCCCCAGCTGATGCCCGGTCCGGTGCTCGGCGAAGAAATGAGTGCCGAGGAACAGGGCCGTCTGTGGAGCGCCGGGCGACACGGACTGTGGTGTATCGATCCGATCGACGGCACCACCAACTTCGCCAACGGCATCCCCTTCTTTGCGGTTTCGATCGCCTATCTGGTCGATCACGAACCGCGTTTCGGCGTGGTGTACAACCCGATCACCGACGAGAGCTTCTACGCCGCCAAGGGCGCCGGCGCCTTCCTCAACGGCATTGAACTGCCCCTGCGCGCCGGCGCACAACACCTGGGCGAAGCGGTCGCCGGGGTGGACTTCAAGCGCATCAGCCACCATCTCGGCGACGAGCTGGCAGTTCGGCCACCGTACTACTCGCAGCGCAATTTCGGCTCGAGCGCCCTGGAGTGGTGCTTCGTCGCGGCCGGACGACTCGACGTCTATCTGCACGGCGGACAGATGCTGTGGGACTACGCGGCCGGACAGTTGATCCTGTCGGAATCGGGGGGCCAGGCCATGGCCCTGGACGGCGGCACCCTGATGGCGGGCCCGGCAGTCAAGCGCGGCATCATCGCCGCGACCAGCCCGGCACTGTTTGCAGAGTGGCGTGCCTGGGTCCAGGCCCACTCCTGACCGAAACCACCACGCCCTCGCCGCACAGCATCCGGGTTTATTATCCCTCCTGTCGTCATGCCCGCTACCATCATGAGCCCGTCCAGCCCCGCCGCAACCGAACCCGAAGTCCAGACCGACCGACGACAGTATCACCGTGTCCGCGCGCTCTTCGAGGAAGCCTACGTGTTGATCGCGCCCTTCTTCGCCAAGGAGAACCGCTGGGCGAACGCGACCCTGGACCACCTCGCCTATCGCGTCGTGCGCGACCACTATCCGGAGCTTTCCGCCGCCGAGGTCCATGTGCTGGTGGTCGCCGCCAGGCGGGTCTATGGCGACGGTGGGAACCCATGAAACCGGCAACGCCCCGTTCCCAATCTGTACGCTGCCCACGGATTCCATCATGTCCCTGAAGCATCCCATCATCGCTGTGACCGGCTCTTCGGGTGCCGGCACGACCACGGTCAAGCACACATTCGAGGCGATCTTTCATCGCGAGAACGTCAACGCCGGCATCGTCGAGGGTGACAGCTTTCACCGCTACACCCGGGCCGAGATGCGGGCGCTGATCGAGGAGGCCGAACTTGCCGGCAAGCGCGGTATCAGCCACTTCGGCCCGGAGGCCAACCTGTTCGAGGATCTCGAGAACCTGTTCAGGGCCTACGGCGAATCCGCCACCGGACGGCGTCGGTATTACATCCACAACGAGGCCCAGTCGATGCGCTGGAACCTGCCGATGGGCAGTTTCACCGCGTGGGAAGACCTCCCGGTCGGCACCGACTGCCTGTTTTACGAAGGCCTGCACGGCGCAGTCGTTGCCGACCGGGTCGACGTATCACGCCATGTCGACCTGCTGATCGGCGTGGTGCCCACGATCAACCTCGAGTGGATCCAGAAGCTGCACCGCGACACCCGGGTCCGCGGCTATTCGGCCGAGGCGGTACAGGACACCATCCTGCGCCGCATGCACGACTACGTCCATTACATCGTGCCGCAGTTCTCGCGCTCCCATATCAACTTCCAGCGCGTACCGGTGGTCGACACCTCCAATCCCTTCATCGCCCGCGACGTGCCGACCCTGGACGAATCCATGGTCGTGATCCGGTTCAAGGATCCACGCGGGGTGGATTTTCCGTACCTGCTGCGGATGATTCACGATGCATTCATGAGTCGCGCCAACACCATCGTCATCCCGGGCGGAAAGCTCGATCTGGCCATGCAGTTGATCCTTACGCCCTTGATCTGGAAGCTGATGGAGCGGCGACGACAGTGGGTCTAAGCGCCATGCCCCTACCAATACCCCCCCGTTTTCGGCGATAATTCCGGTTTTTCCAGCCGCCCCTCCCGGCCTCGAGGAAACCATGTCGCTGTCCAGAAACGTCACGCCCCCGGTTTTCAACCCCATCACCGGTGCCATTCGCGCCCTGGCGATGGACGCCGTACAGAAGGCCAATTCCGGCCATCCGGGAGCGCCGATGGGGATGGCCGAGATCGCCGAAGTCCTGTGGCGTCATCATCTGAAGCACAACCCGGCCAATCCGAAATGGGCCGACCGCGACCGCTTCGTGCTCAGCAACGGACATGGCTCGATGCTGATCTATGCCCTGCTCCATCTCACCGGCTACGATCTGCCGATCGACGAGCTCAAGCGTTTCCGCCAGCTGCACAGCATGACTCCGGGCCACCCCGAATACGGCTATACCCCTGGCGTCGAGACGACCACCGGGCCGCTCGGCCAGGGTATTGCCAACGCAGTCGGGATGGCGCTGGCCGAGAAAGTGCTCGCCGCCGAGTTCAACCGCTCCGGTCACGCCATCGTCGATCACCACACATGGGTTTTCCTCGGCGATGGCTGCCTGATGGAAGGGGTCAGCCACGAAGCCTGCTCGCTTGCCGGCACCCTGGGTCTGGGCAAGCTGACCGCGTTCTATGACGACAACAATATCTCGATCGACGGCCACGTCGACGGCTGGTTCACCGACGACACGCCGAAGCGCTTCGAGGCCTACGGCTGGCAGGTGATCCGCGATGTCCAGGGCCACGATCCGGTGGCGATCGAGGCCGCGATCGCGCAGGCTCGGGCCGACGCGACCCGGCCCACACTGATCTGCTGCAAGACCATCATCGGCGCCGGTGCCCCCAACAAGCAGGACAGCCACGACGTGCACGGCGCCCCGCTGGGCGCGACCGAGATCGATGCCGCACGTGCCCACATCGGCTGGAATCACCCGCCGTTCGAGATTCCTGCCGAGGTCTACGCGGCGTGGAATGCGCGCGACCAGGGTCGTGCGGCAGAGGCCGCGTGGAACGACAGGCTTGCGGCCTACGCAAAGGAATTTCCCGAACTCGCCACCGAGTTCCGCCGCCGGGTGATCGACAATGAACTACCTGCCGACTGGTCGAGCCACGTCGATGCCGTGATTGCAAGGATTGTCGACAAGGCCGAGACCATCGCCACCCGCAAGGCCAGTCAGAACAGCATCGAAGCCTTCGCGCCGAGCCTGCCCGAGCTGCTCGGCGGCTCGGCCGACCTCGCCGGCTCCAACCTCACCCTGTGGTCGGGCTCTAGGGGCGTCAGCAAGGCCAGTGGCGGCAACTACATCTATTACGGCGTGCGCGAATTCGGCATGGCCGCGATCGCCAACGGCATCAGCCTGCACGGTGGCCTGATTCCGTACACCGCGACCTTCCTGATGTTCAGCGAGTACGCCCGCAACGCCCTGCGCATGGCGGCGCTGATGAAACTGCGCCAGGTGTTCGTGTTCACCCATGACTCCATCGGCCTCGGCGAAGACGGCCCGACCCACCAGCCGGTGGAGCAGACCGCCACCCTGCGCCTGATCCCCAACATGGACGTGTGGCGCCCGTGCGACACCACCGAGTCGGCCATCGCCTGGGCGTGTGCCATCGAGCGCAAGGGCGGCCCGTCCGCGCTGTGCTTCTCACGCCAGAACCTGCCCTTCCAGGCGCGCACACCGGCACAGATCGCCGAGATCCGCCGCGGCGGCTACATCCTGTCCGAAGCGGCCGGCGGCAAGCCGCAGGCCGTGATCATTGCCACCGGCTCCGAAGTCGCACTCGCCACCGCGGCACAGAAGGCATTGCTCGCCGACGGCCTCGCGGTACGCGTAGTGTCCATCCCGTCGACCAATGTCTTCGACCGCCAGGACACCGCCTACAGGACGTCGGTCCTGCCTGCCGGACTGCCACGCATCGCGGTTGAGGCCGGAGTCACCGACGGCTGGCGCAAGTACGTCGGTCTCGAGGGCGCCGTGGTCGGCATCGACAGCTTTGGCGAATCCGCACCGGCCGGCGACCTGTTCAAGCACTTCGGCCTCACCACCGAGAGCGTGGTGCACGCGGTCAAGCAACGTATCCAGTAATCGCGCCGTCACCGCCGGACCGGCGCAGCACAGGCCGGTGCCAGGGGCGACGGCCCTCATTTTCAGTCCTTCAAGTCCGGAGTCTTTCAATGACCATCAAGATCGCCATCAACGGCTACGGCCGCATCGGCCGCTGTACCGTCCGCGCACTCTACGAACTCGGCCTGCGCGACCAGTTCGAGATCGTCGCCATCAATGCCTCCGGCGACCTGACCACCAACGCCCACCTGACCAAGTACGACACCACGCATGGCCGCTTCGCCTTCCCGGTCGAGACCGAAGGCGAGAACACCATCATCATCAACGGTGACCGCATCCCGTTCTACTCCACCAAGGACCCGCTGGCGATCAACTGGGGCGACCTCGGCGTGGATGTGCTGCTCGAATGCACCGGCGCCTATACCACCAAGGCCAAAGCCGACGTGCACCTGAAGCAGGGCGCGAAGAAGATCCTGATCTCGGCGCCGGGCGGCGACGACGTGGACGCGACCATCGTCTACGGCGTCAATCACGACGTGCTGACGAGCGCGATGACCGTGGTCTCGAACGCGTCGTGCACCACCAACTGCCTCGCCCCGGTGGCCAAGGTGCTGCAGGACAACATCGGCATCGAGAAGGGCCTGATGACCACCATCCACGCCTACACCAACGACCAGGTGCTGGTCGACGTGCGCCACAAGGACCTGCGCCGCGCCCGCGCCGCCGCGCACAACATCATCCCGACCAAGACCGGTGCGGCCAAGGCCGTCGGCCTGGTGTTGCCCGCGCTCAAGGGCCGGATCGACGGCTTCGCCCTGCGCGTGCCGACCATCAACGTGTCGCTGGTCGATCTCACCTTCACCGCCAGCCGCGCCACCACCAAGGAAGAGATCAACAGCCTGATGATCGAAGCCTCCAAGGGCGCGCTCAAGGGCGTGCTCGCGGTGAACGACGAACCGCTGGTGTCGATGGACTTCAATCACGACTCGCACTCCTCGGTGTTCGATGCCACCCAGACCCGCGTGATGGAGGGCAATCTGGTCAAGGTGCTCGCCTGGTACGACAATGAATGGGGCTATTCCTGCCGCATGCTGGATGCGGCCAAGGCGCTGGCCCAGGCCTGACGCGGCACCGACATGCGCACCGTCATGACCGGCAAGGCGTGGATCCCGTTCCACTTCGACACCGACGGCCACCGCTTCGAGACCGTTTACAAGGGTCGGGGCAGCCTGATCTACACCGACGGTGCCATCGGCGGCGCACGCGGCGTGCCAGTGGGTGTCAACCATGACGCGCGCAAAGACAGTTACCAGTAATCACAGTATCGGGCCGGGCCTCCTTCGGGCGCCCGGCCTCTTTCTTTCCGGAATCTCCAAATGCCCCTGCAAGTCAAGAAACTCGCCGAGCTCGATGTGCGCGGCAAGAAAATCTTCATCCGCGCCGACCTCAACGTGCCGCAGGATGACGCCGGCAACATCACCGAAGACACCCGCATCCGCGCCTCCATCCCGTCCATTCAGTACTGCCTGGACAACGGCGCCGCGGTCATGGTCACCTCCCACCTCGGCCGCCCCACCGAAGGGACCGTCGGCCCCGATGACACCCTCGCCCCGGTCGCGGTGCGCCTCGGGCAGTTGCTGCACAAGCCGGTGAAGCTGATCACCGACTGGGTCGACGGCGGCTTCACCGTCGAACCCGGCCAGATCGTGTTGCTGGAGAACTGCCGCTGCAACAAGGGCGAGAAGAAAGACAGCGAAGAACTGGCACAGAAGATGGCCGCCTTGTGCGACATCTATGTCAATGACGCCTTTGGTACCGCGCACCGCGCCGAGGCCACGACCCACGGCATCGCCCGCTTCGCCCCGGTGGCCTGCGCCGGCATGCTGATGGGCGCCGAGATCGACGCCCTGTCCAAGGCGCTGCACGCCCCGGCACGGCCGCTGGTCGCCATCGTCGGCGGCGCCAAGGTGTCGACCAAGCTCACCATCCTCAAGACGCTGGCCGAAAAGGTGGACCAGCTCATCGTCGGTGGCGGCATCGCCAATACCTTCCTGCTCGCCGCGGGCAAACGCATCGGCGAGTCGCTCGCCGAACCCGAGATGGTGCGCGAAGCGCAGCAGGTCATGGACATCATGAAGGCCCGCGGCGCCGAAGTACCGCTGCCGGTCGATGTGGTGGTGGCCGACGAAGTCTCGGCACTGGCGCGCGCCAACCGCATTCCGGTGGACGAGGTCGGCGCCCACGACCGCATCCTCGACTTCGGTCCGAAGTCCTCGGCCAAGCTCGCCGACATCATCGCTCACGCCGGCACCATCGTCTGGAACGGCCCGCTCGGGGTGTTCGAGCACGCCCAGTTCGCCGGTGGCACCAAGATGATGGCCTCGGCCATCGCCCACTCCGAGGCGTTCTCGATCGCCGGCGGCGGCGACACCCTGGCAGCGATCGCCAAGTTCCATATTGCCGACGACGTCGGTTACATTTCGACGGGCGGCGGCGCCTTCCTCGAGTTCCTCGAGGGCAAGACGCTCCCGGCGATCGCGGCGCTGGAAGCGCGGTATAACGATTGACGCACCGGGATGACAGCCACCGCAAGGCGGCTGTCATCCGCCGGCCGGGTCCGCGAACCCGCCGCGCCGGTCACTCCCGTCCCGGCGTGAATCGAACATCCACGCGAGCCTGTGCGCTTGCCCGAATCAATGCGGACCGAACAACATGCGGTCGGACTGCCTCCGTCCATTCTTGGCCCGGCGTTCCTCTACACGCTCGCCGACTTCGTACGCCTTGTGCAGGTAGACGTCGCGCCGCTGGACCGATCGCCGGTCGTCGAAATGGACATACACGCACGAACACGCGCTCCGTTTGCAGGACGGCAGCGGAATGGGCGGTGCCTCGGTCGACAGGAAGCGTTTGCCGCGCACGGCGCGGGCGGCATCACACGCGCCGCCCGCCGAGCGCACCTCCACCGCATGGAAAGACGCCACGCGGCTATCCCCCCCCAGGTCGAGTTCCTCCGCATCCTTGCCGCCGCTCCATTTCAGAAACGCGAAACACGCCAGCACAATCCCCGCGGCCAGTATCAGCAGGATTCCCATGTCGCTCATCATTCACCTCCCCATGTCTTTGTTTTTAGCATAGAACACGAAGCCGGCGCCGTCGCCCCGCCCCATCGGCCACCACTCCGCTAGAATCACGGGCGGCCTGCTCCCCACTATGCGCTGGACCAACCCGCGTCGTCACAACAACAGGAGACCGCATGTCCCGCCACACCAAGATCGTCGCCACCCTCGGCCCCGCCTCGACCGACGCGCACGTGCTCGAACGTATGGTCCATGCCGGCATCGACGTGGTCCGGATGAATTTCTCACATGGCAAGGCGGAGGACCATGTCGCCCGCGCCAACACCATCCGTGAGGCCTCGGAACGCGCAGGGCGGCCGGTCGGCATCCTCGCCGATCTGCAGGGACCGAAGATCCGGGTGGGCAAGTTCGAGGCCGGCAAGGTCACCCTCAGTCGCGATGCCGAATTCATTCTCGATGCACGGTGCGAAATCGGCAACGGGCTACGGGTCGGGCTGGACTACAAGGACCTGCCCAAGGATGTGAAGCCGGGCGACGTTTTGCTGCTCGATGACGGTCGGCTGAAACTGGTCGTCGAGCGGGTACTCGGCCACGAAATCCACACCCGCGTGCGGGTCGGCGGCGAACTGTCGAACAACAAGGGCATCAACCGTCAGGGCGGCGGGCTGACCGCACCGGCGCTCACCGCCAAGGATATGGACGACATCAAGACCGCCGCCCAGATCGGGGTCGATTTTGTCGCGGTCTCCTTCCCCAAGAGCGCCGCCGACATGTACATGGCGCGCCAGTTGCTGCGCGCCGCGGGCAGCGACGCCCTGCTGATCGCCAAGATCGAGCGCACCGAGGCAGTGGCCAATCTCGACGAGATTCTCGACGCCTCGGACGGGATCATGGTCGCGCGCGGCGACCTTGCGGTGGAAGTCGGTGATGCGGCCGTGCCCGCACTACAGAAAAAAATGATCCGCGCGGCCCGCGATCGCAACAAGCTCACCATCACCGCCACCCAGATGATGGAATCGATGATCCTCAGTCCGGTCCCGACCCGCGCCGAAGTGTCGGATGTGGCCAACGCGGTGCTCGATGGCACCGACGCGGTGATGCTTTCGGCCGAGACCGCTTCGGGCCAGTTCCCGGTCGAGGTGGTCGAGGCGATGAGCCGGGTGTGTCTGGAAGCCGAGAAGTCGGCCGAGGTCAGTCTCGACCGCGAAGTGTTGAACCGCGTGTTCACCCGCATCGACCAGTCGATCGCGATGGCGGCGATCTGGACCGCCTATCACCTCAAGGTGAAGGCGATCGCCTCGCTCACCCAGACCGGCTCCACCGCGTTGTGGATGAGTCGCCTCAATAGCGGCGTGCCGATCTACGCCATCACGCCGGAAGTCAGCGCACGCAACCAGATGACGCTGTACCGCGAGGTCTATCCGCTGCTGATCAGCCAGACCCACTATGATCGTGACCTGCTGCTGTGGGAAGCGGAGCAGATCCTGCTCGACCAGGGCGTGGTCGATTATGGCGACCTGATCGTGCTGACCATCGGCGAGCCGATCGGCGCCTCGGGCGGCACCAATACGCTCAAGATCGTGCGGGTCGGCGAACATCCCCACCCGGGCAGCCTGGAGTAAGCCGGTCGGGTGACACCTTGTCACCGTTGCGATTGTCTCAATCCGTGTGAGCCTGTTCCGGCCGGAGCGGCTCACGGGATAAAATGAATGCCGTCCTTATCTACCCGCACCTACCGGTCGCCCTGCGCCGGCGCCCTCGGAGATTTTCCATGCCTCTCGTATCCATGCGTCAGCTGCTCGATCACGCTGCCGAAAACGCCTATGGTCTCCCGGCCTTCAACGTAAACAACCTGGAACAGGTCCAGGCCATCATGGAAGCAGCCGCCGAAGCGGACAGCCCGGTGATCATGCAGGCCTCGGCCGGTGCGCGGAAATATGCCGGCGAAGCCTTCCTGCGCCACCTCATCGCCGCGGCAGTCGAGGCCTATCCGAACATCCCGGTGGTGATGCACCAGGACCACGGCCAGAGCCCGGCTATCTGCATGGGCGCGATCCGCTCCGGTTTCTCCAGCGTGATGATGGACGGCTCGCTGCTCGAAGACGGCAAGACCCCCTCGTCCTACGACTACAACGTTGCGGTGAGTCGCGAAGTGGTGAAGTTCTCGCACGCCATCGGGGTGACCGTGGAAGCCGAACTGGGCTGCCTCGGCTCGCTCGAGACCGGGCAGGCCGGCGAGGAGGACGGCGTCGGCGCCGAAGGCACGCTGGACCACTCCCAGTTGCTGACCGATCCTGACCAGGCCGCTGATTTCGTCCGGCAGACCGACTGCGACGCGCTCGCGATCGCCATCGGTACCAGCCACGGCGCCTACAAGTTCACCCGCAAGCCCACCGGCGACATTCTCGCGATCGAGCGCATCAAGGCCATCCATGAGCGCCTGCCGAACACCCACCTGGTGATGCACGGCTCGAGCTCGGTGCCGCAGGAACTGCTCGAGATCATCCGCCAGTACGGCGGCGACATGAAGGAAACCTACGGCGTGCCGGTCGAGGAGATCGTCGAAGGCATCAAGTACGGCGTGCGCAAGATCAACATCGACACCGACATCCGTCTGGCGATGACCGGCGCGGTGCGCAAGTTCCTGTTCGAGAACCCGTCCAAGTTCGACCCGCGCGAGTTCAACAAACCGGCGCGCGAAGCCGCAAAGCAGGTGTGCAAGGCCCGCTTCGAAGCCTTCGGCTGCGCCGGCATGGCCTCGAAGATCAAGCCGCTGTCGCTCGACGCCATGGCAGCGCGCTACAAGTCGGGGCAACTGACCCAGATCGTGCGCTGAATCCGCACCGCCCCGGCGACGGACGGCCTTCGGGGCGCGTGCTGCGTTCTCCGCCGTATCCGCACATTCCGGATGCGCACAAAGCGGGCGTTAACGCATAATCAGGGGCATCACGGAGGAGCACCGTACGATGTCCAAGGCCAATCTCAGGCTACGTATCACTTTCGACTTCGAGCTCGCGGCGCCGGGTGCGTTGGCGACCTCCGACCATGAGGCCCTGTGCCGGGAAATGCACAGTCTGCTCGGCCCACTGGTCTTCCAGGGCATGCCGACGGTCACCGCCAAGCAACTCGCCAAAGCGGGCGCCGCGATCCTCGGCCACCACCACCACCTCGACGTCCGCAATCTGGCAGCGCCCACCATCGCGCGTGAAGCGCTGATCGCTGCCGCCCCGCATCTGACCGACGACGAACTCGACCAGCTCGGTCACCGGGCAACTGCCAAGGCGCCGGCTGCTGCCGACGAACTGCAGCGCTTCCTGCGCCGTCAGGCCCTGGCGATGGTCAACGACTACCGTCTGGTGCCGTGCACAGTCGAGGCCCGGCTCAATTCGGGTGCCGATGCGCGCCTGACGGCGACCCTCAACCTGACCAACGGCAGCGTGATGGTCGGCGAGCGCGACCGCCAGCACCGGCTGCAGGCAAAGCAGGACGAGATCACCGTCGTCGCCGGCAGTGTTCGCCTGCCGGCCTCGTGCGCAGGGCATACGCTGAGCGGCCCGGTGATCGAAGTCGCGGTATCCGAGATCGCCCGCTCCCGCACGCCGCTCATCGCAAGTTGGCAGAAGCACGCATGAGCGCGCCCCGCCGTCACTGCTTCACTTACGGCTCGCTGATGTGCGAAAACATCATGTTCGCCGTCTGTGGCGTGGCGCTCGCGGCAACCCCCGCCGTGCTCGAGGGCTTCAGCCGCCACCCGGTGCGCGATGAAGACTATCCCGGCATGGTGCCGGCAGGCGACGGCAAAGTCCGCGGGGTGTTGTATTACGACCTGCCGCCATCGGCCATCGCCCGCCTCGACACGTTCGAAGGCGAGCAGTATGTCCGCCGCGAGGTCAGGGTGACGTTCGCCGACGGCAGCACGGTCGACGCGGACACCTACCTCTTCCGCCCCGAACATGCCGCCCTGCTGCTGCCCGGCGACTGGGACTATGCGCGTTTCCTGCGCGAAGGCCGACAACGCTTCGAGCGCCGCTATCTCGGCTACACGCGGATCTGAAGACGGGGCGAGCGCTCAGTACGTTTCGCTCTGTCCGCTCCACATCTCCGGCTCGAACGCGACCACCCGGTTGCGGCCGCTCTCCTTGGCCCGGTACAGCGCCACGTCGGCGAATTTCACCGTCTGCCAGAACGAGTTGTTGTCATCGGCAAGCATGGCAAGGCCCACGGAAATCGTCTTCTGCAGCACCAGACCGTTGATCTGCACCTTCATTGCCTCGACCGTCTGGCGGATGTTCTCCCCCACCTTCAGCGCCGCGTTCTGATCGGCATCCTGCAGCACGATCAGGAACTCCTCGCCACCGAAGCGGATCACCATGTCGGACGCGCGCACCGCCTGCCGCAGCACGCCCGCCAGCGCCTTGAGCACCGCATCGCCGGCATCGTGGCCGTGGGTGTCGTTGACCACCTTGAAGTAGTCCAGATCGAGCATCATCACCGCCAGCGGCATCTTGCGCCGCCGCGCGTTGGCGATCAGGGTATCGACGTACTCCTCGAGGAATCGGCGGTTGTTGAGCCCGGTCATCGCATCGCGCAGCGACGATTCGCGCAGGGTTTCGGTCAGGCGCTTGGCCTCGAGCACCGGCGCCATCTCGCGCAGATAGACGTGGACATAGGGCACCTGCTCCGCGAGCGCGGCGGCGTCGTGCTCGGCCACCACCAGCTGGATCACACTGCCCACGGTGCCCGACTGGATGATCGGCACGCAGTAATGGCGTCGCGGCTCGCTCGCGTCGGCAGGCTGGCGGAAGGCGTAGCACAGCCCGGGGTGAATCAGGCCGTCGACCAGATGTCCGGTACGCCGCGCACGACACATGTCGCTGCGCCCCAGGATCTGCGGATCACACCAGCGGCATTCGCCACCCGGCAGGCCGTCGACCGCGATCGGCACCATCTGCTTCGCGCCCTCGGTCTCATAGATCGAGAACTCGCGGATGCCGAAGCGCTCGACCAGCACCTTGCCGAAACGATCGTAGATCTCGCGCTTGTGCTCGTCCTCTTCGATCGCCTGTTTGAACGTCGACGCGTCGGCCAGACCATTGACCATGTCGATGGTGGCTTCGAGCTGGTTCTCGTCCTGCCCCGGGTTACGACCGGTCAGTTGCACCACGCGCTGGCTGATGCGCGACAGACCCTCGTCGAGGAACGCGAGCAGGCTGTTGGTCTGACTGGCAATCTTGCCGATCTCGTCGTCGGTTCTCTGCTCCAGGCGTCCCTTGAAATCGCCTTTCAGCGCGCGCTGTACCGCCTTCTCGACGGCCTGCGCGGCTTCCCCGACCGGCACGATGAGGCGGCGGGCGAGGATCAGCGCCGCCAGCGAGAACAGCGCCACCGCCAGCATGATGATGGCCACCGCCACCAGCGCCGTGCGCTTGATCTCCTCCAGCGACAACTCGATCGTCACCGCGCCGAGTACCGTACCCTCGGTCACCTGGTGGCACTGCAAACAATTGGGAACGCCGCGCGACGTGGCGGCAAAAGGGATGGTGCCGCGAAACGCCGCCCCGGCGCTGGTGTCGTTCAACGCGTAGTGGGCCTGGCCGCTCGCCAAGACCTGGCGTTCGATCTCGTCTGCAGCCTCCTCCTGGGCCATGCCCTTGCCGAACTGCGCGTTGACGTGATGCGAGCGGATCACCCGCGCCGACAGCAAACCTTCCACCTCCTTGAGGCGAGCGAGGAACTGTTCGCGCTTGTCGATCACGCCATGAATCATGGCTTCGGTCAGATGTACCCGCACCATCTCCGCCGCCGTGCGGACATGCGCCGTGGACGACGAAATCGAGAAACTACGAAAGGCGTAGAGGCTGATCAGGGCAAGCGTCAGCAGGATACCGAGTGCCACTGCGGCCAGCAGGAGCGTGATCTTGCGGTTCAGATTCATGCATGCTCCAACATCGATGGCGTTGACTGCGTCTGAAGCCGGCGATTATCGCAGATATAACCATTTTACTAAAATAGACAATACTCGCCGTACCGCCCGATGTGCGCCCCCGGGGCATCAGCGGAACCCGCCTTTCCGGCTGCTCAGGGACTGATCGCGCGCATCATCGCCGCACCGTCCGACTGCAGGAATTCGAGCAAGGCCTCGAGTGCGGGGGTCAGCGGCCGCTCGGCCTGTACCAGCACGTTCCACTCACGGATCACCGGCGTGTCCTGCACATCCAGCCGTACCAGGCGGCCGCTTTCGACCTCCATCGCAAAGGTGTGATGCGACAGGAAGGCGATGCCCATCCCCGCCATCACCGCCTGCTTCAGGGTCTCATTGCTGCCGAGTTCGTCCGCGGCCAGCGGCTTGATGCCGTGTGCGCGCAGAAAGCGCTCCAGATTGGTTCGCGTGCCCGAGCCACGCTCGCGCAGCAACAGGCGCTCGCCGGCCAGCGCCGATGGCAGGATATGGTGCCGCCCGGCGAGCGGATGATCCGGCCGCGCGACGAAGGACAGCCGATGCGGGGCGAACGGAATCCGGCGCAGCGTCATGCCGCGCGGCGGCTGACCCATGATCGCGAGGTCGGCGCGCTGCTCCTGCAGCAGGGCATGCACACGATCGCGGTTCTCCACGGTGAGTCGAAACTTGATGTCGGGATGGCGGCGGCCGAACTCGGCCAGCAGATGGGGCACGAAATATTCCGCGGTAGTGATCGCCACCACCTCCAAGGTCCCCGAGGCCACTCCCCGCATCGACTTGAGCTCGACTTCCGCCATTTCCAGCGCCGCCAATGCCTCGCGCGCGCGGCGCACGAACACCTCCCCCGCGGAAGTCAGGTGAATCTCGCGCCGGCCGTCGACCAGCACCTGCCCGACGATCGCCTCCAACTCCTTGATCTGCATCGATACTGCCGGCTGGGTAAGATGCAGCAGACGCGCGGCCAGGGTGAAGCTGGCGGTTTCGGCCACGGCGACAATGGCGCGGATCTGCCTGAGGGTCAGACGTTGCGCGAGTTTCATCAGAAAACCTTATCTCAAATGCACAATATTCATCATTGGAGCTTATCTCACTAAATCCTTAATGTCTCATCACCAGACCAAAGGAGACCGACATGGGCGCACCCGATACCCCGCAGCAAATCCTCGATCCCAAGAAGCGCTATCAGCCCGGCGTGCTCAAATACGCGCAGATGGGCTACTGGGACGGCGACTACGAACCCAAGGCCACCGACATCCTGGCGGTCTTCCGCATCACTCCGCAAGAGGGCGTGGATCCGATCGAAGCCGCTGCGGCCGTTGCCGGTGAGTCCTCCACCGCGACCTGGACCGTGGTGTGGACCGACCGCCTCACCGCCTCCGAGATGTATCGTGCCAAAGCCTACCGCATCGACCCGGTGCCGGGACAGGAAGGACAGTATTTCTGCTGGGTGGCCTACGACCTCGATCTGTTCGAGGAAGGCTCGATCGCAAACCTCACCGCCTCGATCATCGGCAACGTGTTCAGCTTCAAGCCGTTGAAAGCCTGCCGCCTGGAGGACATGCAGTTTCCGGTGGCTTATGTGAAGACCTTCCGCGGCCCACCGACCGGCATCGTGGTCGAGCGCGAGCGCCTGGACAAGTTCGGCCGTCCGCTGCTGGGCGCGACGATGAAGCCCAAGCTCGGCCTGTCAGGCAAGAACTACGGCCGGGTGGTGTACGAAGGCCTGCGCGGTGGGCTTGATTTCACCAAGGACGACGAGAACATCAACTCGCAGCCCTTCATGCACTGGCGCGACCGCTTCCTGTACTGCATGGAAGGGGTCAACCAGGCCGCGGCACAGACCGGTGAGATCAAGGGCCACTACCTCAACATCACCGCCGGGACCATGGAAGAGATGTACAAGCGCGCCGAACTGGCTCGCGATCTCGGCTCCTGCGTGGTCATGATCGACCTCGTCATCGGCTGGACGGCGATCCAGTCGATGAGCAACTGGTGCCGCGACAACGACATGATCCTGCACATGCACCGTGCTGGCCACGGTACCTACACCCGGCAGAAGAACCACGGGGTGAGCTTCCGCGTGATCGCCAAGTGGCTGCGTCTGGCCGGCGTCGATCATCTGCACGCGGGCACCGCGGTGGGCAAGCTCGAAGGCGATCCGATGACGGTACAGGGCTTCTACAACGTCTGCCGCGACACCGTCACCAAACAGGACCTGCCGCGCGGCCTGTTCTTCGACCAGGACTGGGCGAGCCTGAACAAGGTGATGCCGGTTGCCTCGGGCGGCATCCATGCCGGGCAGATGCACCAGTTGCTCGACCTCTTCGGCGACGAAGTGGTGTTGCAGTTCGGGGGCGGCACCATCGGCCACCCGATGGGCATCCAGGCTGGCGCCCAGGCCAACCGCGTGGCCCTGGAGACGATGGTGATGGCGCGCAATGAAGGCCGCGACATCGTGAATGAAGGCCCGCAGATCCTCGTCGAAGCCGCGAAATGGTGCCAGCCGCTGCGTGCCGCGCTCGATACCTGGGGTGACATCACCTTCAATTACACCAGTACCGACACGTCGGACTTCGTGGCCACGCCGACCACGGCGTAAGGGCGAGAAGCGGCGGGTTGAAACCCGCCCGGCGCCGTGCCCGGAACAGGGCTCGACGCCGAGACCCGTATCCCGAGGCGCAATGGCCCCCCGGCCGGCGCCACGACCGAACATAGAGGAGACACCATCATGCGCATCACCCAAGGCTGCTTTTCCTTCCTGCCCGACCTCACCGACGCCCAGATCGCCGCCCAGGTCGCCTATTGCCTGCAACAGGGCTGGGCGGTTTCGCTGGAATACACTGACGATCCCCATCCGCGCAACAACTACTGGTCGATGTGGGGCCTGCCGATGTTCGACCTCGCCGACCCCGCCGGCGTGATGCAGGAACTCGCCGCCTGCCGCGACGCGCAGCCGGAACACTACATCCGCGTGAACGCTTTCGATTCGACCCGCGGCTGGGAGACGGTGCGGATGTCCTTCATCGCCCAGCGCCCGTCCGTGGAGCCCGGCTTCCGCCTCGTGCGCCAGGAAACCGACGGCCGCAAACTGCAGTACCGGCTGGAGAGCTACGCCGTGCTGCGCAGCCCCGAGGGCGAACGCTACAGCGCTTGACGGACGCCGTGCGGTGCGAGATCTCGCGATCTTGCACCGTCCCGCCCGACCCACCGCATGCGCGCCACCATCCGTTGTACCGCAGGAGACCATCATGACCGCAAGCGACCTTCAGCATCTGGCCCCTCCCGGGGAAACCGCCCGGCCGGTGGCCGAGCACCGCATCGACCTCGCCGCCGAGTACGCCGAAGCCGGCATCGCCGATGTGCTCGAACGACTCGAGCAAGACCTCGTCGGCCTCGCCCCGGTCAAGCGCCGGGTGCGCGAGATCGCCGCCCTGCTGCTGGTCGACCGCGTGCGTCAGCGTCTCGGGCTGGCGACCGAAGCGCCCTCGCTGCACATGAGCTTCACCGGCAACCCCGGCACCGGCAAGACCACGGTCGCGATGCGCATGGCCGAGATCCTGCAGCGCCTCGGCTACTGCCGACGCGGCCATGTGGTGGCGGTCACCCGTGACGATCTCGTCGGCCAGTACATCGGTCACACCGCGCCCAAGACCAAGGAGGTGCTCAAGCGTGCCATGGGCGGGGTGCTGTTCATCGACGAGGCCTATTACCTCTACCGCCCGGAGAACGAGAAGGACTACGGCCAGGAAGCGATCGAGATCCTGCTTCAGGTAATGGAGAACCAGCGCGACGACCTGGTGGTGATCCTCGCCGGCTACGCCGAACGCATGGAGCACTTCTTCGAGTCCAACCCCGGCATGAAGTCGCGCATCGCTCACCATGTGGACTTCCCCGACTACGGCACCGCCGAACTCGGCGAGATCGCCGAGCGCATGCTGTCGCAATGGAACTACCGTTTCGACCCGGCCGCCCGGCTCGCCTTCAACGAATACATCGCCCTGCGCCGTGCCCGCCCGCACTTCGCCAATGCGCGCAGCATCCGCAACGCCCTCGACCGCATGCGCATGCGCCAGGCCTTGCGCCTGTTCGAGTCGGGCGCGACCGTCGATGCCATCGCCCTGACCACCCTGACCGAGGCCGACGTCCGCGCCAGCCGCCAGTTCACAGCCGCAGCCACCCGCACGCTCACCGACGACGAACGCGATGTGGACTTCGACCCCGAGCGCGGCACCGACCGCATCGACTACTGAATCACGCACTTCGAGGCCACTGCCATGTTCAGCATCGACCGCAGCACCCTGACCGAATACCTGATCGACAACCGCCGCCAGCACCCCGAGGCCACCGGCGAACTCAACGCCCTGATCCTGCAGGTCGCCCAGGCGTGCAAGGCAATCTCGCGCGCGGTCGCCCACGGCGCGCTGGCCAATATGCTCGGAGACTACGGCCAGGCCAACGTGCAGGGTGAGCAGCAGAAGAAACTCGACGTGCTCGCCGACGAGATCTTCCTGCGCGCCACTCATTGGGGCGGCGGGCTGGCCGGCATGGTGTCGGAGGAGAACGAGGCGCCGATTCCGCTTCCCGCAGGAGACACCCGCGGCAAGTACCTGCTGGTGTTCGACCCGCTCGACGGCTCGTCCAATATCGACGTCAACGTGTCGGTCGGCTCGATCTTCTCCATCCTGCGCGCCCCCACGCCGGGCGAGGATGCCGAACCCGAGGACTTCCTGCAGCCCGGCACCCGCCAGGTCGCCGCCGGCTACGCCATCTACGGCCCGTCGACCATGCTCGTGCTGACTGTCGGCAACGGGGTGGCCGGGTTCACCTTCAACCCGATCATCGGCGACTTCTTCCTCACTCATCCGGACATCCGCATCCCCGAAGCCACCCGCGAGTTCGCCATCAACGCCTCCAACGCCCGCTTCTGGGAGCCACCGGTGCGCCGCTATGTGGACGAGTGCCTCGCCGGCAAGGGCGGTGCGCGCGGCACCGACTTCAACATGCGCTGGGTGGCCTCGCTGGTGGCCGAGACTCACCGCATCCTGATGCGCGGCGGCGTCTTCCTCTACCCGCGCGATCGCAAGGATCCGGTCCGGCCCGGGCGTCTGCGCCTGCTCTACGAGTGCAATCCGATCGGCCTGATCATCGAACAGGCGAGTGGTCGCGCCTCCACCGGAGAACATCCGATCCTCGATGTCCAACCCGAGTCCCTGCATCAACGCATCGGCTTCGTGTTCGGCTCGAAGGAGGAGGTCGAGCGCATCGAGCGTTATCACGCCGATCCGCTGTTCGGCACCGTTGACACGCCCTTGCCGCTGTTCAACAGCCGCTCGCTGTTCAACGACCCCGCATTCTCACAGTAAGGGAGGACCATCATGTCCGAACGCCATCCGATCGTCGCCATCACCGGTTCTTCCGGCGCCGGCACCAGCACCGTGCAGCGCACCTTCGAGGAGATTTTCCGCCGCGAATCCGTCACCGCCGCGGTGATCGAGGGCGACAGCTTCCACGCCCACGACCGCATGGCGATGCGCGCCAAGCTCGCCGAGGCCGAGTCCGGCGGCAAGCTGTCGCACTTCAGCCACTTCGGCTCCGAAGCCAACCTGTTCGCCGAACTCGAGCAGTTGTTCCGCTCCTATGCCGAATCGGGCAGCGGCCGCCGTCGCAGATACCTGCACAGCCGCGAGGAGGCCGAGCCCTACAAGCAGGAACCGGGCACCTTCACCGCCTGGGAGGACATTCCGACGGGCACCGACCTGCTGTTCTACGAGGGTCTGCACGGCGCGGTGCAACACGACGGCATCGACGTCTCGCGCTTCCCCGATCTGCTGATCGGGGTGGTCCCGGTGGTCAATCTGGAGTGGATCCAGAAGCTGCATCGCGACAAGAACATGCGCGGCTATTCGACCGAGGCGGTCACCGACACCATCCTGCGCCGCATGCACGACTACGTGCATTACATCGTGCCGCAGTTCGCCCGCACCCATGTGAACTTCCAGCGCGTGCCGATGGTGGATACCTCCAACCCGTTCATCGCCCGGACCATCCCGACTGCCGACGAATCGATGGTGGTGATCCGCTTCGCCAACCCCAAGGGGATCGACTTCCAGTATCTGCAGAACATGGTCCACGGCAGCTTCATGAGCCGGGCGAACACCATCGTGGTGCCGGGCGGCAAGATGGAACTGGCGATGCAGCTGATCTTCACCCCCTTCATCTGGCGCCTGATGGAGCGGCGGAGGAAGCTGCTGTGACCCACGGTCCCGACGCGCACGCAGCCAAGCCCGATGTATGGGGCGTTTGTGCAGTGGGCGAGGACTGTCCGAGCCCGCAGGGCGAGTTCCGCAGCCCACGGAGCAAATGCCCCGTACAGCGGGCGGTTCGGAGCAATTAGCGCTCGGCGCGACCTGAACCTCGAATTCACGACTACCGGAGACCAGCTCCCATGAATATGCGCCTATCCCAGACCGCGCAGGACACCCTCTGCGCCAACGCCCTGCGCTTCCTCGCCATCGACGCCGTCGAAGCCGCCCAGTCCGGACACCCGGGCATGCCCATGGGCATGGCCGAAATTGCGGTCGCGCTGTGGACCCGTCACCTCAAGCACAACCCCGCCGACCCCGCCTGGCCGGACCGCGACCGCTTCGTGCTCAGCAACGGCCACGGCTCGATGCTGCTCTACAGCCTGCTCCATCTCACCGGTTACGACCTCCCGCTCGACGAACTCAAGCGCTTCCGCCAACTTCACAGCAAGACCCCCGGCCACCCCGAACATGGCCTCACCCCGGGCGTCGAAACCACCACCGGTCCGCTCGGCCAGGGCCTCACCAACGCCGTCGGCATGGCGCTCGCGGAGAAACTCCTCGCCGCCGAGTTCAACCAGCCTGGCCATGCCATCGTCGACCACCACACCTGGGTCTTCCTCGGCGACGGCTGCCTGATGGAAGGCATCAGCCACGAGGCGGCCAGCTTCGCCGGCGTCCAGCGCCTGTCGAAGCTGATCGCCCTGTGGGACGACAACCGCATCTCGATCGACGGCGATGTCGCCGGCTGGTTCGGCGACGACACCCCGGCGCGTTTCCGCGCCTACGGCTGGAACGTCATCGAACAGGTGGACGGCCACGACGTCGACGCCGTCGACCGCGCCCTGCGCGATGCGCGCACCAACGCCGACAACGACGTCGGCCCCACGCTGATCTGCTGCCGCACCACCATCGGCCGCGGCAGCCCGGCACGCGCCGGCACTGCCGGCATCCACGGCGCCCCGCTCGGCAAGGAAGAAATCGCCGCCACCCGCGACGCCCTCGGCTGGCATCACGCCCCGTTCGAGATCCCGGAGGAAGTCCGCGCCAGCTTCGACGCCCGCATCACCGGCGCCGCGTGCCAAGCCGACTGGCAGCAGCGCTTCGACGCCTACCGCGCCGCCTGGCCCGACGCCGCCGCCGAATTCACCCGCCGCATGGCCGGCGCCCTGCCCACCGGCTTTCGCGTGCTCGCCGACGCCATCCTGCGTGGGGTGCACAACGAAGCGGCCACGGTGGCCAGCCGCAAGGCCGGTCAGCAGGCCATCGGGCGGCTGGCGCGCGCGCTGCCCGAACTGCTCGGCGGCTCCGCCGACCTCACCCACTCCAACCTCACCGACTGGCCCGGCTGCGGCGCAGTGCGCGCCGACCAGCCGGGGCGCCACATCAACTGGGGCGTGCGTGAATTCGGCATGGCCGCGGCGCTCAATGGCGTCGCCCTGCACGGCGGCTACCTGCCCTTCGGCGCCACCTTCCTGGTGTTCTCCGACTATGCGCGCAACGCGATCCGGATGAGCGCACTGATGCACCAGCGCATGGTGTACGTGATGACCCACGACTCGATCGGCCTCGGCGAGGACGGCCCCACCCATCAGCCGATCGAACACATCCCCAGCCTGCGCCAGATCCCCGGGCTCGACGTGTGGCGTCCGTGCGACGCGGTCGAAACCCAGGCCGCATGGAACGCAGCGGTACTGCGCGCCGACGGTCCCAGCCTGCTCGCCCTGTCGCGCCAGAACCTGTCCCACCAAACACGCGATCCGGAGCAACTCGGCGCGATCGCCCGCGGCGGCTACGTGCTGGCCGAAGCGCAGGGCGAACGCCCGGCCATGGTGCTGATCGCCACCGGCTCGGAGGTCGCGCTGGCGATGTCGGCCCGTGCCCTGCTTGAAGCCGACGGCATTCCGACCCGCGTCGTGTCCATGCCCTGCACCGCTGCCTTCGATCGCCAGGACGCCGATTGGCGTGGCGCGGCACTGCCCGCCGGCATCCCCCGGGTCGCGGTCGAAGCCGCGCACCCGGACGGCTGGTGGAAATACCTCGCCGGCGCCCCGCGCGCGGCCGTGGTCGGCATCGACCGCTTCGGCGACTCCGCCCCCGCCGGCGAACTCGCCGCACTGTTCGGGATGACGCCCGAACGGGTCGCCGACACCGCCCGCCGATTGCTCTGAATACCGCTCAATTACCTGGCTATCATCACTCGAGGAGACACCCATGACCATCAGAGTCGCGATCAACGGCTACGGCCGCATCGGCCGCAACGTGCTGCGCGCCCACTACGAGTACGGCAAACAGCACGACATCGAGATCGTCGCGATCAACGATCTCGGCAGCCCCGAAACCAATGCCCACCTGACCCGCTACGACAGCATCCACGGCCCTTTTGCCCATCCGGTCGAGGTCGGTGACGGTGAGATGAGCGTCGCCGGCGACCGCATCCGCGTGCTCGCCGAGCGTGACCCAACCCGCCTGCCGTGGCAACAGCTCGGCGTGGACGTGGTGCTCGAATGCACCGGGCTGTTCACCACCCGGGCCACGGCCGGCGCCCACCTCGAAGCGGGCGCCGGCAAGGTGCTGATTTCCGCCCCCGGCGGTGCCGACATCGACGCCACCATCGTGTACGGGGTCAACGACCAGGTGCTGCGCCGCAGCCACCGCATCGTCTCCAACGCGAGCTGCACCACCAACTGCCTCGCCCCGCTCGCCTTCGCCCTGCACCGCCCGCTCGGCATCGTGCGCGGACACATGGTCACGGTGCATTCCTATACCAACGACCAGGTGCTGATCGACGTCCATCACGCCGACCTGCGCCGCGCGCGCTCCGCCACCCAGTCGCTGATCCCGACCAAGACCGGCGCCGCCGCCGCGGTCGGGCTGGTGCTGCCGGAACTCGCCGGCCTGCTCGACGGCTATGCGATGCGGGTGCCGACGCCCAATGTGTCGTTCACCCACTTCACCTTCCTCGCCGCGCGCGAGACCGGCGTCACCGAGGTCAACGACCTCGTGCGCGAAGCATCCCACGGTGCGTTGCGCGGCATCCTCGCGGTCAACGAGCTGCCGCTGGTGTCGTGCGACTTCAACCACAACCCGCACTCCAGCCTGTTCGACACCACCCTGACCAAGGTCGACCACAACCTGGTCACGGTCACCGCCTGGTACGACAACGAGTGGGGCTTCTCCAACCGCATGCTCGACACCGCGTGCGCGATGATGGAGGCCGAGTGATGGCGACCGACAGCTTTCTGCGCCTCGATACCCTGATCGGCAATGGCGCCCTCGCCGGCCGCCGGGTGTTCATGCGCGCCGACTTCAACGTGCCGCTCACGGCGGACGGCGGCATTGCCGACGACAGCCGCATCCGTGCCACCCTGCCCGGCATCCACGCCTGCCTCGATGCCGGCGCGGCGCTCGCGATCGCCTCCCACCTCGGCCGCCCGCAGGAAGGGGCACTCGCCGCCGCCGACAGTCTGGCTGCAGTGGCCACCCACCTGTCCGCCCTGCTCGGACGCCCGGTGCCGCTGGTGAAGGACTGGATCGACGGCGACTTCGAGTTCGCCGACGGTGAGGTGGTGGTGCTCGAAAACTGCCGTGGCAACCGTGGCGAAAAAGCCGACGACCCGCAACTCGCGGCACGCATCGCGCGCTGGGTGGATGTCTATGTGAACGAAGCCTTCGGCACTGCGCACCGCAGCGAATGCACGCTGCACGCGCTCGCGCTCGCCGCCCCGATGGCGTGTGCCGGCCCGCTGCTGACCGCCGAACTCGATGCGCTCGGCACCGCGCTCGCCGCGCCGGCGAGGCCGCTGGTCGCCATCGTCGGCGGCTCCAAGGTATCGACCAAGCTCGCCATTCTGGAATCGCTGGCTGACAAGGTGGACCTGCTGGTGGTCGGCGGCGGCATCGCCAACACCTTCATCGCGGCGCGCGGCCACGGCATCGGCAAATCGCTCGCCGAGCCCGATCTGGCCGAGGCCGCGCGCCGGGTGGAACAGCGCCTGGCTGCGCGTGGGGCCCGCCTGTGGCTGCCCCAGGACGTGGTCGTCGCCGACCGTTTCGCCGCCGATGCGTGGACCGGGGTGCGCAGCATCGACAGCGTGGGCGATGGCGACATGATCCTCGACATCGGCCCCGCCAGTGCCGCACAACTCGCCGCCGAACTCGCCGACGCCGGCACCATCGTATGGAACGGGCCGCTCGGCGTATTCGAGCTCGAACCCTTTGCCGGCGGTACCCGCGCCCTGGCCGAAGCGATCGCGGCCAGCCCCGGCTTCAGCATCGCCGGCGGCGGCGACACCCTGGCCGCGATTGCCGCGTTCGGGGTCGCCGACCGCGTCGATTACATCTCGACCGGCGGCGGCGCCTTCCTCGAGTTCCTCGAAGGCCGCGAACTGCCTGCGGTCGCCGCGCTGCGCGCCCGGGCGCGGCCCAACAGCAGGCGGATCAATCCGGTGCCGGCTTTCGAGCACGAGCCCCAATACAACTAAGGAGCGTCCCCATGGCCATGATTTCACTGCGTCAATTGCTCGACCACGCCGCCGACCACGACTACGGCATTCCCGCATTCAACATCAACAACATGGAGCAGATCCAGGCGATCATGATGGCCGCCGCGGTCACCGACAGCCCGGTGATCCTGCAGGCCTCGGCCGGCGCCCGCGGCTACGCCGGCGAATCCTTCCTGAAAAAAATGGTGGAGGCCGCGGTCGAGCAGTGGCCGGACATCCCGATCTGCCTGCACCAGGACCATGGTTCCAGCCCGGCGGTGTGTCAGCAATCGATCCGCGCGGGCTTCACCAGCGTGATGATGGACGGCTCGCTGATGGAAGACATGAAGACCCCCGCAAGCTATGACTACAACATCGCCGTGACCCGCCGCGTGGTCGACATGGCGCACGCGGTGGGGGTGTCGGTGGAGGGTGAGCTCGGTTGCCTGGGCTCGCTCGAGACCGGTCAGGCCGGGGAGGAGGACGGAGTCGGCGCCGAAGGCACCCTCGACCACAGCCAGATGCTCACCGATCCGGCGGAAGCGGCGGACTTCGTCGCCGCCACCGGGGTGGATGCGCTGGCAGTCGCGATCGGCACCAGCCACGGGGCCTACAAGTTCACCCGCCCGCCCACCGGCGACATCCTCGCGATCGAGCGAATCGCGGCGATCCACCGTCGCATCCCCGACACCCACCTGGTGATGCACGGCTCCTCCAGCGTGCCGCAGGAGTGGCTGACGATCATCCGCGAACACGGCGGGGACATCGGCGAAACCTACGGAGTGCCGGTCGAGGCCATCGTCGAAGGCATCCGCAACGGGGTGCGCAAGATCAACATCGACACCGACCTGCGGCTGGCGATGAGCGGGGCACTGCGTCGCCTGGTGGACACCGATCGCAAGGAGTTCGACCCGCGCAAGTTCTTCAAGGCCGCGCGCGACGCTGCCGCCGGAATCTGCCGCGAGCGCTTCGAAGCCTTCGGTTGCGCCGGTCAGGCCAGCCGCATCAAACCGCTGTCCCTCGACGCCATCGCCCGCCGCTACGCGCCGAAAAAGGCGGCCTGAGCGACAACACCTACCCGAGTCCCAAGACTCCCTTCCCTTCTCGGGTATTTCGCCCGCCATCGCAAGATGGCGGGTTTTTTCCGTTCCCCACCACTGCCACAGCGCCTGCGCCAGCCCGCGCCACACCCTCACGTCACAACGGGGTACCACCCCCGAGGCCCCGACTTCGCCCAGACTCGTCACCACCGCTCGGCAGTGGTACGGCAGCCATACGCCGCCGAGCGCGTGTGTCCACACAATTCGAGGAGACGACGATGGGCAAGAAAATCCTGATGATCTGCGGCGATTACTGCGAAGACTACGAGACCATGGTGCCGTTCCAGACCCTGCTCGCGGTGGGCCATGAAGTGCATGCGGCCTGCCCGGGCAAGAAGGCCGGCCAGTCGATCGCCACCGCCATCCACGACTTCGAGGGCGATCAGACCTACTCCGAGAAGCGCGGACACAACTTCGCGTTGAACGCGAGCTTCGACGAACTCGACCCTGCGGACTACGATGCGCTGGTGATCCCCGGCGGGCGCGGCCCGGAATACCTGCGGATGAACGACAAGGTGATTGCCGCGGTGCGTCACTTCTTCACTGCCAACAAGCCGGTCGCGGCTGTCTGTCACGGCGCGCAGCTGCTGGCCGGCGCCCGCGTGCTCGAGGGCCGGCGCTGTTCCGCCTATCCTGCGTGCCGTGCCGAAGTGGAACTGGCCGGTGGCACCTACGCCGACATCCCGATCGACCAGGCCGTCACCGACGGCAATCTGGTCAGCGCGCCGGCCTGGCCCGCCCACCCGGCCTGGCTGGCGCAGTTCCTTGCCGTGCTCGGCACCCGCATCAGCCACTGATCGTGCGGCATCGGGTGCCGGCCGGAGCGGCGTGTCGCGAACGCTGCGATCAGCACCTACAATGCCTGTGTGATCATTGCCCGCGGAGTCGCCCATGTGCCAGATCTTCACCAACGCCGACCCCGATCTCTACGTTTGCCGCGCACGCTCCGTTCGCCTGCGTGGCGTGGCGACGAGCATCCGCCTGGAGAACATCTTCTGGCGCGTGCTGGAGGAGATCGGCCAGCGCGACGGACTCAGCGTGCCCCAACTCGTCACCCGTTTGCACGATGAGTTGCCCGACACCGGCGCCCCGCACGACCGTGCGAACTTCACCTCCTTCCTGCGCGTGAGCTGCACCCGCTATCTGCAGTTGCAGGTCATCGGGCTGATCCCCGCCGACAATTCGGTGCCGATCCGCAGCCTGAACGCAGCCAAGGTGCTCGCCGGCGAACAGCGGCTGAGCGGAGCGCCGGTGCGCACGGCCGCTTAGGACTTCGTGCCTGGCGCCAGCACGCGCCACTGCCCGCCCGCTGCGGCACGACCGTCCGAGCTCGCGATCGCTCATCGCCCGGCACAGTTCATCATCATGCAAAGCGCGAATGCTCTGATACGCGTATCCGGAGCCGGTGTGGTGCCCGGTGAAGACACGCGTCGCCTCTTTTCTGCCCGCGGGCGCACCACCGGATGCGTTTGCAAAAAAAGCTTGACACCAAATCTCAAAGGAGTACATTGGCGTCAATTGCTGCACTGCAACATAACCAAAGGAGCAACACCATGGCCGCAAAACCCGATTTCCAGAACCCGATCGAAGCCGTTCAAGCCCTGATGGCGATTCAAGCCCAGACCATCGGCAAGTCCATCGAACTGCAGAAGAAAGCCAGCGAAGAGCTGATGGCCTTCTTCCAGTCCGAAGCCCAGAAGGCGACCAAGCTGAAGACGCCGGAAGAGCTGGTCCGCTTCAACGTCGATGCCAACACCGCGCTGTTCAAGCTCCTGCAAGCTCAGGGCGAAGCCTTCACCGCGCTGGCGACCGAAGTCAGCCAGACCGCGATGGCCAAGTTCCAAAGCGCCGGCAAGTAATACCTGCCGCGGTCTCCCGGGACCGCAGGCTGCAAGCCCCGATGGCAATGCCGTCGGGGCTTTTTGCTGTCTACCCGGTGTCGGGCTAGAATCCACGTCCCATGCGCATCGAACAGATCACCGCCCGCCTGTCCGAACTCGGCGCCAAGCCCTGTCATCAGCAGCGGATACTTCGGGCCTGGCTTCAGGGCCAGCCGCTCGATGGCGGACGCCGCCCGGCCGAACACTTTCTGCCACAGCCGGTCCGCCACGCCCTGCCCGAGCTGATGGCCGGCCTGCACGGCCTCGCACGACTGCGCTCCGAGCACCCGGGCAACGATGACTCGGCGCGGTTGCTGGTGGAGTTGGCCGATGGCCAGACAGTGGAGAGCGTGCTCCTGCCGCGCGACGGCCTGTGCGTGTCGACCCAGCTCGGTTGCGCGGTGGGTTGCGTGTTCTGCATGACCGGGCGGGACGGCCTGATCCGCCAACTGGGCAGCGCCGAGATCGTGGCCCAGGTCGTTCTCGGCCGCAGCCGCCGGACCGTGCGCAAGGTGGTCTTCATGGGCATGGGCGAACCGGCCCACAACCTCGACAACGTGGTCGATGCGATCGAGCTCCTCGGGACCGCTGGCGGCATCGGTCACAAGAACCTGGTGTTTTCCACCGTGGGCGACCCGCGTGTGTTCGAACGCCTGCCGCAGATGGCGGTAAAGCCGGCGCTTGCGCTGTCGCTGCATTCGAGCCGCGCGGAACTGCGCGCGCAACTGCTGCCGCGCGCGCCCCGCTTCGAACCCACCGAACTGGTGGCGCAGGGAGAACGCTATGCCCGCAGCACCGGCTATCCGATCCAGTACCAGTGGACCCTGATCGACGGCATCAACGACAGCATGGACGAGATGGAAGGCATCGTCCGTCTGTTGCGCGGCAAGTACGCGATCATGAATCTGATCCCGTACAACACGGTGGCCGAACTCGACTTCAAGCGCCCGTCCTGGGAACGTGCCTCCGAGCTGGGGCTGTGGCTGCACCGGCACGGCGTGCTCACCAAACTCCGTCACTCGGCGGGACAGGAGGTCGACGCCGGCTGCGGTCAGTTGCGTGCACGGACGATCCGGCTGGAACGCCGCCCGCGGCAGGCCGACGAGGCCGCCGCCTGAATCGATCCGGCTCACGGCTTCAAGCCGGGCGCGCACCGGTCGACCGTCACCGATGACCGCGCATCGTGCCGCGAACCCGGCCACTCCGGCCCGGACCGGAATCGCTGACCGGCCTCGAACAGTTGTCCGACCGGGGCGGGCCGCCCAAACAGATAACCCTGATATCCACCGAAAGCATTTCGCTCATGGCCTCCTGCCCGGATGCGAGCGGGGTCCGGGCGGGCATTGCGCGGATCGGCATGCTTTGGGCAGGTCCATCACGGCGATTCGTATCCGCCCCGCTCCAGCACGGCAAGCGCCTCCGGGTAACGGAATCCGTCAACATGCCGGGCAAACTCGTCGAAGGCCGCACCGAGCGCCGCTTCGAACAGATCGCGTTCGCGTGCCAGCAGCTGGTTGGCACGCATGTTGGACACCGCCAGCAGTGCGCTCATCTCGCGCGCGATCGCGCCAAATGCCGCGATCGCGGGCCGGTCTGCGCCGACTGTAGCGGCACCCAGTGACGATGCCAACGGCACGGCGGAAAGCGTGCGCACCGGCAACCAGCGCAGCAGCGTCGAAAACAGCTGGACGGGGTCGACCGGCTTGGCGACGAAATCGTCCATTCCTGCGCTGGAGCACGCGCGCCGGTCCTCGTCGAAGACATTGGCCGTCATCGCGACAATCGGCGTATGCCGGTGGCGGCCGCCGGCGCGGAGCGCGCGCGTGGCCTCGAGTCCATCCATGACCGGCATCTGGATGTCCATCAGGATCAGGTCGAAATCGCGCTCGGCACATCGATCGAGTGCCGCCAGACCGCTGCCGACCGCCTCCACCGCCAGGCCTGCGCCACGAAGCAATTCGACCGCGACTTCGCGGTTCACCGAATTGTCCTCGGCCAGCAGCACCCGGGCACCCGCATGCCCGGCCCGCAACAAGGCCGCCGGTTCGGTCGCCAGCGCATGCGACAGCGTGTCGCCGGCGCCATGGCCGCGGCCGAGCACCGCGGTGAACCAGAACGTGCTGCCACGGCCGTGCTCGCTCTCGGCGCCGGCCTCGCCGCCCATCAAGTTCGCGAGGCGGTGGGCAATTGCCAAGCCGAGGCCGGTTCCGCCGTAGCGACGGGTCGTGGACACGTCGAGCTGCTCGAAGGCGGTGAACAGTTGCGGCAGCTTGTCGGCCGGGATCCCGATGCCGGTATCGCGGACCTCGAAACGGACGAGCACGTCTTCGCCCCGGTCCTCGACGACCCTGACCTGCAGCGAGACCTTGCCCTGCTCGGTAAACTTGACCGCGTTGCCGGCGTAATTGAGTAGCGCCTGACGCAAACGGGTGGGATCACCCCGCAGGAAAGTCGGCGTATCGCCTGCATCGATCTCGATTGCCAGCCCCTTGCTGGCGGCCTGTTCGGCGATCAGGGAACGCACGTGGTCGAGAATGGCATCGAGGGCGAACTCGGCGTGCTCCAGCTGCATGCGCCCGGCCTCGACCTTGGACAGGTCGAGGATGTCGTTGATGATCGACAACAGATGACGCGCGGCGCTGTCGATCTTGCTCAGCCGTTCGGCCTGGCGCGGCACCGGAGCATCGTTCCTAAGCAAGTGGGTGAGGCCGATGATGGCGTTCATCGGCGTACGGATCTCATGGCTCATGTTGGCAAGGAATGCGCTCTTGGCCCGATTGGCGGCCTCGGCCTGTTGCTTGGCCGTGTTAAGCGCTGTGGTCCGCTCGATCACCAGTTCTTCAAGGTGCAGACGGTGCCGATCGAGTTCGGCGGCGATACGCCTTTTCTCGGTGACGTCCTCCTGGATCGACAGGTAGTGAGTGATGCGCCCGTCGGGCTGGTGTATCGGTGCCACATGGGCGAACACCGTGTACGGCTGGCCATCCTTGTGGCGGTTGACGAATTCCCCGGTCCAGGTCTCGCCACGCAACAGTGTCACCCACAACGCCTCGTAGGTGGCGGCCGGGGTGAGCTCACTACCCAGCGACGCCACCGCCTGCCCGAGGACCTCATCCGCCCGATAACCACTGTGGACGGTAAAGGCCGCATTGACGTACTCGATCCGACCTTCGAGGTCGGTGATGATGACGCTCTCCGGACTCTGTTCGACCGCCAGTGACAGCTTGCGCAGCTCGAACTCCGCCGCCTTCAGGATGGAGATATCGCGCGAGATGCCGAACATGCCGATCACCCGCCCCTCGGCATCGTGCAACGCGCCCTTGGTCGCGAGGAAGACGATCGTGCCCGCGGTGGTGGCCACTTCTTCCTCAAAGGTCACCGTCGCATCGCGATCCATCACTTCGCGGTCGTTGGCCATCACCTGGGTGGCCTGCTGCGGCGGAAACAGCACGGTGTCGTCCTGGCCCAGCACCCTGTCGGACGCCTTGCCGGTCACTTCGACGGCGGCCTTGTTGAACAGCAGGTAACGGCCCTGCAGATCCTTGGCGAAAATGGCATCGGTCGAACTGTTGGCGATGGTGTTCAGCAGGTCGAGCGCCTGCAGCCGTCTTGCCTGCTCGTCATACTGACGCCGTGCAGCCTCGGTGATCTGCAGCAGCATGCGGTGCACCAGACCGTACAGCAGCAGCGCGGTGACGATGACGAAGAACCAGCCCTTCAGGGTCTGCAGCCAGACCTGTCGGGCAGGCGCAACCGGCAGCAATTCCACCACCCGGTCGGAAAGCACGATCCACAACCCGGCGAAGATCATATACGGCAACACGACACGCCATACCGCACGCCTGATCATGCCTTGACCGGACGCGGTGGCCAGTTCGGCCGGATCGACATTCATTGCAATCCTCCTCGACCGCCGCGGCCACACCGGCGGCACACTCCGCCGCCCATTCCCTTGTCCCGCTGCGGCAGCGCCCCCGCAGACTTGAATTCAGGCCGGATCACCGGTGATCGTCGTGATAACGGCAGGCGATGGCGACAAAATCCTCGTATCCGGCAAGGAAGGTATCGACGACATCGGGATCGAATTGGCTGCCTCCGCCGGCAGCGATCAGGTCACGCGCCTCGGAAAACGGCATCGACGGCTTGTACACCCGCGCGGTGATGAGGGCATCGAATACATCGGCCACCGCCATCAGCCGCGCCGAAACGGGAATCGCCTCTGCGGTCAGACCATCGGGATAGCCTCCGCCGTCCCAGCGCTCGTGATGCCAGCGCGCGATCTCCTTGGCCAGCGCGAGGAAGGGAAGCGGCTGCTCGATATCCTGCTCGGCCAGTTCGATGGCCTCTGCGCCGAGCCGCGCATGCGTCTTCATGACCGTCCATTCGCCCGGCGTGAGCCGGCCCGGCTTCTGCAGGATCTGGTCGGGGATGCCGACCTTGCCAATGTCATGCAAGGGCGCCGAGCGCGCAAGCAATTCGACATAGCGATCATCGAGTACCGCGGCAAAACGCGAATGCTGCTGCAGCCGGACGGCCAGCAGGCGGACATAGGCCTGGGTGCGCAGAATATGATTGCCGGTTTCCGGATCGCGGGTCTCCGCCAGGTGGGCCAGCGCGCGGATCGTCACCAACTGGGTGAGGTCATTCTCGGCCATGCGCCGGGCGACCTCGGCCTCGAGAAAGCTGTTCTGGTCGCGCAGCCAGTCGCGGGCGCGCCGGGTTTCGAGTTGATTGCGCACGCGAGCCAGAACCACCGCCGGCCGGATCGGCTTGGTGATGTAATCGGCGGCCCCCAGTTCCAGGCCACGCTCTTCGTCGCGCGCATCGTCGAGCGCGGTCAGGAAGATCACCGGGATGTCGCAGGTCGCCGGATTGTCCTGCAGCCGGGCCAATACCTGGTAGCCATCCATGACGGGCATCATCACGTCGAGCAGGATGAGGTCGGGCGCCGGCTGCCGGGACGCGATCTCCAGTGCCCTGGCCCCGGACGGCGCCGCCAGTACGTCGTACAGCGGCTGCAGCAGCCCGCCCAGCACCGCGAGGTTATCCGGTACGTCATCGACGATCAGGATCGTTGCCGAGGCAGGTGCAGGCAGGATGACACCGTCGGGGACGCTCGAAACATCATTCATCGGAAAAGTCCGTGGAAGAGACGCCATGCAACACTGCATGACCCACGGGGCAATGCCAGACCACCCCGAGCACCGACGATCATGCCATGAGCGGATGGCATACCGCCGAGGAAAAATTCCTGTGTCAGCGCGAAGACTGCGCCCAGTCGGGGTGTTCGAAAGCCGCCGCAAGAAAATCCACCAGCGCGCGGATCTTTACCGACAGGTGCTTGCGCGAAGGATAGACCGCATAGACCCCGACTTCGGGGCCGCGGCACTCGGGCAGCACTTCGATCAGACGTCCCTGCGCCAGATCGGTGCCGACAAGGAAATCGGGCTGCAGCACCAGGCCCTGATGGGCGAGCGCCACCGCACGACAGGTGTCGCCGTTGTTGGTGCGCATGCGCGCCCGGGTCTGCACCTCGCGCACGCCGTCGGCGGTGGTGAAACGCCAGACGTCGCCCTGCGATGCATAGCTGTAGGCGATCACCGGATGGTTGGCGATCTCCTCCACCGTGGCCGGACTGCCGTGGCTGGCAAGGTATTCCGGGCTTGCGCAGAGCAGGATGCGGGTGGTGGCGAGACGCCGGTAGACCAGCGTGGAATCCTGCAGCCGGCTGATCCGGATGACCACGTCGAATCCGTCCTCGACCACATCCACCAGCCGGTCGGACAGGGTCACGTCGAGATCGACCTCCGGGTACTGCTCCATGAACTGCCCCCACAACCGCGCCAGATGCAGGATGCCGAACGAGAACGGCGCATTGACCCGCAGCCGCCCGATCGGATGGCCGGTCACCATCCCGACCGCCCGGTCCGCCTCTTCGAGTTCGGCCAGGATCTGCTTGCAGTGCCCGTAATAGGCGCGGCCGGCTTCGGTCAGCGACAGTCGCCGGGTGGTACGTTGCAGCAGGCGTGCGCCGAGTCGGGACTCAAGCTCGATCACGCTGCGCGACACCGCTGCCTTCGACACCCGGAGCGCATCACCTGCCGCGACGAAACTGCCGGCCTCGACCACAGCGACAAAACTGCTCATCTCGCGAAAACGGTCCATTGCAGCATTGTCTCGAATACCGCAACAGTCAGTCAAACGTATCGGTATTTATCCACAGACGAACCCTCAATAGACTGTTGCCATCGAATGCCGCTCAGAGTCCGACTGCTCCAATACGCCACATGACACCACTGCCCACGCTGTTCATCTCCCACGGTTCGCCGACTTTCGCCCTGGCGCCCGGTCTGCTCGGACCGCAGCTCGGCGCGCTCGGCCGCAGTCTGCCGCGTCCGCGCGCCGTGCTGGTGGTGTCGCCGCACTGGATGGCCCGCGGCATCGAGGTGCTGGCCGCAGCCGAACTCGACACGATCCACGATTTCGGCGGGTTTCCGCGCGCGCTGTATGCGCTGCAGTATCCGGCCCCCGGCGCTCCGCATGTCGCCGCCGAGGTGATCGCCGCGCTGGACCGTCACGGGCTCAAGGCAAGCGCCAACCTCGCCCGCGGACGCGACCATGGCGCCTGGGTGCCGCTGATGCATCTTTATCCCGACGCGGATGTACCCGTTATCCAGCTGTCGCAGCCGGCGGCCCCGTCCCCGCTTGCCCTGCTGGAACTGGGGCAGGCGCTCCAGCCGCTGCGTGAGCGTGGCGTGCTGATCGTGGCCTCCGGCAGCCTGACCCACAACCTTCACGACCTGCGTCGCGAACAGGCGCCCGACACCGACGTCGAAGCCTATGCCCGCGGCTTTGCGGACTGGGTATGGATGCAGATCGGCCAGGGCAACCTGGGCGCCCTGCTCGATTACCGCACACAGGCACCCGATGCGGTGCGCGCTCATCCCACCGACGAGCACTTCCTGCCCCTGTTTCTTGCCATCGGTGCCGCAGGAAAAGACTGGGCCACAGCCGGCCGCATTGCCGGCGGTGTCACCTACGGTGTGCTGTCGATGGACAGCTACACCTTCGGCGCCGGCGTCGCAGCCGGTGCACCGCAACCCACGCTGAACGCCTGAATCCTTGCAGAGGGCAAGCATGAACAACACCTACACCCGAACCGCCATTGCGCTGCACTGGCTCATCGCACTCGGCCTGATCGGGGCCTTTGCCCTCGGCACCTACATGAGCGAGCTGCCGCTGTCGCCACGCAAGCTGCAGCTCTATTCGTGGCACAAATGGGCCGGGGTCAGCCTGTTCGCACTGGTGCTGCTCCGCCTCGGCTGGCGCCTCATCCACCCGGCACCGCCGCTGCCGGCGAGCATGCCCGCGCCGCTGCGCACGGCCGCCCATCTCACCCATGTCGCGCTCTACATCCTGATGATCGCGATCCCGCTGTCGGGCTGGCTGATGAGTTCGGCCAAGGGCATCCAGACCATCTGGTTCGGCTTCCTCCCGCTGCCCGACCTCCTCGCCAAGGATGCCGATCTGGGCAAACAGCTCGAGTTGCTGCACATGGTCCTCAACTACACCATGGCCGCGCTGGTGCTCGCCCACGTCGGCGCCGCGCTCAAGCATCACTTCGTCGACCGCGACGACATCCTGCAGCGCATGTTGCCCGGCGGGCGTCAGCGCAGATCTGCCTGAATCCGCGGCCCCCTGTCCGCACCACCCTCACGGAGATTTCCATGATTGCACGAACCCTGCGCGCGATCGCCGCCGCCGCCCTGCTCGCACTTGCTGCAGCCACCCCCGCCCTGGCCGTCGAGTACACCCGCATCGATACCGGCGCGAGCCGGATCAGCTTCAAGTACACGCAGATGGGAGTGGGCATGGACGGCCACTTCGAACGCTTCGGCGCCAGCATCAGCTTCGACCCGACCCGCCTGGAAGCCGCCCGTGCCTCGCTCGAGCTCCAGCTCGCCAGCATCGACACCGGTTCCACCGAAGCCAACGAGGACGTAAAAGGCAAGGTCTGGTTCCACACCGCGGCGCACCCGGTGGCGCGCTTCGAATCGACCGGCTTCAAGGCCCTCGGCGGCGATCGCTACGAGGTCGTCGGGACGCTGACGATCAAGGGCCGGAGCCGCAGCGTCAGCGCCCCCTTCACCTTTGCCCCTGGCGGCAATTCCGCCGACGTCAACGGCACGTTCACCCTCAAACGCAGCGATTTCGGCATCGGCGAAGGGGAGTGGGCCGACGTTGCCATCGTCGCCGACGAGATCCGCATCGGTTTCCAGCTGCGCGCCGTGCAGGGTGCGCAGTAGCCCCTCCCCCCATCCCGTCCCCTCTCCAACCCCGTCAATACCGCACAAGGACAAACCATGAAAAAAACCCTCGCCGTAATCACTCTCGCCGTCGCTGCCACCCTGCCTGCAGCACCGTCGTTCGCCGCACCGGAAACCTACGTCGTCGACGGCACCCACACCTTTCCGCGTTTTTCGTACAACCATTTCGGCTTCACCAAGCAGCTGTCGCGCTTCAACAAGACCAGCGGCACGGTCACCCTCGACAAGGTCGCCATGACCGGCGCGGTGGATGTCATCATCGACATGAAGTCGGTGGACACCGGCTTTCAGCTGTTCGACGGCCACATCCAGGGCAGCGACTTTCTCGATACCGCGAACCACCCGACCGCAACTTTCAAATCCACCCGCGTGGTGTTCGACGGTGACAAGCCGGCCACTGTCGAAGGCAAGCTGACGATCAAGGGCACCACACGCCCGGTGACCCTCACCATCACCTCCTTCCAGGCCATGCCTCATCCGATGCTGAAGAAAGACGCGATCGGTGCCAACGCCGTCGCCATGATCAAACGCAGCGAATTCAACGCCGGCAAATACGCCCCCAACGTCGGTGACGAGGTGACGCTCGAGATCGCGATGGAAGCGATCAAGGAGTAAGCCCGACCCGGCGCCACGGGGCGCCGGCCGGGAGGCTTTCACCGGGTCCGCCCGGCGCGTGTCATGCCAGCGTCCCGCAGCCGCAGGACTTTGCCATACGGTTTGCTTGTCAGCGTCGGCACCGATAGGCAAGAATGCGCCATCCCGCCCGCTCCGGGGCGCCATCAGGCCCGATACCGACCTCATGTCCCTGTTCAACCTGCATCCACTGCGCCAGTCGCTCAACGACGAGGTCCACGCGCGTCCGCCGGTACCGCTCGAGACCCCGGAGTTCGTCACCTATCTTGCCTTTCTGCACGACGACGGTAGCGCCGGCCGCGAAGCCGGCCACCTGGCCTTGCTCGCCGAGCAACTCGGACTACCGCCTCCGCATACCGAGAGCGGCCACATTTTCATCGATGCAGGCACGTTCCGGCTGAAGTGGGAACGCCACAACGAGTTCTCCAGCTACACCTTCATCCGCCGCATCGAAGCCGATGACGGCGCCGACGAACACGCCCTGCTCGCCGTCCCCGCTACCTGGCGCAAGGCCATCCCGGGCCAGCTGGTCGCCGCCACTCACATCGAACTGCGCTCGGTCACCGACGTCCCCCCGGACACGGTCATGGTGCAGCTATCGCCGCACGGCGAAACCCTGGTCGCGGCCCAGGTGGCCGAAGGTGCCGGCTGGGTGTTTACCGACTTTCATATCCACGAAGGCTTTTCGCGCTTCCTGCTGGTCGACGCCGGCCTCACCCCTCGCCAGGCTGGACGGATGGTGCAGCGCCTGGTCGAAATCGAGACCTACCGGGTGATGGCGCTCCTCGCCTTCCCCGTGGCCAAGGAGGTCGGCCGCCTGCTGTCGCGCGCCGAGGATGAACTCGCAGACCTGATGGACGGCCTCGAACACGCCCGCAACACCGAGGATGACCGCGCCATGCTCGGCCGCCTGACCCGGCTCGCCGCCGACATCGAGCGTTCGGTGGCGCGCACGACCTTCCGTTTCGGCGCCGCCGCCGCCTACTACCGGCTGGTTCAACAGCGCATCGACGAACTGCGCGAGGCGCGCCTGTCGGGTTTTCCGACCATCAAGGAGTTCATGGAGCGCCGCCTCGCCCCCGCGATCAACACCTGCGCCACCATCTCCCGCCGCCAGGAAGACCTCTCCAGCCGCATCGCGCGCAACTCCCAGTTGCTGCGCACCCGGGTCGACATCGAACTCGAGCGCCAGAACCAGGAACTGCTCGCACAAATGAACCGCCGCGCCAAGATCCAGCTCCACCTGCAGGAGACGGTGGAAGGGCTGTCGGTGGTGGCGATCACCTACTATGCCTCGCAGCTGGTGAACTACATGTCCAAGGGCGGCAAGGACTTGATCGCTCCGCTCACACCGGAGATCGTCACCGCGATCTCGATTCCGGTGATTGCGGTGCTGGTGGCTCTGAGCTTGAGAAGAATGCGAACGGCACTGGGCGAGAAGGAAGAGCAACCATAAGAAACGCCCGCAAATGCGGGCGTTTTTTCTTATCCGCCAGCCTGAAGCAATCAGGCGGATTCGACCCTGCGGCGGCGCAACGCACCCAGACCTGCCAGGCCAATACCGAGAAGCCCAAGCACGCCCGGCTCGGGAACCGGGTTCGGATCGATCGTTCCGGTCTCGATCCTGAGCTTTTCCGTTACCGCTGCGCTGAAATCACTGAAGCTCGAAGCGGCCTGAACAAAGCCGTCGTCGGTAATCACCGCATTCGTATAGTGATTCGTGATCGTAGTGCCACCAATGGGCAAGCCGTTGATGGTGATATCGTTGTTCTCCGCGCGCGTACGGGCCAACTGACTTTGGGTGGTACTGCTCGTACCGTCTCCGGAAACATCGACGACGAGATTGGTCGTGCCCTCCAGCGCACCGCCGGTTGCGATGGCGGCAAGCATCAGATCGAGCGCACGATTGGTACCGGTGTAGATCGCAGTACCGCCAGTTCCCGGACGCACGAAAGTGTCGAGAAGATCGGCAAAGCTGTTGATCGCAGCCGCGGAATCGAGCAGCGTAAAGCTGTCAAGCACGGTGGTGAAGAAGCTATCCGAGAAGAACACGACATTGATGGCAGTGACCCCGTGAGTGCCACCAAGCATGTTGGTCTGAATCGTGCTGTCGCGGAAGGCGTTGGCGTAGCCATCCATCTGCAGGTTGTATTCGTTGGTGTCGACACTGCCTGAAACGTCGATTACCAGCGACAGCGCCAGGTCCGCCGGTACGGCCTGCGCAGCCGAACCGAAGCCGAGCATGGCGGCAGCCAAGGCGGTAACCGCCGCGACTTTCTTGAGTTTCATCTTCGAGTCTCCAAAACGTTGAATTGCCCAATCAGGACGATCTACGACCACGGGGAGTGCATGCAATTATCATTCCACACCCCAATAATCAATGCTTTAGCATAAACTAGGGGTCATCATATGCCGCCATTGTAAAGTCTGCCGACATAAACTCCGTCGGCGACCGATACGCAGCGTGGGGTGATCAACACACTCCGGGAGACTGCACGTGCCGGCCATCATCCACCCGAGACCGGAGAGATCGGTGGCCCTATAATGCAGAACTTTCCAGTGCAGCCGAGACGTTCTCATCGTGACCACACCGCTTTTCGAATCCACCATCAACAGCTTGCCGCTGCTCGGCCGTGGCAAGGTCCGTGACATCTACGCGGTCGATGCCGACCGCCTGCTGATCGTCACCAGCGATCGGCTGTCCGCCTTCGACGTGATCCTGCCTGATCCGATTCCGGACAAGGGCCGCGTGCTGGTCGCGATGGCCAATTTCTGGTTCGACAAGCTCGCGCACGTGATTCCCAACCAGCTCACCGGCATCGACCCCGAAACCGTGGTTGCCGCCAACGAGCGCGATCAGGTCCGCGGCCGTGCCCTGGTGGTGAAGCGGCTCAAGCCCCTTCCGATCGAGGCCGTGGTACGTGGCTACGTGATCGGCTCGGGGTGGAAGGACTACCAGGACACCGGCGCGATCTGCGGCATCGCCCTCCCCGCGGGGCTGACGCAGGCGGCAAAGCTGCCGGCACCGATCTTCACCCCGGCCTCCAAGGCCGAGGTCGGCGACCACGACGAGAACATCTCCTTCGCCCAGGCCCAGGCCCATTGCGACGCGGTGCTGGCCGAGGCGCTCGCCGGCACCGGAAAGACCGGCGCGGGGCTTGCCGAGGAAGCGCGCCAGGCCGCAATCGCGCTGTATACCCAGGCGGCGGACTACGCCGCGGGGCGCGGCATCATCATTGCCGATACCAAATTCGAATTCGGCATCGATGCCGCCGGCACCCTGCATCTGATCGACGAGGCACTGACGCCGGACTCTTCCCGCTTCTGGCCGGCAGACAGCTATCGTGCAGGGATCAGCCCGCCGTCCTACGACAAGCAGTACGTGCGCGACTACCTCGAAACGCTGGTTTGGAACAAGACGGCGCCGGGACCGGCGCTTCCGACCGAGGTGATCGAACGCACCGCCGCCAAGTATCGCGAAGCCTACACCCGCTTGACCGGCCTGCAACTGGCCTGAGCCGCAGGTGACCCGGTGGGGGCACGGCCCCGCATGTGCCCCACCGTGCGCGGCACGACGGGACCGATCCGCCGGGCACCGCCCGCCCACGTCTCATTCGCACGGTGATGATCGGTCCCGGAATCACTCGCATTCGCGAACTTTGCGCGTCCATGCCGATCCAATCCGCAGCCCGGAACAGTTCCGCGCCGACGACAGGGCTGTCCGGTTTGTCCCGCCAATGGAGGTTGCCATGGACAACTCACTGCACCCGCTGGATCACCACTTCAATCTGCCCCATATGCGCCAGGTCGAGGCCTCGCGCCCGATGCGCTGGCTCAGCCTGGGCTGGAACGACATGCGCGAGAATTTGGGGGCCAGCCTCCCCTACGGCGTGTTCTGCGCGCTCGCCGGATACCTGATCCTCGCCTTCGCGGCAGACAGACCCTACCTGTTCATTGCAGCGATCTCGGGTTTCTTCCTGGTCGGACCGCTTGCGGCGGCAGGACTTTACGAGATCTCGCGGCGCCACGAAAGCGGGCAATCCGCGTCGCTCGCCGACTCGTTCCAGGGCTTGCGCAGGCACGGCGACGGACTGATGTATTTCGGACTGTTCATGGCCGTCACGCTGATCGGCTGGGAGCGCATCTCCGCCATCATGTTCGCGCTGTTCTACCCGGGCAATGTGCCGGAACTGTCGAACTTCTTCAGCCAGATCGTCCTGTCCGGTGAATACACCCACTTCGTCGTCGCCTATCTGGTGGTCGGCGGCGTGCTTGCAGCAGTGGTGTTCTCGCTTGCCGCCGTATCCATTCCGATGTTGATGGACCGCGACACCGACATCATCACGGCGGCGATGACCAGCATGCGCGCAGTCGGCGCCAACCTTGGCGCGATGGCCGTATGGGCCGCACTCATTGTGGTGCTGATCGGCATCGGCTTCGCGACGATGATGATCGGCATGGTCGTCCTGCTGCCCCTGCTCGGTCATGCCACATGGCATGCCTACCGGGACCTGGTCGAGCACTGACGCGCCATCAGTCCCACCGTGGGCGCCGATAGCGGCGCCCTTCCGTTTATTTGCGGCACAATAGGGCCCACTCGCCGTCAACCGATCCGGACATCATGCACGACACCATCACCCCGAACGCTGCCAACCCGCTGCTCGATTTCTCGGGCCTGCCCCGGTTCACCGACATCCGCCCGGAGCATGTCACCCCGGCCATGCGACAACTGCTGGACGAGTACCGGACCCTGGTCGAAGACCTCACCGCCGCGCCGGCACTGCCCACCTGGGACAGCTTCGTGGTGCCGATGACCGAATGCGGCGAGCGGGTCGGACGTGCATGGGGCGTGGTCGGCCACCTGCACAGCGTGATGGACGTGCCCGAATGGCGCGAAGCCTATAACGCGATGCTGCCCGAGGTATCGCGCTTCTATGCCGAGCTCGGCCAGAATCTTGCCCTGTTCCAGAAGTACAAGGCGCTGCACGACAGCGCGGAATACCACAGTCTGTCGCCCACCCGGCAGCGCATCCTCGACCACGAAGTACGGGACTTCCGCCTCTCGGGCGCCGAGTTGCCGGATGAGCTCAAGCCGCGCTTCCAGGCCATTCAGGAGGAGCTCTCGCAACTCGGCGCGAAATTCTCCGAGAACATCCTCGACGCCACCAACGCGCATGCCGAATGGATCGACGCCGAAGCCGACCTTGCGGGCATTCCGGAAGATGCCCGCGCCGCCGCCCGTGCGGCCGCGGAAAAGGACGGCAAGCCGGGGTGGAAATTCACCCTGCAGATGCCGGCCTACCTGCCGGTGATGCAGTACGCCGACAACCGTGCCCTGCGCGAACGCATGTACCGCGCCTACGCCACCCGCGCCTCCGAGCAGGGCAAGCCCGAGTGGGACAACGGCCCGCTCATCGGCCGCATCCTTGCGCTGCGTGATGAAGAGTCGAAGCTGCTCGGCTACCACAGTTTTGCCGAGGTTTCGCTGGTCCCCAAGATGGCCGACACGCCGGCGCAAGTGCTCGATTTCCTGCGCGAACTGGCCGCCAAGGCCAAGCCGTTTGCCGAACGCGATCTCGACGAACTGCGTGCCTTTGCCGGCAGCGAGCTCGACCTTGCCGACCTGCAACCGTGGGATGTCTCGTATGCAGCGGAAAAACTGCGCGAAGCCCGTTACGCCTATTCCGACCAGGAAGTGAAGCAGTACTTCCCCGAACCCAAGGTGCTCGACGGCCTGTTCGGCGTGATTCGTTCCCTGTACGGCGTGGACATCCTGCCCGACGAAGCCCCGCGCTGGGATCCGGACACGCGATTCTTCCGTATCGAGAAGGCCGGCGAACTCGTCGGCCACTTCTACCTCGATCTGCACGCGCGCGAAACCAAGCGCGGCGGCGCGTGGATGGATTCAGCCCGCAGTCGCTATCGGGGCACCGAGGGCAGCACCACGCCGGTTGCCTATCTGGTCTGCAACTTCCCGGGTCCGGTCGGCGAGGGTGCGCAGATGCGACCAGCCACCTTCACCCACGACGACGTGCTCACCCTGTTCCACGAAGCCGGTCACGGCCTGCACCACCTGCTGACCCGGGTGGACGAACTGGCCGTGTCCGGCATTCATGGCGTCGAATGGGATGCGGTCGAGCTGCCGAGCCAGTTCATGGAAAACTTCTGCTGGGAATGGGACGTGCTGTGCGGCATGACCGCCCATGTGGATACCGGTGCGCCCCTGCCGCGCGCGCTCTACGACAAGATGATCGCCGCCAAGAACTTCCAGAGCGGCATGCAGACGGTGCGTCAGCTCGAGTTCTCGATGTTCGACCTGCGCCTGCATGGCGAAATCGAACCCGAGGGAAACGGCGATGCACGCGTGCCGATCGAGCGCGTCATGGCGCTGCTCGCCGAGGTGCGCGCGGAAGTCGCGGTGCTGATCCCGCCGGCCTGGCACCGCTTCCCGCACAGCTTTTCGCACATTTTTGCGGGTGGTTATGCCGCCGGGTACTACAGTTACAAGTGGGCCGAGGTGCTGTCGGCCGATGCCTTCGAGGCCTTCGAGGAAGCCGGCGCGGGCAAGGGCAGCCTGCTCGACGCCGAGACCGGCGCCCGCTTCTGGCGTGAGATACTCGCCGTTGGCGGCAGTCGCCCGGCGCTGGAGTCGTTCAAGGCGTTTCGAGGGCGTGAGCCGCGAGTGGACGCCCTGTTGCGGCATAACGGAATGGTGACTGCATGATCAGACCTGCCCTGCTCGTCCCGCTGCTCGTGTTCGGCCCGGCGGCCGGCGTACTGGCACAAACCACCACCTATCGGTGGGTGGACGAGCGCGGCCAGGTCAACTTCTCCGACCAGCCTCCCCCGCCGTCGGTCAGGATCCTGGAAATCAAGCGCGTTGCCACCGCCGGCCAGAACCCGGACCGCCCCCTGTCTTACGCCTTGGGCAAACTCGCCACCGACTTCCCGGTCGTGCTCTACACTTCGGACAATTGCGGCGAGCCCTGCGACGCTGCGCGTGCCCTGCTGAGCACGCGGGGCATCCCGTTCACCGAATCGAAGATCGCCACCGAGGAAGGCCTGGCCGATTATCGCCAGCGCTTTGGCGCCCCCGAAACAGTGCCCACCGTAAGTGTCGGCACCACCCCGTACAAGGGCTTCGAGCGCGGCGAGTGGAGCCGCATGCTGGACAACGTCGGTTATCCGAAGGCACCCTCCGCGGCCGGGCGCTGACGACCGGTCGAGGTCCCGAAAGGCGCGACTGCCAAGCCGGTCAGGCGTCAACCCGAGGCCCGGCCCGGGTTCCGCATGGCAGGGTCAGAACGGCAGGCCCAGCGCGCCGAGTTCACCAGGCTGCAGTGGGCGACCGTTAACCTCGAACGCACCCGCCTTGTAGACCAGCGCGGTCGTCAGCAAGCCGTCCTTCTCCTGCATCAAGCCGCCGCCGGTCATGCCCGCCAGCCGCTCTGTCACCGCTGCACGCACCGCATCCTCGACTTCCTGTTCTTCGGCATCGATCTCCATCTCGTCAAGGTAATCGCGGATGGTCTGGCGCTCGTTCAATTCCACCAGCCTTGCCAGCAGCCCCCTGGGCAGGCTCAGGCGCAGGTTGCCGGCCAGATCGCTGACCGGATCGAAAGCACCCGCCTCCCCCTTCCCGGTGTAGGCAATACGGGCGCCGAACTCGGCCGGCCCCTCGGCAAGCCGGGCGCCCATCCTCTTCACCTCGATCGCCGGCGCGCGGGTCAACAGCACCGGCAACTGCTCGAGCAAGCCGGTCATCAGCCGTGCCTGCTGCGCCTCGATACCGCCCGGCTCCTTACCGGCGAGCTCGGCGATGCGGGCAATGGCGTCGAGCGCCCCGGCGTCGATCCGCTCGAGCGCGAGCGAGACGCTCAGTTCCTCGACCGCCTCGCCGCCACCGGCAGCCTTCGCGACCCCGAAGTCGACGCTCATGTTCACCACATCGCCGTCCAGCGCCGCCTGCGATCCGATCTGCAGCGTATCCAGTTCGAACAGGGCCTGCCCGCCGGCCCTGAACGACGCCCGCGCGACGCTCATCGATGAAGGCCCGATCCAGAAACGATAGGGCTGCGGGCGAACCGAATCCACGGTGAGCGCGACGCGTTCGATCACCAGCGCGCTGCCGTCCTGATCGCGGACATCCAGCCCCGGCGCCTCGATACTGCCGCTGGCGTGGGACCCGTCGGCACTCACCGTGAATTCGCCGCTGATGCCACCCCAGACCAGATCGAGATCGTCGCCGACCTTGCCCTTGTAGTCCGGCGACGAGATCCGATGTTGCAGTTCGCCCCTCCATCCCGCCAGGGTCAGCACCCCGAGCGGAGCGCGTCCCTGGAGAGCGCTCCCGAACGTATCGGCAAGCGCCTCGGGGACGACCAGCTCGGAGCGGATCTGTGCCGCCTTGCCGGCAGGCAGCGGACCATGGTCGATGCGGTGAGTCACGCTGAAATCGAGCGGCTCATCGCCGTCATTGAGCGTCCACATCGTCCGCGCTTCGGCGCCGAACAGGCCGCGGCGATAGTCGATGATCCGCACTTGCAGGCCGCCACTGTTCATTGCCGCCACGTTGTCCTTGAAGCCGGACTCGATGTGCCCACCGATCACATAGCTGCCGCCCACGAGGGCAAGCGCTGCCACTCCGATCACCCCCGCAACCACTGCTGCCTTGCCCATATGCATCCTCGTCGAGATCGGGTTCGCACGCGCCCCACGGCGCAAGGGCGGCATTATGACTGCTGTCGGGAGAAAACGGCACGCCATGTCCTGTACTCCGCCCGGCCGCCTGCGTTCAGCGCGGCATCATCCGTACCCGCCCCATTTCGACCAGCGGTCGCGGCATGCCCAGGTGGTAGCCCTGGGCATAGTCCACCCCGAGTTCGCGCAGCACTTCGAGGATGGCCTCATCCTCGACGAACTCCGCGATCGTGACCAGACCCATGGTGTGCCCGATGGTATTGATCGCCTGCACCATTGCCCGGTCGGTCGGGTCGATCGCGACATCGCGCACGAAGGAACCATCGATCTTGAGGTAATCCACGGGCAGATTCTTGAGGTAGGCGAACGACGACAGCCCGCTGCCGAAGTCGTCGAGGGCAAAGGCGCAGCCGAGTCTCTTCACTTCGCCGATGAAGCTCACCACCCGTGACAGATTGGCCACCGCCGAGCTCTCGGTGATCTCGATGCACAAGGCCCCGGGCGGCAGCGCGGCGCGCACCAGTCCGGCGCAGATGTCGGCCAGCAGGCGTTCATCGCTGAGCGAGTTGCCCGACAGATTGATGCACCAGGTGCCCTCGATCCTACCTTCCTTGCGGTAGGTGTCGCCCACCCAGGCCAGCACATTGCGAAACACCCACTCGTCGATGCGCGGCATCAGGTTGTAGCGTTCGGCGGCCGGGATGAAGCTGCCGGGATTGATCAGGCGCCCGTTCTCCTCGAGCCTCACCAGCACTTCGTAGTGAATCGCCCCGCCGTGGACGAGGGGCACGATCGGCTGGACGTAGAGGCGCAGACGGTCCTCGTCGAGCGCGCCATGAAGCCGGGCCACCCATTGCATCTGGCCGTGGCGTTCCATGAGCTGGTCGTCATCGGGGCGATAGAGATGCACCCGGTTGCGCCCGCCCTCCTTGGCCGCGTAGCAGGCGGTATCGGCCGCCGACAGCACCCGTCCCATGTCGCGATCGGCCGCACTCACCGGTACGAGTCCGATGCTGACCCCGATCGAAAACGACTTTCCCTCCCAGCCGAAGCGATAGTCGCGGATCGCCCCGCGGAAGCCCTCCGCCATCGCCAGCGCCCGATCCGCCGGACAATTGAAGAAGATCACGCCGAACTCGTCACCCCCGAGACGGGCGAGCAGGTCGGCCGCCCGCATGCGCGCCCTCATCAGGGCGCTGACCTGCCGCAGCAGTTCGTCACCCGCCACATGACCGCAGGTGTCGTTGACCACCTTGAACTGATCGAGATCGAGATAGCACACGATGTGGGTCGTGGCCGGTTCCACGCCACGCGTGAGGAGGTCGGCGAGGCGGCGTTCGAACTCGCGCCGGTTGGGGATGCCGGTCAGAGCATCGTGGCTGGCCTGGCGGGTGAGCTCGCGGGTCAGATTGAGGGTCACGGTCACGTCGTGGCACACCAGCACCACACCGATCAGATAGCCGAGGCGGCTGCGGATGGGCGCCGCCGTATCCTGAACCGGGATCCGCTCGCCATCGCGGCGCAGCAGCAGGCCATGGTCCTGGGCCCGGGTCTCGCGGCCGTTGGCGAGCACCGCTCGTACCGGGTTGTCGAGCACGCGTCCGCTCGCTTCGTCCTCGACCCGGTAGATGGCGGCAATGTTGCGTCCCTTCGCCTCCTCCAGCACCCATCCGGTCAGCCGTTCCGCGGTCGGATTCAGGTACTGCACGATGCCGGCCTCGTCGGTGGTGATCACACCATCGCCGATCGACGCAAGCGTGACCTGGGCCAGATCGCGCTCGCGCTGCAGCTGGTCGGCCATCTGCCGGCGCTCGGTGACGTCGCGCACCAGGCCGGTAAACACCGGTTCGCCATCGACCAGCCCCTCGCTCACCGAGATCTCGAGCACCTTCGGTTCCATGCCGCGACGGTGCATCCGCACCTCGGTCTTGTCACTGCGCCCCATCAGGCGCTCGACCTGACGTTCCGGGAGCAGCGGTGGATCGCCGAGCAGGCGGGCGAGCGGCATCCCCACCGCGGACGCGGCCTGTACCCCGAGCAACTGCTCGGCCCCCGGATTGAGGCTGCGCAGCACCCCGTCGCGGCCGAAGGTGACAATGCCGTCGCGTACGTCGCGGATGATGGCGCGGGTCTGTCCGACCGCACGTTCGAGCGTGTCCATCATCCGGTTGTACGCGCTGGCGATCTGGCCGACTTCGGTAAACGGCTCGACCGGCACCCGCACCGAGAGCTGGCCGGTCTTTTCGTGCACTTCCATCGCCTGCAGCAATTCGAGCAACTCGGTGCGGGCACCATGTTCGGACACGTTGAGCCCGAGCTGCTCCTCTGTCGCCGACACCCGCAACGGAAGAAAGCGATCCAGTCCGCGCAGCAACACCCAGGCCACGCCGAACGACCACAGGCCGCAGCACACCACGCCGAGCAACTGCACCAGCGCCTGCTCGCCGCGCCCCAGTCCGGTGCCGAGCGCCACCGGGTCACCGAATACGGCCAGCGCCAGCGTGCCCCAGGCACCGGCCGCGAGATGCGCCGGAATCGCCCCGACCGCATCGTCGATGCGAAGTTTCAGCAGCCACTCGTGGCACAACACCATCACCAACGCACCGACACCGCCGACCACGACGGCACCACCTGCGCCCAGCGCATGTGCGCCCGCCGTTACCGCCACCAGCCCCGCAATCGCGCCGTTCAAGGTCTGAATCACATCGGCGTAGCCGCGCACGCGCCATCCCAGCGCCAGTCCGACCAGGATCCCGGCCACCGCCGCAAGCACGGTATTGACGAGGATGCCCGGCACCCGTTGGTCCAATGCCAGCGTACTCCCGCCATTGAAGCCCAGCCAGCCGAACAGCAGCAGCATGACGCCGAGCATGGCCAGCGGCAGATTGCCGCCGGCGATCGGCTGCACCCGGTCGGCGGCATCGAACCGTCCGCTGCGCGGACCGATGATCAGTACGCCAGCAAGCGCAACCCAGCCTCCCACGCTGTGGACTACCGTAGACCCGGCGAAATCGACGAAACCGAGCTCGGCAAGCCAGCCCCGCTCGCCACCGAGCGTGCCACCCCAGGCCCAGTGTCCGAACACCGGATAGACCAGTCCGCCCACGATCGCAGCCACGACGAGGTAGGCCGAGAAATGCATCCGCTCGGCCACCGCGCCGGAAACGATGGTGGCTGCAGTCGAACAGAACATCGCCTGAAAAAGGAAGAACGCTGCCAGCGAATTCACGCTGCCATGGCCGACCTGCACCATGAACCGGTCTGCACCGATCAGCCCGGCGGCAGAGGTGCCGAACATAAGGGCAAAGCCCAGCCCCCAGTACAGCGCGACCGCGATCGCGAAATCGACCACGTTCTTGATCGCGACATTGATGGCGTTCCGGCTCCGCGTCAGCCCGGACTCGAGACAGAGAAAGCCCGCCTGCATGACGAATACCAGCCCGGCACAGACCACCACCCACATCACATCGATGTCGACCGCACTCATCTGCTCACCCCGTTGCCGGCCCTGCGGCCCGGGACGGGGCACAGCAGCTCACGTACACGCACCAGTCCGGTGCGGCAAATTTGATTCAGGTGCCCGCTTCCAACCTCTTCCGAAGCGTTAGCAAGAAGGGTGCCGTTTGCAGGACGCACGCCCGCCATTTTTCGCCGCACGACGCCCGCATCCCGTTGCCCCCATTACACGACGTCGTTGCAGTGCAATCCGCCGTCGATCCGGGCCGACGTGACACCGAACGGTTCCATACCGCGGCCGGACCTTCCACCTCCTTGCCGCGCTGAGGAAGTCACCCCTTCAGAGGCGCTTTGCGCACGGCTTGCAGTCGAGTTGACTCGCAACTGGCGAGCCATCGGCGCCGATGCGAGAATATCGCTACACGATTGCCATCACCGACGGATCGCGGTGCCCTGTCATCCTCGACATGAAGGTCCACATGGATGGCCAAACCGGCGAATGGGTCGGAAAACCGCGATAATCACCTACCGATCACTTGCTCATGACTTTGATGAAAATCGCCACCTGGAACGTGAATTCGCTGAAAGTCCGCCTGCCTCACGTCCTCGACTGGATGGTGGCGAACGGCCCGGACGTTCTGTGCCTGCAGGAACTCAAGCTGGAAGACAAGCTGTTTCCGCTCGCCGAGCTCGAGGCTGCCGGCTATCACACCGTCTTCAACGGCCAGAAAACCTACAATGGCGTGGCCATCCTGAGCCCGCACGCGATCACCGACGTCGTGCGCGACATTCCCGGCTTCGAGGATGCGCAAAAGCGCATCATCGCCGCCACGGTCGGGGACGTGCGGGTGATCTGCGGCTACTTTCCCAATGGCCAGGCGGTCGGCTCCGACAAGTACGCGTACAAGCTGCGCTGGCTCGCGGCGCTCACCGAATGGGTCCGCGACGAGTTGCGCCAGCACCCGAAACTGGTGCTGACCGGCGACTTCAACATTGCCCCGGAGGATCGCGACGCGCATCCCGACTGGAAGGACGAGATCCATGTTTCCGAACCCGAACGGGCCGCATTCCGCGCACTGACCGGTCTCGGCCTGGTCGATGCCTTCCGGCTGTTCGAACAGCCGGAGCGCAGCTTCTCCTGGTGGGACTACCGGATGATGGCGTTCCGGCGCAATTTCGGCCTCCGCATCGATCACGTACTGGTCTCGCCGGCACTGCTGCCCGACTGCCGCACCTGCACCATCGACAAGACCCCGCGCAGGCTCGAACGGCCCTCCGACCATGCGCCGGTGGTCCTCGAACTCGGCAACTGAACCGTGATCGACGCCGATCGTCTGCGCGCGTGCTATCCGGTCATCGGCGAGCTGTCGTCGACTGCCCGCACCCGGTTGCTCGGCGCCGCGCGCTGCCTCACGGTACCGGCTGGTACCGTGCTGTTCGACGAACGCCAGACCTGCGAGGGCTTCCCGTTCGTCATCGAAGGCTCGGTGCGGGTCGCCAAGTGCGCGCCGAACGGGCGGGAACTGCCGCTATACCGGGTGACCCCGGGCGAGACCTGCATCATTTCCTCGTCCTGCCTGCTCGGCAACGAGGACTACAATGCGCGCGGCATCGCCGAGTCCGACACCTTGCTGATGTTGCTGCCGAAGGCCGTTTTCGATGTATTGCTGGGCGAGCCGGCGTTCCGCGGCTTCGTGTTCAACCTGTTCGCGGAGCGCATCGCCGACCTGATGCAGCTGATCGAAGAGGTTGCCTTCCAGCGCCTCGATCAGCGTCTTGCCGCCCTGCTGCTCGGCAAAGGACGGCTGGTGCATACCACCCATCAGCAGCTCGCCGACGAACTGGGCAGCGTACGGGAGTTCGTCAGCCGGCTGCTCAAGGGATTCGCTGCGCAGGACCTGGTCAGGCTGTCGCGCGAGCAGATCGAAATCCTCGATCCTGGCGGCCTGCGCCGTATTGCCAGCGGCACCGACGCGCACCCGAACTGAAACCCCGTCCACCGCGTGCGCCTGTGTAACCCGGGTTACAGACCGGCGATCGATGGTCGTGCTCCAATGGCCTCACTTTCTCCGAGGAGCATGAAAATGAAATCGAATGTTGGCGGTATCGACAAAATCCTGCGCATCGTTGCCGGCGTGGTGCTGCTGGCGCTGGCCATCATGGGCATCGGCGCACCATGGACCTTCATCGGCATCGTGCCGCTGGCCACCGGCCTGATGGGCTGGTGCCCGGCCTACAGCCTGCTCGGCATGAACACCTGCCCGCTCAGGAAACAATGAGCCCTGCCATCGGGAGCACGACCAAGCCGGGCAAGCCCGGCTTTTTTACGTCCGTCGCCCGTGCGCCGCACAATAATTGGCGATCGCAACGAACTCCGGCATCGACAGTCGCTCGCCACGCAAACCGGGGTCGAGCCCGAGCGCGGCAAATCCAGGCTGATCGAGGAACTCCTTCAGCGTATTGCGCAAGGTCTTGCGCCGCTGACCGAATGCCGCGGTCACGATGCGAGCGAACAGGCCCTCGTCCCGCGCGCCAAGCTCGTCCGCCGGCAGCGGCACCAGGCGCACGATGCTCGACATGACCTTCGGCGCCGGGCGGAACGCTCCGGGCGGCACATCGAACATGCGCCCCATGCGGAAGCGGTACTGCAGCATCACCGACAGTCGGCCGTAGTCCTCGGTGCCGGGTTCGGCCACCATGCGCATCACCACCTCCTTCTGCAGCATGAAGGTCATGTCCTTCACCTGCCCGGCAAATTCGGCGAGGTGAAACAGGATGGGCGTGGAAATGTTGTACGGCAGGTTGCCGACGATGCGCAGCGGCCGCGCCGGGTCGGCGCACAGGCTCCCGAAATCGAACTTCAGCGCGTCGCCCTCGTGGATGCTCAGGCGCTCGGCGGGATAACGCTCGCGCAGACGTGCGATCAGATCACGATCGATCTCGACGACATGCAGATGGTCGAGGCGCTCGAGCAGAGGGTCCGTCATCGCCCCCAGTCCGGGCCCGATCTCGACCATGGTCTCGCCCGCCTGCGGCCGGATCGCGTCGACGATGCGGCGGATGATGTTCGGGTCGGACAGGAAGTTCTGCCCGAAGCGCTTGCGCGCACGATGGCCGTCGGTTTCACGATCCTGCATCAGACCGCCTCCCGCCTTGTGGCCGCCATCGCGATCGCCAGCTCCACGGCCGCGAACAGGCTGCCGGGGTCGGCGCGGCCGCTACCGGCCAGATCGAGCGCAGTGCCGTGGTCGACCGAGGTCCGGATCACCGGCAGTCCCAGGGTGACATTCACCCCGCCGCCAAAGCTCGCGTGCTTGAGCACCGGCAACCCCTGGTCGTGGTACATCGCCAGCACCGCATCGCCTTGCTCCAGCGTATGCGGCACGAACAGGGTATCGGCAGGCAGGGGGCCGAGCAGACTCATGCCTTCACCACGCAGCTTGTCCAGCACCGGGGTGATCACCTCGATCTCTTCGCGCCCCATGTGGCCGCCTTCGCCGGCATGCGGATTGAGTCCCGCCACAAGGATGCGCGGCGCGGCCACCCCGAAGCGGGTCATCAGGTCGCGGTGCAGGATGCGCAGCGTCTGCTCGAGCACTGCCGGCGTGATCGCGGCCGGCACCGCCGCCAGCGGCAGGTGGGTCGTGGTCAGCGCCACCCGCATGCCGCCGCCGACCAGCATCATCACCACCAGCGGGGTGTCGGTCTTGTCGGCGAGGTATTCGGTATGCCCGGAAAAGGGCACGCCGGCGTCACAGATGACGCCCTTGTGCACCGGCGCCGTCACCATGCCGGCGAACTCGCCGGATACGCAGCCGCGCAGCGCACGGTCGAGCAGCGCAAGCACATAGGGCGCATTGGCCGGGTCGAGTTCGCCGGCACGTGCGGGGCGGGCGAGCGGCAGATGCAAAACGTCGAGCATGCCGGGCTGGCACGCAAGATCCGGCGCCCACGGCCGCACCCGCACCGTACTGCCCAGGCGCGCCAGGCGCTCCTCGATCAGTCCGGCATCGCCCAATACCACAAGGCGTGCAGGCCATTCGCGGCCGGCGAGCGCGGCGCACAATTCGGGGCCGACCCCGGCCGGCTCGCCGCTGGTGACCGCAAGGACCGGCCGCTCACCGGGCAAGGCGCTCACTCGCGCTCCAGACGGTATTCGACATAGGTACTGTCGCGCAGTTGGCGCAGCCAGTCCTCGTGGGCCTCCTCGGCCTTGCGCTCGCGCAGGATGGCGCGCGCGGCGTTGCGCTTGCGTTCGTCGGTCACATCCTGCAGGCGGCGCTCGATGACCTGGATCAGGTGCCAGCCGAAGGGCGAACGTACCGGCGGACTGACCTCGCCCGGCTGGAGCGCATTCATCGCCCGCTCGAACTCGGGCACGGTATCGCCCGGGTTCACCCAGCCCAGATCGCCGCCCTTGGCCGCCGACAGATCCGCAGAGTTGGCCTTCGCCAGCTCGGCGAAATCGGTGCCATTGACCACCCGCTCGCGCAAGCCCAGCAGGCGGGACTCGGCGTCGGCATCCGACAGCACTTCGGAGGTCTTGATCAGGATGTGGCGGGCGCGGGTCTGTTCGAGTTGTTGCGGGCCGGCGGCGGCGCCGCCACGCTTGTCGACCAGCCTCACGATGTGCAGACCGGAGGCGCTGCGCAGCACCGGCGACAGCTGACCGGGCTCGAGCTCACGGGCCGCATCGGCATACAGTGCCGGCAGCCGGTCGCGCTCACGCCAGCCGAGATTGCCGCCGCTGATGCCGTCCGGCGCGTCGGACATCTCCGCCGCCACGCGGGCAAAATCCTCGCCCGAACGCAAGCGCCTCATCGCCTGCTCGGCGCGCTCACGCAGCTGAGCGATCTGGTCCGGAGTCGCGCCCTCGGGGGCACGCAGCAAGATGTGCGCAAGCTGGAATTCAGCCCCGGAAAAGGCATCGGGATTGGTGGCGAGGAAGTTCTCGACCTCGGAGTCGGTCACCACGATCTTGTTGTCGACTTCGCGCTCGCGCAGCCGGGTGAGCAGGATCTCGGTGCGAATCTCGTTGCGGAACCGGCTCCACGACACCCCGTCGCGCTCGAGCGCGGCACGCAGTTCGGTGGCCGACAGACGATTGTTCTCGGCGATCCGGGCGATCGCGCGTTCGAGCATGGTGTCGTCCACCCGCAACGAGGTTTCGCGCGCCAGCTGAAGCTGCGCGCGCTCGATGATCAGGCGCTCGAGCAGCTGGCGTTCGAGCACATCGGCCGGCGGCAACTGGGTGCCCTGACGCTGGAGCTGGCGGGTGGCCTGGGCAACCCGCTCGCGCAGTTGCAATGCAGTGATCACTTCGCTGTTGACCACGGCGATGATGCGGTCGACCTCGACCGAAGTCGGTGCGGCGTGGGCGGGCGCCGCCAGCACGGCGCAGGACAGGCCGATGGCGGCAAGGACACGGGTACGGGACAGAAATCGTTTCATGGCTTCTCTATGAATGTGGACCGCTGGCGGTCATTCGATGCCGAACACGCGGTCGGCGCCGGGCTCGTTGATCTTGCCATAGCCTGGCACGCTGCGTTTGATCAGGCTGACCGGGCTCGAGCCGATGCTCGCCAGATCGTTGAGTTCGAGCTGGACGAAGAAGGCCTTGGTGACCTCGTCATCGCGGGTGGCGAAACGGTGCATGGCAACGCGGACAACCCAGCACCCACCGTCATACTCGACGCCGCCGATGGCCTCGGTCAGGCGACGATCCTTGAGCGAATGGGTAAGCCGGGTCACCCCGTACCAGCCCCCGCCGAGCGGCCACTGGCCGGACACGTCGACATCGCGCAGGATGTCGCGCGCGTAGCGGTAGCTCAGGTTCAGCGCCTTGGCAAATGCCGGCTGATAGCGGAAATTTGCGTTGAAACGCTCGGTCCAGCTGTCACGCGGGTTGTACTGCCACAACGACTCGAACGAGGTATCGCTGGTGAAACGCCCGCCGATGCCGGCGAGCACGTCGGCGCGACGGCTAGTGCGGGGCGTCTCGCGATTCACCAGGTTGCCGTTCGAATCGTAGTAGTTGAGGGTAACGTGCTGGTCCTCGAAATAGTACCGCTGCCCCAGCAATACGCGCATGCGCTCGGCCCCGGTCTCGGGATCGATCAGGCGCGACGTGACCGCCGCGGTCAGCTGATTGGCGTCGGCAATGCGGTCGCCTCCGGTGTATAGATTCTCGGAGAAGATCTGTGCAAACCCGAAGTCGTAGCGACTGGTATCGAACAGCGGGATATCGTCCTGGCGGCGGTCGGCGACGTTCAGGTAGTACAGCCGCGGCTCCAGGGTCTGGATGAAATCCTGCCCGAAAAAATTCGTCTCGCGATCGAAGACCATTCCGGAATCGATCGAGAAGATCGGCACCGTGCGATTGATCGAATCACGCAAGGTCGGCAGCGACTGCGCACGATCGATGTCGTAACGCGTGTAATGCACGCCGACTTTGGGGGTGATGTAGTAGCCGGCACGCTGGATCGGCAGCGAGAGCTGCGGATACGCGGTCAGACGGGTCGCGTCCGGCCTGGCCTCGTCCGGGTGGGCGAAGCGGACGTACTCGCTCTGCCAGGCAAACGCCGCGCCGCCGGCAAGATCCGGTCGCGACGCTCTGAGCAGGAGCTGCGGAAGCCGGCGATAGGGCGTGGTGACGGGATTTTCGGGGTCCGGACTCAGGGTCTGGTAACTCTGGACCAGTGCGGAGGCGCTCCACCACGGACTGCCGGCATAGACGAGTCGCCCCTGACGCAACAGATTGACCTTGGAGGCGACCGACACCCGCGAACTGAGGTCCTCGAAATATTCGTCGTCGGAGACGCCATTCAGATCGAGCGAACCGTACAGCGTCCGGGTAATCCAGTGCTGGTGCTGCAGGGAGCCCAGGGTGCGCTGCTCACCGGTAACATTGTCGCGCGGAAGCCACTCGACCCGGCCCTCACCACGATAGTTCGTGCCCAGGTAGCGAACCTCGCCGCCGACCTGCATGCCGCGACGACTCATCCAGCGCGGGGCAATGGTGGCATCGTAGTTGGGCGCAATGTTCCAGTAGTAGGGAACGGTGAGGTCGAAACCGGTCTTGTTCGACGACCCGAAGGTGGGCGGCAGCAACCCGGACTGACGCTGGCCGACGAGCGGGAACTCCGCCCACGGCATCCAGAACAGCGGCACATCCATGAACACCACGGTGGAGTTGCGGGCGACGCCGATCTCGCGGTCGTAGTCGAGGGTCAGGTCGCGCGCCTTGATGTACCAGTCGGGATCGTCCACCTGGCAGGTGGACCAGGTCGCATTCTCCGCCCGGTACTGGTTCTCGCCTTCGAAATAGAGCGCATCTGCATGCCCGCCGCCGGTCACCTCCCGCGGCGGATCACCGGGTTCCAGCGGCTCGCGGATGCGGGTAATCGCATAGCGTGGCGACTCGAATACGCCTACCTGGTCGCCGATCACCAGACTCGCAGCCGGGCCGGACATTTCGTCGGTTCCCCGGCGCAGGCGGACGTTGCCTTCGGCAATCGCCTCGTCGGTCGGTTCGCGATAGGTCAGGCGATCCGCCGTCAGCATCATCTCGCCGCGTTGCAACTCGGCATCGCCGTCGGCAACCAGTTCGACCGCACGCGTGCCGCTGATGCGCAGCGCGCTCACTTCGGTCGCACTCGGCGCTGCGGACGGGGGCGACGGTGCACGACCTGCTGCGCCGGCGCCCGCCCCGGGCATCGGCGCCGCCGGCGTCGAGATGGGTGCGGCGGAATCCGGACTCGGTACATCGTCGCCTACCGTGGCGGCCGCCGGCGACGACGGCTCGACCCGGCGCACCGGGCGCGGCGGAACCTCGACCACCTCGGCACCGCCTGCTGTCGACGCCGCGTCCGGCTGTGCTTGCCGGGCTTCAGGCTTTGCCGGACCCGCCTTGCGCGCGGCGGCGGGGCCGCGCACCAGGTCGGGGGACACCACCAGCGCCGGCATGCCGGCCGCCAGCGCGGAGCCGGACATGCAGCACAGCAGCAGCGGAATCAGTCGCATCCGCGTCTTCAAACCCAAGTCTGGCAAAGCGATCCCCGTTGAGCAGAAAGTAAGCGGCCGCCCGCACGGACAGCCGTATTGATAAACTCGCGAATTCTACACGAACGATCGCGGAGAACCTGCTTGCCCAGACTCGCCCAACTCCAGCAATGGCTCGCCGACCAGCTTCCCGGCCGCCAATTCGAGCTCAGCCCGGCCTCGGCCGACGCCAGTTTCCGACGCTACTTCCGCGTCAGTTTCAGCGACGGCAGCCACAGCATGATCGTGATGGATGCCCCTCCCGAGCACGAGGACTGCCGCCCCTGGCTGGAGGTCGCCTCCTTGTTCCGTACGGCCGGCGCTCACGTTCCCGACGTGCTCGCCGAAGACCCGGACGCGGGCTTCCTGCTCTTGTCCGACCTCGGCAGCACCACCTATCTGAATGCCCTGCAGCAACCCGAGTGCACCCAGCTCGAAGCCGCACACCTCTACGCCGACGCCATTGGTACCTTGCTCGCGATCCAGGCTTCCAGTCGGCCCGGCGTGCTGCCCGAGTACTCGGCCGAACTGCTGCGCCGCGAACTGATGCTGTTCCCGGAGTGGTATGTCGGCCGCCACAAGGGGATGACGCTCGACGCCGCCGACCAGGCCACGATGATGGCGGCGTTCGACCAGATCGTCGCCGTCAACCTCGCCGAGCCCAGAGTCTTCGTCCATCGCGACTTCCACTCGCGCAACCTGATGCGGGTCGACACCGGCACCAACCCCGGGGTGATCGATTTCCAGGATGCGGTCTACGGCCCGATCACCTACGACCTGGCGTCGCTGCTCAAGGACGCCTATATCCGCTGGGACGAAGACTTCGTCCTCGACCTGCTCGCCCGCTACTGGGAGATGGCACGCAAGCTCGGCCTGCCGGTACGCGAAGACTTCGGCGCCTTCCATCGCGACTACGAGTGGATGGGCGTGCAGCGCCACCTCAAGGTGCTCGGCATCTTCGCCCGCCTGTGCCACCGCGACGGCAAGGAAGCCTACCTGAACGACATGCCGCTGGTGATGGATTACCTGCGCAAGGCGTGCGACCGCTACCGCGCCCTCGGGCCGCTGCTCAAGGTGCTCGACAAACTCGATCCGGTGCCGGTCGAGTACGGCTACACCTTCTGATGAAGGCCATGATCCTCGCCGCCGGCCGCGGCGAGCGCATGCGCCCGCTCACCGACACCTGCCCCAAGCCGCTGCTGGCCGCCGGCGGCAAGCCGCTGATCGTGTGGCACATCGAACGCCTGCGCGCGGCCGGCATGACCGAACTGGTGATCAACCACGCCCATCTCGGACATCTGCTCGAGCAGGCGCTCGGCGACGGGAAAGCGCTGGGCGTGCACATCGAATGGTCGCCGGAACAGACCGCACTGGAAACGGCAGGCGGCATCCGCAAGGCGCTGCCGATGCTCGGCCGTGAGCCCTTCATCGTGGTCAATGGCGACATTTTCTGCAATGCCGACTACGCGACCCTGCAGGCCGCCGGCAGGCAACTGGACGCCGCGGGCGATCTCGCGCACCTGCTCCTGGTCGCCAATCCGGCGCACCACCCGGAGGGCGATTTCGTGCTCGCCGCCGACCGGGTCCGGGACAGTGGCGAGCCCCGGCTGACCTTCTCCGGGATCGGTGCCTATCATCCGCAGCTGTTCGACGATCTCGTCGCCGGCGAAGCCGCCCGGCTCGCGCCGCTGCTACGCGCTGCAATGGCTACGGACAGGGTCGGCGGCACGCAGCATGGAGGGCGCTGGGTCGACGTCGGCACCCCCGAACGTCTGCGCGAACTCGACGCCGAACTCGGCGCCGGCAACCCGGGCGCCCCCCGCCACACCCAGCGCTGAGCCCGGCGGCACCTTCCCGCTCCCGCACGGTCAGACCGTGGGCCTGCAGCCGTGCCATAATTTCGCCATGAACGCTCTGACCGATCTGCAACGTCCCGACATCGCCCCCTTCCGTGCCCGCCGCGAGCGCCTGCTTGCGCGCATGGCCGCCACCGGCGGCGGAGTCGCGATCCTGCCCACCGCCCCCGAGCGCGCGCGCAATCGCGACACCCACTACCCGTACCGGCACGACAGCTATTTCTACTACCTGACCGGCTTCCGCGAACCCGAGGCGGTGGTGGTCCTGGTCGGCGGCGAAACGCCGAAGCAGATCCTGTTCTGCCGCCAGAAGGACGAAGAGCGCGAAATCTGGGACGGTTTCCGTTACGGCCCCGAGGCCGCCCGCAGCCTGTTCGGCTTCGACGAGGCGTGGACCATCGGCGACCTCGAGCGCCGGCTGCCCGACTTCCTCGCCAACCAGCCGGTACTGTGGTGCGGGCTCGGCTACGACAACGACTGGGACACCCGGGTGATGGCCGCGCTCAACACCGTACGCGCCAACGCCCGTACCGGCGTCACCCCGCCCCACTCGGTGCGCGACCTGCGCGCCGAGCTCGACGAGATGCGCCTGGTCAAGGACGCGAGCGAGCTCGACACCATGCGCCGCGCCGCCCGCATCTCCGCCGGCGCCCATTGCCGCGCGATGCGCCACACCCGGCCGGGGCGCTTCGAATACGAAATCGAGGCCGAACTGCTGCATACCTTCCGCGCCGCCGGCAGCCAGGCCCCCGCCTACACCTCGATCGTCGCCGGGGGCGCAAACGCCTGCGTGCTCCATTATGTGGAGAACGAAAGCCGCCTGCGTGACGGCGACCTGCTGCTGATCGATGCCGGCTGCGAGCTCGACGGCTACGCCTCCGACATCACCCGCAGCTTCCCCGTCAATGGCCGCTTCAGCGGCGCGCAACGCGACGTCTACGCGCTGGTGCTTGCTGCCCAGCACGCCGCCCGAGCCGCGATCAGACCCGGTGCGCACTGGAACGAGCCGCACGAAGCAGCCGTCGAGGTGCTGGCGCGCGGCATGCTCGATCTCGGCCTGCTCAAGGGCAGCTTCGACGAGGTCATGGAGAAGGGCGACTATCGCCGCTTCTACATGCACCGCACCGGGCACTGGCTGGGCATGGACGTGCACGACGCCGGCGAATACAAGGTCGGCGGCGAATGGCGCGCGCTCGAGCCGGGCATGGTACTGACCGTCGAGCCCGGCTGCTATATCCGCCCTGCCGCGGACGTCCCGGAGGCATTCTGGAACATCGGCGTGCGCATCGAGGACGATGCGGTGGTCACGGCGGACGGCTGCGAATACCTCACCGACGACGTCCCCCGCGAGATCGACGAGATCGAGGCCCTGATGCGGGACAGCACCCATGCACCGGCATGACCTGCTGATCGTCGGCGCCGGCCCGGTCGGCCTCGCCCTCGCGCTGTGCCTGAAGGATGCCGGACTGGACATCGTGCTGGCCGACGCCCGCCCGCGCGCCGCCGCCGCCAGCGACCCACGCATCCTCGCCCTTGCCCACGGCACCCGGCTGACGCTGGAACGCCTGGGGGTATGGCCGGGCCTGCCGGCGACCCCGATCACCACCATCCACATCTCGCAGCAGGGCAGCTTCGGCCGCTCGGTGCTGCGCGCCGCCGACTACGACCTCCCCGCGCTCGGCCATGTGCTGCAGGCCGGCGCGCTCGCCGCCGCACTGCGGCGCAAGGTGGACGCCGCCGGCATCACCGTGCTCGACGAGACCGCGGTCACCCGGCTCGCGCCCGGCGCCGACGACGTGATCGCCAGCCTGGCGGGGGTGCAGGCCGGCACCGTGGCGGCCCGTCTGGCGGCCTGCGCCGAAGGCAGTGTCAATGCCGGCGATGACGAAGTAGTCGAACGCGACTACCGGCAGCACGCCCTGATCGCACACCTGACGGTATCCGGTGGCCCCCGGCACACCGCCTTCGAGCGTTTCACCACTTCCGGTCCGGTTGCGCTGCTCCCGAGCGGGCAAGGCTATGCGCTGGTGCACGTCGTCTCCGCGGACGACGCCGACGCATTGCTGCAGCTCGATGATGCAAGCTACCTCGCGCGCCTGCAGGCCATCATCGGCCACCGCGTCACGCTGACCGCGATCGCCGACCGCCTGCGCTATCCGCTCGGCCTGCGCTATCGCAAGAACCCGATCGGCGAACGTACCGTGTGGCTGGGCAACGCCGCCCAGACCCTGCACCCGGTGGCCGGCCAGGGCTTCAACCTCGCGTTGCGCGACGTCCATGCACTGGCCGAGACCCTGCTCACCCGTGGCGGCGATCCCGGTGCGCCAGCGACGCTTGCCGCCTATTGCAAGACCCGCGACCTCGACCGCCTGGGCACGATCCGCTTCACCGACGGCCTGGTACGGCTGTTCAGCAACGACATCGCGCCGCTGCGCCATGTCCGCGGCGCCGGCCTGTTCGCGCTCGACCTGTGCCCGCCGCTGCGCCACTTCATTGCCCGGCGGATGATGTTCGGGGCCCGCGCCTGGCCCTAGCGCGGAAAGGACGCCGCGCCCCCCTCACCGGTCGTCGCACACCACAGGCGTCCGTCTCGCCGTGTGCAATTTCGCACATCCAGAATCAAATCGGCGACCCGACAGGCAGGACCATGCCCCCCCAAGCCCCCCCGGCATGGGGTAAAATGCCGCTCTTTTCCCGCACCGCCCACGCCCATGCAGTTCGCCGGATTCACCTTGCGCAACAACCTCTTCGTCGCTCCGATGGCCGGTGTGACGGACCGTCCCTTCCGCCAGTTGTGCAAGAAACTGGGGGCCGGCGTGGCCGTGTCCGAAATGGTGACCTCGAACTCGCTGCTCTATGGCAGTGCCAAGACCCAGCGTCGGGCCAACCACGACGGCGAGGTCGATCCGATCTCGGTGCAGATCGCCGGCGCCGACCCGGCAATGATGGCCGAGGCCGCGCGCCACAACGCCGATCGGGGCGCCCAGATCATCGACATCAACATGGGCTGCCCGGCCAAGAAAGTGTGCAACGTGATGGCCGGCTCGGCGCTGATGCAGGACGAACCGCTGGTCGCGCGCATCCTCCAGGCCGTGGTCAAGGCGGTACCGGATACGCCGGTCACGCTCAAGTTCCGCACCGGCTGGAACCGCCAGAACCGGAACGCGCCGCTGATCGCCCGCATCGCCGAGGAATCCGGCATCCGCGCGATCGCGATCCATGGCCGCACCCGCGCCGACCAGTACATGGGCGAGGCCGAGTACGACACCATCGCGCTGGTCAAGTCGCGGGTGAAGATTCCGGTGATCGCCAACGGCGACATCACCACCCCGCAGAAGGCCAAGTACGTGCTCGACTACACCGGTGCCGACGGGGTCATGATCGGTCGCGCCGCGCAGGGCAGGCCGTGGATCTTCCGCGAGATCGAACATTTCCTCGCCACCGGAGAGGAACTTCCGCCGCCGCTGGTCAGCGAAATCCTGCAGGTGTGCCGCGAGCACCTCGCCGATCTCTACGCCTTCTATGGCGAGGACACCGGGGTCAAGATCGCGCGCAAGCACATCTCCTGGTACACCAAGGGGCTGATCGGTTCAGCCGCCTTCCGCCGGACGATGAACCAGATACCCGACATTCCGGCACAGCTTGCAGCGGTGGACGATTTCTTCGGTCGTCTGGCCGAAGCGGACACCCGCCTGCGTTACGAAGTCGAACTGCCTCAGGAACTCGCAGCATGAGCCGCAGCAACGAGATTGCCGATTCTGTCTTCCGGACCCTCGACCAGTATTTTCGCGACCTCGACGGCGAACGACCGGCCGCCATCTACGACATGGTGATCCGCAATGTCGAACGCCCGATGCTCGAGTTCGTGCTCCAGCAGGCCAAGGGCAACCAGACCGTGGCGGCCGACATGCTCGGCATCAACCGCAACACCCTGCGCCGCAAGCTGACCGACTACGACCTGCTGTAAGCCAGCCGGCAACGGGCGTCGCCTCGACCGCGCCACCCGGCGTCCGGCGGCGGCACCGCGTGCAGCAAAGATTTCTCCGATTCACCTCTTCAAGCCAGGCCTCACGATGAACGTCACCCAAGCCCTGATCAGCGTCTCCGACAAACGCGGCGTACTCGAATTCGCGCGCGACCTCGCCGGACTCGGCATCAAGCTCCTGTCCACCGGCGGTACCGCCAGCCTGCTGCGCGATGCCGGTCTCGACGTAACCGACGTCTCCGAGCACACCGGCTTTCCCGAGATGCTCGACGGCCGGGTCAAGACCCTGCATCCGAAGGTGCACGGCGGCATCCTGGCCCGCCGCGACCTGACCGAGCACATGGCCACGATCGCCGCCCACGACATCAGCCGCATCGACCTGGTGGTGGTGAACCTCTACCCGTTTCAGGCGACCGTGGCACGCCCCGACTGCACCCTGGAGGACGCGATCGAGAACATCGACATCGGCGGTCCGACCATGGTCCGCGCCGCGGCCAAGAACCACGGCAACGAAGCCGGCGGCGTCGGCATCGTCACCAACCCGGAAGACTATGCGGACATCGTCGCCGAACTGAAGTCCAACGGCGGCAAGCTGAGCTACAAGACCCGCTTCGCACTGGCGGTGAAGGCCTTCACCCACACCGCGCGCTACGATGCGGCGATCTCCAACCACCTCACCGCGCTGGTCACCAACGAAGCCGGCGACGTGTCGAAGCAGGCCTACCCGGAACGCTTCCAGCTTGCCTTCGACAAGGTGCAGAACCTGCGCTATGGCGAGAATCCGCACCAGAGCGCGGCCTTCTACAAGGAACCGAACGCGCCCGAAGGCGGCGTCGCCGGCTACACCCAGCTGCAGGGCAAGGAGCTGTCGTACAACAACATCGCCGACGCCGACGCCGCCTGGGAATGCGTGAAGGCCTTCGAAGGCGATCAGAGCGGCACCGCCTGCGTTATCGTCAAGCACGCCAATCCCTGTGGGGTCGCGCTCGGCACCACTGCGCTCGAAGCCTACAAGAAAGCGTTCTCGACCGACCCGACCTCGGCCTTCGGCGGCATCATTGCCTTCAATGCCGAAGTCGACCGCGCCGCGGCCGAAGCCGTCTCGGCCCAGTTCCTCGAAGTGCTGATCGCGCCGTCCTACACCGCCGACGCGCTCGAACTGCTGCGCGCCAAGCAGAACGTACGCGTGCTCACCTGCCCGCTCGGCAAGCCCGCGGGCGCCCTCGACTACAAGCGGGTGGGCGGTGGTCTGCTGGTGCAGAGCGCCGACGAGGCCCGCATCCAGCTCGCCGACCTCAAGGTGGTGACCCGTCGCGCCCCGACCGAAGCCGAGCTGCGCGACATGCTGTTCGCCTGGCGCGTGGCCAAGTACGTCAAGTCGAACGCGATCGTCTATTGCCGCGACGGCATGACCATCGGCGTCGGCGCCGGGCAGATGAGTCGAGTCGATTCCGCGCGCATCGCCAAGATCAAGGCCGAGAATGCCGGACTCCAGATCGCCGGCTGCGTGGTCGCGTCGGACGCCTTCTTCCCCTTCCGCGACGGCCTCGACGTCCTCGCCCAGGCCGGCGCCACCGCGGTGATCCAGCCCGGCGGCTCGATGCGTGATGCCGAGGTGATCGCCGCCGCCGACGAGCAGAACATCGCGATGGTGGTCACCGGCTTCCGTCACTTCCGCCACTGATCCGGAGCAGCTCATGAAAGTCCTCGTCATCGGTGCGGGCGGTCGCGAACACGCGCTGGCCTGGAAACTGGCGCAGTCGCCCAAGGTCACCCGTGTGCTGGTCGCCCCGGGCAATCCCGGCACCGCCCGCGAGCCCAAGCTGCACAACGTCGCGCGGACGGCGGTGGCCGACCTGGTCGAACTGGCCCGCAAGGAGCAGGTCGGATTCACCGTGGTCGGCCCCGAGGCGCCACTGGCGGCCGGGGTGGTCGATGCCTTCCGCGCCGCCGGTCTGGCGATTTTCGGACCGACCAAAGACGCTGCTCAACTCGAAAGCTCGAAGGACTTCGCCAAGCGCTTCCTGATCCGCCACCATATTCCGACCGCCAGGTATCAGACCTTCGCCGACGCCGCCGCAGCCCATGCCTACATCGATGCCGAAGGCGCGCCGATCGTGATCAAGGCCGACGGTCTCGCCGCCGGCAAGGGCGTCGTCGTCGCGATGACGGCAGACGAAGCCCACGCCGCGATCGACATGATGCTGTCCGACAACACGATGGGCGTGCAGTATGGTGAGGCCGGCGCCCGCGTCGTGATCGAGGAGTTCATGCAGGGCGAGGAAGCCAGCTTCATCGTGCTCGCCGACGGCAAGCATGCGCTGCCGCTGGCCACCAGCCAGGATCACAAGCGCCTGCTCGACGGCGACCAGGGCCCCAACACCGGCGGCATGGGCGCCTACTCACCGGCGCCGGTGGTCACCCCCGAAGTGCATGCGCGGGTGATGCGCGAAGTGATCCAGCCGACGCTCGTCGGCATGGCCGCCGAAGGCCTGCCCTACACCGGCTTCCTCTACGCCGGGCTGATGATCGACGAAGCGGGCAAGCCACGTGTGGTGGAGTTCAACTGCCGCATGGGCGACCCCGAGACCCAGCCGATCATGATGCGGCTCAAGACCGATCTCGCCGACCTGATCGAAGCCGCGATCGCGGGCAGGCTCGACCAGATCGACGCCGAGTGGGACCGCCGCGTTGCGCTGGGCGTGGTACTCGCCGCCGCCGGCTATCCCGACAGTCCGCGCAAGGGCGATCCGATTACCGGCCTGCCCACCGTCGGCAACGACGAAGCGCATGTGTTCCACGCCGGCACCGCGGAACAGGACGGCGCCATCGTCACCGCCGGTGGCCGCGTGCTGTGCGTCACCGCGCTCGGCGACAACGTCAAGGCCGCGCAGAAGCGTGCCTATGAGCTCGCGGCCGCGATCCATTTCGACGGCGGCCAGTACCGCCGCGACATCGGCTACCGCGCGGTCGCGCGCAAGGCCTGACGAGCGCCGGCATGAGCATCGACCTCGACAGCATCAAGCAGTATCTCACCGGACTGCAGGCACGCATCGTCGCCGAGCTCGAGGCGTTCGACGGCCTGGCCTTCCGCGCTGACAGCTGGGAGCGGCCGGGTGGTGGCGGCGGACTGACCCGGGTCATCGAGGATGGCCAGTTCTTCGAACGCGGCGGGGTCAATTTCTCCCACGTGATGGGCGATGGCATGCCGGCCGCGGCCACCGCACACCGGCCGGAACTCGCCGGTCGCCGCTTCGAGGCGATGGGCGTGTCGCTGGTGTTGCATCCGCGCAACCCGTATTGCCCGACCGTGCACATGAACGTGCGCTGCTTCGTCGCGCTGGCAGAGGGCAAGGCGCCGGTGTGGTGGTTCGGCGGCGGCATGGACCTGACCCCGTACTACGGCTTCGAAGAGGATGTCCGTCACTTCCACGCCACCTGCAAGGCGGCGGTGCTGCCTTTCGGCGGCGAGCCCGAATACATCCGGCTGAAAGAGTGGTGCGACCGCTATTTCTTCCTCAAGCACCGCAACGAGCCGCGCGGTGTCGGCGGGCTGTTCTTCGACGACCTCGGCGCCGACGGCCACACCGACTTCGGCACCGCATTCGGCCTCACCCGCGCGGTCGGCGACGCCTTCCTCGACGCCTACCTGCCCATCGTCGAGCGCCGCCGCCACGCGAGCTACGGCGAGCGCGAACGCGAATTCCAGGCCTACCGCCGCGGACGCTATGTGGAGTTCAACCTGGTCTTCGACCGCGGCACCCTGTTCGGCTTGCAGTCGGGCGGGCGCACCGAATCCATTCTGATGTCGATGCCGCCCGTGGTGCATTGGCGCTACGACTGGCACCCGGAGCCCGGTTCGGCCGAAGCGCGGCTCTACGAGGTGTTTCTCAAGCCGCAGGACTGGGTGTAGCACACCCGGGCGGAACCGCCTCCAGCGGTCCGCGCCCTGACGCCGACCGCGTCCTGCCCGTCCTCAGTTCGGATACACCACCTCGACCGCCTCGGCCGGCAGCCACTCGCGCAGGCTCTCGAGCAGGTTCTCCTCCAGCCGTACCCGCCAGCCGTCACCGAAGGGCAGTTCCGCCTCGGCCACCGCATTGCGGTAACTCACCTTCACCGGGCAGCCGCCATCGCGAAACGGCGTCAGCAGGGTCTGCAGCCGCTCGGCGGTGGCGATCGCCCCGCCGGACTCGCCCACTTCACCGTTGAGGCGCAACTGCAGCGCGCGGGCAAAGCGGCTGCGCGCCTCGCCCAGGGTCAACAGCTTGTCGGCGATGATGCGGAACCCGCCGGAGAACTCGTCATTGCTGACCTTGCCCTCGATCACCAGCACCTCGTCGGTGACGATCTTGCCGCGGTTGGCGTCGAGCACCTCGGAATAGACCGCGACCTCGCGCGGCTGGGTGCCGTCGTCGAGCAGCACGAAGGCCATCTTGCCGCGATTGCCGACCTTGGTCCGCACCTCCATCACCACCCCGGCCATCATGGTCAGGTCGCGCGAGGGTTCGATCTGGGCCAGAGTGCGGCGCACGAAACGGCGGACCTCGGGCTTGAACGCATTGAACGGGTGGCCGGAGAGGAAAAAGCCGATCGCGATCTTCTCCTCCTTGAGCCGCTCGCGCTCGGTCCACGGCCGCATCTTGACGAACTCGACCCCGGCACCGGCCGCCTCCGGCACCATGTCGAACAGCCCACCCTGCATGGCGTTGGCGGCGATCTGCTCGGCCGCCTCCATCGCCAGCGACACGGTCGCCATCAGCTGCGCACGGTCGAGTCCCTTGTGGCGCTCAAGGGCGTCCATCGCGCCTGCCCGGATCAGGGCCTCGATCACGCGCCGGTTCACCAGCCGCCGGTCGACCCGCTCGCAGAAATCGAACAGGTCGCGGAACGCTCCACCCTTCTCGCGCGCGGCGATGATCGCGCGCACCGCCGGCTCCCCGGCCCCCTTCACCGCGCCGAGGCCGTAGCGGATGGTCTTGCGGTCGACCGGCACGAAGCGGTAATCGGAAGAATTGACGTCGGGCGGCAGCACCGCGATCTTGTTGGCGAGGGTGTCCTCGTAGAAGATCTTCACCGTGTCGGTGTTGTCGAGGTCGGACGACATCGTCGCCGCCATGAAGGCCGCGCAGTGGTGGGCCTTGAGCCAGGCGGTATGGTAGCTGACCACCGCGTAGGCCGCGGTGTGCGACTTGTTGAAGCCGTACTCCGCGAACTTGGTCATCAGGTCGAACAGCTGCTCGGCCAGCGCCGGGTCGTAACCCTTTTGCTTCGCACCGGCGGCGATGGTCTCGCGGTGCTTGGCCATCTCGTCGGCCTTTTTCTTGCCCATCGCGCGGCGCAGCATGTCGGCGCCGCCCAGGGTGTAGCCGCCGATGATCTGGCTGATCTGCATCACCTGTTCCTGATACACGATCACGCCGTAGGTCGGTTCCAGGCAGGCCTTGAGATCGGGATGGAAGTAGTCGATCTCCTGCTGGCCCTTCTTGCGCAGGATGAAGTCGTCCACCATGCCCGAGCCGAGGGGGCCGGGGCGATACAGCGCGAGCACTGCGATGATGTCCTCGAAGCGGTCGGGCGCGAGCTTTTTCAGCAGCTTCTTCATTCCCTCCGATTCGACCTGGAAGATCGCCGTGGTGTTGGCATCCTTCAGGATCTGGTAGGCGGCGGGATCCCTGAAGCCGAGGCTCATCAGATCGGGCCGGCTACCGGTCATGCGCGCGATGTACTCCAGTGCGAGTTCGATGATGGTCAGGTTGCGCAGACCGAGGAAGTCGAACTTGACCAGGCCGACCGCCTCGACGTCGTCCTTGTCGAACTGCGACACCGGGGTGGCGTCGTCGCCGTCGGCGATGTACAGCGGGCAGAAATCGGTGAGCTTGCCGGGTGCGATCAGCACCCCGCCGGCGTGCATGCCGACGTTGCGCGACAGGCCCTCGAGCGGCAGCGCCAGGCTCCACAGCTCCTGCACCGATTCGCCGTCGTTGCCGTCCTTCATCATGTCGCCGATCTGCGGCTCCATCTCGTAGGCGCGGGTCAGCGACACCGGCTTGGCACCTTCCACCGGCACCAGCTTGGACAGCCGGTCGCACAGGCCGTAGGGCAGATCGAGCACACGCCCGACGTCGCGCACCACCGCCTTCGAGGCCATGGTGCCGAAGGTGGCGATCTGGCTCACCGCCTCCTTGCCGTAGCGCTCGCGCACATACTCGATCACGCGGTAGCGGTTGTCCTGGCAGAAGTCGATGTCGAAGTCGGGCATCGACACCCGCTCCGGGTTCAGGAAGCGCTCGAACAGCAGCGCGTACTCGAGCGGATCGAGGTCGGTGATGTCGAGCGAATAGGCCACCAGCGAGCCGGCACCGGAGCCGCGCCCCGGCCCCACCGGCACGCCGTTCTTCTTGCCCCAGCGGATGAAGTCGGCCACGATCAGAAAGTAGCCGGGGAAGCCCATCTGGATGATGGTGTCGGTCTCGAACCTGAGCCGGTCCTCGTAGCGCGGGCGCTGGCGTTCGCGCTCCCCGGGGTCGGGGTAGAGCTGGGCCAGCCTGCGTTCGAGCCCGTCCTTAGCCTCCTGAATCAGGAAGTCGTCCAGCGTCATGCCGTCCGGGGTGGGGAACTGGGGCAGGAAGTTCTTGCCCAGCTGCACCGTCAGCGAACAGCGCCGTGCGATCTCGACCGCGTTCTCGAGCGCCTCGGGGAGATCGGCGAACAACGCGCACATCTCGTCCTGGCTCTTGAGGTACTGCTCCTCGGTGAAGTCGCGCGGCCGGCGCTTGTCGGCCAGCACGTAGCCCTGGGCGATGCACACCCGCGCCTCGTGAGCCTTGTAGTCCTCACGGGTCAGGAACTGTACCGGATGGGTCGCCACCACCGGCAGGCCGAGGCGGCTCGCCAGCAGCACCACCTGACGGATGTAGGCCTCGGTGCCGGGGTGGCCGGCCCGCTGCAGTTCGATGTAGAACGCGCCCGGAAACAGCCGGCTCCAGTCCGCCGCCAGTTGCTCGGCGATCTCCGGGTTGCCGTTGATCAGCGCCTGGCCCACATCGCCCATCATCGCCCCGGACAGGCACAGCAGTTCGCTCGCCGCGCCCCCCTCGAACCAGGCCCGGCGCATCTCCGCCCGACCGCGGTATTTGTTCTCCAGGTAGGCCCGGGTCAGCAACTCGCACAGCTGCCCGTAGCCGATCCGGTTCTTGCAGATCAGCAGAACCCGATACGGCTTGTCGCGCTCGACCTCGTTCTCGATCCAGACATCGACGCCGATCACCGGCTTGATGCCCTTGCCACGCGCACCCTTGTAGAACTTGACCATGCCGAACAGGTTGACCAGGTCGGAGATCCCGAGCGCGGGCATGCCATCGGCGGCGGCGCTGGCAATGGCCTGATCGATCTGGACGATGCCGTCGGTAATCGAGTATTCGGTGTGCAGGCGAAGGTGGACGAAACGGGGGGCGTACGGAGCAGGCTGGTGGGAAGTCATGCCCCGGATTTTACCCGAGGCATGCCGATCCGGCCTGCCTGATCACGGCAGCAGGATGGTCGACCCGGTGGTTTTTCGTGCTTCCAGGTCGCGGTGCGCCTGCGCCGCATCCTTGAGCGCGTAGCGCTGGTTGATCTCGATCTTCACCTTGCCCGCGCTCACGACGTCGAACAACTCGGCGGCCATGGCCACCAGATCGGCGCGCTTCGCGGTGTAGGTAAACAGCGTGGGGCGGGTCAGGAACAGCGAACCCATCTTCGCCAGCAGGCCGCAATCGAAGGGGGCAACCGGCCCCGAGGCCGCGCCGAACAGTACCATCATGCCGAGCGGGCGCAGGCAGGACAGCGAATCCATGAAGGTGTCGGCACCAATGGAGTCGTACACCACCGCCACCCCCTCGCCACCGGTAAGCTCGCGCACCCGTTCGGCGAACTTTTCGCGGGTATACACGATGGGATGATCGCAGCCATGGGCGCGCGCCGTTGCCGCCTTTTCGTCGGAGCCGACAGTGCCGATCACGGTCGCACCGAGCGCCTTCGCCCACTGGCACACGATCGACCCGACCCCGCCCGCCGCGGCATGGATCAGGATGGTGTCGCCCGGCTGCACGCGGTAGGTGCGACGTAACAGATACTGCGCGGTCAGCCCCTGCAGCATCATCGCCGCGCCCTGCTCGAAGGAGATTGTGTCCGGCAGCTTCACCAGGCGATCGGCGGGGATGTTGCGCACCTCGGCGTAGGCCCCGAGCGGACCGCCGGCATAGGCGACGCGGTCACCCGGGACCAGATCGCCGACCCCCGCGCCCACGGACTCGACCACACCCGCGCCCTCGAGGCCGATCCCCGAGGGCAGCGCCACTGGATACAAGCCGCTGCGGTGATAAGTGTCGATATAGTTCAGGCCGATGGCGTGGTGGCGCACGCGGGCCTCGCCCGCCGCCGGGACGCCCGGATCGAAGGCTTCCCACTGCAGGACGTCGGGGGAGCCGGTGTGGTGAAAGCGGATGGCATGGGACATGGCGGTCTCCTGGCGGGGGCGAGCCCACGGTGGCCTCTGCCCCGGGTTCGCTCAGCGTACGATCGAAACGCCGATTCTAAACTGCGGATGGCGCGATTCGTCGTACTCGAGCAGGGTCTGGCCGTAGCCGTTGAAATACTGCAGATGGAGGAAAGCCCCGACACCGGAAAAAATGCTCTGGCGCAGCGGATAGGACAGGTCGAGCTGGGTGCTGCCGACCCCGGCCGTGCCACGCCGCAGCAGCGCAGTCAGCATCAGCCCGTCGTCGCGCCCGAATCGCAGGCCGAGCTGGCCATAGCCGCGGTAGCGGGTGATGTCGGGGTTGTCTTCCTTGTCGATGTAGGTCCACACCTTGGGCTCGACACCGACGTAGGTGCGACGATCGGGAAGGTAGTAACGCCCCTCCGCGCGCACGAACAGGGTGTCGATGCTGCGCGAATCCGAATTATCGCGCCCGTTGGATTCGTGCTCGTAGCCGGCCGACAGCGCGCCCGAGGTCCCGTCGCTCGGGTCGGACAGCTTCCACTGATAGAACAGCGATGGCCGGAAACTGGTGTCGCGGAAGGGCTTGGAGTCGGACGACAGGTCCCACAGCGAAGTCTGGGTGAAGCCGAAATACAGGCCGCGCACCAGCGGCAGGGTTTCGGCGACGACCCCGAGATCGTCGAACAGGCGATAGCGGAAGCTGATCTGGTAGCGTGCCGAGCGCGGATCGTTGCCGCCCACGAGGAAATACATCGGCTCGTGGAATCCCAGCGGTGCGGAGCTCAGTGGCGCCGCCTGCGCGTCATGCGCCGAAACGTCCGCAATTGCCGCGACCGTTCCGAGCTGCGCAGTGTCGACGGCGGTGCGGCTGGCCGCAGCGGCATCGAGGAGCAGGCGCGCCGACGGCGCGTCGACCAGCGACAGCGTCGCCACCCCGACCACCTCGCGCGGCCAGTGTCCGATATAGCGATGCTGCATCGGTCCACCGGCCCCGGTTGCCGCCAGGTCGACCGCGATCCGCGGCCCACCGTCCGGCAATTCGACCTGGGCCGCCAAGCGCTGCGGCCAGACGCCGTCCGCAGGTTCCCCGATCACGATCAACTCGAAGGACTCGCCCGGCGCCACCCGCGGATCGGGTGAGGCCAGCAACCAGCCCGCCGCATGTGCTGGCGAAGCGGTGACCACCACCGCTGCCAGCACCAGCGGCAGAAGACGGTTGCGCACGTCCGGTCGCAACTCAAGCATCCCGGGCGCGGCGCAGCTCTGCGGCGTCCACCACCGCGAGCGCGGTGATATTCACCAGCCGCCGTACGGTAGCCGACGGGGTCAGGATATGCACCGGCTGTGCCGCGCCGAGCAGGATCGGGCCCACCGACACGCCGTCACCATTGGCCATCTTCATCAGGTTGAACGAGATGTTGGCGGCATCGAGGTTGGGCATCACCAGCAGATTGGCGTCGCCCTTGAGCGTGGACTCCGGATGCAGCTTGGCGCGAATCTCCGGCGACAGTGCGGCGTCGCCATGCATCTCGCCGTCGCACTCCAACTCGGGGGCGGTGCGGCGCAGGATCTCGCTGGCCTCGCGCATCTTGCGTGCCGACGTCGAACGCGAACTGCCGAAATTCGAATGCGACAACAAGGCGACCCGCGGCTCGAGACCGAAGCTGCGCAGTTCGGCAGCGGCCATCAACGCGATATCGGCCACCTCCTCGGCGCTCGGATTCTCGTTCACGTAGGTATCGGTCACGGCCAGCGTACGCTTGGGCAGTAGCAGCAGGTTCATGGCCGCGAACTGCCTGGCGCCCGGCTTGAGGCCGATCACGTCCTCGACCTGCTTGAGGTGGTAGTCGTAGGTCCCGAAGGTGCCACACACCAGCGCATCGGCATCGCCACGGCGCAGCAGCATCACGCCGATCAGCGTGGTGTCGCGGCGCATCTTGGCCTTGGCCAGGTCGGGCGTGACGCCGTCGCGCGCCATGATGCGGTAGTACTCGTTGCACAGCTCGCGGTAGCGCGGATCGGATTCCGGATTGACGATATCGAAATCACGCTCGGGCACCAGGTTCAGGCCGATCTTCTTGATCCGCATCTCGATCACGCTCGGGCGTCCGATCAGGATCGGGCGCGCCAGACCTTCGTCGATCGCGACCCGCGCCGCGTGCAGTACGCGCTCGTCCTCGCCTTCCGCGTAGAGCACCCGCTTCTGCTCGATCGGTACGCGCTTGGCCGCCGAGAACACCGGCTTCATGACGATGCCGGACTGGTACACGAAATCGCTCAGACTCGCGGCATAGGCGACCATGTCCTCGATCGGGTGTGCCGCCACCCCGGAATCCATCGCGGCCTGGGCCACGGCCGGGGCGATCTTGACGATCAGGCGCGGATCGAAGGGCTTCGGAATGATGTATTCGGGACCGAAGCTGAGTTCGGCGCCGCCGTAGGCCGAAGCCACCACGTCGTTCTGCTCGGCCTGGGCGAGTTCGGCGATCGCCTTGACGCAGGCCAGCTTCATCTCTTCGTTGATCGTGCTCGCGCCGACGTCGAGCGCACCACGGAAGATGAAGGGGAAACACAGCACGTTGTTGACCTGGTTCGGGAAGTCCGACCGGCCAGTGGCAATGATGCAATCCGGTCGCACCGCCTTCGCATCGGCCGGCAGGATCTCGGGATTCGGGTTCGCCAGCGCGAAGATCAGCGGCTGATCGGCCATCTTCGCCACCATTTCCGGCTTGAGCACGCCGGCCGTGGACAGGCCGAGGAAAACATCGGCCCCCACGATCGCTTCGCCCAGCGTGCGGGCGTCGGTCGTCTGCGCATAGCGCGCCTTGGTCGGCTCCATCCGCTCGTCGCGACCTTCGTAGATCACGCCCTTGGAGTCGCAGACATAGACATTCTCGCGCTTCAGCCCCAGGCTGACCATCAGGTCGAGGCAGGCGATCGCCGCCGCTCCCGCGCCGGAGCACACCAGCTTGACCTTGTCGATGTCCTTGCCGACCACCTTGAGACCATTGATCAGTCCGGCCGAGGAGATGATCGCGGTGCCGTGCTGGTCGTCGTGGAAGACCGGAATCTTCATCCGCTCGCGCAGCTTCTTCTCGATGTAGAAGCACTCCGGCGCCTTGATGTCCTCGAGGTTGATCCCGCCCAGGGTCGGTTCGAGCGAGGCGATGATGTCGATCAGCTTGTCGGGATCGTTCTCGTTCAGTTCGAGATCGAAGACGTCGATGTTGGCGAACTTCTTGAACAGGCAGCCCTTGCCTTCCATCACCGGCTTGGAAGCGAGCGGACCGATGTTGCCCAGACCGAGGACAGCGGTGCCGTTGGTCACCACTGCGACGAGGTTGCCACGGCTGGTGAGTTCGCGCGCTTGCGAGGGATCGGCCACGATCGCGTCGCAGGCCGCGGCGACGCCCGGCGAATAGGCCAGCGCGAGGTCGCGCTGATTGGTCAAGCCCTTGGTCGGAACGACCGAAATCTTGCCGCGCGTCGGTGCACGATGGTAATCCAGCGCCGCGGCGATGAAGTCCTGATCCATGGTTCTCCCTTCCTGTATGGTGTGGCGTTCGTATGAACGTCCGGGCATTGCAGCAGGCACCCGCCCTCGCCTTGCCAATTGAGATCATCCGCAGCGCATTCTTCTTGCTCTGGCGTCTGGCGCCCTGCCACGGACCGAGCCCGACCGGGCTCGCATGCCGACCGCCATGGGGCGCAGGCAGCAACGGTCATGAATAACGGTCAGGCAGTTTAGCGCAGGGCCGCCACCTTGGGCAGGGGCACGGTGTTGCCGACTGTTTCGACCGCACGTGGGCACCGACATCGTACGCAACCAGTCCCCATTTGCCGTCCGACGATCAGCGCCCGCCCGCCACGAAAATCCGGCCCGCCGTCCACGGAGCCGCGATGCGGAGGCCGATTTTTGGCACAATGCCGCAACTACCGGGGGAAATCGAAAATGCGTCGAGTGGTGTTCAATCAGAAGGGCGGGGTCGGCAAGTCCACCATCACCTGCAACCTGGCGGCAATCAGCGCCTATCAGGGCAGGCGCACGCTGGTGATCGACCTCGACCCGCAGGGCAACTCCACCCGATATCTGCTTGGCGCCGCAGTGGACAGTCTCGATGCCACCTTGGCCGATTTTTTCGACCAGACCCTGAATTTCAAGCTGAACCCGAAGGCGACCGAAGACTTCATCGTCGAATCACCCTTCGACGGGCTGCATGTAATGCCCTCGCATCCCCAGCTTGAAGAATTGCAGACCAAGCTCGAATCCCGCTACAAGATCTACAAACTTCGCGATGCGCTCGATGAAATTGCCGACGACTACGACTGCATCTTCATCGACACGCCGCCGGCGCTCAACTTCTACACCCGCTCGGCACTGATCGCCGCCCATGCCTGTCTGATTCCGTTCGATTGCGACGATTTTTCACGACGGGCGCTGTACTCGCTGCTGGAGAATGTGGACGAGATCAGGACCGATCACAACCGGGACCTGCGGGTGGAAGGCATCGTGGTAAACCAGTTTCAGCCGCGCGCAAGCTTGCCGCAGAAGATGGTGCAGGAACTGATCGGGGAGGGGTTGCCGGTGCTGCAGCCCTATCTGTCCGCGTCGGTTAGGATCAGGGAGTCACACGAGCAGTCGAAACCGATGATCCACCTCGATGCGAAGCACAAGCTCTCGCTGGAGTTCGTCGCGCTGCACGACTCGCTGGCGCGCAAGTACGGGGTCTGAGACCAGCCGGATCGCCGACCGACGGTAGCGTTGTTCGGCAAGGCTGGCGTCAGTCCCACGCAGGTGGCGCCATGGGCTGCCCCTGGTGGCCGACCGAAATCGGCCCTGCAGCACGCCGCAAGGCATGCGCTGTAAGGCGCCCCCAAGCCATACCCCCGACGCCGCCCCTCTACGCCGGGGTCAGCTTCGCCACCGCCAGCAACAGCCACTTCACCCCGGCCGTCCCGAAATTGACCTGTACGCGGGCATCGCTGCCACCGCCCTCCGCGGCCACGATGACCCCCTGACCGAACTTCGCATGCATGACCAGCTGGCCGATGCGCAACCCGCCCGGCAAGGTCGCGAACGACGGCCGCGGCTCGCGCGGCAGCGCTGGCCTGGACGATGCGGTGAAATAACTCCCCCCCGCGCCACCGGTTGCGCCGCCCATGGCCGTCTTGGGGTTGGGTGGGGTGAGCCACTTGGTGAGCCCGACCGGAATCTCTTCGAGGAAACGCGAGCGAAGGTTGTAACGGGTCTGACCGTGGAGCATGCGGCTCTGCGCAAAAGACAGATAGAGACGCTCCCGTGCGCGGGTCACGGCGACGTACATCAGGCGTCGCTCCTCTTCCAGTCCCTCGGCTTCGAGAATGCTGTTCTCGTGCGGAAACAGTCCCTCCTCCAGTCCCGACAGGAACACCACATCGAACTCCAGCCCCTTGGATGAATGCACGGTCATCAGCTGGACGGCATCCGCCCCCTGATCCGCCTGGTGATCACCGGCCTCCAACGACGCATGCGCAAGAAAATCGGCGAGCAGACCGTGTGACGCATCCGCCTCCGCAGCGATACCGGTCTCGCCCGGCTGCCGCTCGGCGAGAAAGTTGGCTGCCGCGTTGAGCAGTTCGTCGAGGTTTTCCAGACGGTCGCTGCCTTCTTTCTCGGCTTTGTAATGATCGCGCAGGCCGCAACGATCCAGCACATGGTCGACCACTTCGGGCAGGCTCAGCGCCCCGGTCTCGCGACGCAACTCTTCCATCAGACGAACGAAGTGTCCGAGCGACGTACCGGCCTTGCCCGACAGGTGCGGCACGGTGGCATACAGGCTGGTGTTGTAGGTCCGCGCGGCATCCTGCAGCACTTCGAGCGACCGCGCGCCGATGCCGCGGGTCGGAAAATTAACCACTCGCACGAACGCGGTATCGTCGTCCGGATTGGCGATCAGGCGCAGATAGGCCAACGCATGCTTGATCTCCTGGCGCTCGAAGAAGCGCAATCCGCCATAGACCCGATACGGAAGACCGGCGGTAAACAGGCGGTGTTCCAGCACCCGCGACTGGGCGTTCGATCGATACAGCAGAGCGATTCCGGAACGCGAGTGGCCGTCGCGCACCAGCGCCTGGATCTCCTCGACGATCCAGCGCGCCTCGTCGGTATCGGCAAAGGCCTCGAATACCCGGATCGGCTCACCGGCGCCCTGATCGGTCCACAGGTTCTTGCCCAGCCGCTGCGCGTTGTTGCGGATGACCGCATTGGCGGCATCGAGGATATTGCTGCGCGAGCGGTAGTTCTGCTCCAGCCGGATCACATTCTGTACCCGGAACTCGCGCTCGAAATCGCGCATGTTACCGACCTCGGCACCACGGAAGCGATAGATGCTCTGATCGTCGTCGCCGACACAGAACAGCGCCGCCCCCCCGCCGCGCCCGTCGTCGGCAAGCAGCTTCAGCCAGCGGTACTGCAACACATTGGTGTCCTGGAATTCATCGACCAGGATATGGCGAAAGCGGCGTTGATAGTGGCGCCGAACCGGCTCGTTACGCTCCAGCAGCTCGTACGTGCGCAAAAGCAACTCCGCAAAATCCACAACAGACTCGCGCTGGCACTGTGCTTCATACTCCTGATAGAGCTGAACGCGCTGGCGGGTGAAGTCATCCCAGGCCTCGACCGCGTGCGGGCGGATGCCGGCTTCCTTGTTGCCGTTGATGAAATGCTGCAGCTCGCGCGGCGGAAACTTCTCGTCGTCGACATTGAGCGTCTTCAGCAGACGCTTGATCGCCGCCAGCTGGTCGGCCGAGTCGAGGATCTGGAACAGCTGTGGCAGACCGGCATCGCGATGATGGGCGCGCAGCAAGCGGTTGCACAGCCCGTGAAAAGTGCCCACCCACATGCCGCGCGGGCTGATCGGCAGCATGGCGCCAAGACGGGCCAGCATTTCCTTGGCTGCCTTGTTGGTGAAGGTCACGGCAAGGATGCCGGAGGGATCGACTTGCCCCGACTGGATCAGCCACGCGATCCGGGTGGTGAGCACGCGAGTCTTGCCGGAGCCGGCCCCGGCAAGAATGAGCGCGTGTTGTGGCGGCAGGGTGACGGCCTGGCTTTGTTCCGGGTTGAGATTCGCGAGCAACGTGGACATGGGTTTTCCTTTCTGGCCGCCATTCTAACCGCGGATACCGGCGTGGCCGGGCCGGCAGTGGAGCGCACGACAAACCATCAGCACCTGATTACCAAGGTGTTGTAGTTGTGCGACAAGTGCTTGAGCGGGCCTCTCAAGTGGGCTAGCCTGAAATTGTGCACAGCAACAATTTGTTGAACTAATTCACGGAAACTCTGCCGAAGTGGGCATAGAATCTGAATCAACAGCAATAGACAGATCTTTTGCAATACAACATTCCGTGCGCGAATTCATGGATCCACGAGACCCTCGAGCGCACACCGGCCGACCCAGGCCGCAAGGAGAACAGAGATGAAAGCACCCAAATTACTTCCGTGGTACGCCCGCAAGGCCGGCGTCCCGATCGAGCGCGCCAACACCCTGTGGCGCAAGGCCGTGCGAGAAGCCACCGCCCAGACCGGCTGGGTGGGCAATTCCGAGTACTGGGGAGCGGCCATGGATAGCTTCCTGGTGCTGCTCGAAGCCGAAAAAGACACCTTGTGCACACCCTGCGTCACCCCCTTCGTGCGCAGCCAGAACCGCATGTGGTGCTTGCCCCTGATTGCCATGGAGGACATGTTCTGTGCGATGTCCGCAAGTTGGCAGCGCCGCACCGACACGCACCGCAGGGCAGCCTGATCCACCCGATTCGGGCGTGATCGCCAGGCGATCGCGCCAACCATCTTCCTCCCTCTCCTGCAATGGAGATTTGGCATCCGACGTCACGGTCGGGTGCCATTTTTTTGCCCGGACCGCGGTCGAACCGGGCGCTGCAACGCACGCATCCGGCCCGGTCACCGCGCCGCACCGCAGGCTGTCCGCGCGCGGCACCCGGGCTTCGCGATATACTTTCGCGTTTTCAACGATTTGAGCGCAGGCACCCCGCCCATGCAGGACAAATACCAGCCCGCAGCCGTCGAGACGGCCGCCCAGCAGCACTGGGACTCCACCGAAGCCTTCCGAGTCACCGAAGACGCCGGCCGCCCGAAGTACTACTGTCTGTCGATGTTCCCCTACCCCTCGGGCAAGCTGCACATGGGCCACGTGCGCAACTACACGATCGGCGACGTGCTCGCGCGCTTCCATCGCATGCGCGGCTACAACGTGCTGCAGCCGATGGGCTGGGACGCTTTCGGCATGCCGGCCGAAAACGCCGCGATCCAGAACGACGTGCCGCCGGCGAAATGGACCTACGCCAACATCGACTACATGAAGACCCAGTTGAAGCGCCTGGGCTTCGCCATCGACTGGTCGCGCGAGATCGCCACCTGCACCCCGGAGTACTACCGGTGGGAACAGTGGCTGTTCACCCGCCTGTATGAGAAGGGTCTGATCTACAAGCGCCTCGGCACCGTAAACTGGGATCCGGTCGATGACACCGTGCTTGCCAACGAACAGGTCATCGACGGTCGCGGCTGGCGCTCCGGCGCGCTGGTGGAAAAGCGCGAGATCCCCATGTACTACATGAAGATCACCGCCTACGCCGACGAACTGCTCGACGCGCTCGACGGCCTGTCCGGCTGGCCGGAACAGGTCAAGCTGATGCAGAAGAACTGGATCGGCCGCTCCGAAGGGGTCGAGGTGCACTTCCCCTACGATCTGTCCACCATCGGTCAGGCCGGCGTACTCAAGGTGTTCACCACCCGCGCCGACACCCTGATGGGGGCGACCTATGTCGCGGTTGCGGCCGAACACCCGCTCGCGACCCATGCCGCAGCCGGCAATCCCGAACTCGCCGCCTTCATCGAGGAATGCAAGCATGGCAGCGTGGCCGAAGCCGACCTCGCCGCGATGGAAAAGAAGGGGATGCCCACCGGCCTGCGCGTGGTCCATCCCATTACCGGCGAATACCTGCCGGTGTGGGTCGCCAACTACGTGCTGATGGGCTACGGCGAGGGCGCGGTGATGGCGGTGCCGGCGCACGACGAGCGCGACTTCGCTTTCGCCACCCGGTACAAGCTGCCGATTGCGATGGTGGTGCGCTCCACCCGCGACGCCTACGAGAACACGGTGGCCCCCTGGATCGACGCCTACGCCGAACAGGGCCGCCTGGTGAACTCGGGCAAGTACGACGGCCTGCACTTCCAGGACGCGGTCGACGCGATTGCCGGCGACCTCGCGGCCAAGGGCCTCGGCGCCAAACGCGTGCAGTACCGCCTGCGCGATTGGGGCATCTCTCGCCAGCGCTACTGGGGCTGCCCGATCCCGATGATCCACTGCGCCGACTGCGGCGACGTGCCGGTACCGGACGATCAGTTGCCGGTCGTGCTACCGGAGAACGTCGAGATCACCGGACGCGGCTCGCCGCTGGCGAAGATGGCCTCGTTCTACGACTGCAGCTGTCCGCAATGCGGCAAACCGGCGAAGCGCGAAACCGACACCATGGACACCTTCGTCGAGTCGTCATGGTATTTCATGCGCTATGCGTGCGCCGACAATCACGGCGCGATGGTGGACGAACGGGTCAACTACTGGGCGCCGGTCGACCAGTACATCGGCGGCATCGAGCATGCCATCCTGCACCTGCTCTATTCGCGCTTCTTCACCCGGGCGATGCGCGACTGCGGTCTGGTGAACGTCGCCGAGCCGTTCGCGAACCTGCTGACCCAGGGCATGGTGGTGGCTGAGACCTATTTCCGTGCGCTCGACGGCGGCAAGAAGCAGTGGCTCAACCCGGCCGACGTGGTGGTCGAGCGTGACGAGCGCGGCCGTATCATCGCGGCCAAACTGGCCAGCGACGGTCTGCCGGTGGTCATCGGCGGGGTCGAGAAAATGTCGAAGTCGAAGAACAACGGCGTCGACCCGCAGTCGCTGGTGGACCAGTACGGCGCCGACACCGCACGCCTGTTCACCATGTTCGCCGCGCCCCCCGACCAGCAGCTGGAATGGTCCGACTCCGGCGTCGAGGGGGCATCGCGCTTCCTGCGCCGGGTGTGGAACTTCGGCCACGGATTTGCCGGCGACATCCGCGCCGCCCTGCCGGGCAAGCGTCTGCTCGCCGCGGGTGAGCTGCCGGCGGCGCTGGCCGAGATCCGGCGCGAGATCCACACTCACCTCAAGCAGGCCAACTACGACTTCGGCAAGCATCAGTTCAACACCGTGGTGTCGGCCGCGATGAAGATCCTCAATGCGCTCGAAAAAGCGCCGCGAGAGCATGCCGGCGCGCATGCCGAGCTTGTCGAGGAAGGCCTCTCCATCCTGCTGCGCGTGCTGTCGCCGATTGCGCCGCACATCACCCATGTGCTGTGGCAGGACTGCGGCTACGGCAGCGATATCCTCGCCGCCGCGTGGCCGGAGCCGCTCGAGGCTGCCCTCAGGCAGGATCAGGTCGAGCTGATGGTGCAGGTCAACGGCAAGCTGCGTGGCAGCATCAAGGTCGCGGCCGATGCCGGCAAATCCGCCATCGAAAGCGCCGCACTGGCCTCCGAAGCCGCGCAGAAATTCATGGAAGGGAAGCCGCCGAAGAAGGTGGTGGTGGTTCCCGGCCGTCTGATCAACATCGTGGTCTGAGGACGCGTACATGCACTTCAACCCTGCCCGCCGCCGCCTGCTCGTCGCCGGGTCTGCCCTGACCGCCGCGGCACTGCTTGGCGGCTGCGGTTTCCGCCTGCGCGGACCGCAACCGCTCGCGTTCGCCACACTGCACGTCGGGGTGAGCGAATTTTCCGATCTGGGCGCCACCTTGCGCCGCCAGGTCGCCACCAGCGGCACCACCACGGTGGTCGAAGACCCGGCGCAGGCCGAGGCCCGCCTGCAGATTCTCGCCAATGCACGCACCCGCGAGATCCTCAGTTTGACCGGCGCCGGCAAGGTGCGCGAATATCAGCTTGGCCAGCGTATCCGTTTCCGCCTGATCGACAAGGCGGGAGGCGAACTGATACCGCCCACGGTCATTTCCGCACGCCGCGAATACACCTTCAGCGACGAGGAAGTGCTTGGCAAGGAACAGGAAGAGGCGCTGCTCTATCGCGATATGCAGGCCGATCTGGTGCAACAGCTCATGCGCCGGCTCGCCATCTATCGCCGCCCGTCGTGAACCTGCGTCCGGACCAGCTTGCCGCCCAGCTCGACAAGCCGCTCGCCGCGTTGTGGGTCTTGCACGGCAACGAGCCGCTCTTGGTGCTGGAGGCGGGTGACGCGCTCCGTGCCGCCGCACGGCGACAAGGCTACAGCGAGCGCGAAACCCTGGTCGTGGGCCAGGGTTTCCGGTGGGACAGCCTCACCTTGGCGGCGGGCAACATGTCGCTGTTCGGCGGCGAAAAATTGGTCGACCTGCGCATTCCCACCGGCAAACCCGGCCGCGAAGGCGGCGAGGCCATGCAGCGCTACGCCGCCAGACTGCCGGAAGGCGTGCTCACGCTGATCTCGCTCCCCGAACTCGACTGGCAGACACGCAAGACCAGCTGGTTCAAGGCCCTGTCCGACGCCGGTGTCGCGATCGAACTCAACGCCCCCGAGCGCGAGCGCCTTCCGGCCTGGGTCGCGCAGCGTTTGGCTGCGCAAAACCAATCGGCCTCGCCCGAGGCCCTGAGCTTCATCGCCGAGCATGTCGAAGGCAACCTGCTTGCCGCCCACCAGGAGATCCGCAAGCTGGGCCTGCTGCATCCCGAGGGTGCGATCAGCCTCGAACAGGTGCAGGACGCGGTCCTCAATGTTGCACGTTACGACATCGACAAACTCCGCCAGGCGATCCTCGAGGGCGACCCCGCCCGCTGCGTTCGCCTGCTCGACGGTCTCAGGGGAGAGGGCGCCGCGCCGCCCCTGATCCTGTGGGCGCTGGCCAACGAAACCCGCAGCCTGGCGACCCTGCGTGCCGGACGCGACGCCGGCCAGCCCCTTGCGGCCGTGTTCAAGGCCGAACGCATCTTCGACAGCCGCCGCCAGCAGATGGTGGGTCGTGCCCTCGAGCGTCTCACCCAGGTCACCCTGCGCGCCGCACTGATGCACGCGGCCCGCATCGACCGCATGATCAAGGGCGTCGCGAGCGGCGACGTGTGGGACGAGTTCCAGCATCTGGCGCTGCGCCTGAGCCGTCGCTAACGCCCCCGCAACCCCTTCGGAGCGTTCTGCCGGGGGGCTGGCAAGCGGTGCGCCGCGGTATCCCTGCCGCAGGCTGTCGAGAGCGCCCGGTGGAAAGGCGTCAGCGGGGAAACTAGGCGATGCATGTCTGAGGGCGCGCAGCGACCGAGTTTGCATCGCCGCCCCGATGACGTCTTTCCACCGGGGAAGCCGCAGGCCGCGAACGTCTGCCCGCGGCAGGGATACCCCGGTGCAAGCGCCGCTTGCCAGCCCCCCGGTAGAAACGGGCACACTTGCCACCTACGCCGCATTCAGTGATCTAATTGTCTTTGGCCCGCCTCTGGCCCCCGTTCTTACCTTTCGCGCCCGGAACCACAGATGGACATCCAGCCCTACATGCACACCCTCGGCAAACAGGCCCGCGCCGCATCGCGCCTGCTCGCCGCCGCCTCCACCGAGGCCAAGAACAACGCCCTGCTCGCCATGGCCGCAGAGATCCGCACGCGCCGGGCGGCCCTGCTCGCCGCCAACGCAAGGGATCTCGACGCCGCGCGCGGAGCCGGCCTCGACGCTGCCATGATCGACCGCCTGACGCTCAGCGAGAAAGGCGTCGAAGCGATCGCGGTCGGGCTGGAGCAGGTCGCCGCCCTGCCCGACCCGGTGGGCGAGATGACCGACATCAAGCGCCGCCCCTCGGGCATCCAGGTCGGCAAGATGCGGGTGCCGCTCGGCGTCATCGGCATCATCTACGAGGCCCGCCCCAACGTCACCGCAGATGCCGCGGCGCTGTGCCTGAAGTCCGGCAATGCCGCGATCCTGCGCGGTGGCAAGGAGGCCTTGCACTGCAACCAGGCGATTGCCGCATGCGTGCGCGCAGGTCTTTCCGCTGCGGGTCTGCCGGAACACGCGGTGCAGGTCGTCGACACCACCGATCGCGCCGCCGTCGGTGCGCTCATCACCATGCCCGAGTTCGTCGACGTGATCGTGCCGCGCGGCGGCAAGGGACTGATCGAGCGCATCTCGCGCGAATCCCGGGTGCCGGTGATCAAGCACCTCGACGGCAACTGCCACGTCTATGTGGACGACGAAGCCGACCCCGCCAAGATCGTATCCATCGTCGAGAACTCCAAGACACAGCGCTACGGCACCTGCAACACTGCCGAGTCGCTGCTCGTGTCACGCACTATTGCCGACCTCTGTCTGCCCGCGATCGGCACCATGCTCGCCACCAAGGGGGTGGAGATGCGCGCGTGCCCGGAAGCGCTCGCACTGCTGCGCGAAGCCGATATTGCCGCGAGCAAACTCGTCGCCGCCACCGAACAGGACTGGTCGGAAGAGTACCTGGCGCCGATCATCGCGATAAAGATCGTCGCCGGACTCGACGAGGCCATTGCCCACATCAACACCCACAGTTCGGGCCATACCGAATCCATCATCACCGAGAACTACACCCACGCCATGCGCTTCCTGCGCGAAGTGGATTCGGCCTCGGTGATGGTGAACGCCTCCACCCGCTTTGCCGACGGTTTCGAGTACGGGCTGGGCGCCGAGATCGGTATCTCCACCGACAAGATCCATGCACGCGGCCCGGTCGGACTCGAGGGCCTGACCAGCCAGAAATGGATCGTATTCGGCAATGGCGAGGTCCGTCGCTAGACAAGGCAGCACGCCGTCGGACTCCTGGCCGGTTTTCCGACCCCTCAGCATTGAAACGCCCGTCACCGAACGGGCGTTTCAGACGATGGGCACCAAATGGGTGCCTCAAAGGAGACAGCATGCAGCGCCAGCTTCGCCACTTCACCCTCGCAATACTGTTCGCCCTCTGCACGCTGAATGCGCATGCGGGCACCGAAGTCGCCGGTGTCCGCTTCGAAGACCACAGCTCGGTCGCAGGTGAGGCGCTTGTGCTCAATGGCGCCGGGGTGCGCACCCGCCTCATGTTCAAGGTGTATGCAATGGGCCTCTACCTGCCCGCAGCGTCGAGCAGCGATGAAACTGTCATCGCCAGGGGTGGCCCGAAGCAGATTCGCATCGTCCTTCTCCGCGACCTTGAAGCAAAGCAGTTCGCCGACGCGCTCGGCGAAGGGCTTGAGAAGAACCACACGACCGAACAGCTGACGGCGTTGAGGCCCTCGATCGACACCTTGCGCGCCGCACTCCTGCAAACACGGGACGCACCTTCAGGCACCCGGGTCCTGCTCGAATCGCTACCGAATGGGCGGACACGCCTGACCATCAACGAGCAGCAGCGCGGCGAGGAGATTTCGGATTCGGCCTTCTTTCCGGCCCTGCTGCGGGTCTGGCTCGGCAAAAACCCTGTCGATGCAGACCTGAAGAAGCGCCTGCTCGGTGCGCCGACCTAGGCGGCTCGATGAAGAACATCCATGTCGCCCCCTCGTTCGATGTCGTACTCGATCTGCCGTTTGGAAAGTTCGGTATTCTGATCGTGGGACAGAGGGTCAGCGAGTTGGCCTTCCTGCCGTCCGAAACACCGGCGCGACCGCCCGCAACCGCATTGGCCGCAGCGATATCCAGCCGTGTCGTCGAATGGATTGCCGCCCCCTACCAGATCCTCGAGTTACCCCTCGCCGAGCGCGGCACCCCCTTCCAGCGCCGCGTATGGCAAGCACTCTGTGCGATTCCGGCGGGCGAAGTACGGACCTACGGCCAACTCGCCAACGCGCTCGATACCGCCCCGCGTGCGCTTGGTCAGGCTTGCGGCGCCAATCCGTTTCCGCTCGCGGTACCCTGCCATCGTGCGGTGGGCGCAACGGGAATCGGCGGATTTGCCCACGCTTCGGACGGCTACCAGATCGCGGCCAAACGCTGGCTGCTGGCCAACGAGGCTCGATGAGCGGCGTCGCCACCGCGCTGCCGGAATCCCTGCGCAGCGAACTGGATGGCTTTACCGATACGCTGTGGCTCGAGCACGGGCTCGCGCGCAACACCCTGTCGGGCTACCGCAGCGACCTCGCGCTGTTCGGGCTATGGCTGATCGAACGGGGGCTAGCCTTGCGTAGCGCCGACGGCGCCGACCTGGCGGCCTATCTCGCCGAATTCAGCAAACGCGCCCGCCCGGCCAGCCAGCGTCGCCTGCTGTCGGCCTGGCGGCGCTACTACCGTCATCTGCTCGCCAACGGCGGAATCAATTCGGACCCGACCCTGCAGCTCGACCCCCCGCTGCCGACCCACCGCTTCCCGAAGACCCTATCCGAGGCCGAAGTCGAGGCGCTACTCGCCGTCCCCGACGTCGATACTCCGCTCGGCTTGCGGGACCGATGCATGCTCGAAGTGCTCTACGCCAGCGGGCTGCGGGCCTCCGAACTGACCGAGCTCAAACTGTTCGCGGTCAGCCTCAATGAAGGCGTGGTGAGAATAATGGGCAAAGGCAGCAAGGAGAGACTCGTACCGCTGGGCGAGATCGCTGCCGACTGGATCACGCGCTACCTTGGTGAAGCGCGACCTGCATTGCTGGCGGGCCGGACGAGCGACGCAATTTTCGTGACCCGTCGGGGCACCGGCATGACAAGACAGATGTTCTGGCGGATCATCAAGCAATATGCGGTCGGCGCCGGCATTCCAGCCGCCCGGATATCGCCTCATACCGTGCGACATGCATTTGCCACCCATCTTCTGAATCATGGTGCAGACCTGCGCGTGGTCCAGATGCTGCTCGGACACGCCGATATATCGACGACCCAGATCTATACCCATGTCGCCCGCGAACGCCTCCGGAAGCTTCATCAGACCCATCATCCGCGCGGCTGAAAATTGACCGCTGCGGGCAACCATCCCATGCCCGCGCCGATCCAGCTGGCAGTTGCGGAATCACTTTCTCATCGGGAATACGGATCATGAACAAGACCGGAAGAAATGCGCCGGAAACACCTGCAACCCGATTCTTGCGCCAACACGGCGTTGCCCACTCCAATCACGTGTACGACTACGAAGAACATGGCGGAACCGAAGTCTCGGCGCGCGAATTGAATGTGGACGAACACGCGGTGATCAAGACCCTGATCATGGAGGATGAAAACGCTCAACCGATGATTGTGCTGATGCATGGCAACCACAAGGTTTCTACCAAGGAACTGGCGCGGCAAACCGGTCGCAAGCGGATCGAGCCATGCCGGCCCGACGTCGCCAATCGCCATTCCGGTTACCTGGTGGGCGGCACATCGCCATTCGGAACCAGAAAGAAAATGCCGATATTCCTTGAAAGAACCGTGCTCGACCTCCCGCTGATTTATATCAATGGCGGCCGAAGGGGCTATCTGGTCGGACTTCACCCGCACGATCTGTTGCGCGTGTTGCAGCCGACCCTGGTTCAGGTCGCCAACTGAAAATCCGGAGCATGCCCGGGAAACCCTGCCCCCGTCACCCGGCACAATGAGCCGACAAAAAAACGTTTTATATCAAGACCCGTTTGCTGTCAGAATACGCAGTGCGAAATAGAACCGTCGCAATAACGGACATCTCCACACACAAATTCGTTTAAACACGGAGCAAGCATGGAACTGGGTACGCTGACACTGACTGAATTACGCCGACTGCAAACCAAAGTCGAAACCGAAATCAAACGCCGCAGCGACACGGCTCGCCGCGACCTGATCAAGCGCATGCAAAAGATGGCGGCCGAGCAGGGCTTGTCGCTGGACGAGGTGCTGGGAAGCAGATCGACCGCCAGTGAGAAATCCGGTGCCAAGCCGCCCAGGGCGGCAAAGGCAAAGAAGCCGGCCAAGCCCGCCAAGGTCAGTGTGATCAAATACCGTAATCCGGCAAACTCGGATCAGGGCTGGAGCGGCCGCGGACGCAAACCGCAATGGGCGCTCGACTGGCTTGCCCAGGGAAAATCGCTCGATGAACTCGCGGCATCGGCGAACCCCTGAAAAAAAGCCCGGCAGTGCCGGGCTTTGTACTTCTGCTCCATATCCGTTTCAGCCGGTGACGTCCGGAGGGTGTACACCTTCCTTTCCGCGTTGAATGAACACACCGACCCGCCGCACCCCTTTCATCACCCCGATCTTGGCAATGCGTATCTTCACCCAGGGCGCACCGAACTCCTCAACCAGCAGATTCACGACAAACTCGCCCAGGGTCTCGATCAGGTTGAAATGACGCTCGGACAACTCCTTCCGGATGCGCTCGATCACCTCGGCGTAATTGATCGTGTCGGCAATCTGGTCACGCTCCGCAGCCGAATCCGGCACGCCGAAGGTAAGGTTAAGTTCGACCGTCTGCGGCGCAATCTGTTCGCGTGGGTAGATACCGACCCACGCCTGAACCCGCAACTCTTCGATGAAGATGAAATCCATGTCGGTTCCCGATTAGAATCGCCGCAATTCTAGCCGTATGCTACGGCTACTTGCGCACAATGTGTGGCGCGAACGAACCACAAGGCCATCTGGTATCAGAGGCCGCGGAGAAATGATGTCGGTACTGCTTCTGCTGGCCGCGGCCTACCTGCTCGGGTCGATTCCGTTTGCCGTAGTCTCCAGCCGTCTGTTCGGGCTGCAGGACCCGCGTACTTACGGGTCGGGCAATCCGGGCGCAACCAATGTGCTGCGCAGCGGCAGCAAGGGCGCTGCAGTGGTGACGCTGCTCGGCGACTGCCTCAAGGGCTGGCTCGCGGTGTGGGCCGCCACCCGACTCGGATTTGGTGCCGCCGAAGCTGCGCTGGCAGGACTCGCCGCATTTCTTGGCCACGTGTTTACCATCTTCCTTCGTTTCAACGGCGGCAAGGGTGTCGCCACCGCACTCGGCGTACTTGCGGGGATTGACTGGCGCATCGCAGTGGCCAGCCTCGGCGTGTGGCTGCTGGTCGCCGTCGTCAGCCGCTATTCGTCTGCGGCCGCACTGGCCGCCGCGCTCGCTGCTCCGGTGGCGGGCTTCATGTTTCTGGGCGGGGATCCGGTCATCGCCGTACTGCTGGTCATAAGTGCGGTATTGATCTGGCGCCATGCGGCCAACATCCAGCGCCTGCTGGCCGGCACCGAAGGCCGGATCGGCGGCAAGAAGAGCTGACCGGCCGGCACTCAGGACCCGGCCGGCGGACGCAACTCGGCGAGCGGCCAGCGCGGACGAATCCGGATGCCCGACGCGCGCGGAGGACGTTCTCCCGCCGCCAGACGCAAGGCGCCGGCAAAGGCAATCATCGCCCCATTGTCCGTGCACAGCGCGGGCTCGGGATAGAACACGCGCGCGCCCCTGCGCCGCGTCACCTCATCGAGCCTGACCCGCAGCAGCCGATTGGCGCCCACCCCCCCGGCAACGACCAGGGCCTTGAGCCCAGTCTGCTTCAGCGCCGCAATCGACTTCGCACACAGCACCTCGACCACGGCCTCCTGGAAGTCCGCTGCCAGGTCGGCAGCCCGCGCCGGCTGCCAGCCCGGAGCAGACACCACATTGAGCACCGCGGTCTTGAGTCCGCTGAAACTGAAATCGAGGTCGCCGGAATGCAACATGGGCCGCGGCAGCTTGAAGCTTCCTGCCACCCCCTGGCCGGCCAGCGCGGCCAGTTGCGGCCCACCGGGGTAGCCCAGTCCAAGCAGCTTCGCGGTCTTGTCGAATGCTTCGCCGGCGGCGTCGTCAAGCGACTCGCCGAGCAAGATATAGGCGCCGACCCCGGTCACTGCCATCAGCTGCGTATGTCCACCCGAGACCAGCAAGGCGACAAACGGAAAGACGGGAGGCTCGGCAGCAAGCAGCGGCGAAAGCAGATGCCCTTCCAGGTGATGCACCGGCAGTGCGGGAATGCCGGCCGCCATCGCCATCGATTCGGCCACGCTCGCGCCGACCAGCAGGGCACCGGCCAGCCCGGGACCGGCCGTGTAGGCGATCGCGTCGAGCGCCTCGACGCCCAGGCCCGCATCGTTCAGGGTCTGCCGTACCAGCAGCGGCAGCCGGCGGATGTGGTCGCGCGAGGCCAGTTCGGGGACCACGCCGCCGTACACCGCGTGCAGATCGATCTGCGAGTGCAGGCTCTGCGCCCGCAAGCCCGCGTCGGTGTCGTAGATTGCCACTCCCGTTTCGTCACAGGATGTCTCGATGCCAAGTACCTTCATGCGCTGCTTCCCCGCTCTTTGAGGAGCGCATTTTACCTGCTGGCCGGGGGTTTCCAGGCGATGGCATGGTTCGCAATGCTTGCCATGGTCTGTCGACTCGGCTATATTCGCGATCTTTCTGCCCCCAGACACACAAGGAAGTACGCAATGCCGGGTATTCGCGTCAAGGAAAACGAGCCGTTTGAAGTTGCCATCCGCCGCTTCAAGCGCACTATCGAAAAGACCGGTGTGCTGACCGAGCTGCGCTCGCGCGAGTTTTACGAGAAGCCCACCGCCGAGCGCAAGCGCAAGCTGGCCGCCGCGGTGAAGCGCAATCACAAGCGCCTGCGCAGCCAGACGCTGCCGCCGAAGATGTACTGATTACGCACCGGTCTTTCCGGCTGCCTGCACGCCGGGCGGAGATCCGTTGGATCTCCGCCCGGCGTGACATTTTTTGAAGCTCGATGATCCCACAGTCTTTCGTTCAGGATCTGCTTGCGCGCGTCGACATCATCGACGTCATCGAGCGCCATCTGCCGCTCAAGAAGAGCGGCGCGAACTATTTCGCCTGCTGCCCCTTCCACGGCGAAAAATCCGCATCGTTTTCGGTCAGCCCGACCAAGCAGTTCTATCACTGCTTCGGCTGCGGCGTACACGGCAGCGCCATCGGCTTCCTGATGGAGTACAGCGGCCTGAGCTTCGTCGAGGCCGTCAAGGAACTCGCCGGACATGCCGGCATGCAGGTCCCCGACGATGGCAAACCGGGCCGCGCAGCGCATGACGACACCACCGAAAAACTGGTCGAAGCGATGTCTTCGGCCGCGCGCTTCTACCGCGACCAACTCAAGCACGCCCCCGATGCCGTCGATTATCTGAAGCGTCGCGGACTGTCGGGCGAGATCGCCGCACGCTTCGGGATCGGCTTCGCTCCGGACGAATGGCAGGCCCTGCAGCGCATCTTCCCAGACTACCAGAGCAAGCACCTCGCCGAAGCCGGCCTGGTCATCGACAACGACCAGGGGCGCCGCTACGACCGCTTCCGACACCGGATCATGTTCCCCATCCACGACCGGCGCGGACGCATCATTGCGTTCGGCGGGCGTGTGCTCGACGGCGGCGAACCCAAGTATCTGAACTCACCCGAGACCCCGCTGTTCGAGAAGGGCCGCGAACTCTACGGTCTCTTCCTGGCGCAGAAGGCCATCCGCGATGCCAGCTACGCACTCGTGGTCGAAGGCTACATGGATGTGGTGGCACTCGCCCAGTTCGGCGTGGAAAACACCGTTGCCACGCTGGGTACGGCAACCACGCCCCATCACATCAACACCCTGCTGCGCCACACCGAACGCATCGTTTTCTGTTTCGACGGTGATAGCGCAGGCCGACGGGCAGCCTGGCGCGCGCTCGAGAACGCCCTCGAGGCCCTGCGTGACGACACCACGCTGGCCTTCCTGTTTCTTCCCGCCGAGCACGACCCCGACTCCTTCGTCCGCAGCGAGGGCGCCGACGCCTTTCGCAAGGCAGCAGGCAATGCCATGCCCTTGGCCAGCGTACTGCTTCAGGAACTCAAGGAGCGCTGCGAGCTCGACACCGCTGAAGGACGCGCCCGCCTGATTCACGAAGCACGGCCGCTGGTAATCCGCATTGCCGCCCCCATGCTGCGCCTGCAGGTGATCAAGGCAATCGCCGAGGCCAGCGAGATGACCCAGACCGAGGTCGAGCAGGCCTTCGGCATCAAGCCGGCCAGCCCCCCTCGCCCCGCCTTCAACAATCAGGACTTCAAACGCGCCCCGCGCACCGCGCCACCGGCACGCTCCCAGGGCCGGCGCAAGCCGCCGTCGGCGATCAGCACGCTGCTGCGCCTGGTGCTGCAGCATCCAGCCTGGGCCGCCCGTCTGCCGGTCGACCTGATCCCCGCCGAAAGTGCCGAAGGCCGCGCCATGATCGCCATCGTCGACCTCGTCAGCCTTGGCGAACCGATCCCGGCAGGCGGGCTTGGCGCCCTCATCGAGCGCTTCCGCGACACCCCGCACGGCGAAACATTGTCTCGCCTTGGCGCCGAACTGGTCGACACCGAGTTCGACGAGGCCATCGTGGAGACCTTGTTCGAGGACACATTGCGCAAGCTGCAAGGGGACGCGGTCAGCCGTGAGATCACCGAACTGCTCGACCAATCGAGGCTCGGCTCGCTGTCGCCAGCCGACCGACACCGGCTCGGAGAATTGCTGGTGGAGAAGCGGAACTTGGCCGCTTCGAGCAAAGTCTCAGATTTATAGTATAATTTTTGGTTTACCCATTCATTTTCCGCCCCGATTCGAGGAGTGCCATGGCACGCGAAAAAGCCAAGGATGCGCGCAAGGACGGCCCAAAAGGTCGAGCCTCAAAGGCCAGCAAGGCCGCACTGGTCGTCGAAAGCCCGGAAATTGCTCCGCTCGACGCCGAGGTGCGCCGCACCCGGCTGAAGACCCTGATCACGCTCGGCAAGGAGCGCGGCTATCTCACCTACGCCGAGATCAGCGACCACCTTCCTGACGACGTCGCCGATGCCGAGCAGATCGAAGGCATCATCGCCACCTTCAACAACATGGGCATCCAGGTCTACGACGCGGCCCCCGCCGCCGAAGACCTCCTGATGTCCGACAGCGTCGCCACCACGGTGGATGAGGATGTCGCCGAAGAAGAGGCCGAGCAAGCCCTGTCCACGGTCGACTCCGAATTCGGACGCACGACCGACCCGGTGCGCATGTACATGCGGGAAATGGGCACGGTCGAACTGCTCACCCGCGAAGGCGAAATCGAGATCGCCAAGCGTATCGAGGACGGACTCAAGCACATGGTGCAGGCCATCTCCGCCTGCCCGACCACGATCGCGGAGATGCTCGGCATCGCCGACAAGGTCACGCGCGACGAGATGCGTGTCGACGAGATCGTGGACGCCGTGATCGACCCGAACGCCGAGGCTGACGAGGCCGCGCTTGCCGCCGCAGCCGAAGAAACCGTTGAGGCGGAAGTCGAGACCGAGTCCGACGACGAGGATGCCGAGGACGACGCCGACAGCGAGGGCGCCGCCAACGCGGCCTCGCTGCTGCAGCTCAAGACCGACGCGCTGGCCCGCTTCGCCGTGATCCGCGATCACTACGAAAGGATGATGGACGCGCTGGCGAAGAAGGGCTCGCAGGACAAGGCCTACCTCAAGTTCCAGCAGCAGATTTCCGAAGAACTGCTCAACATCCGCTTCACCGCCAAGTCGATCGAACGCCTGTGCGACACCGTCCGTCACATGGTCGAGCAGGTCCGCGGCCACGAGCGCCACATCCTGCAGTTGTGTGTCGACCGTGCCGGCATGCCGCGCCAGCACTTCATCAAGATCTTCCCCGGCCACGAAACCGACATCGACTGGCTCAAGAACGAGATCTCCTCGGGCAAGGGGTATGTCGACGGCCTGATGCGCGTCCATCCCGCCGTGCTCGAAGAACAGCAAAAGCTGCTCGACCTGCAGGCCCGGATCGGCATTCCGCTCAAGGAGCTCAAGGACATCAATCGCCAGATGTCCACCGGCGAAGCCAAGATGCGCCGCGCCAAGCGCGAGATGACCGAGGCCAACCTGCGCCTGGTGATCTCGATCGCCAAGAAGTACACCAACCGCGGACTGCAGTTCCTCGACCTCATACAGGAAGGCAACATCGGCCTGATGAAGGCCGTCGACAAGTTCGAATACCGTCGCGGCTACAAATTCTCCACCTACGCCACCTGGTGGATCCGGCAGGCCATCACGCGTTCGATCGCCGACCAGGCGCGCACCATCCGCATCCCGGTGCACATGATCGAGACGATCAACAAGATGAACCGCATCAGCCGCCAGATCCTGCAGGAAACCGGCTCCGAGCCCGATCCCGCAACGCTGGCCGAGAAAATGGAGATGCCCGAGGAGAAGATCCGCAAGATCATGAAGATCTCCAAGGAGCCGATCTCGATGGAAACGCCGATTGGCGACGACGACGACTCACACCTCGGCGACTTCATCGAGGACACCGCCACCCTAGCCCCGGCCGAGGCGGCGATGTACTCCGGCCTGCGCGATGCAACCGGTGAAGTACTCGACTCGCTCACCCCGCGTGAAGCCAAGGTCTTGCGCATGCGGTTCGGCATCGAGATGAACACCGACCACACGCTGGAAGAGGTCGGCAAGCAGTTCGACGTCACCCGCGAGCGCATCCGCCAGATCGAAGCCAAGGCCCTGCGCAAGCTGCGCCACCCGAGCCGCTCCGAGAAGCTGCGCAGCTTCCTCGACAGCGACGCATAAGGTCCCTGCCCGGGCAACGTCCGTTGCCGGGCCACGGCGGGCCTTTAGCTCAATGGTTAGAGCAGAGGACTCATAATCCTTTGGTTGCGGGTTCGAGTCCCGCAGGGCCCACCACCTGCTTCATACAAAGCGCCAACTCTTCGGGGTTGGCGTTTTTCTTCGGTCGGTAGGTATCCCTGCCGCACCGCCCAAGGCCCCCATCCGGCTCGAATGGAAGCCTCCCGGCCTGCTTCGGCCATCATCCCCGACCAGCGGCAACCCCGTCACTTTGCGCCGAAGCGTGCCCCGACCGCCCTCGCAGCACCCGGAGCATCGGCACCACCCCGGCGGCGGCGATCACGTGCTTCAGGGCATGTCCGGCCACTTGGCCACCGGACGAGACCCACACCCCGGCGTCAAAGACCTCGAACCCCTTTGCTGCCGCGTACGCCACCAGCAACCACCCCCAGGGCAATCGGATCATCCCCGGAACGGACGCACGCCGGACCCAGAGCAGCAGGACCGCAAGGCCGCCGAACTGGGCGAGGACATACATCCGCAGGTCGTGGGTCAGTACCCACACGAGCACCGATCCGGTTGCAAGGGCGAACCACCCCAGCAACCACCTGATGCCGGCCGAAGCGCCCAAGCGCTCGCAGGCGGCGGCACCCACCGCGCCGGCGAACGCCACCGCCATGGGAAGACGGTCGGCCACCAAGGTCTCGTCGGACGGAGACAAGTGGTACCAGACACTGCCGAATCCGGTCAGAATCAGCCCGCCAAAGAACACCGCGAGCGGCACACGCTGCGGGAACGGGGCGGCCGGACAGAGCGCAACGCCGGCCAGACCGGCCAGCGTGAACAGCAGGCTCGTCAGCACGTCGGCCGCATTCGGCACCATCAATGGTCCAAGCGACAGCCCGCGCGTGTCGGCGAGCGCGTGGTACGCCTGCGGTTGCGCAATCGGGGGCACGAGCAGGAGGAGTCCGGCGCACACGGCCAGCAGGATGAGCGCGCGCCGCTCCGCGCTCCCCCGGTTCAGTTTGGGCATGAACGGGGCCTGCAGCACTTCGATCGCCCTCGCAGACGATCGCGACCACCGGGTCCCTTGCTGCTGTCCATCGGACCGGACATGACTTTGATCCTCGCGTAGCCTGCTAGGAAGTGTAGCCACAACGACCGGATTTTCACGACGGCAACGGAACCCGCCGCGCGAGGAAAGCCGTCAGGCCGGCGATGACGCCAGCCGGAAGTCCTCCGCTGCGACCGGGCGCCCGAGCAGGTAGCCCTGCAACTCGTCGCAGCCGAGTTCGGCGAGCTGGCGCTGCTGCGACGGCAGTTCGACCCCCTCGGCGATCACCCGCATACCGAGGCTGTGCGCCATCGCCACGATCGCACTCACGATCGACACCGCACGACTGCCGGCCAGCATGGCACGTACGAAGGATTGATCCACCTTGAGGGTATCGATCGGAAAGCGTTGAAGGTAGGCAAAGCTCGAGTAACCGGTGCCGAAATCATCCAGTGCAACGGCAACGCCGAGTTGCTTGAGTCCATTGAGGATCTCTTCAGCCTGTTCCACATTCCCCATCAGCATGCTTTCGGTGATCTCGAGTTCGAGCATCGAGGGCGCGAGGCCGGTCTCTTCAAGGATGGCGGCAACCCGTGCGGGAAAATCGACTGAACGGAACTGGCGGACCGACACATTCACCGCGACCCGCAGCGACGCGCCGGTCGATTGCCAGGCCAGCGCCTGGCGACAGGCCGCGCCCAGCACCCACTCGCCGATCGCCTCGATCAAGCCGAGCTCCTCGGCCAGCGGAATGAAGCGATCGGGGGCGATCTGTCCGAGTTCCGGGTGCGTCCAGCGCAACAGCGCTTCGGCCCCGATGACCCGGCCGGTCGCGGACACTACCTGCGGCTGATACGCCACATGAAACTCGTTGCGCGCCAGCGCCTGGCGCAATGCGTGCTCGAGCATCAGCCGGTCCTGCACCCGCTCGTTCATCTCCGGCGTGAAGAAGCGGATAGTGTCGCGGCCGGCTTCCTTCGCCTGATACATGGCGATGTCGGCATGTTTGAGCAGGGTTTCGTCATCTTCGCCGTCCTGGGGGTACAGGCTGACGCCCATGCTGGCGGTAACGAAGAACTGGCGCGCGTCGATGGCGATCGGCGCCAGCAGGGCTTGCTGCACGCGCTGGAGCACGGCAAACGCCTGATCCTGGCCCTCGAGATCGGGTAGCAGAATGACGAACTCGTCTCCACCCTGACGCGCGGCGGTATCGCCATCGCGCAGCACACTTTGCAGTCGGCGGGCGACCTCGCACAGCAAGCGGTCGCCGGTGCGGTGCCCGAGGTTGTCATTGATGCGCTTGAAGTGATCGAGATCGAGGTAGGCGACCGCCAGGACTCGTCGATGACGGTGTGCGCCGATGATCGCCTGATCGAGGCGGTCGTCAAGCAGCGAACGGTTCGGCAGACCAGTGAGCAGATCGAAGCGCGCCTGGTGCTCGATCTGGCGCAGGTAGAGGGTCCGCTCGGTGACATCCTTGATCACCAGCACCACGCATTCGGCCCCATCGTCCATTACGGGCGCAACCTCGCACTCGGACCAGAAGGCCTCGCCATCGGGGCGCAATCCCTTGAGCTCCAGCACCGACACCCGACGCGCGGCGAACGCACGCTCGAGCGCATTGACCAGCTCGGCATCGAGCACCCCGAACGCGTCGGACGATCTGCCGAGCAAAGCCGCCACCGAGACCCCAAGTATCGTTGCAGCGGCCGGATTCGCATCGCGAATCCGGTAGCGCCCGTCTTCCGCGCGCAGGATCAGCACCCCGTCGCGGGTTGCCTCGATCGCCCGCTGTCGCAGCCGCAGGGCAGCTTCCGCAACGTCGCGCGCATGAGCCGTACGCAGGCTCATCATCCCGTAGCCGAGGTCCTCGGCCAACTCCCGGAGCAGGGCCACGCCCGCCTGATCGAGGTCCGCCACGCGGGCGCCACCGATGGTCAGCACCCCCAACGCCCGCCCGCCATCGACCAGCGGAAACGCGATCAAGGCCTGACAACCGGCCTGCAGCGCCGCGCCACGCAGGGCGGGCGGGCAATCGCCGGTCGAGGTGAAATGAATCGTACGGCGCGTTTCAAGGGCGAGCCGACCCGGCGCCAGCGCAGCGTCACCCGTGGCCGCGAGCAAGCCCAGCAGCCGGTCTGCCGCACCGGCGGCGGCAACCCTGACCAGCCTGCCGTTGTCATCGAGCGCGTCGATGAATGCCAGTCTGAATCCGCCGTCCCGCACCAGCACATCACACACGCCGTCGACCAGCACCGGTTCGTTGCCGGAATGCACCAGGGTTTCGTTGCCCCGGCTCAAGGTACGCAGGGTTCGCTGCAGGCGTAACATCGGCCGCATGACCATCCGCCCGATCACGAAGTTCAGGCCAAGCATCAACAACAACGCCATCAGCGCGGCCGACACCCCCACGGCATAGCGCAACTGCGCCGCGCTGCGGCCGAACTCGTCCTTGTAGCCACTGGCGCCGATCACCCAACCCAACGCGGCACTGTGCGTGACCGCCACGATCTTGGCGCGTGGCTCGGCCTCCCCGGACGTGGCATCTTGCCAGTCATAATCCAGGATACCCTCGCGACGGGCGAGCATGCCGGTAACGAGGTCGCGTGCGGAAGCATCCGGCGGAACGAAAGGCACATCGCCCTGCTGCCGGGGATGCGCGATGAAATGGCCGTAGTCCGGCCCCGGATTGGTGTCGATCACGTACAGATAGCCGCTCTCGCCGATCACGAACTCGCGTAAACGCGTGCGCAGGGGTTGCAGTGCGCGCGTCAGATCCATCCCGACCATCATCAGCCCGAGCAGCGACCCGAATGCATCGCGCGCCGGCAGGAGTTCGACGAGATAGGAGCGCTCACCGATCGCCATCGGTCCCTGCCAGCGCTGTCCCGCCTCAAGCACACTCAAGGTGCTGTGGTTCAGCAACAGCACCGGCGCCGACTCGTCGTCTTCCGGGCGGGTGGACGCCAGGAGGCGGAAGCGCGGGCCGTCGCGGACAAGCAGCGCCGCCAGCGTACCCTGACCGTCGTTACCAAAGTGCGCCAGCGCGGCACTGCGCGCACTCACCGGCGCCCCGTTGACCTCCAGCCCGGGAAGCCCGTCGCGCGACGGCGCCGAAGAGTAGGCGCCGGCAAACTGCAGCGCCATGGCGTCGGCCAGCAGGGAGAGGCCCGTTCCGAGCGCTGCATATTGGGTCTCGGCGAGATCGCGGGCGAGTCTGCTCACGCTGCGCAAATGTCCTTCGGCCTCGGCACGGGTCTGCCGCTCAAGATAGACATCTCCGAGCAGCAACGCGGGCAGCATGACCAGCGCGACGATCACGATCACGATCGTCAGCAGGCGGGTCCTGAGGCCCTCCCCAGAGCTGTTGGCCAACTCGACTCCTTCACTGACATTTTTTTCGCCATATTACCCACTTTGGGCTGCCATTACCCGCAAGCATCAAGGCGACTTCCGCTTCGGCGTGCGCGGCACCGCGGACATGGGCCGGCCGACGCACCATCCGGCCGTCGAGTACGGTAAGCTCCAGCGCCCGTTCATACCTTCGATCACGCCACCACGCATGCCTTCCGAGTTCGAGCTGATTCGTCGTCACTTCACCCGCCCCGCCGCCCATACCGACCTGGCGGTGGGCGACGACGCCGCGCTGATGCGCCTGCAGCCGGGCATGCAGCTCGTCGTGTCGACCGACCTGCTGGTGGCCGGCACCCATTTCTTCGTCGACACCGACCCGGCCGATCTCGGCTGGAAGACGCTCGCGGTCAACCTCTCCGACCTTGCCGCGATGGGCGCCGTGCCGCGCTGGGCACTGCTCGGCCTCGCGCTCCCGGAGGTCGAGGACAATTGGCTCGCCGCCTTTGCCGACGGGCTGTTCGAATGCGCCTCACGCCATGGGGTCGATCTGGTCGGCGGCGACACCACCCGCGGGCCGCTGACCGTGAGCGTCACCATCCTCGGTGAAGTCCCGTCGGGACAGGCGATTACCCGCACCGGTGGGCAGGCGGGAGAGGACCTGTGGATTTCCGGGCAACCCGGTCTGGCCGCCCTCGGCCTCGCGGCGCTGCGTCATAAGTGCACCCTGAATCCGCCCGGGTTGGCGCGTTCCATCCACGCCCTGCAACACCCCACGCCGCGCGTCGAGCTCGGCTTAGCCCTGCGCGGCATTGTCAGCGCAATGCTCGACGTATCGGATGGCCTCGTCGGCGACCTCGGCCACCTTGTCGAGCGCTCCGGTTGCGGCGCGACGATCGAACTCGCGGCCCTGCCGCTGACCGAACTGCTCGCCACCGGAGCGGACGAGGCGCTTGCGCGGCGCAGCCTGCTTGGCGGTGGCGATGACTACGAACTGCTGTTTTCCGCCCGCCTCGACCAGCGCGACAAACTGCATCAACTGTCGCGCACTCTGAACCTGCCGCTGACCCGCATCGGCCACCTCACTGCCGATCACCGCCAAGTGATGCTGCGCGAGACCGACGGTCGCCTCCTGTCCCCGCTCGTTTCCGGATATGACCACTTTGCCTGAGCTTCGCCCGACCACCCGGCTGCTCCTGAGCCATCCAGCCCACTTCATTTCGCTCGGTTTCGGTTCGGGCCTGTCACCCAAGGCACCGGGGACGGCAGGCACCTTGCTCGCCTGGCTGCTCTACCCCCTGATCCGGACGCCCCTGTCCGAGGGCGTCTTTCTCGCCCTGCTCGTGGCCCTGTTCATCGCTGGCGTGCTCGCTGCCGAGCGCACCGGGCGCGCACTGGGCGCCTCCGACCATGGCGCGATCGTGTGGGACGAGATGGTGGCGATGTGGCTGGTGCTGGCCTTCACCCCTGCCACCCTCGCCTGGCAGGCGGTGGCGGTCGCTTTGTTCCGCCTGTTCGACATTACCAAGCCAGCACCGATCCGCTGGGCCGACAGCCACGTCAAGGGCGGGTTCGGAGTGATGCTCGACGACCTCCTTGCCGCGGCCTACAGTCTGCTGGCCCTGGCCGTACTGGTCAGCGTTTTCGGAGCCTGAGCATGGACGTCGAACTCGAACAACTGTCGCGTCGGGTAGGCGGCGCGCTCGCGCAGCGGGGCTGGATGTTGGGCACCGCAGAATCCTGCACCGGCGGCTGGATTGCCGAGGTGGTGACCGCAACCGCGGGTAGCTCGGCCTGGTTCGACCGCGGCTTCGTCACCTACTCCAACGCGGCCAAGGTCGACATGCTGGGGGTCAGCGAGCGGACCCTCGCCAGCTGCGGCGCCGTGAGCGAGGACACCGTGGCGGAGATGGTGCGTGGGGCGCTGGCCCGCAGCACCGCGCAGGTTGCAGTCGCAGTGTCCGGCGTCGCCGGGCCCGGCGGCGGCAGCGCGGCCAGACCGGTCGGGATGGTCTGTTTCGGCTGGAGCCTGCGCGACCACGCGGCATCGACCGCCACGCGTCATTTCAGTGGCGACCGCGAGTCCGTGCGCAGGCAAACGGTGATCGCGGCACTCGAGGAAGTGATCCGCCTCACCGAGGGCGGTGGCAGCATCTCAGCAATCTCTGTGCCATAATTCGCATCTCACTCAGGAAGGACGACTCATGGACGACAACAAGGCCAAGGCGCTTGCCGCCGCGCTCTCGCAAATCGAGAAGCAGTTCGGCAAGGGCTCGATCATGCGGATGGGCGACGGCAGCATCGAACGCGACATCCAGACCGTTTCCACCGGCTCGCTCGGGCTGGACATCGCGCTCGGCCTCGGTGGCCTGCCGCGCGGCCGGGTGGTAGAAATCTACGGCCCGGAGTCGTCCGGCAAGACCACGCTGACCCTGCAGGTCATCGCCGAAATGCAGAAGCTCGGTGGCACCGCCGCATTCATCGACGCCGAACACGCACTCGACGTCGGTTACGCCGAAAAGCTCGGGGTCAACATCGAAGACCTGCTGATCTCCCAGCCCGATACCGGCGAACAGGCCCTCGAGATCTCCGACATGCTGGTGCGTTCGGGTGGGGTCGATATCGTGGTCATCGACTCGGTCGCCGCGCTCACCCCCAAGGCCGAAATCGAAGGCGAGATGGGCGACCAGCTACCCGGCCTGCAGGCTCGCCTGATGTCGCAGGCGCTGCGCAAGCTCACCGCCAACATCAAGCGCACCAACACCCTGGTGATCTTCATCAACCAGATCCGGATGAAGATCGGGGTGATGTTCGGCAGCCCCGAAACCACCACCGGCGGCAATGCGCTCAAGTTCTACGCTTCGGTGCGCCTCGACATCCGCCGTACCGGCGCGATCAAGAAGGGCGACGAGGTGGTCGGCTCCGAAACCCGGGTCAAGGTGGTCAAGAACAAGGTCGCACCGCCGTTCAAGGAAGCGCACTTCGACATCCTTTACGGAGAAGGTATCTCGCGTGAGGGCGAAATCATCGACCTGGGCGTGACCCACAAGATCGTCGACAAGTCCGGTGCGTGGTACGCCTACAACGGGGACAAGATCGGCCAGGGCAAGGACAACTCGCGCGAATTCCTGCGGGCCAATCCGGCGCTCGCCCGCGAGATCGAGAACAAGGTCCGTGCGGCAGTCGGGCTCGGCGACATGGCGGCGATCGCCGCTGCGCCGATCGCGTCCGAAGCCTGAGGCAAGGCAGCGCGCTGCGGGCGGACAGGATGGGCGAGCCGACTCTGCGCGAGCGCGCACTGCGCCATCTTGCCCGCCGCGATCACTCGCGCGCCGAACTTGCGCGCAAACTGTCGGCATACGGCAGCGCAGAAGAGATCGAGGCCGTGCTGGCACGCATCAGTGAGCTTGAGCTACAGTCCGACGCCCGCTTCGCCGAGGCTTGGGTACGCAGCAAGGCCGCCCGCTTTGGCGGCACCCGGCTGCGCAGCGAGCTGATCCGGCGCGGCGTCGACAAGGCCTTGATCGACGAAACCATCGCGACCGAATGTGTGGAATCCGAACTCGACCGCGCGCGCGCGGTGTGGCAGTCTAGGTTCCATACTTCACCTGCCGACAGCCGCGAATGGGCGCGGCAGGCGCGCTTCCTGCAAACCCGTGGCTTTGCCACTGACGTGATCTGCAAACTGCTGAAAGAAAACCCTGATGAGTCTGCTTAAGGTCACTGGCCTGCAAAAGCGCTACAAGACACGCACCGTGGTGCACGACGTGTCCTTCGAGGTCGGCTCGGGCGAGGTCGTCGGCCTGCTCGGCCCGAACGGCGCGGGCAAGACCACCTGTTTCTACATGATCGTCGGCCTGGTACGGGCCGATGGTGGCGAGATCGCGCTCGACAGCACGGTCCTCACCCATCTTCCGATTCACGCCCGCGCCCGCCTCGGTCTGTCCTATCTGCCCCAGGAGATGAGCGTTTTCCGCAAGCTCACGGTTGCCGAGAACATTCGCGCCGTGCTCGAACTGCAGGGATTCGATGACATCAAGATCGACACCCGGCTCGAGGAGTTGCTCGACGAACTCGGCATCAGCCACCTGCGCGACAACACCGCGATCTCGCTCTCCGGCGGCGAGCGCAGACGCTGCGAGATCGCTCGTGCGCTGGCCACCGACCCGCGCCTGATCCTGCTCGACGAACCCTTTGCCGGGGTCGACCCGATCGCCGTCATCGACATCCAGAAGATCATCCGCTTTCTCAAGGAACGCAACATCGGCGTGCTGATCACCGACCACAACGTGCGCGAAACCCTGGGCATCTGCGACCGCGCCACCATCATTACCGAAGGCAGGGTGCTTGCCAGTGGTCAGCCGCGTGACATCATCGCCAACGAGCAGGTCCGCCGGGTGTACCTCGGCGAGCATTTCCGGCTCTAGGCCCGGCCTTCGATCGATTCTGCACAATGAAACCCACACTTCAGCTCAAGCTCTCACAGCACCTGACGCTCACCCCCCAGTTGCAGCAATCGATCAAGTTGCTGCAACTGTCGACGCTCGAACTGAACCAGGAGATCGAACGCTTTTTGCTGGAAAACCCGATGCTCGAGCGCGAGGACGGTGACGGCAGCGACTTTGCGCCCGCCGCGCTGGGCACCACCCCGTCATCGACCGCCGCCGACACGCCTGCAGAAAGCGGCGAGAAGACTGCCGAAAGTGAGCCCCGGACCGAAAACGAGACGGCAGACTTCGACGAAGGCATGGATTGGTCCGGTACCGGCAGCGGCGCGAGCAGCAAGAGCGACGATGACGAGGACACCGATTTCCAGGAGTTCCAGGCCGCGGGGACCTCGCTGCGCGACTACCTCGACCAGCAGGTCGCACTGTCGCCGCTGTCGGACCGCGACCGCCTGTTGGTGCGCTTCATCATCGAAGCCCTGGACGCCGACGGCTACCTGCACCAGGAACTCGAGGAGCTGCTCGAACTGCTGCCGCCCGAACTCGATATCGATCTCGACGACCTCGCCATCGCCCTGCGCCATGTCCAGCAGCTCGAACCGGCCGGCATCGGCGCGCGCACGCCGCAGGAATGCCTCGGCCTGCAGGTTCGGGCGATGCCGCCATCGCCGTGCAGGGACCTCGCACTGGTGATCGTCGAGCAGCATCTCGAGCTGCTCGCCGAACGCAATTTCGCCAAGCTCAAACGCCTCACCGACTGCGACGACGATGCCCTGCGTGCGGCCCACGCCCTGATCTGCCGGCTCGACCCCCATCCGGGTTCGCAGCACTCCAGCGAAGAGACCCGCTACGTGCTGCCGGACGTCGTGGTACGCAAGATCCGCAACCGGTGGACGGTGTCGCTCAATGCCGAGGCCATGCCACGCCTGCGGATCAACCAGCTCTACGCCAGCCTGCTGCAACAGAACCGCGGCCAGGGCGGCGGCCTTACCGGACAGCTGCAGGAAGCACGCTGGCTGATCAAGAACGTCCAGCAGCGTTTCGACACCATCCTGCGGGTCTCTCAAGCCATCGTTGACCAGCAACGGCAGTTCTTCGATCATGGAGAGGTGGCCATGCGGCCACTGACGCTTCGGGAGATCGCCGACCAACTCGAGCTACACGAATCCACCGTATCTCGTGTGACCACCCAGAAGTACATGGCCACCCCGCGCGGCGTATTCGAACTCAAGTATTTTTTTGGCAGTCACGTCGCCACCGATACCGGTGGAGCGGCTTCCTCAACGGCGATTCGCGCGCTGATTCGCCAGTTGATCGATGCCGAAGACAGGAAGAGACCCCTGTCCGACGCCAAGATTGCCGATCTGTTGGGCCAGCAGGGTATCGTGGTCGCGCGGCGCACTATCGCCAAATACCGCGAATCGCTCAATATCCCGCCGGTCAGCCTGCGCAAATCGATTTGATAACAAGAGGAGTTGCCATGAATCTCAACATCACCGGACACCACGTCGAAGTGACCCCGGCCATCCGCGAGTACGTTTCTGGAAAGCTCGACCGGGTCATCCGTCACTTCGACAACGTTACCAGCGTGAGCGTGATTCTTTCTGTCGAGAAGCTGGACCAGAAGGCCGAAGTCACCGTCCACGTGCGCGGCAAGGACATCCACGTCGAGACCACCGACGCCGACCTTTATGCTGCCATCGACGCGATGACCGACAAGCTCGACCGCCAGGTCATCAAGTACAAGCAGAAGAGCAACGACCATCATCACGACTCGCACAAGCACCAGATTCCCGAAGCGTGACATTTTCACTAGGCCTTTCGGTCTAGGGTGCAGTTATAATCCGCGCGGTTGCACAACGCGGTCCGGCTGCACCCGGACCAAACCAGCCCTTCCTGCGTTGTCGCTGCTCCGGCGGCACAGCGCGAGTCCCTAGCGCATGAGCCTCATTGCCCAACTCCTGCCACTTTCGAACGTGGTTGCCGACCTCGACGCCAGCAGCAAGAAGCGCGTTTTCGAGCAGGCCGGCCTGCTGTTCGAGAACAATCAGGGCGTCGCCCGCAGCATGGTGTTCGACAGCCTGTTTGCCCGTGAACGCCTCGGGTCCACCGGTCTCGGGCAGGGCATCGCCATTCCGCATGGCCGCATCAAGGGGTTGAAGGAGGCCGCCGGCGCCTTCATGCGCCTGTCGACCCCGGTCCAGTTCGATGCGCCCGACGGTCGTCCGGTCAACCTGCTGTTCGTGCTGCTGGTGCCGGAACAGGCCAATGAAACGCACCTGCAGTTGTTGTCGGAGCTGGCGCAGATGTTCAGCGACCGCAGCTTCCGCGAGCAACTGCTCGACGCACCGGACGCCGCCGCACTGCACGCCCTGTTTACCCATTGGGGAACCGATGCGGCAAACGACCGTCGCGCAACTGTATAAAGACCACCGGATACGCCTGGCGCTGACCCACGTCAGCGGCAGTCTGGACGGCGTGCTCTCGGTCGCGGAAGAGCGGATCTGGCCAGCCGACCTCATCGGCCACCTCAATTTGATACACCCGACCCGGCTCCAGGTTCTTGGCGCGGCTGAACTTGCCTGGGCGCAGCGTCAGTCGCGCGACAAGGTCGCCCACCATCTGAATGGCATCCTGTCGGCGCGACCACCCGCGATCATCGTGGCCGATGGCTGCGACGCGCCCAACATCGTGCTCGGGGTGTGCGAGGCACACAATGTCGCGCTCTTTACCACGCCCCAGCCCTCGGCCGGTGTCATCGACCAGTTGCGGCTGTACCTGTCTCGCCAGCTGGCCGAGAAAGTGTCGCTGCACGGCGTATTCATGGATGTGCTCGGCCTCGGCGTGTTCATCACCGGCAATTCCGGCGCTGGCAAATCCGAGCTCGCACTGGAGCTGATCTCTCGCGGCCACGGGCTGGTTGCCGACGATATCACCGAGTTTTCGCGGATCGCGCCGACCGTGCTCGAAGGGCGTTGCCCGGAACTGCTGCAGGACTTCATCGAGGTTCGCGGGCTGGGCATTCTCAACATCCGCACGATTTTCGGCGAGACCGCCTGCCGGCGAAAAATGCGTTTGCGCCTGATCTGCCATCTCGAACGTCGCCAACCTGGCCAGGACGACCCGACGCGCTTGCCCGCGCAACGGGAACAGCAGGACATCCTCGGCGTCGGCGTCCCCCGGGTGACGCTGCCGGTTGCAGCCGGCCGCAACCTCGCCGTCTTGCTCGAGGCGGCCGTTCGCTCGACCATCCTGCAATTGCGCGGGGTGGACTCGATGCAGGAATTCATCGAGCGCCAGAGCCTGCTGATGCAGGCCGGCGAGCGCAACCGCGCACCCTAGTTCCGATCCCGCGCGCGTTCCACCCGCGCTGCGGGCCTCCATTCCCGCGCCGCCCTTGCCGCAGCGCCGCATCGACTGCTACGCTCGCGGTCTTTCCCGCCGTCTTACTCGCAAAGCAAACGCCATGACCGCCCCCAGCACGGATTACCTGGAACGCATCCTCAACGCCCAGGTGTACGACGTCGCCGTCGAAACTCCGCTCGACCTCGCAAGCAATCTCTCGGCCCGCATTCACAACCAGGTCTACTTCAAGCGCGAGGACATGCAGCCGGTGTTCAGCTTCAAACTGCGCGGGGCCTACAACAAGATGGTCAGACTGTCGCCACAGGCGCTCAAGCGCGGGGTCATCTGCGCCTCGGCCGGCAACCACGCCCAGGGCGTGGCGCTGTCGGCAGAGAAGCTCGGCGTGCGCGCGGTGATCGTGATGCCGAGCACCACCCCACAGATCAAGATCGAAGCGGTCAAAGCGCGCGGCGGCGAAGTGGTGCTCGCAGGAGAATCCTATTCCGACGCCTACGCCCACGCACTCGAGCTGGAGAAGACCGAGAAGCTCACCTTCGTCCACCCCTTCGACGATCCGGACGTGATCGCCGGCCAGGGCACCATCGGCATGGAGATCCTGCGCGCTCACGCCAAGCCCATCCATGCAATCTTCTGCGCGGTGGGCGGTGGCGGCCTGATCGCCGGCATCGCCGCCTACGTCAAGCGTGTGCGCCCGGAAACCCTCATCATTGGTGTCGAATCCGAAGGCGCCGACGCGATGACACAATCGCTCGCGTGCGGCGAGCGCGTCGTGCTCGAGCAGGTGGGGCTGTTCGCCGACGGCACCGCGGTCAAGCAGGTCGGCAGCGAAACCTTCCGCCTGTGCCAGCAATACGTCGACGAAATGATCGTCGTCGACAACGATGCAATCTGCGCGGCGATCAAGGACGTCTTCGAGGACACCCGCTCCATCCTCGAACCGTCGGGCGCGCTGGCCCTGGCCGGCGCCAAGGAGTACGCGCGTCGGCACAAACTGCGCGACAAGCACCTGGTGGCGATCGCCTCGGGCGCCAACATGAACTTCGACCGCCTGCGCTTCGTCGCCGAGCGCGCCGAACTGGGCGAACAGCGCGAAGCCGTGCTCGCGGTGACCATTCCCGAAAAGCCGGGCTCGTTCCGCAAGTTCTGCGGCCTGCTCGGCAACCGCAACATCACCGAGTTCAACTACCGCTACGCCGATGCCGACAAGGCGCACATCTTCGTCGGCGTCTCCGTGCACAATCGCAACGAAGCCATCCGTCTGGTCGAACTGCTCGAGCGCCATGACCTGCCCGCCGTCGACCTGACCGACGACGAACTGGCCAAAACCCACGTTCGCTATATGGTCGGCGGCCACGCGCCGCAGGCCGAGAACGAAGTGGTGTATCGCTTTACCTTTCCCGAGCGCCCGGGCGCGCTGATGAATTTCCTGTCCAACCTGCGCTCGGACTGGAACATCAGCCTGTTCCACTACCGCAACCATGGCGCCGACTATGGTCGCGTGCTGGTCGGCATGCAGGTCCCCGACGGAGACAAGGCGGCTTTCGGCGAGTTCCTGCAGCGGCTCGGCTACGAATTCGTCGACGAAACCGCCAACCCCGCGTATCGGATGTTCCTTGGCCGGACGTGACGTACGCGCTTGAGCCGCTATTTCTTTTGTAATATAAGCAGGACATCCCGCAGAGCCGCAGACCTGCCATGGACCAGCGATCGCGGCCGCATCCCCAAAAGTCATTCGCCCGACCTTTCTTGAGGAACGCTTCCATGCGCCCCGTCTTCCGTTTCAGCAGACTGTCACTGGGGGTGCTCCTGGGTGCCATGCTGGCAGGGGGCGTCCCCACTGAAGTCGGGGCCGAACCGGTGAGCCGTATCGATCGCATCGTCGCCAGCCAGCACCTGCGGGTCTGCGTCTGGCCGGATTATTACGGTATCTCGCTGCGCGACCCGAGGACCCTCGAGTTGCGCGGCATCGATGTCGATCTGGCGCAGGAACTGGGGAAGGACCTGGGTGCAAGGGTCGAGTTCGTCGACAGCAGCTTCGCCCGCCTGTTCGACGACGTCCTCGGCAACCGTTGCGACGTGGCGATGTTCGCGATCGGGATCACCGCGGCGCGCGCCGAAAAACTGCGCTTCACCTCGCCGCACCTGGCCAGCGACATCTACGCGATCACCACCCGCAGCAACCGCCGGATCAAGCAGTGGGACGACATCGACCAGCCGGGGATCGTGGTCGCGGTCGCCAAGGGCACGCTGCACGAGCCGGTCATGCGGGACAAACTGCGCCATGCCAAACTGTCGATCCTGGCCTCCCCGCATGCGCGCGAGCAGGAAGTTGAATCGGGGCGGGCCGACGTATTCATGACCGACTTTCCCTACAGTCGCCGCATGCTGGACAACGTGGACTGGGCGCGTCTGATCTCGCCCGGCTCCACCTATCACGTCACGCCCTATGCCTGGGCGATCGCCCCCGGCGACGAGCGCTGGCACCAGCGTCTCGAAACCTTCGTCAGGGCGATCAAGCAGGACGGCCGTCTGCTCGAGGCGGCCCGGCGCCATGGACTGGAACGGATCGTCGTTTCCCGCTGAGCACCGTGGCCATGAACCCACGACGCCGTCGACGGCTAGCCGATGTCGGATTCTTCGCCCTGCTCTGCCTGATCGTAGTGCTGACCTGGGCCGGGCTGTCCTATCATTCGAGCCGGCTGCAGGAGCAGGTACGCGAGACCAGACAACAGATCGCGCAACGCGACGTCAGGCACCTCAATGCCTACCTCGGCCAGCTCCTGCACAACATCGATCTGGGCCTCAAATCCCTGCTCGATACCGATCATGACAGCGTTTCGACGGCGACCTGGACAGTCCAGCTCGACCGTGCCCTGCACAACGCTCCGTATCTGCGTTCGATCTCGGTTGTGGACGAACACGGCAGGATCATTGCCAGCACCACGGCCGACAACATCGGCATTTCACCCGACCTGACCGACTACCTGCCCCACACCCGCAGCATCACCGAAATCTTGCGTATCGGCTCGGCCCATGCCGGTCGCGACCTCGCTACCGGGACGCCGCTTACCGATCCACGCACGCTGACTCCCGAGCTCGGTTTCATCCCGGTCATTCGCGGCCTCACGCGCGACGAAGGCGGCTCGCTGATGCTGCTGGCAACGCTGAACATGGATTATCTGCTGCGCATCCTCGGCGATTTTCACACCAGCCCATCGGACCGCATCAGCCTCATCCGCCAGGACGGATCACGTCTGCTCGACACCGCAACCATCGACGAAGCCCAGCTACGCGTCGAGCAGGCACTGGTCAGCCGCTGGCGGGCCGGCGAATACAGCACCATCGACACCGCCGAAGATGCCGGCGAGCCCCGGCTACTTGCAAGTTCGATGCTCAACACGCGCCTGCCGATTGCAGTGGCAAGCTTCGCCGACCTCGACCAGGCGCTCGCCGACGCCAGGGCCGAGAGCCACCGCCAGGCCGTTATCGTTCTGCCGCTGATGGCGCTCGGCATCGGCGGCGTGCTGACCGGCTATATCCTGTTCCGCCGTGCCGGGTTGCACGAGCGGGCCTTGCGCCGCCAGACCGAGGCCCGCCAGCGGCTCCTCGAGAGCGCGCTCAACGCCAGTGCCACCGCGGTCGTCATCACCCGCACGGATGCGAGCATCGAGTGGGTCAATCCCGCCTTTGGAGCATTGACCGGTTTCAGCATTGCCGACGCGCTCGGCCGCAAACCGAAGGATCTGGTGAACTCCGGGCAGCAGACGCCGGCCTATTACGAGGCCTTGTGGCGGACCATTCTGCAGGGCGACGTGTGGAGAGGCGAACTGGTCAACCGGCGCAAGGACGGCAGTCTCTACGACGAGGCCCTTACGATCACCCCCATTCGCGACCTGGACGGGCATATCACCCACTTCGTCGCGGTCAAGGAGGAGATCACCGCGCGCAAGGCCGCCCAGGCAGAGCTCGAGGGCGCGCACGCACGCCTGCAGACGGTGGTCGACAGCTTCCCGGGTGCCGTGGTCATGGAGGATACCGAGGGCAGCATCACCCTGCTCAACCACCGTGTATTCGAGCTGCTCGGCATTCCCCGCGGCGACCGCTACGGGGTCGGCGAACCGATGGAAGAACTCACCTTCGCGGCGAGCGCCCAGACCGCCGATGACAGCGGTTTCATCGCCCGTCTCGCCGCGCTCAGGGCGCAGGGCACGCCGACTTTCGGCGAGGAGATCCAGCTCAAGGATGGGCGCTGGCTCGAGCGTGATTTCCTGCCCATCCGCAGCGGCGACCGCCTATTGGGCTATCTGCGCATCTATCGCGACGTCACACCGCGCAAGGAGCATGAGCAGGAGCTGCACCATCTGGCCACCACCGACCCGCTGACCGGCGCCCACAACCGTCGCGCCTTCGTCGATGCGCTTGCGCTGGAGCTGGCGCGGACGCAGCGCTACGCCACCCGTTCCGCGGTCCTGATGTTCGATCTCGATCACTTCAAGCGCATCAACGACCAGCATGGCCACGCTGCGGGGGATCTCGTGCTCATGCATGTCGTGGAGCTGGTCAACGCCGGACTCCGTGACACCGACTCGCTCGGCCGGCTGGGAGGCGAGGAGTTCGGCATCCTCCTCCCGGAAACCGATATGGCGAGTGCGCTGGAAATCGGAGAACGCCTGCGTGCCCTCATTGAAGCCAGCACGTCCGCGATCGACGGCAAGCTGCTTCGGGTCACGGTGAGCATTGGCGTCGCGGCACTCGACAGCGCAGATCCGGACACCGACAGCGTACTGGCCAAGGCCGACCACGCCATGTACCTGGCCAAGAACGGTGGTCGCAACCGGGTGGAGAGTGTCTGCACCTCATCGCCAGCGGTGACCGCCGACTGACCCTCCGCCCGCTGCGGGGCGGCCTGCATGGTATCGCGTCGGGCAATCAGTCTTCGGTGCGCGCAGCACATCCCGCTTCGGTCACCAGCCAGTCCATCGGCCGATCATGCGCCTGCGGCAACACGGTCGGAACGCGGCCGATCTCGAAGCCGACCCCGACCGCGACCATTGGCAGCGCGGCCAGGGTGCGGTCGAAATACCCACCGCCATAGCCGAGACGAAAGCCCGCCGCATCGAACGCGTTGAGCGGCACCAGCACCAGCTCCGGAACCACGGCGGCACCGGACGCAGGGTGGGGAATGCCGAACCGGTCGGTCTCCATCGCGTGGCCGGGCGCCCACTCGCGGAAGCTCATCGGCTGATCCCTCGCCACCACCACCGGCAAGGCCGCACGCCGGCCAGGCGCGGCAGTCAGCCAGCGCCCCACCCACGCGCGCAAATCCGGCTCGGCGCGGTAGGGCCAGCAGAACGCGATCGAGTCCGGCGCCAGACGGCCGAGCAGGGACTCCAGATGGCGCTCGATCTGGCGGGTGAGTGCGTCGCGCACCGGCTCGGGCATGGTCTGTCTTGCGGCCAGGGCACGCTCGCGGATCACGCGACGGTGGGCTTGTATTTCGGCGGAAAGGGCGGGGAAACTGGCGGTCACTGTGATATGGTGAATCGATCTGAAAGGGGGATGGTAAGGGATGTACAAGGCTTCATGGGGCTTGCTCCTGGTGGCATGCCTGGCATGCGTTACGAGTGCATTCGCACAATCGGACGATTCACGTTTTCTTGCGGCGCGCGACGCGATTCGTAGCGGCGACCGCATTACCCTCGAACGACTCGCCCTCCAGCCCGACGATCACCCGCTCGACCCGTACGTGCGCTACTGGCTGTTGTTCAACAAGCTGGCACGGCCGGAGGCACCGCCCAGTGTCGAACTGGCCGATTTTCTCGTCCAGGAAGCCGGGTCCATGCTTGCCGAGCGTCTGCGTGCCGATTGGCTCCGCCGACTGGCAAAGGATGGTGACTGGGCCGGATTCCGCCAACTTTACCCCGATCTGCAGACCCCCGACAGCGAGTTGCGCTGCCTGGACTGGACCGCCCGCCTGATGAGTGGCGACCGCGAACCCCTGGCCGAAGTTGCCGCTCGGTGGGCCAGCTTGAGCGACGCCCATGGCGCGTGCGACATCGTGCTGGGCGCCGCGGTGGGCAGCGGTGCGGTCGGCACCGAGGAGGTGTGGTGGCGCTTCCGCCGACAGGTCGATAGCCGCAATCCCAGTAGCGCCCGCAACACGCTCGAGTGGCTGAACGAGGCAAACCCCGCCGCCTTCGACCAGGCCATTCGCAGCCCCGCCCAGTATATCGATCGCCTGCCGTCCAATTTCGCCGTCAGCCGCGCCGGCCGTGAGCTCGCGGTGGCGGCCCTCGTGCGCCTCGCCCGCGACGACCAGGCAGGCGCCCATACCCGCCTGATCCGACTCCAGGATCGCCTGGAGAACGCCGAGCGGGCACACGTGTTCGCCGCCCTTGCGCACCGCGCGGCGCAGGCCCAGAGCACTGACGCCAACGCCTTGTTCCGTGCCGCCGGGGACACCGCGATGAGTGCGGAGCAACGCGCCTGGCGCATCCGTGCCGCCCTCCGCAGCAGCGACTGGAAAGCCGTGCTCGCGGCGATCGAAAGCCTGCCCGACAATGAACAGCACCTACCCGAATGGATCTACTGGCGTGCCCGCGCGCTGACCATGAGCGGCGATCGCGGTGCCGAGGCTGCGACCCTGTACGCCCGGATCGCGGGCGAACCCCATTTCTACGGCATCCTTGCGGGAGAGGAGCTGGGCCGTCCGTTCGCGCCTCCCGCACCGGCGCCGGCGCCCACTGCCACGCAAGTCCTCGCCGCCGCCGAAGACCCTGGCCTGCGTCGCGCCCTGGCGCTGTTCCGCCTCGACATGCGGATCGAGGGCGTGCGCGAGTGGAACTGGTCGCTGCGCGGCCAGGACGAAGGCTTCCGCCTCGCCGCGGCCCGGCTGGCGCTGAAGCACGACATCTACGACCGCGCGATCAACACCGCCGAGCTGGCGAGTCCGAATGGCGCCTTCGACCTGCGCTTCCTCACCCCCTACCGCGAGCTGATCGAGCCCCAAGTGCGCAATCAGCAGCTCGACATGAGCTGGGTCTATGGCCTGATGCGCCAAGAGAGCCGCTTCGTCGTGCCGGCGCGCTCGAGCTCCGGTGCGCAGGGCCTGATGCAGGTCATGCCGGCGACCGGCAAGTGGGTGGCGGGCAAGATCGGCATGAGCGGCTACCATCGGGGCCTGCTTGCGGAACCCGACACCAACGTCCGCCTCGGCACCGGCTACATGCGTCTGATTCTGGAGGACCTCGACAATCATCCGGTACTGGCCAGCGCCGGTTATAACGCCGGCCCCGGTCGGGCGAAACGCTGGCGCGACGCGCGCCCGCTCGAAGGTGCAATCTATGCCGAAACCATCCCCTTCGACGAAACCCGCGACTATGTAAAGAAGGTCATGGCCAATACCGTAATCTACGCGACGCTCCTCGACCAGCAGCCGCAGTCACTCAAAACCCGACTCGGAACCATCGCGGCGCGCCCGGACGGGCGATAATCCGCATGCACCGGGTCCATACCCATCAAGCATTTGCCGTAAAGGAGCAAGCTCAACAATGAATCCGCAACGTGTCGTCCTGATCGGCGGCTCCGGCTTTGTCGGCAGCGCCATCGCCAACCGTCTCGCCGAGGCGGGCGTCGGCGTCGTGATTCCCACCCGCCGCCGCAGCCGCGCCGGCGCGGTGCTGCTATTGCCCAACGCCGAGGTGGTCGAAGCCGATTGCCACGACGAAGCCACCCTTGCCCGCCTGCTCGCCGGCGCCGATGCCGTGGTCAATCTGGTCGGTGTGCTCCATTCCCGCACCGGCGCGCCCTTCGGTCCGGATTTCGCCCGTGCCCATGTCGAACTGCCGACCCGGATCGTCGCCGCCTGCAAGGGCGCCGGCGTACCGCGCCTGATCCACATCAGTGCGCTCGGCGCCGATGCCGACGGCCCCTCCGAATACCAGCGTTCGAAGGCGGCAGGCGAGACAGCCGTCCGGGCCGCAGCGCCCGAAGTCGCATGGACCATCCTGCGGCCGTCGGTCGTGTTCGGGCGCAACGACCGCTTCCTGAACCTTTTTGCGAAACTGGCCGGCGTCTTCCCCGTCCTGCCCCTGGGCGGCGCCGGTGCCCGCTTTCAGCCCGTCTATGTCGAAGACGTGGCCGAAGTGGTGTGGCGTTGCCTGACCGACCCTGCCACCGGCGGTCAGACCCTGGAAGTGGCCGGCCCCACGGTCTACACCCTGCGTCAGCTGGTGGAATACGTGTCGGCCCTGGTCGGCCATCCGCGCCCGATCGTTGCACTTCCCGAGGGCTTGGCCATGCTCCAGGCCCGGCTGATGGAACTCGCCCCTCAGCCCCTGATGAGCCGCGACAACGTACGCTCGATGCGTGCCGACAACGTCGCCAGCGGCGCGCCACTGCCTTTCGGCATGACCCCGACCGCGATCGAGGCGGTGGTGCCGCAATGGCTGGGCGACACTGCGCAGCGCGCCAACTACAATCCCTTCCGCCGCCACGCGCGGCGCTAACCTCCTCCTACTGACGGAGTCTGCGATGAAACTGATCATCGGCAACAAGAATTACTCGTCCTGGTCTTTGCGCGCATGGTTGTCCGCCCGCGCCGGCGGCTTCACCTTCGAGGAGATCCGCATCCCGCTGTTCATCCCGGGTAGCCGCGAGAAAATCCTGTCGCACTCGCCCTCGGGCAAGGTGCCCTGCCTCATCGATCATGGCCTCGTGGTCTGGGATTCGCTGGCGATTGGCGAGTACCTGGCCGAAAAGGCGCCCCAATTGCTTCCTGCGGATGTCGCGGCGCGTGCCGTCGCCCGCGCGGTGACCGCCGAGATGCACTCGGGCTTCGCCAACCTGCGTCAGCACATGAGCATGAACATCCGCAAGGACTACGCCGGCCATGGTCACACGCCGGAAGTAGACGCGGAGATCGCCCGCATCATCGCAATCTGGAACGATTGCCGCACCCGCTTCGGTGCCGGCGGTCCCTACCTGTTCGGCACGTTCACCACCGCGGACGCCGCCTTCGCGCCGGTCTGTTTCCGCTTCCGGACCTACGGCGTGAAGCCGGATGGCGCCGCGGGTGACTACCTTGCGGCCATGCTTGCCAATCCGCATATGCAGGAGTGGGAAACCACCGCCCGCGCCGAGACCGAGTCGATCCGCTCAGAGGATCTCTACGACTGATGCGCGCGTTTGTAGTCGGCGGCGCGGTACGCGACGCGCTGCTCGGCCTGCCGGTCAAGGATCGCGACTGGGTGGTGGTCGGTGAAACCCCGGAGGCCATGGTCGCCCGGGGGTTTCGACCGGTGGGCAGGGACTTTCCAGTGTTCCTCCATCCGCAGACGCAGGAGGAATACGCCCTCGCCCGCACCGAGCGCAAGAGCGGCCATGGCTACACCGGCTTCGTGTGCCACGCCTCACCCGAGGTCACGCTCGAGGAGGATCTGCAGCGTCGTGACCTGACCATCAACGCCATCGCCCGCGCGGCCGATGGCCAGTTGATCGACCCCTATGGCGGCGTGGCCGATCTCGAGGCACGCGTCTTTCGCCACGTCAGCCCGGCCTTTGCCGAAGATCCGGTACGCATCCTGCGCGTGGCACGCTTTGCCGCGCGCTTCGATGCGTTCGGGGTGGCACCGGAAACCCTAGCCCTGATGCGCGCCATGGTCGACAACGGCGAAGTCGACCACCTGGTGCCCGAGCGGGTGTGGCAGGAGCTTGCGCGCGGTCTGATGGAGACGACGCCGTCGCGCATGATCCGTGTGCTGCGCGACTGTGGCGCCCTGCAGCGCATCCTGCCCGAGATCGATCGCCTGTTCGGCATCCCGCAACCGGAAAAACACCATCCCGAGATCGACACCGGCGAGCATGTGCTGATGGTGATCGACCACGCCGCCCGTACCGGCCAGCCCTTGGCGGTGCGCTGGGCCTGTTTGCTGCACGATCTCGGCAAGGGCACCACCCGGGCCGAGATCCTGCCCCACCATTACGGCCACGAAGCACGCAGCGAGCGCATGGCCCGCAAGCTGTCCGAGCGACTCAAGGCGCCCACCGAGTGCCGTGAACTGGCGGAGATGGTTGCGCGCGAACACGGCATCCTAGGGCAGATCGGCATCCTGCGCCCGGAAACCGTGGTCAAGGTGCTGGAACGCTGCGACGTGCTGCGCCGTCCGGAACGCTTCGGCCTGATGCTCGATGCCGCCGCCTGCGATTACCACGGCCGCGGCGGAACACGCCCGAGTGCATGGGCACCGGGCGAGCAGTGGCGCGCTGCGCAGGATGCGATCCGCCGGATCGACGCCGGCGCCATCGCTCGCGCCTGTGCCGACAAGGGCCGGATCCCGGCGCAACTACACGCCGCGCGCGTGGCCGCCGTCAAGTCGCTGCGCGCCGCGGCGGATCGGTCTGGCGTGTGAGCCCCCGAACAGGCACCATCAGAGCAGGCGGAAAATCAGCCAGGCAAACAGGGAGAGCAGCACGGTGGTGGTAAAGGGGAAGTGATAAGCTCTGCCACGAAAGCGAAGCAATACGTCGCCGGGCAATCGCCCCAGGCGCATCTTCTGGATGATGCCGGGCCGCATCAGGCCGGTGATCAGCACAACCAGCACGATCACCACGATCCACTTCAGCATAGCCACTCCGCACCTAGAGTCCGGGATTAGACCCTTCAGGGGCGAACACCGCAACCAACAGAGCGAACAGGACATGATCACCCTCTACACCTGGAGCACGCCGAACGGTCGCAAGGCCTCGATCACGCTCGAGGAACTCGGCCTGGCATACGAGGTAAAGCCGATCGATATCACCCGCAAGGCCCAGTTTGCCCCCGAGTTCCTGGCGCTGAACCCGAACCACAAGATTCCGGTCATTGTCGACAGCGACGGGCCGGACGGCAAGCCGATCACCATCATCGAATCCGGCGCGATCCTGCTCTATCTTGCCGACAAGACCGGCCGCCTGCTTTCCGCCGACCCGCGCGAGCGCTGCGAGACCCACCAGTGGCTGATGTTCCAGATGGGCAGCGTCGGCCCGATGCTCGGTCAGGCCCACCACTTCCTGCGCTTTGCGCCGGAAGTCATTCCCTACGCGATCGATCGCTACTCGAAAGAGGCGGCGCGCATCTACGGCGTGCTCAACACCCGGCTCAGCGGCCGCGACTGGCTGGCCGGCAGCGCGTACTCGATCGCCGACATCGCAACCTACCCCTGGCTTGCCCGCCACGAGTGGCAAGGCATCGATCTTGCCCGCTACCCGGAGGTGAAGCGCTGGTTCGACGCCATTGCCGCCCGTCCGGCGGTGCAGCGCGGCATGGAGATTCCCCGGTGAACAAATCCCGCTTCGGCGACCTTGAAGTTCTCTGCCACGCCCCGACCCACCGCGCTCCCCGCCCGGCGCCCCTGTTGTTCATTCACGGTGCCTACACCGGCGCCTGGTGCTGGGAAGAGCACTTTCTGCCCTGGTTCGCCGAGCAAGGCTGGATGGCCTATGCCGTATCCCTGTCCGGCCATGGCAAGAGTCGCAACCATGACCACCTCGACGCGTTGTCGATCGACGACTACGTCCGCGACATCACCGAAGTCATCGCCCGCCTGCCCGCGGCGCCGGTGCTGATCGGGCATTCGATGGGCGGCATGGTGGTGCAGAAATATCTGGAACGCGTCAGCGCACCCGCCGCCGTCCTGCTGTCGTCGGTACCACCGCAGGGGCTGATGGGTTCGGCGATCGGGCTGATGTTCAAGAAGCCTCACCTGCTCGCCGACCTGAACCGGATCATGGGCGGCGGCGAGGCGGAGCTCGACAGTCTGCGCGAAGCGCTGTTTCATCAGCCGCTCGACGATGACCAGCTGCGCCGCTACTACAAGCTCAGCCAACCCGAATCGCATCGCGCGATCTGGGACATGACGCTGTTCAACCTCCCGCAACCAGGCCGCATGCACGACGTACCGATGCTGATTCTCGGCACCAGTCATGACCAGCTCATTCCACCGGACCAGGTGCACATGACCGCCACGACCTACGGACTGCGCGCAGAGATTTTCGATGGCCTCGGCCACGGCATGATGCTCGAGAACGGCTGGAAGCGGGTCGCGACCCGGATCGCCGGGTGGTTGCGGGAACATGACCTGTGATCGGCGGCGCGGCCCGGGCCTGCCTTGGTGCAAAAAAACCACATAGCGTGCGATTTTTCCTCGTCAGTCACCGCGCGTCTTGTCATGATCAAAACAAAGGTGTGATCCGCACACCTTGAACGCAGCACCGTCGGTCCCCATCTTGCATTCAAGTCCGGTCGACAGCGGCCGTTAATGAAACAGGAAGCCGGGATTTCCGGCACATGTTGCGGAGGCCATCATGGTGATCGTCATGGATATGCAATCCGGCAGAGAACTCCGGGAACCCGAGGCGTACGACGAGGAAGTGCTCAACGCCAGCTGGCTGCCCCGGCCCGAAGTCGCGCTGCAGCTGCAGCAGATCGACTTGCATCGCGAGTCCGAACACATGCCGCCACCGGAAGACGTCGACGCCTTCCTGAAAGCCGTGTATCGCAATCAGGAGTAAGCCCTCGGCACATGATGGGCGCGCAGCGCTCCGGGGTACGCCTTACAGGGTGTGCAGGCGGTCGCCGCGCGTGAAGCCCAGCAGCGGCTCTTCGATGCCGCGTCCGATCGCCAGCACCTTGAACAACTCTCCCATCTCCTGCGGTGTTGTCAGACGCTGTGCAGCGCGCGCCGCACGCACGTAATCGGCACCGGTCTCCGGTCCGCGCCGCGCAAGGCATTCGAGCACCCCGCAGTTGAACAGAAAGTGTGCCTGGCTGGTGTAGCCGAGGACGTCCAGTCCGGCGTCGAACGCCGCCTCGGCCATCGCGGTGAAATCGACGAATTCGGTAATGTCATTGAGCCCCGGCCACAGGAACGGATCGGCGTGCGCATGGTGGCGGTAGTAGCACAGCAGCGTGCCGCTGGAACGCGAGGGCAAATAGAATTCTGCACGCGGGTAACCATAGTCGATCAACAGCATGGCACCATGGCGCAGGCGATCGGCCCACGACGCAATCCACGCCCGGCCCGCCAGGTTGATCTCGGTCACATACTCGCCTTCGTCCGGCGCGGGCAGGGCCAGCTCCCGAGCAGCTTCCAGCACCGCGCCTTGCGCTGGCACATCGCCCCAACGGAAGACCGCAGTACTCGGGTCCTCCGCGCCGGCGAGTACCACACCACGCTCGAACAAGCCCTCCGCACGCGATACGATCAGATGCACCGGCATCACGTCCACCACCTCGTTGGCAATGACCGCGCCGGAATAGGTCTCCGGCAGGGTGTCCAGCCAGTCCACCCGTGCCGCCAGATGCGGCACCTGCCGGGCCAGCGTGTCGAACTGGCGCTCGCGCAGCTCGGCAGAAAGTTCGAGAATGCCGTAACGCTGCGGCACGCTGCCACGACGTTCGAGTTCGAGCAGCAAGTCGGCGGCGAGCAGGCCGGTGCCCGCGCCGACCTCGATGACCTGGTGGGCGCTGAGCCGCATGACCTGCTCGACCTGACTCGCCAGGGCCTGGCCGAACAAGGGCGTCAGTTCCGGCGCGGTGATGAAATCACCGCCGGGGCCGAACTTTCTGGCGCCTCCGCTGTAATACCCCAGCCCGGGCGCGTACAGTGCGAGCTCCATGTAGCGCGAGAATGGCACCCACCCCCCGGCCGCCCTGATTTCGGTACCAATCAGGGCGACGAGGCGGGCGCATTGTTCGAGCGCATCGGCAGACGGCTGGGGCAAGGAGGGCATGTTGGGTGCACAAGACTGGAGGACGCGGCATTGTAGCCGAGCCATCCCGGCCTGCCCGCAGACTCGTCCGCAACCGTCCATAACCCAGTGATCCAACCGACCATACACCGCATCATGACCGATCCCGTATCCGCACCCGTCATCCTGGTCACCGGCGCAGCTCGCCGGGTGGGCGCCGCGATTTCGCTCGAGCTCCACGCCTGCGGCGCACGCGTTGCGCTGCACTACCGACACAGCCGCACCGAGGCCGAGGCCCTGACCGCCCGGCTCAATGCCACCCGACCCGGCTCGGCCTTTGCCGTCGGCGGCGATCTGGGTGTCGACGGCGTTCCCGAGGCAATTGCCGACACCACCCTCGCCCACTTCGGCAGGATCGACGGTCTGGTCAATAACGCGTCGAGCTTCTTTCCGACCCCGCTCGGCACCATCGACGCGGCGGCCTGGGCCGACCTCACCGGCTCCAACCTCAAGGGCCCGCTGTTTCTGACCCAGGCCCTGGCACCGGCCCTCAGGGAGTCGCGCGGCGCCGTGGTCAACATCGTCGACATCCACGGCGAACGCCCCCTGCGCCACTACGCGCTGTACTGTGCAGCGAAGGCCGGACTTGCCGGGCTGACGCGGGCACTTGCACTGGAGATGGCGCCCGAGGTCAGGGTAAACGGCGTTGCTCCCGGTCCGATCGAGTGGCCCGAGGACGGCCAGTTCGCGCGCGCCGAGCGCGAGCAGATCATCCGCCACACCCTGCTGCAGCGCGAAGGCAGTCCGACCGATGTCGCACGCACGGTGCGCTTCCTGTTGTTCGACGCCCCCTATATCACCGGTCAGATCCTGGCCGTGGACGGTGGCCGCAGTTCGCACCTCTGAGCGCCGCCGGGCACTCGGGTGGGGCCACGGGTATAATCGGCCAAGACTTTACCGCCGAGCTCCACCGTGAACACTGCAACCGAACCTGCCGCCGAACCCGGCGAGCATCGCCATTCCAATACTTTCCTGCGCCTCAAGAAGAAGCTGGAACGCAGTGTCGGTGAGGCGATCGGCGATTACAACATGATCAGCGACGGTGACACGGTCATGGTCTGTGTTTCCGGCGGAAAAGACTCCTACACACTGCTGTCCTGCCTGCTGGCACTACGTGAGCGGGCACCGGTCGATTTCCGCATCGTTGCGATGAACCTCGACCAGAAGCAACCCGGCTTTCCCGATCATGTCCTGCCCGCGTACTTCGAGTCGGTTGGGGTCGAATACCGTATCGTCACCGAAGATACCTACTCCATCGTCAAAGACAAGATCCCCGAAGGCAAGACAACCTGCTCGCTGTGTTCGCGCCTGCGCCGGGGCATCATCTACCGCACCGCGAAGGAGATCGGTGCCACCCGAATCGCACTCGGCCACCACCGAGACGACATGCTGGAAACACTGTTCCTGAACATGTTCTTCGGCGGCAAGATCAAGGCCATGCCCCCCAAACTGGTCAGCGACGACGGCAATCACGTCGTTATCCGCCCGCTGGCCTACTGCACGGAGAGCGACATCGTCCGCTTTGCCCGCACGATGGATTTTCCGATCATTCCGTGTAACCTCTGCGGCTCGCAGGAAAATGCCCAGCGCAAACAGATAAAGGGCATGCTCCAGAACTGGGCACGCGACTTCCCCGGCCGTATCGAGTCATTGGCCACGTCGCTCAAGAACGTGGTGCCATCGCATCTGGCAGACCAGAAACTGTTCGACTTCGTCGGCGTAGACCGCAACACGATACTGGACGAAGGTGATATCGCGTTCGACCGTCAACCGCTTTCCGGGCCTGCCGCCGGCATTATCAGGTTGTTTCCCGGCCAGTAAATTATCCCCGAGTCATTGGACAACAACACTTGCATCGGCTGATGTGTTTGATCATCATTGCAGCGTGATCAGCGATCTGCCGCCGGTCCGCCACTGCTTGCGCCCCACTATGTCCGATCGTAAAAATCTCTGCGTGCTCGTGGCCGACGTCATCGGTGGTGAGCGACTGGTTTCGCCTCTCGGCGCGACCGAAGCCGCGCATGCCGTCGAGCGCTGCATGAATCGCATCGACCGTGCGGTCGGCGGCAACAGCGGCAACATCATCGCGCGGACACCGGACTCCATTGTGGCGACATTCGAGCGCTGCGACTCCGGCATCGTCGCCTCTTGCGAAATGCTCGACCGGATACTGAGCCTCCCACCGCTCGGTGGCACCCAGCTCAGGGTGCGGATCGGCATCCATTACGGCCTCGTCGAATCGGGTACGGATGGCGACGGGGTGGAAGGTGCCCGGCGTCTGCTGCAAACCTGCAAACCCGGTCAAGCCTTGGCCAGCGGGACGGCCGTCATGCTGCTCACGCCGTCCGCAAGGCACTTTGCCGGCGCAGAGGCGTTTCAGTCGGACGCCCAGCGTGGACTGGACTGGCCGGCGTTCGCGATCGGCCACCGGGTCGGACAGGTGACCTCACTTCCGCCTACGGCCAGAATCTCACAGCGCCTGCGCCTGCGTCATCAGCAGGAAGTGATGTTTGTCGAGGAGCATCGTCCCATCGTGCTGATCGGTCGCGAGCTGGGTAACGACGTCGTCATCATCGACCCGCGCGCCTCTCGTCAGCACGCCCGTATCGAGCGCCGCCGGGAAGGCTTCGTGCTGATCGATCAAAGTACCAACGGCTGCTATGTCTCGCTTGACGGCGACGACGAGCGCTGCATCAAGGCCGAAGAACTGCCCCTGACCGGATCGGGGCGACTGGGCTGCGGCTTCTCGTCCGGCGAAATCGAACGCGACCTGGTTTTCTTCGATATCGTCTGACCCCCTTGCCAGCCGGTACGGCCTCCCGCGGAGGCCATCCGGGGCGCCCGGACCAGGGTCTGTCCGTCATTCCCGCGCAGGCGCGGATTGCTCGCCCGGATTGGGCGTCCACCTGCACGGGAACAACGAAGCGAAGGGCCGGCAGGCCGATCAGCCTTTCAGGCACTCGCTGATGAAGCTCTTGCGCTCCGCCCCCTTTAGGGCCTTTTCGGTTGCCGCGCGATTGCACTCCTTCATCCGATCCTGCGGAGCCGGACTGAGCGCGCCAGAGTCGGCTACCGGCGCCACCTGAGTCGGGGTATCGCCTTTTGCCTTCTCCCCGGCCGATGCCGTGGTCGCCGCGGGCGACGGCGTGTGCTTGCCTTTCAGGCAGGTGCTCATGAACTGTTTGCGCTCCTCACCCTTCAGCATCTTCTCCTTCGCCTCCTGACTGCAGCGCTTCATCCGCTCATGCTGGGGGTTCGCCCATGCGTCGGCGGGAGCAAGCGCGCCCAGCAGGAGTGCAGCAGCAAGTGACAACATCATGTTTTTCATCACACATCCCCTATTTAAAATGACAAATGGAAAAGCGTAACAATTCTGCATTTGTCATATTCGAACGTCAACTGCCAACCACCCGAAAGTGCAAAAATGCACTCGACTCAGACAGTCGAGCAGGTAGCATGGAGGCGTGATCGACGTCGCCGGCGCCACCATGGGGGCGCTCTTCCTCTCCGCCTTTCTGTCTGCGACGCTGCTGCCCGGTGGTTCGGAGCTGGTGCTCGCCAGCACGCTTGCGCTCCAGCCCGACCGTGCCGTGCTTGCGCTGGTACTGGCGACGCTGGGCAACACCCTCGGCGGCATGACCACCTATGCAATCGCCCGCCTGCTGCCGCGCAAGGAGTTGCCGCCCCGACTCGACCTGGTGCGCCGCTACGGCAGTGTCAGCCTGTTGTTGTCGTGGGTTCCGCTGATCGGCGATGCGCTGTGTGCCGCAGCAGGCGCACTGCGCCTGCCATGGACGACCTGCCTGTGGTGGATGGCGACCGGGAAGGGTGCGCGTTATCTTGCAATCGTATGGGCGATGCAGTGAGCCGGGGCGCTATACTTGTGCGCCCGTGATTTCATCTCAGCCATGCCCATGCAAGCAATCCAGCGCAACGGCACCACAGCACGTTATTCCGACTCCGTGGTCCATAACGGCGTGGTCTATCTCGTCGACGTACCCGCCTCCACCGACGGCGACATTACGACCCAGACCCGCGAGGTCCTTGCCAGCCTCGCACATCAGCTGCAGGCAGTCGGAAGCAGCACCGGCCGCATCCTGATGACCACCATCTACCTCACCGACCTTGCCGACTACGACGGCATGAATGCAGTCTGGGACGCGTGGTTGCCTGCTGGCACGGCGCCTGCGCGGGCCTGCGTGCAGATTGCCGGACTGGCCAAGCCCGGGTGGCGAGTCGAGATTGCCCTGACCGCTGCGCTCGGCTGAACGACGTCCGCACCCGACCAGGAACCCTCTGGCGCGCGTCCGCGTCCACTCCCTGAGGCGAAGCCGGATAGCCCACACTTCGCGTAAGGTATTGATTTTTTCTGCATGTTGCACTGCGGTTCGTTAAAATCGCAGGTTCCCCTGCAGCAGCCAACCCGGTGCACCGATGACCCAACGCCTGCGAGAAATTCCGTATAACTACACCTCGTTCTCCGACCGCGAGATCGTAATCCGCTTGCTCGGCGAGGAGGCCTGGTCGGTGCTCGACGAGTTGCGCGCCGAACGGGTGACCGGGCGCTCGGCGCGGATGCTGTACGAGGTGCTCGGCGACATCTGGGTGGTCCGGCGCAACCCCTATCTGGAAGACGACCTGCTCACCAGCCGCGAACGCCGCGAAGCGCTGATCAACGCACTCAACCACCGCGTCAACGAGGTCGAGAAGCGACGCCAGGGCAATGACCGCGTCGCCCTGCTGATCGGCCGCGCACGGGAGGCCGTCGCCGACTTCGAGCGCTGGTTCGACGACAGCGCGCGCAAGCGCAAGGCCGTGCTCAAAACGCTGTCGCGCCACACCCGCCGCGACAATATCTGCTTCGACGGCCACGCCCGGGTGTCGCACGTCACCGACGCCACCGACTGGCGCGTCGAGTACCCCTTCGTCGTGCTCTACCCCGACACCGAAGAGGAAATGGCGCCGCTGGTGCGTGCCTGCATCGAGCTCGGCATGACCATCATCCCGCGTGGCGGCGGCACCGGTTATACCGGCGGCGCGGTGCCGCTGGACGCCAATTCGGTGGTGATCAACACCGAGAAGCTGATCAGCATCGGCGCGGTCGAGGACATGGTCCTGCCCGACGCCGACGGCAAGCCGATGGCCTCACCCTACGCCACCATCCGCACCGGCGCCGGTGTGGTGACCGAGCGCGTATCGGAAGCCGCGAGCGCGGCCGGGCGTGTGTTCGCGGTTGACCCCACCTCCGCCAGCGCCTCCTGTGTCGGCGGCAACATCGCGATGAACGCCGGCGGCAAGAAGGCCGTGCTGTGGGGCACCGCGCTCGACAATCTGGCGTGGTGGAAGATGGTCACCCCCGATGGCAACTGGCTCGAGGTCGAGCGCCTCGACCACAATTTCGGCAAGATCCACGAGCAGCACATCGCGCGCTTCCGCCTGCGCCGCTTCGACGGCATCAACTACAGGCCGCTGGGCGAGGAGATCCTGTCCATGCCGGGAGCCCATTGCCGCAAGGACGGGCTGGGCAAGGACGTCACCGACAAGTTCCTCGGCGGCATCCCCGGCGTGCAGAAGGAAGGCACTGACGGCCTGATCGTGGCATCGCGCTGGGTACTGCACAAGATGCCGCCGGTCACCCGTACCGTCTGTCTCGAGTTCTTCGGCCAGGTGCGCGAGGCCGTGCCGGCGATCGTCGAGATCACCGACTATTTCAAGCCGGGGGGGGCGGGCAGCACCGCCGGCGTGTTGCTGGCCGGTCTCGAGCATCTCGACGAACGCTACGTCAAGGCAGTCGGCTATACCACCAAGGCCAAGCGTCATGGCCGCCCGAAAATGGTGTTGATCGGCGACATCGTCGGCTTTGACGAGAACGCGGTCATGGCGGCCGCCTCGGACGTGGTGCGGATGACCAACACCCGCGGCGCCGAGGGTTTCATCGCGGTCTCGGCGGAACAGCGCAAGCGTTTCTGGCTGGAGCGTTCGCGCACCGCCGCGATCTCGCGCCACACCAATGCGTTCAAGGTGAACGAGGACGTGGTCATCCCATTGCCGCGGATGGGCGACTACTGCGACGGCATCGAGCGTCTGAACATCGAGCTGTCGACGCGCAACAAGCTCGATCTGTGCGCCGCGCTCACCGAGTGTCTCGACAGCGAACTTCCGCTGGACCAGGGCGATGCCGGCATCGACACGGACGAGCTGATCGGTGACCGCCGTCAGGCTGCGCTCGACTACGTCGCGGCGGTTCGCAGGCGTTGGCAATGGCTGCTGGACAATCTCGATCTGCCGCTGGCCGAGGCCGAAACGCAGTTTGCCGAGTACGGTATCCAGGCCGGCGAACTGAGTAACCGCGCCGCCGACCCGCGTCTCTTCCACCGCCTGCAGGATTACTCCATCCGCATTTCGTGGAAGGCCGAGCTGAAGCCGCGACTGGACAAGATCTTCGACGGCGTGGTGTTCCAGCCGGTGCGGGAAAAGCTCGCCGCCCTGCACAAGCAGGTGTTGCGCGGGCGGGTGTTCATTGCCCTGCACATGCATGCCGGCGACGGCAATGTGCACACCAACATCCCGGTCAACTCCGACAACTACGAGATGCTGCAGACCGCCAACCGCGCGGTCGACCGCATCATGGCGCTCGCGCGCTCGCTCGACGGCGTGATCTCCGGCGAGCACGGCATCGGCATCACCAAGCTCGATTACCTCACCGACGCCGAGATGGCGAGCTTCTGGGACTACAAGGCGAGGATCGACCCCGAGGGCCGCTTCAACCGCGGCAAGCTGATGAAGGGCGGCAATCTCGACAACGCCTATACCCCCAGTTTCAACCTGATGGGCCATGAATCCCTGATCATGGAGCAGACCGAGATCGGCGACATCGCGCACGACATCAAGGACTGTCTGCGCTGCGGCAAATGCAAGCCGGTATGCTCGACCCACGTGCCGCGCGCCAACCTGTTGTACAGCCCGCGCAACAAGATCCTCAGCACCTCGCTGCTGATCGAGGCCATGCTCTACGAGGAGCAGACCCGGCGCGGGGTGTCGCTCGCGCACTGGGCGGAGTTCGAGGACGTCGCCGATCACTGCACCATCTGCCACAAGTGCGAGAAGCCGTGCCCGGTGGACATCGACTTCGGCGACGTGTCGATCAAGATGCGCAACCTGCTTCGCAAGCAGGGCAAGAAGTCGTTCAATCCGGGCAAGGCGGCGGCGATGGCCTTCCTGACCATCAAGGACCCGGCCACGATCAAGCTGATGCGTACCGGGATGATCGAGTGGGGCTACAAGGCCCAGCGCCTGGCTCACGACCTCGGCAAGAAGCTCGGCCTGGTGCAGGCGCAGGTGAAGGCGCCGCCGGCCACGCTGGGCAAGGCGCCGCTCAAGGCCCAGGTGATCCACTTCATCAACAAGCCGATGCCCGGCAACCTGCCGAAGAAGACCAGCCGCGCGCTGCTCGACATCGAGGACGACAAGGTCATTCCGGTCATCCGCGATCCGCGCAAGGCCAATGGCGAATCTGAGGCAGTGTTCTACTTCCCGGGCTGCGGGTCGGAGCGGCTGTTCAGCCAGGTCGGCCTGGCGACCCAGGCAATGCTCTACCACGTCGGCGCCCAGACCGTGCTGCCACCCGGCTATCTGTGCTGCGGCTACCCGCAGACCGCCGCCGGCGAAGAGGACAAGGGCCAGAAGATCACCACCGACAACCGGGTGCTGTTCCACCGCGTGGCCAACACGCTGAACTACCTCGACATCAAGACCGTGATCGTGTCCTGTGGCACCTGCATGGATCAGCTGCAGAAGTACGAGTTCGACCGGATCTTCCCGGGCTGCCGCCTGCTCGACATCCACGAGTACCTGATGGAGAAGGGGGTGAAGCTCGAAGGCGTGCACGGCGTGAACTACATGTATCACGAGCCCTGTCACACCCCGATGAAGGTGCATTCCGGGATCAAGGTGGCCAACGCGCTGATGGGGACGCGGGTGGACCTGTCCGACCGCTGCTGCGGCGAATCGGGCACGCTCGCGGTGGCACGCCCGGACATCTCGACCCAGGTCCGCTTCCGCAAACAGGAGGAGATCGAGAAAGGGGTGGCGAAGATGCAGGAAGCATTGCCCGACGCACCTACCAAGATCCTCACCTCGTGCCCGAGCTGTCTGCAGGGCCTGTCGCGCTATGCCAACGACGCCGGCGGGGTGGAGCCGGACTACATCGTGGTCGAACTCGCCAAGCACCTGCTGGGCGAGAACTGGCTCCCGGACTATGTCGGCAAGGCCAACAATGGCGGGATCGAGCGCGTCTTGCTGTGAACACTCGCCGGTGTGGGTGCCGACCGCACCCTCAGCCCGGCGGGTGCAGCCTTCCCCACAGGCGCTTCATCGCCTCGGCCGCCCCCACGCGCAAGCGATAGTCGACGAGCCGGCTCACCTCGGTTTCGCCGGGATTGATCTCGACTGCCGGAATTCCGTTCTGCTGTGCCCACCACACCGGCCCGGCGATATACGGAAAGGCGCTGGTGGTGCCGATCGAGACCACCACATCGACGCCGGTTTCGAGCACGTGCGCGAGCCGGTCGATGCCCTTCTGCGGCAGCATCTCGCCGAACAGCACCACATCCGGGCGCAGCACGCCGCCACACACCGGGCACGCCGGCGGGAGCGACAGGCCGGCGAAGTCCTGCACACTGCGCTGGTGGGGGCATTCGGTGCAGCGCAGATGGTGCACGGTGCCGTGAATCTGGATCACCTTCTGCGAGCCTGCCATGCGGTGCAGGCCGTCAACGTTCTGGGTCAGCACCCAGACGCCCGGCTTCTCGCGCTCCAGTTCGGCGATCAGCCGGTGCGCGGCGTTGGGCTCCGCACCTCGGCAATTGGATTCGATCTCCGCGAGGTAGCGCCAGGCGATGTCGGGACGGCGCTCCATCATCGCGCCCGACAATGCCTCCTCGATGGTCAGCCCCTCGGTCGTCAATCGCTCATGGTACAGCCCGCCGATGCCGCGATAGGTGGGGAGCCCCGAGTCGGCCGAAATCCCCGCTCCGGTAATGAACAGAATCCGTTCGGCACCGGCAAGGAGGGTGGCAACCGCGTCGAAATCGGATTCCATGGCCGAAGCGGTGCTCATAGCGGTGAGACCTCGACCAGGCAATCGTAGAAAATCGGCCCGCCGCCCATGTCGGTGAGGGCAGAGGACGTCACTGCGTTGGCGTTCTCGCCATCGCCGGAGAGCTTTTGCCACCACACCGACGGGCTCACCACCACGCCGCAACGTATCCCGTCGGTGACCACGGCACGGCCATGAAAGGCGCCGCGATCGTTGTGGATGCGGACCCGGTCACCGTCTGCAATCCCGCGCTTGGCCGCATCCTGCGGATGGATCTCGAGCTTCGGCTCCCCCTCCTGCGCGACGAAGCGCGGCAGGTGGCTGAAACTGGTGTTGAGGAAGTTGCGCGCCGGCGGCGTGATCAGTGCCAGCGGGTAACGCGCGGCGAGCGCGGGATTGCTCGACACCGACTCCGCGGGCGCATGCCAGGCCGGCAGCGGATCGAGTCCGCGCCGCGCCAGCATCTCGGAATGAAACTCGCACCTGCCCGACGGCGTGCGAAAGCCGCCGCTGGCAAAGGGCACATACGGACGCGGCAGGTTGAGCCGGACCCAGCCTTGCGCCGCCAGTTTTTCCGGTGTCACCCCGCGTGCACGTTCATCGGTGCGCTTGAATGCAGCCGCGGCCAGCACCTCGTCCGAATCGGCGAACGCGGAATCGGTGAAGCCCATCCGGGCCGCGAGCAGGCGGAACACCTCGGTGTTCGCCTTGGCCTCCCCCAACGGGGCGATCGCGGGTTGATTGTTCACCACGTAGAAGTGGCCGTAGGTGCCGTGCACATCACGATGTTCGAGCTGGCTGGTCGCCGGCAGCACGATGTCGGCGTAGTCGGCGGTATCGGTCTGGAACAGTTCGTGCACCACGCAGAACAGGTCCTCGCGCGCGAACCCGGCGCGAACCTCGTTGCTGTTGGGCGCAACCGCCACCGGGTTCGCGTTGTACACGTAGATCGCGCGGATCGGCGGATCGGCGGCGTTGAGCAGCGCATCGCCGATGGTCGACATGTTGATCGTGCGTGGCGGGAAACGCTGGGGATCGGGATAGAGATCGGGCCGCGACAACGCCTGTGCATCGGTGGGGAAGTTCCCCGATGCGGACAGCAAGGCGCCACCGGCCGCATGGCGCCAGGCGCCGGTCAGGGCCGGCAGGCAGGCGATGTTGCGCACCGCCATGCCGCCACCCGCACAGCGGTTCAGGCCGTAGTTGAGACGGATCAACGAGGGGCTGGCCGCACCATATTCGCGCGCCAGCAGGCGGATGCTCTCCGCCGTCAGCCCGGTCAGCGGCGCGGCCCATTCAGGGGTAAATGCACGGACCCGCTCGACCAGCGCGTCGAAACCCAGGGTGTATTGAGCGATATAGTCGTGATCGAGCAGATCCTCGGCGATCAGAACCTGCATCATCGCCAACGCCAGTGCGCCATCGGTACCGGGCAAGGGGGCGATGTGGTGATGGCACTTCGCCGCGGTTTCGGTGCGGCGCGGATCGATGCAGATGAGCCGCGCGCCGCGCCGCTTGGCCTCCTGCAGATAGCGCCAGCCGTGCAGGTTGGACACCACCGGATTGGCGCCCCAGATCAGGATGAGCTTTGCATCCACGACCGCCTCGGGATCGGTGCCGATCGACGCACCAACCGTCGCCTTCCAGCCCATGGCGCCGGCCGACGCGCAGATCGTGCGGTCGAGCAACGACGCCCCGAGGCGATGGAAAAAGCGCCGGTCCATGCTCTCGCCCTGCACCAGACCCATCGTGCCGGCATAGCTGTAGGGCAGGATCGCACGCGGATCGTCGTTCGCGATCGCGCCGAATCGTGCCGCGATGATGTCCAGCGCTTCGTCCCAGCTGATGCGTTCGAAGCGCCCCTCGCCCTTCCGGCCAACCCGTTTCATCGGGTGCAGCAGGCGCTGCTCCGAGTACACCCGTTCGAGGTAATGCGACACCTTGGTGCACAACGCACCGTTGGTGAACGGCATCGCGTCCGCTCCGCGGACGCGCACCGCCCTGCCCTGCTCGACGGTGATCTCCATCGCACAGGTATCGGGGCAATCGTGTGGACAGGCAGCCTTGACCACCTGCGATTCGATGGGCGTCATCCGGCTCTCCGCGCAAACAGGCGGCCCGCTGGAGCGCTCAGCGCCGGCGGGCCGCCGGAACCGTCAGTTCCAGGTAACGACGGTGGTCTTCGTCAAAGCGCAGCCGAACGGCCTCGCGCTCGCGCTTCTTCACATCGATGATCGAGCGCTGCGCCGTGATCTCGCCATCGATGTTGCGAAGGTCGTCAGCAAGATCGGGAGGCAGCGGCTGCCCGCGATGCGCTTCGGCCTCCTGCGCGAGCTTCTCCCTGCGCGCCAGCAACTCGGTCTCACGCACGCGAAGATCGTCTATCGTGCGGTCCGCCTCGGCGAGCGCGCGCTCGCGGCGAACTTCGATTTCTGCCGCACTGGGATAGGTCTCGAGCAGGGCCTGGTCGAGACGCTTCTTCTTGAGCACGGCAGCCTCCGCCGCCTTGCGCTGGCGAATCGCCTCGTCGCGTCGTTCGATCTCCTCGGCCGTCAGCGGTGCCGGCACGTGCCGTCGTACGATGCCGAGCGGACTGATCTCGCGGTACGCGCGCCCGTAGCATTCGGTCGGAAAAATATCTCCGCACATCTGCTGGCCGTTCGCATCGCAACAATAGATCGTTCGGCCGTTGGTCTGTGCAGCGGCACCGAGCGGCATCGCCAACGCGAGCAGCAGTGCAAGTTCAGCGAGACGAGCTGATGCCATAGGTTTCCCGGTAAGCCTTGACTGCATCGAGGTTGGCGGCAAGCTCGGGGCTGTCGGCCAGATAGCCGATCAAGTCCTCGAGCGTGGCGACGGCAATCACGGGGATGCCGAAACTCTCACGCACTTCCTGAACCGCCGACAGCGCACCCTTGCCACGCTCCATACGATCGAGCGCAATCACCACGCCGGCCGGTGTTGCCCCGGCGGAGCGGATGATCTCGACCGATTCGCGCACCGATGTCCCGGCCGAAATCACGTCATCGAGGATCAGCACCCTGCCGGCCAGCGGCGCGCCGATCAGGGTACCACCCTCACCGTGGTCCTTGGCCTCCTTGCGATTGAAGGCAAACGGCAGGCCGATCCCGTCTTCGGCCAGCCGGATCGCGGTGCCGGCAACCAGCGGAATCCCCTTGTAGGCGGGGCCGAACAACATGTCGAACCCGACCCCGGCGTTGCGGATGGCGTGCGCGTAGTAGCCGCACAGGGCGCGGAACGACACCCCGTCATCGAACAGACCGGCATTAAAGAAATAGGGCGAGTTACGACCTGCCTTGGTGATGAACGACCCGAACCGCAGTACACCCTTGTCGCAGGCGAGCGCGATGAATTCCCGGCTAAAATCCACGATTACTTTTCCCTGCACCGCAATAGGACTGGAACCCCGCCCATGTTACGCATCATCTCCGCCAACCTCAACGGCATCCGCTCGGCCACCACAAAAGGTTTCCTCGACTGGCTCGGACAACAGCATGCCGACGTCGTCTGCGTGCAGGAACTCAAGGCTCAGGCCACCGATCTGAGCGATGCCATGCGCAACCCCGCCGGACTCCAGGGCTGGTTCCATCACGCGGAGAAAAAGGGATACAGCGGCGTCGGCATCTACAGCCGTCGCGCCCCCGATCGGGTCGTGGTGGGCCTGGGCATTCCCGACATCGACGCCGAAGGCCGCTACCTCGAACTCGACTTCGGCAAGCTGTCGGTCATCTCGCTCTACCTGCCGTCCGGTTCCAGTTCGGACGAACGTCAGCAGGCCAAGTTCAGCTTCATGGAACGCTTCTTCTCCCATCTTGCCGCATTGCGCGCCTGCGGCCGCGAGGTGGTGATCTGTGGCGACTGGAACATCGCCCACAAGGAGATCGATCTCAAGAACTGGCGAAGCAACCAGAAAAACTCCGGTTTCCTCCCCGAAGAGCGGACCTGGCTCACCCGCGTGTTCGACGAACAGGGTTGGATCGATGTCTATCGCCGCCTGCATCCCGAGGCCACCGGTGACTGCTACACGTGGTGGTCCAACCGTGGCCAGGCGTGGGCGAAGAACGTAGGCTGGCGGATCGACTACCAGCTCGCGACCCCCGGCATCGCCGCAACGGCGCAGACCGCCGCGATCTACAAGGAGCAGCGCTTCAGCGACCACGCACCGCTGATGATCGACTACGCGTGGGATGTTTGAATCGCCATGAAACCCCGCTTTCCCGCACGCGGGTCAGCGCCGCCGGGTCGCAACCAGAAGCTGGTACAGCCCGCCAAAGCGGGTTTCCTTACGCCACTCGAATGATGCGGCCTCGTCGGCGAGACTCTCGATCGGGGTATCGAGCAGCGACGACGCATAAGGCTCGAGCCAGCGGAACACCAGCGTCATCACCGGCGCAAGCGGATGCAGGCGCTGCGACCGATGGTAGTCGACGAACACTGCACGCCCGCCGGGTCGAACCGCCGCGAGCAGATTGGCAACGATCCGCCGGCGCTCGGCGTCGGGGACTTCGTGCAGCAAGAAAAAGCAGCACACGCCGTCGTACTGCGTATCGAGCGGCTTCACGAGGTCGGCGACGCGCGCGCCGCCCTGCGGCAGGTCGGCAAACTTGCGCCGCACGTTGGCCACCTGGATCGGGGCAACATCAACCACTTCGAGTTGCCCGTGCACACCCACCCGGCGCGCCAGCATCGCCGAAAAATCGCCATAAACGCACGCCGCCTGCAGCACCCGCTCTCCGGCCACGAACTGCGCAACCGCCCAACGCATCAGACGTCCGGCATTGCCCCAAAGAATTGCCGACACCACGGGCGCCCGATCAAGCCACGGCAATGTGCGCGGGTTGAGGTAGGCCCAGGTGTAGGTGCGACGGAGATAATCGGGCAGGGTATTGGGACGTAGGGCAGCGTCGGTGGATTTGCTCATCGCGGGCATCCCGAAGTCATCATGTGGCGTTGCCCGACTATACGCCACCTGCGGCACCGCACGGCTTGAAGTTCGACCATGGCGTGGTATCCGAGCCGCGCTCGTGCCCGTAGCCACGGCGCGTGCCGATGGCGGCTGCGCGCCCCCCTTCATCGATGGCGTTGATTCCGACCCGGTTGAAAATGGTTCGCCGACAGCGAATTTCTGCCGCGCATGTAAGGAAAAATCCGCCCTCGAAGTCGCAATTGCGGGTGGATTTGCCATCGCTTCCGAATGAGATTAGCGTAAACACATACAAACGCACTGGCGCCACCGTCATCACACGCAAGGAGACAGCAAATGTTCGACACCACCACCCACTCGACGGACAAACTTGTGTCCGACCTCAAGGTCGTTGTTTCCGATGCCGAGGAATTGCTCAAGCTCACCGCTGGCCAGGCTGGCGACAAACTGGCCGACGTGCGCGTTCGCCTCACCGACCGCCTTGCCGTCGCCAAGGACCGGATCGCCGACGCCGAAGCGGCGGTCCTTGAAAAAACCAAGAAGGCTGCGCACGCCACCGATGACTATGTACACGCTCACCCCTGGGAGTCGGTCGGCGTGGCCGCCGGTGTCGCCTTCCTGCTCGGCCTGCTGGCCGGTCGTCGGTAAGCGCGCGCAGTGAGCGAAGCGCGAAGGCCGCGCCTGGCCGACAGCCTGCGCGGTTTTCTGGACCATGGCTTGCAGACCGCGCAGACGCGGCTGGAGTTGCTCGCGGTCGAGGTGCAGGAAGAGAAACTGCGCCTCACCGGACTGCTCTTCAACCTGCTGATGTGCGCCCTGCTGCTTGCATTCGGCCTTGTGTTCCTGCTGGTGTTCCTGACCGTGCTGTTCTGGGAAGAACACCGTCTGCTGGCACTGGGCATCGCCACTGCAATCTGTATCGGCGGCGCCGTGCTGACCGGGAGTAACGCGGCCCGCGAATTCAAACGCGGATCGCGCCTGTTCGCCGCCAGTCTCGCCGAACTCGCCCGCGACCGCGCCGCATTGCGGAAAGAGGAATGAATCCCCGGCTGGTCGAATTCGCACTGCGGAAACAGCGCCTGCAGATCGACGCGGCGCGCCAGCGCGACGACACGATGCATCGGCTCGCAGGTTTCGAGTCGGCGCTCGACACCGTCGACCGGATTCGTGATGGCTTCGCCTGGGCGCGGGAACACGCCCCATTGCTGTCGGTCGCCGCGCTGGTACTGGTCGCCAGCCGGCCTCGACTCGCACTGCGCCTGGCCAACCGGGCGTGGATCGGCTGGCTGGTCTTTCGTCGCTTTCGCGGCAGTTCCGGGGCAAAGGCCGGCCTGCTTGCCCTGCCCTTGGCGCGCCGGCTTGCCGAACGCATCGTCGGGCGTGTCGCCGGGCGCTTTGCCCGCCGGTAGCACCCGGCAGCGTGGACCTCAGTCCACCGGCCTTTGCTTCGGCAGCAACAGATTCAGCAGAATCGCCGCCACCCCGCACAGACTCACCCCCTGCAGGCTGAAGCCGTCGAGGTTCAGCGCCAGGCCGCCGATACCGAACACCAGCACGGCCGACACGATCACCAGATTGCGCGGATCGTCGAGGTTGGTACGGTCGGCAATCAGCGTCTTGAGGCCGATGCTGGCCACCGAACCGAACAGCAGCATCATGATGCCGCCCATCACCGGCACCGGAACCGACTGCAGCAAGGCATTGAACTTGCCGAAAAAGGCCATCACGATGGCAAAGACCGCCGCCCAGGTCATGACTTTCGGGTTGTAGCTCCTGGTCAGGATCACCGCGCCGGTCACTTCGGAATACGTCGTCACCGGCGGCCCGCCTATCAGGCCGGCAAACAGCACACCGAGTCCATCACCGGCCAGGGTGCGATGCAGACCCGGCTTGTCGGTGTAATCCTTGCCGGTCACCCCGCCGATTGCGACCACGTCGCCCACATGCTCGATCGCCGGCGCCAGCGCCACCGGCAGCATGAACAGGATCGCCGCCCACTCGATAGTCGGGGCGACGAATTCCGGTACGGCAATCCACGGGGCGGCCGCGATCCGGCTGAAATCGACCAGACCGAGCAAGGCAGCGACCGCGTAACCGACGCCCACCCCGATCAGGATTGGCACCAGCTTCAGGAAACCCCGCGCAAAAACGGCCGCCACCACCGTTGCGCCGAACGACACCGCAGCCACGACCATCGCCGTACCATAAGGCACCAACTCGATCTTGCCGTCCCCGCTGCGTCCCATCGCCATATTGACCGCCACCGCCGCCAGCGACAGGCCGATGATCATGATGATCGGCCCGATCACCACCGGCGGCATGAAGCGATGCACGATCTCCGCGCCGTGGCGCCACACCAGCGCCGAGAACAGGAAATACACCAGTGACACGCAGGCCAGCGCGCCCATCGTCGCCGACAACCCCCAGGTCTGCATGCTGAAGATGATCGGGGCGATGAAGGCAAAGCTGGAACCGAGGAAGATCGGCACCTGCCGACCGGTCACCAGCTGGAACAGCAATGTCCCGACCCCGGCACCGAGCAGGGCCATGCTCGGATTGAGGCCGGTGAGCAGGGGCACCAGCACCAACGCACCGAACGCCACGAACAGGATCTGGGCACCGGAAACCGCCTGCCGCCAAAGCGGGTCGGCAGATTCGATCGGGAGTTCACGCATCGCTATTCTCCTGTCGCCACCGGCATCCCGGCGGCCAGCATTGTCAAAATCCCGGCCCGGCGCGCGGGGTCGGCTCCGCGGCCGGAAGCCCGTACCCGCCCGACCGTGCTCAGTTGTGCTTGGTCCCGAAAATCTTGTCGCCCGCGTCACCCAACCCGGGAATGATGTAGCCGTGCGCGTTGAGGTGGCTATCGATGCTCGCGGTGTAGATATCGACCTCCGGATGACGCTCGGCCATCAACGCGATGCCCTCGGGCGCGGCCACCAGCACCAGCGCCCGCACCTGTCCGCAGCCGTTGCGCTTGAGCATGTCGACCGTCGCCGCCAGCGAGCCCCCGGTGGCCAGCATCGGATCGATGATCAGCGCCATGCGTTCACCGAGATGACCGACGAACTTCTCGAAATAAGGCGCGGGCAGCAGGGTCTCCTCGTCGCGGGCGATGCCCACCACGCTCACCTTGGCGCTCGGGATCATGTCCAGCACGCCGTCCAGCATGCCCAGCCCGGCGCGCAGGATCGGCACCACGGTAACCTTCTTGCCCTTGATCTGATCGATCTCCACCGGCCCGGCCCAGCCTTCGATGGTGACGGTTTCGAGCGGAAAGTCCTTGCACGCCTCGTAGGCCAGCAGGCGTGCGAGTTCGGCAGTGAGTTCGCGGAACTTCTTGGTACTGATATTGGCTTCACGCATCAACCCGATCTTGTGACGGACAAGCGGGTGGTCGATCTGATGTATGGGCATGGACGCTCCTCGGCACGGGGTTCGGCGCAGTTTACCGTTTCGACGTGACGCGCGTTCAGGCCGAGTGCCGTTAGTGCGATAAAATCCCGTCATAGGCGCTCCCTGCCACGACCATTCCGGGAAATCCACATCGCCATGAACATCGATGAAATTCGACGCGCACGGGAAGAGGCCGATTGCCTCGCCGACGAAACGGCCGTGGAGGCAGCGCTCGAGCACATGGCTACGGCAATCACCGCCCGCCTCGCCGACAGCAATCCGCTGGTCTATACCGTGATGAACGGCGGGCTGATCCTCGCCGGGCGGATTCTGCCGCGGCTGCCGTTCCCGCTCGAAGTCGCGTACCTGCACGCCACCCGCTACGGGCATGCCATCCACGGTTCGCTGCTCGACTGGCGCGTGCGGCCCACCCAGGATCTGCGCAACCGGACGGTGCTGGTGCTCGACGACATCCTCGACGAAGGCCACACGCTCAAGGCCATCATCGACTACCTCAAGACCGAAGGCGCAAAGGAAGTGCTCTCCGCGGTGCTGGTGCACAAGCAGCACGACCGCAAGGCCTATCCCGGCATGCGCGCAGACTTCACCGGCCTCGATATCGCCGACCGCTTTCTTTTCGGCTGCGGAATGGATTATCAGGGGTACTGGCGCAACGCGCCAGGCATCTACGCGGTCAAAGGCCTTTAAGGAGGGACACCATGCTGATCACTTTCAAATCCGACACCAGTGCCGACGTCATCATGCTGGGCGATGCCGGCAAACAGCTCATCGCCGCACTCGGCAAGGATCCGCAGGACGCCACCGGCATCGTCACCGTGGCCCAGCTCCCCGACGCCATCGCCCGCCTGCGTGCCGCGATCGAGGAAGACCGCGCGCGCCAGGCGCAGCCGACTGAAGAAGACGAAGCGGCGGAGCGCGAAGCCGGCCGCAGCGGCATGGCCGCCCCGGTCAGCCTCGCCCAGCGCGCCTGGCCCCTGCTCGACATGCTCGAGCGCGCGCAGCGCGAGGCGGTACCGGTGACGTGGGGCGTGTAGCCCGGCCGACACGACGGCAGCGGCCCGGGCGGGCCGATCAGACGCGCGGCTTTACCACCAGCACATCCTCCATCACCAGATACTCGAGATCGGAGCCGAAGAACATGTTCAGCGCGTCGGTCGGCGAGCAGATCATCGGCTCGCCGCGTCGGTTGAGCGAGGTGTTGAGCGCCACCCCGTTGCCGGTCAGCTTCTCGAGTTCGACCATCAGATCGTAGTAGCGCGGGTTGTACTCGCGCTTCAACACCTGCGCGCGCGCGGTGCCGTCCTCGTGCACCACTTCGGGCACACGCGTCTTCCACTCCTCCGCCACCTCGAAGGTGAAGGTCATGAACGGCGACGGATGATCGGTCTGCAGCATCTGCGGCCCGACGGTATCGAGCATGCTCGGGCAGAACGGCCGCCAGCGCTCGCGGAACTTGATCTGCTCATTGATGCGGTCGGCCACTCCCGGCGCACTCGGGCAGCCGAGGATCGAGCGTCCGCCCAGTGCACGCGGACCGAACTCCATCCGCCCCTGGAACCACGCCACCGGATTACCGTCGGCCAGCAGTTGCGCAACGTGTTGCGGCACGTTGTCGATTCGCTGTCCGGTCGGCTTGGCCGGATGGCGCGCGCACGCCGCGATCACGTCCTCGTTGCTGTAACACGGCCCGAGATACACATGCTCCATCTTCTCGACCGGCACGCCGCGCTGCACCGACACGTAGGACGCCGCTCCCACCGCCGTCCCGGAGTCGCCCGAAGCCGGCTGCACGAAGAGCTCCTTCACCTCCGACCGCGCGATGATTTTCTGGTTGAGCTTGACGTTGAGCGCCCCGCCACCGGCAAAAGCGAGCCGGCCGGTTTCGCGCAGGATGTCGCCGAGGTAGAAATCCATCATCTGCAGCGCCAGATCCTCGAACAGCTTCTGCATGCTCGCGGCGTAATGGATGTAGGGCTCGTCGGCAACGTCGCCGGCGCGCATCGGCCCGAGCCAGTCGATGAGCTTGGGCGAGAAGTAATAGCCCTTGCCGTTTTCCTTGTAACGCCGGAACCCGATCACGTTGGCGTACTCGGTATCGACCACCAGCTCGCCGTTCTCGAACTTCGCCAGGCGCGAAAAATCGTACTTCAGGGCATCGCCATAGGGCGCCATGCCCATCACCTTGTACTCGCCATCGAGCATCTCGAAGCCGAGGTATTCGGTGATCGCGCCGTACAGCCCACCGAGCGAATCGGGATCGTAGAACTCCTTGATCTTGTGGATCCTGCCGTTCTCGCCCCAGCCGAAGAAGGTGGTCGCGTACTCGCCCTTGCCGTCGATGCCCATGATCGCGGTCTTCTCGGTGAAGCCCGAGCAGTGATACGCACTCGAAGCATGCGCCAGGTGATGCTCGACCGGCACGATCTCGACCTTCTTCAGATCGAACCCGAGCTGCAGCAGACACCACTCGATGCGGCGCTTGTAGCGGTAGTAGCGCCGATTGCCCAGCAGAATCGCATCCAGCGCGCGATCGGGTGCGTACCAGTAGCGCTTGGCGTATTGCCAGCGCGCCGTCTCCAGGATGCTGATCGGCGCGAACGGAATCGCCACCACCTGCACATCCTTCGGCTTCAGGCCCGCGAATTCGAGACAGAACTTGGCAGCCTCGTAGGGCATGCGGTTCTTGGCGTGCTTGTCGCGGACAAAGCGCTCTTCTTCGGCCGCGGCGACGAGCTTGCCGTCGACATAGAGAGCGGCGGAGGGGTCGTGGGTCAGTGCGCCGGAAAGGCCGAGTATGGTCAATGCCACTATGAAACCTCAAGGGGAAAGCCAGGCCGGCAGGGGCCGGACCAATCAGGATCGCGAATTATACCCGCAGCCCTCACGACGCCTGATCATCAGGTCGATCCGGACCGCCCGCCGCATTTCAGTCGAGCCGAAGTCGAGCACGCGCCGGGCCGCGGATCCGTCAATGTCTCGCCGGCTCATACTCCGGCACCCAGCGCTGCAGCCCGGCACGCACCTGCTCATCCGACACCGGACCGGGCTGCGACAACCACTGGCGCAGCTCCTCCAGGAAGCAGCCATTCACCGGGCGCGACCGCGCAATGCGCAGTTTGGGATGCGGGGTCTTGCAGGTCGCCTCGGAATCGGCCAACAGCTCCTCATAAAGCTTCTCGCCGGGTCGCAGCCCGCTGAAGTCGATGCGGATCTCATCCTCGCTGTAGCCCGACAGGCGGATCATGTTGCGCGCCAGATCGACGATCTTCACCGGTTCGCCCATGTCGAGCACGAACACTTCGCCGCCATGCCCCATCGCAGCAGCCTGCAACACCAGTTGCGCGGCTTCCGGAATGGACATGAAGTAGCGGTTGATGTCCGGATGAGTCACCGTCACCGGGCCACCGCGGGCAATCTGCTCGGCAAATTTCGGAATCACGCTGCCGGTACTGCCCAGCACATTGCCAAATCGCACCATCTCGAACTGCGTGTGGCGGCCATCCGGGTCGCCCAGGGCCTCGCACACCATCTCGGCCAGGCGCTTGGTGGCGCCCATTACGTTGGTGGGGTTGACCGCCTTGTCGGTGGAAATCAGCACGAAGCGCTCGGCGCCGTGACGCTGCGCATGCACAGCCACCTGCAAGGTGCCCAGCACATTGTTGCGTACGGCCTGCCACGCATTGCCCACTTCCATCAATGGCACATGTTTGTAGGCCGCGGCATGGAACACCAGTTGCGGCGCACAGGCGGCGAAGACTTCGTCCAACCGCTGCGCATCCTTCACATCGCCGGCGAGAGGCACGACCTGCACTTCCGGACGATGTTGCGCGAACCACTGCTCGATGTTGTAAAGCGCAAACTCGCTGGACTCGAACAGCACCAGGCGCGCCGGGGAAAAGCGTGCCAACTGGCGGCAGAGCTCGCTGCCAATCGACCCGCCCGCCCCGGTAATCAGTACCGTCTTGCCGGTGATCATTGCATGCACATGCTCGGTATCGATACGTACCGGCTCACGGCCGAGCAGGTCTTCGATGGCCACCGGACGCATCGCGTTGATCGCCACCCGGCCGCTCATCAGTTCATCCAGTGCCGGCACGGTGAAAGCGTGCGCACCTGCACGCACCGCCATATCGGCCGCACGCCGCAGCGAATCGGCCGCGGCCGAGGGCATGGCGAGAATCACATGTTGTGCCTTGTAGTCGCTCAACACCTGAGGCAGCAGATCGATGGAGCCGATCACCGGCTTGCCGAAGAGCTCCAGACCCCATTTTGCGGGGTTGTCATCCACCAGTGCCACCACGCGCCAGTCCGGGCTGCGCTCGAGTTCGCGCACCAACATCGCACCACCGGTGCCGGCGCCCACCACAACCACCGGCTTGCCGGTGGCCATCAGCCCACCATAAAGCCGGTGCTCCTTCCACATCCGCCAGGCGGCACGGCCGCCGCCCATCACCATCAGCAGCAACAGCGGATACAGCACCAGCATCGAACGGGGAATCGCAGGACCATTTGTTCTGTCCAACGCAAGGATTGCGACCAACCCAAGCGACGATACGCCTACCGCCTTCAACACCCGCTTGAGATCCGGCAGGCTGGCGAAAATCCACATTCCTCGGTAGAGACCCGCCCATCGGCAGGCAAGGGCGTGGACCACCACCAGCAAGCCCAGGCCGAGGAACACCTTGTCGTTGTAGCCGGAAGGCCAGGTGAAGTTGAAGCGAATGAAAAACCCGCCGACCCAAGCGACCATAACGGCGGTAAGGTCAAACAGAAAAACAAGAGCGGTACGGGCAGTTGTCGTCATGAGAAAAGCATTATCCAGCCGCACGCTGCATGACCTGGCTCAGCGCTTCGCAAGTTCTGCGGATATCCCTGTCGGTCAGACCAGGGTGCACGAGGAACATCAGGCTTGTTTCACCAAGCTCCCTGGCGACGGTCAAACCGGGCTCAGGCCGCCAGCCGGTCCCATCGAAGGCTTTCTCGCGATAGACCTCCGAACACGACCCCGCATAGCACGGGACGCCGAGCGCATTGATCTCCTGCAGAATGCGGTCGCGACTCCAGCCCGAATTCAGCGCTGTCGGCTCGACGAACACGTAGCATTTGTAAGCGGCGTGCTCGATCTCGGCAGGAATCACCGGTACTCTCAACGCAGGCAATGCCCGTGCGACGTTCCAGAGCGCGTTTGCATGCACGCTACGCTCCGCGTGCCATGCCGGCATCCGCCGCAGCTGGATGCGGCCGATCACCCCTTGTGTTTCCATCATCCTCCAGTTGGTGCCGAAGCTTTCGTGCAGCCAACGGAATCCTGGCGGATGATCGCGCTCGTACACGGCATCCCAACTCTTGCCATGGTCCTTGAACGACCACATCTTCGACCACAGCTCACGGTCGTTGGTAGTGACCATGCCACCCTCGCCGCCGGTACTCATGATCTTGTCCTGACAGAAAGACCATGCCCCCGCATGCCCGATCGAACCCACTGGCCGGCCCTTGTAGCGTGCACCGTGTGCCTGGGCACAGTCCTCGACCACGAACAGACCTTCTTCCTCGGCCAACGCCATGATCGGGTCCATGTCGCACGGCCAGCCCGCCAGATGCACACAGATCACCGCCTTGGTACGCGGGGTAAGCACTGCCCGAACGGTATCGGCCGTGATGTTCTGCGAGTCACGGTCGACATCGGCGAACACTGGCGCCGCACCGGCATTGACGATGCAGGACACCGAGGCGAGAAAGGTGCGAGGTGTCACAATGACCTCATCACCCGGCCCGACGCCAAGCGCCTTCAGCGCGACGTCCAGCGCCACCGTACCATTCGCCACTGCGACTGCGTATTCAGTGCTCGCCCAGACTGCAAATTCCTTCTCGAACTGGCGGCACTCCTGGCCAGTCCAGTAGTTGACCCGGTTGGAAAGGATCACGTCACGAACAGCGTTCGCTTCCTCTTCCGTGAAACTCGGCCAGGGGGCAAAAGGTGTATTAAGCACAGGTTATTCCTTGTTCATCCGCTTCGCCGGGTTACCAACCACGGTAACGCCCGGCGGCACATCCTTCGTCACTACGGCGCCCATACCGACCACCGCACCGCGGCCGATCACCAGCGGCTGCCCTGGCCGGCCCTGCTTGATGATTGCCCCGGTTCCGATGTAGGCATGGTCCTCAATCACAATATTTCCGTTGCACTTTACGCCCGGCGCAAAGGTCACGTAATCACCGATCGCGCAATCATGCTCGACATAGCTGTAGAGATTGGCATGGAAGTGGCGCCCGATGCGGCTATTGGAGGCAAGCGTCACAAATGGGCAAAGAATGGCACCTTCGCCCAATTGCACCTCGTCCATCACCACCACGTTGGTGGCACTCACCGTCCACGGCTGCACGCCATCGGCCCGGCAATGGGCAGCAAGTCTTTCACGAATGACGCTGTTTGCGATGGCGAGTACCGCATAGCGTTCAGTGGCCTCGGCTGCAAGGAAAGCCGCATAGCGCATTACACGCTGGCCGTTCACAATGGCCGTTTCAACCTTGTCATCCACGAATACCAGTCGGTCGGCGGGAATACCCTGGTCACGCAACTGCTCACGCGCCAGCGGCATTACCCCGCGGCCACAGCCGCTTGCACCATACACGGCATATAAGGCCGAACTCACGGCTTCCCCCTCTCGGTGGACCCCGTAAACTTCGGCATCGTCGCCTCGCCCTCCGCACTGATCCCTTCGCGCACCAGCACCCGCTTCACCGTCATGAACAAGATTCTCAGGTCCAACCAGAACGACTGGTTATCGACATACCACACGTCCAGGCGGAATCTTTCCTCCCAGCTCAGCGCATTGCGGCCATTCACCTGCGCCCAGCCCGTCACACCGGGGCGCAGCTCGTGGCGGCGAGACTGTTCGGGGCTATAGAGCGGCAGATATTCCATCAACAACGGCCGTGGCCCGACCAGGCTCATGTCACCCTTGAGCACGTTCCACAGTTCCGGCAGCTCATCCAGGCTCGACGCTCGCAGGAAGCTGCCGAATCCTGTCATACGTTCCGAGTCCGGGAGCGGATTGCCCTTGGCATCGGTGGCGTCGCGCATCGTGCGAAACTTGATCATCTGGAAGGGCTTAGCGTTCAGACCAGGACGGGTCTGGCAGAACAGGACAGGCGAACCGAGTTTGCGGTAGACCCTCCAGGCAACAATGGCGATCACCGGCAAAAGAACGACCAGCGCTGCAGCCGAGGCCAGAATATCGAAAAAGCGTTTTATCATTCAAGACCCATTTCGCGCAACATGACTGCGTTAACTTTATGTACATCGTATTTTTCCTCGGCGACCGCGCGTGCGCGTCGCCCCATCCGGCTCATGAGTGCAGGTTCGTCGATGAAACGCTGCATGGCAGCCTCCAGTCCATCCACCGATTTGACTGGCACCAAGAACCCGTTGTCGCCGTCCACTACCGTCTCTCGGCAACCAGGCGCGTCGGTAGTAATTATCGCCCGGCCCATCGCCATCGCCTCAAGCACGGTACGCGGCGTACCTTCACGGTAACTTGGGAGGACGTATACATTGCATTCAGCAATTGCCGGTCGGACGTCCGTGAGCCGTCCGTAAAACTGCACCGTTCTATCCTTCACCCAGGCATCGAGCTCATCCTGCCGAATCGAATCAGGATTGCCGTCGATCCATCCGACCAGCCCAAACGTAACCTCCGGGTTCCGACGCCTGACTCGGCGAGCTGCCTCGATATACTCACGGATCCCCTTGTCTCCCAGAAGTCTCGCCACAAGCAGGAACCGTGTCCCCGGCGGCAACGGCGCAGGCGCATAAGCGGCAAGCTCCACACCCGAACCATTTACCACACAGGAGGGCACACTCGTGGGCAATAGCCCCCGACGGCGAAACACCGCCTCATCGTCAGGGTTCTGAAAAAACGCCTTGTGCGTATGGCGCAGCGCCGTCGCGTATAGCCACTGGACAACAGAACGCAAGCTGCCACGCTCGTTATTCCCTTGAAATGCATACCCCAAACCGGTGATCAATGCATAGCGGCACGGCACACCCGCCAGCCAGGCGGCCAACGAGCCATAGATGACCGGCTTGATCGTATAGCCCAATACCCGCTGAGGGCGAATACGTCGCATGAGCTGTACCAAATGCAGAATCAGTCGCAAATCGGACACCGGGTTTGTGCCTGTGCGGCGCAACGGGATCTCGTGCACCGTGACCCCTTGCTGCTCGAGGCGGTGCCGCAAAGGACTCGACGAAGGAAGGTCAGGGGCGGCAACATGCACCGCCAGTCGCTTCGCAAGCAAAGCGTCGATGAGTGCGCCGCGGAATTGCAGAATCGAGTCGGGAAAACCTGCGATGAGAAGAAAGGTCATTGTTGTTCTTGGTGGGCAATGCCGGTGCAAGTGCGCCGACGAATTCGGGCCCAATTCCGGCCCATACATTCCGTCATCTGGAACTTTGTTCACAGCAAACACCCGACTGTAGCCTACCCCATCTTTCTCCATACCGTGCGATTCACATAGTCCACATAGCTCAAGACCACGCGCACAACCTGAATCGACACCGGACCGCCCATGTAGTCCGCTACGATTGGAACCACCTGACGGGTGCGATCATGCTGACTCGTGACGACTTTGACTGCCTCAAGCACGCGGTCGGCCTTCAGCCCGCTCATGATCAACGTGCCTTCGTCCATGCCCTCGGGCCGCTCATGTGCATTGCGAATCGTGATAGCAGGCAAGTTAAGCAGAGACGCCTCCTCCGTGATTGTTCCGCTATCTGACAAGACGCAAAAGGCGGACATCTGCAGCTTGATATAGTCCAGAAGACCAAAGGGTTTCATGAACTCGATCAGCGGATGGTCCAACGGGACGCCGAGGGCCTCAAGCCGCTTCCGAGTACGCGGATGGGTCGAAACGATGATCCGGTACTTATAGCGGTCTGCCAGGGCATTCAAGGTATCGAGCAGATCCTTGAGATTCTCGGGGCTATCCACGTTCTCCTCGCGGTGAGCGCTGACAACAAAGAACCTCCCCTCATCCAACGACATACGCGCCACGACATCGGACTCCCGAATCTTCGGCAAGTAATGGTTCAGCACTTCCCCCATATGGGAACCGGTCTTGATGATTGTCTCCGGACGAATTCCCTCTGCGATCAGGTACCGACGCGCGTGTTCGGTCAATACCATATTGATGTCACTGAGATGATCGAGCACTTTGCGGTTGAGCTCTTCGGGAACGCGCTGATCGAAACAACGGTTACCAGCCTCCATATGGAAGACCGGGATCTTCCGCCGTTTCGCAGCAATTACCGCGAGACAGGTGTTCGTATCGCCGTAAAGAAGAACGGCATCGGGCTTTTCCATCTCGAACACCGTATCGGACTTGCTGATGACCTCGGCAATTGTCTGCGCGGCAGTTTCACCGGCGGCACCCAGGAAGTGATCCGGCTTACGAATCTCCAGGTCCTCGAAGAAGACCTGGTTGAGCTCGTAATCGTAATTCTGACCGGAATGAACGAGGACGTGGTCAACCTGTCTATCCAGCTCGGCAATGACTCGACTCATTTTGATCAGCTCGGGGCGAGTACCTACCAGCGTCATTACCTTAAGCATTGAGAACCTCACGAATATAGTCCAACTTCAGGAGCACCTCCTTCACGCCCTCGACGTCGAGGCGCTCCGTATTGTGCGAGGTGTAATCATCGAGTTCCGAAATATGTTGCTCACCCTCGACGAAGAACTTCTTGTAGTTGAGGTCTCGATTATCCGCAGGAATTCGGTAATAACGGTCCATGTCTTCCGCCTTGGCCATTTCCTCTCGGGAAATCAGCGATTCATACAGTTTCTCGCCGTGCCGTGTACCAATGATCTTTACGGGGTTGTCGCGGGCAAGCAACTCCCTGAGTGCTTGAGCAAGATCTGCCACCGTCGAAGCGGGCGCCTTCTGTACGAAAATGTCGCCCTGCTCTGCATGCTCGAACGCATGTAACACCAGGTCAACAGAATCCTCAAGCGACATAAGAAAACGGGTCATGTTCGGATCAGTGACGGTCAGCGGCTCCCCGCCCTTGAGCTGGTTTATAAAAAGCGGAATCACCGAACCACGTGAAGCCATGACATTGCCGTATCTCGTCGCACAGATAACCGGGCCTCCCTCTGGAATCATCCGTGATTTGGCGACCATTAACTTCTCCGCCATCGCCTTGGATATTCCCATGGCATTGATCGGGTATACGGCCTTATCCGTACTGAGCACGACAACACGTTTGACGCCCGTGGCAATTGCTGCATTCAATACATTCTCCGTGCCGATGACATTGGTGCGTACTGCCTCCATCGGGTAGAACTCACACGAAGGCACCTGCTTCAGAGCTGCAGCATGAAAAATGTAGTCAACACCGACCATGGCCTGGGAGATGCTGCTGTAGTCCCGTACATCACCGATATAGAACTTGACCTTGTCGTTAGCGAGCGCTATCCGCATATCCTCCTGCTTCTTCTCATCGCGGCTGAAGATGCGTATTTCGCGTACTCCCGTGTCCAGAAAGCGCTTGAGCACGGTATTTCCAAAAGAGCCCGTGCCCCCGGTAATCATCAAGATCTTATTGTCAAACATACAGAATTCCTCAAATAATCATCCAATGCCGGAGAACAGCTTTCGCACCCACGCTGGTGGCGTCTGCCGGACGAGCGAAAGATCTTCACGACCAGCGGCGGCACTTCGACTACCGGGCCGCTCTCCCGATCCGTCCGTCAAACATTTTCTCGATCAACTTCGGCCAAGCCGGTGCAACATAACCGGTCGCCTGACCGAAACGCGTGCAATCAAGGGAGCGATCGATTACAACGCGCTCGTCCGGCACAATGGTGATTGCCTTTCCATACTGGTCGGCGATCAAGCGCAACAACTCCAGCTTGGCAATGGGGGCTGCGCCCACGTGATACAGCCCATGGAGTTCCGGACGCGTGAGCACGCGGTCCCGGATGACAGAAGCCAGCTCGACCGTTGGCAGCCCTGAAAATATCGCTTTGGTATAACCTTTCACTTCACCAGTCTGTGAAAGAAACCAATCCACCAGTGCAACGTTTGAATTGAGCTCATGCCCGATGATCGACGTTCTAAGGGTGACCGCATGATCCAGATCATGAAGCTCACCGATGAACTTCGACTTGCCGTACAGGTCCCCGGCATCGGAAGGATCGCGTTCGGTGTACAACCCCTTCCGTCCCGAAAAAACACAATCCGTACTGACGTGTATCATTCGGATACCGGCCAGCCCGCAGAGTCTGCCAAGGCGGTGCGGGAACATCGCATTTACAGGCAGTGTGGAAAGTGGATCCTGAGCATCGGCCAGTTGTTTGATCAGCCCGATGCAGTTAATGACCACATCGGGGCGCACTGTATCCAGCACCCGTACCAGCGCGTCCAGATCCAACGCATCGACGCCCACCAGCAAGCGGGGGCGTTGCTCGTCACTGAAATACTGAAGAGCGGAGGGGCTGCGAAGCGTCCCCCAGACCTCGTTAGCCGCCTCCTGGGCGAGAACATCAATCATCGCATTGCCCAACATCCCGGAGGCCCCAAGGACTAATACACGCATTACGCTACCCCTCAAGTTTCGTAAACTGATACAAGCATCAAGATATAGCCACCAGGCTGTGCCAAAGGGAGAACCCCGACGGCCGGACCAAAACGAATTCCATTCGTAATCCTCTTAAGCCACGCCTTGAAAACGCCCCAACCGAGGCACCAGGAGGCCACCATATTCACGCTGTTCGTCTACGCAGCAGGGCGGCAACCACCTGCACCTCCTTCATTCGAAACACCGAAAGACAAACGACGTAGACGAGAGCAAAAGGAGGGAATAGAAGCAACCAGTACTCGGGAAAGACGCCATGAAGCCAACCAAGTACCAGGTAGGCGACGAATCCACCAATGCAGCACAAGGCCATTACTTTCAAACCGGGCACAAGCAAGTTAAAGCCAATTCTGCGCTGAACCAACAAGGTCATAACAACGCCGTTCAGCGCACTGGAAACCACTACAGAAGCGGCCAAACCAACCAGACCATGCTCTTGATAGAGCAGATAACTCAGCGCGAAGTTGATGGCTAACGCCGCCAGGGACAACAGCACGGGCATCAACGTATTACCGTGCGAGAAGAACACCCGATTCATGATATCTCGAACCAAGCAGAAAGGAAGCGCGAGCAATGCCACGGAAAAAACAGAGGCAACCTTTACAACATCGTCGCCTGAAAACTTTCCGCGCTGAAACAGAATCGATACAATCTCCGCAGAATAGAAGCTCATATAGATTACAGCCGGGACCGAACATATGACGACCAACCGAACGCAATCGTTCAGATATCTGAACAACTCGGTCTGATCGGTCCGCACCGCGACGACAGCGATACGCGGAAAAAGCGAAGCGGTCAGAAAAACCAGAAACACCGAAAGGAATATCATACTCAATTTACTTGAGTACCCAAATACTGAAATTGCTCCGATACCAAGCTTCGTCGCAAAATAGATTCCCACAAATCCGTTCAGCTGCTCGACATAGAAGGAGACGGCGGCCGGGAGAAACAGAAGAATGAACTTCTTATCGGCGAAGAACAGAAAGGCGGCTCTGGTTTTGAACGAGAAGGTCTTTCTAGAAATAGAATAGTTGACGAGCAGCAATCCAAACCACGCCAGAACCCCAAGCAACAAGACCTTGTCGAAATCGGCGGCCAAACTGAACGAGAACAGGCCCAGACAAAAAACAACATTATTGACGATAGGTACGGCATAAGAAGGAACGACAACCTTGTTGACGGTCTGGATAGCATTGAAGAAGGAAACCAGACTCGAGAGTGCAAAGGTCAAAGCCATGATGGACAGATAGTTGACGGCAAGCTCCTTGACTCGTCCATCAACCGCCCCCGAGAACAGGTCCACCAACCACGGTGCCGCACTAAAAACACCAATGGCCACGCAAACGGACACGGAGAAGAAGAAGAACATTGCGGCCGAAAGATCCCTGTCGACCCGCTGAGGTGTGTCATTCACTATCAGTCGCGAGTAGAGGGGAATCACGAGCACGGGAATCGCCGAGTGAATGGCCATGTACAACACGGAAGAAATCGAGTTCGAAAGGAAATAGGCGTCGGTGATGGTCGAGACGCCATGGTAGAACGTGATCAGGACATCCTTGATGAATCCGCTCAGCTTGCCCAGTAGAATGAGCGTGAAGATGAGAATCAGACTCCAGTGTCTGCTCATTCCGTTTCCTCGGGGCAACCGGAATCCGGACGCCCGGGCAAGCGCTGGTGCAACAGGTTAGGCGATAAGACCCAGCCGGCGAACAGCACCGCCAGCACAATCACGCCCGCCAAACTGTGCATGAGCTGGTTGTTGGCGTAGCTGAATATCAACCCCAAAGACAAGTAGATGAACAAAGGGCCAGCAAACGGATTGCTGGCCTTGATCGCTTGCAACCAGAGTCTTGCGTACGCGAACGACAGCAGGGGCGCAAGAAACAGGACACCGACGAAGGAAATATCCGAGGCCAGCCAAGCAAACAGCGAATGCCACTTATCGAACCCCCATCCGTACACCAGTCCCACCCGATACGGATAAGTGTGCTCGAGAATGGAACCATCCGCGGAGAGTGCTATTTCCACGATTCGGCCCAACGAGTACGAGTTACCGACAAAATAAGTCCATTCAAACGGCAGCGTCAAACTTAGATACAGTCCATACAGTCCATTGGTAAAATATCCAAGGAAGACGCCCAGCGCCAGTGCGTAGTCGGAACTCACCAGACTCACCACCAGGGAGCTGTCGTCCCAGCTAATCAACGGGTGGCTCTTCTCGTATATATTATCGAGCCCGATACCGGCTGCCATGTACCTTTGGCGAAGAATCTCCACAAACATCAAGAACACGGAAGCCACGACCACTGAAGCAATACCCAACGTCCGCATCCTGATCTTCCGCCCGCGAGCTGCGAAGTTGATCGCCATGCAGAAGAAGGCGAATATCACCACATCGCCCAGATATTTCTGCTTACCCGCACCGACGACATTGACCACGAGATACGTTGTTACCACGAACAGGAAGGCATACCTGGCAAACTTTCCCATTACTTTGAAGTAGTAGAACGAGAATAGAAGGACGAGAGCGACCAGCGCCTGGTCAAATATATTAAGGATGTAGAAGAAATCGATATGTGCCTGTCCACGCTCGTATCCCTCATACCCTTTGACGTAGTTGTCACCAATAGTGTCAAGACCAATTTCGCCACCCGAGGCAAGAAAAGAATACCCCTGCCCTACGGAACTGATCACACCAAGAATTAGAACCACGCTGACAAACCACCGAACCTTCCGAAAGGATGCGGCACGTTCTTCAAAATCAGTCGCGTGCTGTCGATAGTTTCCACGTGCACCCGCGATGTAACCCAGCGCGAACAGAGAGACCCATGCCGTAATGAACGACATCAGGACGATGTAATCGAGATTGCTGTACTCGATGGGCCCAACGAACAGACTTGTCAGAACAAAGAAAGAGTATCCGACATATACATTCAGCGGGAGGTATCGATAACTCAGAATTCTCATCTTCTATTGAAGATCTTCTTGTACGCCAGGACCTTTTCCCGACCGGTCAAATGGCCAATCCTCAAAGACCTTTTCTCTGCGCGTCGCAGGAAGTCTTCCGTCGTGCTCACGATCCTTGCCGGATTGCCGGCGACGATGGAACCGTCAGGCACACTTCTGGTGACAACTGAGTGGGCACCGACAATGCAGTTGTTTCCAATAACCACGTTCGGAAGAATCACGACTCCTTTACCTATGAATACATTGTCGCCCACTCGAATCTCTCCCGCCAATTCAAGATCGGGAATATCCTTTCGGAAAGGCAGCGTCGAGCCATCATGGCAAACGAAACTCGCACCAACGCTGATATAGACATTGTCACCCAAAGTGACCAGGTAGGGCTCGGCACTGAACATGGCATAACTTGAGCCGTATATCGTCACGCGACCCTGCAATTCAACGCCAATCCTTCTTGCATAAGAAACCGGGTATAGCGCGGCATGCAGCATATTGAGAGGAGCCGTGAAGACCTTCAGCAATCGTCGAACCTTCACTTCACACCCCCACGTCAGCCAGAAAAACGGAAACCTTGGCCGTGTAGTTTCTATAGTCGAATGTCCGCGAGCGGTAGGTCCGCTGCTTGAGAGCATCGATCTCGGATCGTGAAATGGCCATCACCTTCCTGACCAGATCAAGTTCGTCGCCCCGCGCGGCAAGAAATAGCCCTTCGCTCGGGGCATGATTCTCAAGACTTGGCATCTTGTTTGAAACCACCGGGGTTCCACAACTGATCGACTCGGCCAACTTCGACGGGAATCCAGCCAACGTCACCCGGGTTTCGTCACGAAAGAATATGCTGAAATCACATTCTGAGATGCGCTTCAACACCACTTCGTTGGGCTGTCTACCCCGAAAGACCATGTGCTGAGCCAACTCCTGGAGCATTCCTGCATGTTCGGGAAAGACATGCAGATAGTCTGCAGACTCGATTCCATAAATTTCGAAGCGGAAATCTTGTCCTGCCGTGTAGAGTTGATGGAAAACCTCGATACAGACATCGAGACGCTCTTTGAGATTGCTACGCGTCCTGTTTATCCGACCAGCGTCAAAAGGTGACCCAACATAGATAAAGCGTTTCGGCAATGCGTTATCCCTGGGCAAAGGTGGTTGAAATCGATCGGCATCGAATAGGGTCGGAAGCTCGACTGTTACCTTGCCCATACGGCTATAGAAGTCTGTCAGATACTTGCTGGTGGTAATGACCCCATCGGAGAGTCGATGAACGACATACATGCGCAGCGCGGTATCGATCGATTTAACGACGCGGTAGACTGGACTTCCACCACTTGCGTCATACCATTCAGTGGCATCCGACATCACCTTTATGCCGAAGCGATGGCACAGGAGTTTCATGCGCCACTGAGCCACGGCCGGATAGTTGTAGCAAATCACGCCGACGACCTTGGCGAGACGGTTCATCTGACAGAAATCGAGGATCGTGGTCAGGCCCAAAATATACTTCAACCATGCGCGACCTCCTACCGGGTAGGACACACTCCAACATTCGAAGCCGAGAAAATCGCGCCGCACGAGATCCGTGCCAGAGGATCGAGCACTGTCGACTCCGACGAACACGACCTCGTAGCCGAGCTCCCGCATGATCTTTCCATTCGCCAGAACACGGTGGGCGGCAGCGTTTCTGTCCGGCAGTTCGAAACCGCCGATGTAGATTATCGTCCCTTTGCTCATGTTCAGCCGACAGCTTTCATACTAGACGGCGGCCGACCGGTATGAGCGGCGGATTCTTGCGCGAAAATCGGCTTCAATGGCGCTTGGTTCGAATCTGCCTGAAAACTCATTTGAAGAATCCGATGTACCAAGGCATCGCACAGCGAATGCCGTCCTGAATGGCAAAGCCCGGGGCGTAACCAAGATGTTGTTCAGCTTTGCTGATATCTGCCTGAGAGTGGCGAACATCGCCGCCACGGAAGTCGCGGTAGATTGCCTTCTTTTGGTAGACGATACCATTCGCCGCAAGCGTCTCTTTAAGGCAGGAGAACAGCTTGTTCAGGCTGGTTCTATCGCCCACTGCCACGTTATAGACCTGATTCTTCGCGTCGGAAGTGGCAGTCGCAGCAAGCAGGTTGGCTTGAACGGCATTGTCGACAAAGCAGAAGTCGCGACTGGTTTCTCCATCCCCGTTGATGAACAGGTCTTCTTCATTGATCATGGCTGCGGTCCACTTCGGAATCACCGCAGCGTAGGCGCCACCGGGGTCCTGCCGCTTGCCAAAGACGTTGAAGTAACGGAGCCCAATAGTGTTGAAGTCGTAACATCTGGCGAACACTTCCGCGTACAACTCGTTGACATACTTGGTCACCGCATAGGGAGATAACGGCTTGCCGATCACATCCTCCACCTTGGGTAGCCCCGGGTGATCGCCATAGGTGGAGCTGCTGGCGGCGTAGGTGAAACTTTGAACCTTGGCATCACGTGCAGCGACCAACATGTTGAGGAAGCCGTCGATGTTTGTACCATTGGTCAGGATCGGATCGTTGATAGAGCGTGGAACCGATCCGAGTGCGGCCTGGTGAAGGACATGATCGATACCGTTGCAGGCCTTGCGACAGTCGTCAAGATTACGGATGTCACCCGGATTGAAGGTGAAGCGTGTCCATTGTTCGGGCGTAACCAGTGCCTGTACCTCGTCGAGGTTGCGTTGGTGGCCGGTGGCGAAGTTGTCGAGACCAACAACTCGTTGATCGAGCCTGAGCAGGGTCTCAAGCAGATTGGAGCCGATGAATCCCGCCACTCCGGTGATGAGCCAGGTGCGAGGTTCGATACGGAGAGTATCCCGCAGGGATTTATATGCAGTCATTGATACAGGCGAAAGTTGGAAACATGACGTCGTGCGATGCCGTGATGGCGCCGCGCTCGAAACGGAGGAGATCGAAACCCGGTAGGTGCTCTGCGCTCACGCGCCAGTGGATGACGCCCTGCCAGTGCAGATGGGTCAAACTTCGCATGGACGAAGTGCGCTACTTGTTGCCGGACGCCCTCCAAGCCGCCGGCGCACATCTTTGAGCGGCGGGCAACGGGTGCGGAACACTCGTTGAACATGGGCGAGCAGTCGCTTAACAAGGCCTGCGCACGCGCACGTCGTCGCTGCGATGGATGGTGGCGCCGACGATGCCGCTCATGGGAATCAGCTCGCCGTAGCAGGACGGTTTTTGCGCGCGTTGGAGACGAACTCCACGATGAAAGCGAGGATCGCGCCCCCCATCAGTCCGAGAATGACGGACAGGGTGAGGATCATCGCTTTCTTCGGCTTGGCCGCCTCGGTCGGCGCGGCAATTTCGCCTATCAGCTCGGTGGGCTGGGTAAGCGGCGGTGTAAGCCTCTGCATCAGTCCAGGTTTCTCGGCGTCGAGTTCGTTCATCGCCGTCGAAATGCGACCGCGCTCCAGCATGATCAGAGACGCCTGCACCGGATCACGCGGCGCGAGTTGTGCCAGCATGGCGGTCGCGTCGTCGTACTGCTGCTGAAACGCTTGGCGCTGCTTATCGAGATTCTGCAGGCGCTCGGACAGAAACTGAACATTCTGTCTGTAGTTCTCGGCGTGCGTTTTCTGAATATCCTCGAATACCCGACTCAGCAAGTCGGCTGCATCCTGGGGATGATCGCCCTCCGTCGTCAGCTCAATCGTTGCGGAGGTTCCTTTCTGCGCCGTTGCTCTGACCAGAAAGGGACGTTCGCGTTTCACGCCATCCGCAACGTTTTCGCCAAATTGTGCGAGCAGGCGCGACGACAGTACCTCCGGGGGCTCGAAAAGACCGGTGCCCGCGACCTGTCCGATACGAACCTTCACGCTCGCGGTGAAGACCGGGGACTTGAGGAAGGCGAACGCCAAACCGGCGCATACGCACAGCACCACACTGAAGAAAATCCATGTCTTGCGCCGCACTAGGATGTCCCATAGCTCGATCAGACTGATCTCGTCGTCCGGGGATACTCGTTGCGGCTGGCTGTGCGGCATGGTTGGCGTCGGATGCGTGGCAAACGCGCATTATCGCACTACTAGGGCATAGATTAATGCTCTCAGAACATCCTGCAACGCAATATCCGGATCGGCGCTGAACCCGATGCACTCGTCGACGTATCGCAAAATGCCTGCACGCGCACCGCACACGCCTTGAACCGTAGACCGCCAAGGACGATCAGTGCGCTTCGTCCCAGTTGTCCCCCGCCCCCACCTCCACCAGCAGCGGCACTGCCAGTTCGGCCACGCCGCCCATCAGTTTCGGCAGCTCCGCGCGGATGGTGTCGAGCTCGCCGTTCGGCACCTCCAGCACCAGTTCGTCATGGACCTGAAGCACCAAGCGCGAGTTCAGGCCCGAGCCCGCCAGCCAGCCATGCACCGCGATCATCGATTTCTTGATCAGGTCGGCCGCGGTGCCCTGCATCGGCGCGTTGATCGCCGCCCGCTCTGCAGCCTGGCGGCGACCCACCTGCTGGGCGCGGATGTCGGGCAGGTGCAGGCGGCGGCCGAAGATGGTCTCGACGTAGCCCTTGTCCTTGGCCTCGGCCTTGGTGCGCTCCATGTAGTCGGCCACGCCCGGGTAGCGGGCGAAGTAACGGTCGATCCAGGCTTGCGCTGCACCGCGTTCGATGCCCAGGTTCTTGGCCAGGCCATGGGCGCTCATGCCGTAGATGAGACCGAAATTAATCACCTTGGCGTAGCGGCGCTGCTCGCTGCTGACTTCGGCCGGACTGACCCCGAACACCTCGGCGGCAGTGGCGCGATGCACGTCCTCGCCCTGGGCGAAAGCTTCGAGCAGACGGGCGTCGCCTGACAGGTGGGCCATGATCCGCAGCTCGATCTGCGAGTAGTCGGCGGAGACAATGAGGTGAGCACGCGGGGCGATGAAGGCGGCGCGGATGCGGCGGCCTTCGGCGGTACGGATCGGGATGTTCTGCAGGTTGGGCTCGGAGCTGGCCAGCCGGCCGGTGACCGCGGTGGCCTGCGAGAAGCTGGTGTGCACCCGGCCGGTGTGCGGATTGACCATGCGCGGCAGCTTGTCGGCGTAGGTGCTCTTGAGCTTGGCCAGGCCGCGGTGTTCGAGCAGCAGCTTGGGGAGCGGGTAGTCCTCGGCGAGCTGCTGCAGCACCTCTTCGTCGGTGGAAGGCTGGCCGGTGGCGGTCTTCTTGACCGCCGGCAGGCCGAGCTTGCCGAACAGGATCTCGCCGAGCTGCTTGGGCGAACCGAGATTGAAGGGTTGGCCCGCCAGTTCGTGGGCCTCACGCTCGAGCCCCACCAGCCGGCGGCCGAGTTCCTCGCCGTGCTGCGCGAGCAGGAAGGGGTCGATGAGGACGCCGGTACGCTCCATGTCGAGCAGCACCGACAGCGTCGGCAACTCGATCTCGCGATAGAGCGCTTCGAGCCGTGGCGCGGCCTCGACCTGCGGCCACAGCTTGCGATGCAGGCGCAGGGTGATGTCGGCATCTTCTGCCGCATACTCGGTGGCACGGTCGATCGCGACCTCGTCGAAACAGATCTGCTTGGCACCCTTGCCGCAGACCTCGGTGTACGGAATGGTGGTGAGGCCGAGGTGGCGCTTGGCGAGCGAATCCATGTCGTGGCTGCGGTCGCTTTCCAGCACGTAGGACTGGAGCAGGGTGTCGTGGGCGATCCCGCCCAGGTCGATGCCATGGTTGAGCAGCACGTGGGCGTCGTACTTGAGGTTCTGGCCGACCTTGGCGTGGGCCGCGGACTCCAGCCAGGGCTTGAGCTTTGCCAGCACATCCTGCAACGGCAACTGCTCGGGCGCATCGGCGCCGCGGTGGGCGAGCGGCAGATAGGCAGCCTCGCCTTGCACCGTCGAGAACGACATCCCGACCAGCTTCGCCGCCATCGGGTCGAGGCTGGTGGTTTCGGTGTCGAAGGCGCTGAGTTCGGCGGCATTGAGCTTCGCCAGCCAGCGCTCGAACGCCGCCCAGTCGAGGATGGCCTCGTAGTCGGTGCGGTGCGCGCCCGGAGCGGTCGGTTCATCGTCGCCTGCGACTGCGATCGGGCCAGGCTGGCCCGCGCCGGAGGACGCTCCTCCGGCCGCCCCATCCGCGAGATCCTTCAGCCAGCCGCGGAACTCGAAACGCTCGTACAGCGCCTTCAGCGCCACCTTGTCGTCGTCGCGCGCGGGAAGGTCTTCGAGTTCCAGCGGCAGCTCGAGATCGGTCATCACCGTCACCAGGCGCTTGCCCAGAGGAAGGAAGTCCAGATGCTTGCGCAGATTCTCGCCCACCTTGCCGCCCACCTTGTCGGCATTGGCCACCAGATTGTCGAGGGTACCGTACTCGGCGAGCCACTTCACCGCGGTCTTGGGGCCGCACTTTTCGACCCCGGGCACGTTGTCCACCGTGTCGCCAACGAGCGCAAGGTAGTCGACGATACGCTCCGGCGGCACGCCGAATTTGGCCGTGACGCCGGCCTCGTCGAGCACTTCCTCGCTCATCGTGTTGACCCAGCGCACGCCGGCACGCACCAGCTGGGTGAGATCCTTGTCGCCGGTCGAGATCACCACCTCCCAGCCACGCTCGGCGGCCTGCCGGGTAAGGGTGCCGATGACATCGTCGGCCTCCACCCCGTCGACCAACAGCAGCGGCCAGCCCTCTGCCTTCACCGCCTCATGCAGCGGTTCGATCTGCACGCGAAGATCGTCGGGCATCGGCGGCCGGTGCGATTTGTAGTCGGGATACCAGTCGTCGCGAAACGTCTTGCCCTTGGCATCGAACACGCACGCACGGTATTCCGCCTTGTAGTCGCTCTCGAGCCGACGTAGCATCGACAGCACCCCCCGGATCGCGCCCGTCGGCTCGCCCTTCGTGGTACGGAGATCGGGAAGCGCATGAAAGGCGCGGTAGAGATAGCTGGAACCATCGACGAGCAACAGGGTGGGCATCCGGGGAGATCCTTGCGGGAAACCTTGGCACAGCGCCACGCTCGAACACGTGTGGGCGCGCCAAATAGACGAACAAGATAAGAAGAGACATCATGACCGCGAAAGACAAGCTCTCCCGCAGCGTGCCCGACATCACCGCGCCACGGTTCAATGCGCGTGAGTCATGGCGTGTCTTCGGAATTATGGCAGAGTTCGTCGAGGCGACCGAACGGCTCAAGGCCATCCGCCCGGCGGTGTCGATTTTCGGCAGCGCCCGGATTCCACCCGACCACAGCTATTACGTGCTTGCCGAGAAGATCGCGCGCCTGCTGTCGGACGCCGGCTTCTCGGTCATCTCGGGCGGCGGCCCGGGGATCATGGAAGCCGCCAACAAGGGGGCCTATTTCGGCAAGAGTCCGTCGATCGGGCTCAACATCCAGCTGCCGATGGAGCAGCAGGCCAACCCCTACCAGGACATTTCGCAGACCTTCCAGCATTTTTTTGCACGCAAGTTCATGTTCGTGCGATTTGCCACCGCCTACGTGGTGATGCCCGGCGGATTCGGCACGCTCGACGAGTTGCTCGAGGCCATGACCCTGATCCAGACTCACAAGAGCCGCAAGATTCCGATCATCCTGGTTCATGCACCGTTCTGGAAAGGCTTGCTCGACTGGTTCCGCGACCAGCTGGTCGCCGAACGCATGATCAACCCCGAAGACCTCGACCTGATCCAGATCATCGAGCGGCCGGAGGACGTGGTCGAAGCGATCTTCAAGCACTACGAGACCCGGGGCTTCATGCCCCTGCCGGAAGAACACGAGCTGATGCTCAATCTTTGAGCGGTCGGATGCATTCCGGCCACGCGGGGCGCGCGCCCCCCAATGGCGGACGAGTGCACTCGTAAGACGGCTTCAGGCCGTCGTCTCTTACCGACGTGAGCACCGGCGGCCGACGGGAGTCCGCCCTGTGGCGGCGATCCGGCGATCGCCCCGCGCGACCCCGAACCCGGCCCGCCTCCTTTCCCCGTCGGCATGCAGGCCGGGTGATAGAATCGATGCAACTGAAGGAGAACATCATGCGCCGTACCCTGATCGCCCTGCTGCTGGCCGTTTCGATGCCGGTGCTGGCCCAGCAGCCACCCGGCCTCGAGCCGATTCCCGAGCCGCCCCCGCCCCCGCCCGGCATGACCGACGTCGAGGAACCGGAGGTCACCATCGTCAAGCGCGGCGAGGACACGGTCACCGAGTACCGCATCCGCGGCAAGCTCTACATGGTCAAGGTCACGCCGCCGCATGGGGTGCCCTACTATCTGATCGACAAGGAAGGCAGCGGCCAGATGGTGCGCGACGACACCGCACCGACCCTGGCGGTACCGATGTGGGTGATCAAGTCCTGGTGAGCGCCGGCCCGGCGGTCTGCAGCTTCAAACCCGTGTACCGCGAGGATGCACGGGTTCTTGTTCTCGGCAGCATGCCCGGCGCCGCCTCGCTCGCGGCCGCGCAGTATTACGCTCACCCGCGCAACGCATTCTGGCCGATCATGGGCGCGCTGTTCGATGCCGGCCCGGAGCACCCCTATCCGGTGCGTCTCGGTCGCCTGCTCGACGTGGGCATCGCGCTATGGGACGTGATTGGCCGTTGCCGGCGAACCGGTAGCCTGGACAGCGCCATCGACGCCGATAGCGTCGAGCCCAACGATCTGTCCGGCCTGTTCGCCGCCTGCCCCCGACTGACCCATGTGTTTTTCAACGGCGGCGCGGCCGAGACGGCGTTCCGGCGGCATGTCCGCATTGCAGGGGCCGCCGCCGGGGCGGCTGGCCCCACGGGCCACGGACATGCGCTGACCCTCGTGCGCCTTCCGTCCACCAGCCCCGCGCACGCCGCGCGCAGTTTTGCCGACAAGCTCGCCGCCTGGCAGGCCGTGCGCACCGCGGTGCGCGCAACGACCACCGCAGCGGTCTGAACGTTTTCCGTCTCCTGGAGTTTTCATGTCCGTCTTCACCCCCGTCCCCGAGTCCGTACTGTCAAACTGGCTGAAGAATTACGCCATTGGACGGTTGGTCGAGCTCAAGGGCATCTCTGCCGGGGTGCAGAACAGCAACTTTTTTGTCACCACCACACTCGGCCGCTACGTACTGACCCTGTTCGAAGGCATCGCCCGCGCCGAACTGCCCTACTACCTCCATCTCATGGCCCATCTGGCCCGCCACGGCCTGCCGGTCCCGGCACCGATCGCCGACTGCGACAACGAATACCTCGGCACCCTGGAAGGCAAACCGGCAGTGCTGGTAATGCGGCTGCAGGGCACGTCGATCATGGCCCCGGCCGAGGCCCACTGCGCCCGCGTCGGCGCCATGCTCGCCGGCCTGCATCTGGCCGGCCGGTCCTATGGCCGTCGCCAGCCCAACCCGCGTGGTCCGCAGTGGCGCGAGCAGGCTGCGACGCGTGTGCGCGCCCACCTGCCGGCCGACGAGTGCGCGCTGCTCGACGCGGAAATGTCCTTCCAGGCCGGTATCGCGACCGACTCCCTGCCCGCAGGCGCGGTGCATGCCGATCTGTTCCGCGACAACGTGCTGTGGGATGGCGAGCATATCGGCGGGGTGATCGACTTCTACTTCGCCGGATACGATGCCCTGCTGTTCGATGTTGCCGTCACCGTCAACGACTGGTGCGCGCTCCCCGGCGGCGAACTCGACCCGGCACGCACCGCCGCCCTGCTCACCGCTTACCATGCCGAACGCGCCTTCAGCGCGGCCGAGCGCACCGCCTGGCCGGCAATGCTGCGTGCGGCAGCGTTGCGCTTCTGGCTGTCGCGGGCGGTCGATTTTTACCTGCCGCGCGAAGGCGAGTTGGTGTCGGTAAAGAACCCCGACGAATACCGTGACATCCTGCAGCAACGTATCGCGTATTCTCCCGGCTTGCCCGTGGTTTGAACTCGCCTCCCCGATCGGCTAGCATCGGACCGCCCAACCTGATGCCGCTGCAATGCGGCATGCCCTGCCCGCTCAATGCCCGCTACTCCGCCCCCTGCCCATCACTACCATCCACTGCCCACGCCCGGAACGGTCACGCCCGCGCACGCGTTGCAGTGGCTGGCCGCGGGGTGGCGCCTGTTCATAGGCAACCCGGGGGTGTGGCTGGCGCAGACCCTGATCTTCATCGTCGTCCTGTCCGCCCTCGGCTTCGTCCCTTTCATCGGCTGGGCCGCTGCACCGGTCGCGCTGCCGGTGCTGGTCGGCGGCATGGTGGCCGGGGCCAATGCGCAGGCCGCGGGCGAACGCCTGCGGGTGGACCACCTGTTCGACGGCCTCCGCCTGCACGCCGCCAACCTGCTGCTGGTGGGCGGATTCCATTTGTTCGGCGCACTGATCGCCGCCATGATTGCGGCGGCAATCGGCGGCAGCGCGGTACTCACCGGCATGCTGGTGGGCGCTTTCGCCGGCATGGGTCTGGCCGCCGGCGGGGTGATGTTCGGCGTACTGGTGTTCACCGTGCTGTGGGGCCTGCTGATGATGGCACTCTGGTTCGCCCCGGCGCTGGTCATGCTCCAGGACGTGGCGCCGCTCGACGCCATGAAGCTCTCTGCCCGCGCCTGTTTCCACAACCTGCTCACCTTCATCGTGTTCGCCGCCATGCTCTATGTGCTGGTATGGGTGGCGATGCTGCCGGCCGGGCTCGGGGTGTTCGTGCTCGTGCCGGTGCTGGCCGGCGCGCTGCAGGCAGCCTGGCGTGATACCTTCTCGCCCCAACTGGCACTTCCGCCCCCGGTCGACCTTACCGAATAGACACTTCATGCAAGCCAATCAACTACCCATGCAACGCGGCTGGGGCTGGCTGCGCGACGGCCTGACGCTGTGGTGGCGCAGCCCTGCGCTGCTCAGCTTTCTGGCCTTCGGCTATCTGCTGGTGTTGCTGGTGATCAGTATCTTCCCCTTGATCGGGCAGCCGATCGCATCGCTGCTGATGCCGGTCCTGTCGGTCGGCGTGCTCAATGGCTGCCGTGCCATCGACGACGGCCGCAAAGTCGGGCCGGAGGTGCTGTTTTCCGGCTTCAAGAGCAATGTCCAGAGTCTGGTTACGATCGGCGGCATTTACCTCATCGCCAGCCTGCTGGTACTGGTGCTCACTTCGCTCGTCGATGGCGGCGGCCTGCTCACGGCGATGACCGGCGGCAAGATCGACGAGGACACCGCGATCGATCCGTCCTTCACCGCGGCGCTGCTGCTCGCCATCGTCCTGTCCACCCCGGTGGTGATGGCTTACTGGTTTGCCCCGCTGCTCGCCGGCTGGTGGAAAATCACTGCACCGAAGGCCATGTTCTTCAGCTTCTTCGCCTGCCTGCGCAACTGGCGTCCGTTTCTTGCCTACGTGATCGGGTTGATCATTTTCGGTGCCATCCTGCCCGGGATCGTCATCGGCGTGGTCGGACTGATCTCGCCCACCCTTGCGACCGTCCTGTCGGTGCCGCTGCCATTGATCCTGATCCCGATCGTGTTTGCGAGCTTCTACACCACCGCGCGCGATGTGTTCGGCTTACCCGAAGATGCCGTCAGCATCCTGTAATCCGGCCACAAACGGGCCGCTCGGTGTGCTCGGCGGCACCTTCGACCCGATCCACCTCGGCCATCTTCGCCTGGCGGAGGAGGCGTGCGCTGCGCTCGGCCTCGCGCGCGTCAGGTTGATTCCGGCCGGCCAGCCCCCCCATCGGGGCGAACCGGGCTCGACCGCGGAAGACCGCCTGGCGATGGCGCGGCTTGCCATTGCCGGCAACCCGCATCTCGAGGTCGACGATGGCGAGGTGCGCGCGCAGCAGAAGAGCTACACCGTCCTCACCCTCGAACGCCTGCGTGGGGAAATCGGCGCCCACCGTCCGCTCGTGCTGATCCTCGGCGCCGACGCCTTTGAGGGCCTGCCAGGCTGGCACCGCTGGCAGGAGCTGCTCGGGCTCGCACACATCGCGGTGGCCAACCGCCCCGGTCACGCCCCCCACGGCCGTCGCTGGACAAGCACCCTGTCGCCCGCACTCGACGACGCCTGCCGCGACCGCCAGATCACCGATCCGGCCCTGTTGCGCGGCCGCAGCGCCGGCTTCGTGATTCCGTTCGACATGACGCCACTGGCCATCTCGGCTTCACTCATCCGCGATCTGGTCCGTACCGGCACCAGTCCGCGCTATTTGCTGCCCGATTCCGTTCTCGACTATATTGGGTTGCATCACCTCTACGAAAACCACGAATGAACACATCCAAGCTGGAAAAAATCGTCGTCGCCGCACTGGAAGACATCAAGGCGCGCGACATCGAAGTGATCAACACCACCAAGCTCACCGCCCAGTTCGAACGCATCGTCGTCGCCAGCGGCGAATCCAACCGGCAGACCCGGGCGCTGGCGCGCCATGTGCAGGACAAGGTCAAGGAGGCCGGCGGCGCGGTGATCGGGATCGAAGGCGAGGACACCGGCGAATGGGTGCTGGTCGATCTGGGCGACGTCGTCGTCCACATCATGCAGCCCGCCATCCGCAGCCACTACAACCTCGAGGAACTGTGGACCACCACCCCCGCATCCCGGCGCAAGGCGGCCGAAGCCGCACGCGGCGCCGGAGAGTGAATTGAAGCTGTTCGTCGTTGCCGTCGGTCACCGCATGCCCGCCTGGGTGGAAGCCGGTTTCGACGAGTTCGCCCGACGCATGCCGCGCGAACTGCCGCTGCAACTGCTCGAGGTCAAGGCCGAGCCACGGACCTCGGGCAAAACGGTCGAGGCGATGATGGCGGCCGAAGCCGGTCGCATCGAAGCCGTACTGCCGCCGCGCTGCCGCCGCGTCATCCTCGACGAGCGCGGTACCGACCTGAGCAGCGTGGCCCTCGCCCGCCGCCTGGAAGAGTGGCAGGCCGAGGGGCAGGATGTCGCCCTGATCGTCGGCGGGCCGGACGGGTTGTCGCCCGGGTTCAAGGCCGGCGCCAGCGAGGCGGTGCGCCTGTCCAGCCTGACCCTGCCCCACGCCCTCGTTCGCCCCCTGCTCGCGGAGGCAATCTATCGGGCCTGGAGCATTACCAAAAACCACCCCTACCACCGCGAATGAGCGGTCTCCCCGGAACAGCGCAATGTCTGCCATTCAGCCCCGCATCTACCTCGCCTCCAAGAGCCCGCGTCGCCGCGACCTGTTGCGCCAGATCGGCGTGCAGTTCGACGTGCTGACCTTTCGTGGCGGCGAGCGTGGCGAGGACGCCGACGTGGACGAAACCCCGGTGGACGGGGAGGACGTCGCGCGCTATGTCGAACGCCTCGCACTGACCAAGGCCGAAGCCGGCGTACGCCGGATCCTGTGGCGCAAGCTGCCGCGCCAGCCGGTGCTGGCCGCCGACACCACGCTCGAGGTCGACGGCGAGATCGTCGGCAAGCCGCGCGATGCCGACGACGCCCGCACCATCCTGCAGCGCCTGTCGGGGCGCAAACACCGGGTACTGACCGCGGTCGCAATCAGTGACGGCACGCGCACCCGCTGTCGCGTATCGAGCAGCGAAGTCAGCTTTCGCGCGCTCACCGAGGACGACATCCGGCGCTACATCGTTTCCGGCGAGCCGATGGACAAGGCCGGGGCCTACGGCATCCAGGGCCGGGCAGCGATGTTCGTCGACGAGATCCGCGGCAGCTACTCCGGAATCATGGGCCTGCCCTTGTTCGAAACTGCGCAACTACTGGAGGTCTTCGGCTACTCTCTGTAGCGCGGGAGGCGGGCTCCGCACCCGCCTGCGCGCCGTCCGCGGCCGACTCCGCAAACCGGTTCCTGGCCGATGAGCCATGCGCAATGACAGCGGTCCGCGCTGTCATTGCGCATTTCCCATTGCGTTGGATCCATCATGAGCATCGAATTCCTGATCAACTTCACCCCGCAGGAGACGCGGGTTGCGATCGTCGAACAGGGTGTCGTGCAGGAACTGCACGTCGAGCGCACCTCCAGCCGCGGCATCGTCGGCAATGTCTACCTGGGCAAGGTCGTCCGTGTGCTGCCCGGGATGCAGTCGGCCTTCATCGAAATCGGTCTCGAGCGTACCGCCTTCCTCCATGTGGCCGATATCTGGAGCGATCGCCAGCACGGCGAGGTGGCGAAGCCGATCGAGAAGATTCTGGCCGAGGGCCAGAACCTGTTGGTGCAGGTCCTGAAGGACCCGCTCGGCACCAAGGGCGCCCGGCTGTCCACCCAGGTCAGTCTGGCGGGGCGCCTGCTCGTCTATCTGCCGCAGGAAAAGCACATCGGCATCTCGCAGCGTATCGAGGACGAATCCGAGCGCGAACTGCTGCGCGAGCGCCTGACCCGGCTGGTGCCCGACGACGAGCCCGGCGGCTTCATCGTCCGCACCATGGCCGAATCCGCCACCGACGAGGAACTCGCCGCCGACATCGCCTACCTGCGCAAGCTGTGGCGCGAGATCGGCAACACCACCGTCGGCGCCTTTCCGCCGCGCCTGCTGCACGAGGATCTCGGCCTCGGCCAGCGTACCCTGCGCGACCTGGCCAACGACGAGACCACGCGTATCCGCGTCGATTCGCGGGAGAACTTCCAGAAGCTCACCGCCTTCGCCGCCGAATACACCCCCAAGGTATTGCCACTGCTCGAGCACTACACCGGCGAGCGGCCACTGTTCGACCTGTTCAACGTCGAAGAGGAGATCCAGAAGGCGCTCGCCCGCCGCGTCGATCTCAAGTCGGGCGGCTACCTGATCATCGACCAGACCGAGGCGATGACCACGGTGGATGTGAACACCGGCGGCTTCGTCGGCGCACGCAATTTCGACGACACCATTTTCAAGACCAACCTCGAAGCGACCCAGACCATCGCCCGCCAGCTGCGCCTGCGCAACCTCGGCGGTATCATCATCATCGACTTTATCGACATGGAAAACACCGAACACCGCGAGATGGTGCTCGACGAATTCCGCAAGGCGCTGGCCCGCGATCACACCAAGATGAGCATCAACGGCTTCACCGCGCTGGGGCTGGTGGAGATGACCCGCAAGCGCACCCGCGAATCGCTCGCCCACCTGCTGTGCGAAACCTGCCCCACCTGCGGTGGCCGCGGCGAGGTCAAGACCGCGCGCACGGTGTGCTACGAGATCCTGCGCGAGCTGCTGCGCGAGGCCCGCCAGTTCAATGCCCGGGAATTCCGCGTGCTCGCCGCCCCGAACGTGATCGATCTGTTCCTCGACGAGGAGAGCCAGTCGCTGGCGATGCTCTCCGACTTCATCGGCAAGAAGGTCTCGCTCCACCCGGAAGCGAGCTACAACCAGGAACAATTCGATATCGTGCTGCTTTGACTCCGTGAACCGCGACGCCCCGACCACGATGGCTCCGGCAGAACCCGGCCCCGGCCGCCACCGCAATCCGCTGGCGTGCTATTTTGCCGCCACCCGCCCCGCCTTCCTGTCAGTGACGCTGGTGGCCTGCCTGATCGGGCTCGCGACCGCGCATGGCAGCGGGGTGGCGGTCGACGTCCTCACCGCGGCGGTCACCGTGCTGTTCGCCCTGGTCGCGCACGCCGGCGGCAACGTGATCAACGATTACCACGATGCCGTCAGCGGTGCCGACGCCGCCAACACGCAGCGGATCTTCCCGTTTACCGGCGGCAGCCGCTTCATCCAGAACGGCGTGCTGAGCAAGCGTCAGACCGCTGTGTTCGGCTATGCCATGCTCGCGGCGGTCATCCCCGCCGGCCTGTGGCTGAGCTGGCACAGCGGCCCCGGGCTGCTCGCGATCGGCCTCGCCGGATTGTTTGCCGGCTGGGCCTACTCCGCGCCGCCGCTGGCCCTGGTCAGCCGCGGTCTGGGCGAGGCGGTCATCGCCGTCGGCTGGCTGCTGGTGGTGGTCGGGACCGATTATGTACAACGCGGCAGCTTCAGCGTGGTGCCGCTTGCAGCCGGCGGGTCGTACGCGCTGCTGGTGGCCAACCTGCTGTTCATCAACCAGTTCCCCGACCACCGCGGCGATGCTGCCGCGGGAAAACGGACGCTGGTGGTACGGCTCGGCCCCGAGGTGGCGAAATGGGGTTACCTGCTGATCGCCATCGTCGCGTATGGATGGCTGGTCTCGATGGTGACCCTCTACCTGCTCCCGCAACATGCAGCAGCCGCCGCCATCACCTTGGTGTTGTCCTTCCCCGCCGCACGCGAGCTGATCGCGGACGCGAGCGCACCGGCCGAACTGGCCACGCCGATCAAGCGCACCATTCTCGCCGCCAACTTGCACGGCCTGCTCCTCGCCGCCGGCCTCGCTTTCGGGCGCTGGCCGTGAACAAGACCGACCGACCGCCTTCTCCCGTCACTTCCCACTTGCAGGCACCCCTCTCATGATCGGACGCATCACCGGCATCCTGCTGGAAAAGAATCCGCCCCAGATCCTGATCGATGCCAACGGCGTCGGTTACGAGCTCGACGTGCCGATGAGCACCTTCTACAACCTGCCCGCCACCGGCGAGCGGCTCAGCCTGCACACCCATTTTGCGGTGCGCGAGGACGGCCACTTCCTGTACGGCTTTGCCACCAACGAAGAGCGCACCGCGTTCCGCCAGTTGCTCAAGGTCTCCGGCATCGGCGCGCGAATGGCGCTCGCCGTGCTGTCGGGGCTGTCGGTCAGCGATCTCGCCCAGGCCATCGCGCTGCAGGAAGCCGGCCGTCTGGTGAAGATTCCCGGCATCGGCAAAAAGACGGCCGAACGTCTGCTGCTCGAACTGCGCGACAAACTGGGCAAGGCCCTGCCCCAGACCAGCGGCATCCGTCTCGCCACCGCCGCCGGCATCGTGCCGGACGCGAAGAGCGACATCCTCAATGCATTGCTGGCGCTCGGCTACAACGAGCGCGAGGCCCTCGGTGCGATGAAGGGCCTGGCCGAGGAGGTCGGGGTTTCCGACGGCATCCGCGCGGCCCTCAAGCTGCTGTCGAAGGCCTGAGCATTGCCCCGGACAGTCTGTCGCCAAGCCGCTAAACTCACGCCATGATCGAAACCGACAAGCTCCATGCCGCCGGCCCCGACCGGCTGATCTCCGCACACCCGACCGACCGTCAGGAGGACGCGGTCGAGCGCGCCCTGCGCCCCAAGCGGCTGGCGGAATATGTAGGCCAGGTGAAGATCCGCGAGCAGCTCGAGATCTTCATCGAGGCCGCCCGCAACCGCAAGGAGGCCCTCGACCACGTCCTGCTGTTCGGTCCGCCCGGGCTGGGCAAGACCACGCTGGCGCACATCGTGGCCGCCGAAATGGGGGTCAATCTGCGCCAGACCTCGGGGCCGGTGCTCGAACGTGCCGGCGATCTCGCCGCGCTGCTGACCAACCTCGAGCCGCACGACGTGCTGTTCATCGACGAGATCCACCGCCTGTCACCGGTGGTGGAGGAGATCCTCTACCCCGCGCTGGAGGATTTCCAGATCGACATCATGATCGGTGAGGGGCCGGCCGCGCGTTCGGTCAAGCTCGATCTGCCACCCTTCACCCTGGTCGGCGCGACCACCCGGGCGGGCATGCTGACCAATCCGCTGCGCGACCGCTTCGGTATCGTGTCGCGACTCGAGTTCTATACCGCGGACGAGCTGGCCTATATCGTCGGGCGCTCGGCACGCTTGCTCAACGTCAGCATCGACGATGCCGGCGCGCTCGAGATCGCCCGCCGCGCGCGCGGCACGCCGCGCATCGCCAACCGCCTGCTGCGCCGGGTGCGCGACTACGCCGAGGTGAAGGCGGGCGGCAAGATCACCAACGCGGTCGCCGATGCGGCGCTGGTCATGCTCGACGTCGACGTGCTCGGGCTCGACCTGATGGACCGCAAGCTGCTGTCTGCAATGCTGGAGAAGTTCGGTGGCGGCCCGGTGGGGCTGGACAACATCGCCGCGGCCATCGGCGAATCCTCGGACACCATCGAGGACGTGATCGAGCCCTATCTGATCCAGCAGGGCTACCTGCAGCGCACCCCGCGCGGACGCATGGCCTCGCACTCGATCTGGCAGCATTTCGGACTGGCCTCGCCAAGGGCGGGGGCGAGCGACCTGTTCGGACAATAGGCGCCGATCGCGGCGGCGACCGATGCGCACCTTTCAGGTTCTGATGCTCACCCTGTGCCTCGTTGGGGGCCTGCACCTGGTGCTGCAGGCGCCCGAGTTCTTCATGCCCGCCCGCGGCGATCCCGCGCTCGGTCGCCAGTTCGATGCCCTCGCCTCGCGCATGCTCGGCGGCGGTTTGCTCGCCACCGCCGCGCTGGCGCTGATCTTCCTGCGCCATCACTACTATTCGCTCGAACGCCATCTGCCAGCGCCGCGCGTGCAGCGCCTTTATTTCGCCCTGGTCGTGGTGGCGCTCGGACTGATCACGCTGGCATTCAATCTGGCCGAACCCGGCCCCAATCCCGAGCACGCCCCGGCGCGACAACGCGCGCAGTAAACGTCGCCCCGGGCGTCGGCCGACTCAGCCGATCTGCACCGCCAGCCCCTTCAGGTACTCGCCTTCGGGCACCGCCAGCCCCACCGGATGGTCCGGCGCAGCGGACAAGCGGTGCAGGATGCGCGCATCCACTCCGGCATCGCTCGCCGCGCTGGCAACGATCTTCTGGAACATCTCGAGGCCGATGCCGCCCGAGCACGAGTAGGTCATCAGGATTCCGCCCGGAGCGAGCAGGCGGAAGCCGAACAGATTGATGTCCTTGTAGGCCCGCGATGCGCGCTCGGCATGGGCGGCAGACGGCGCGAACTTGGGCGGATCGAGAATGATCAGATCGAAGCTGCGCTCTTCGGCACGCAGCGCACGCAGCGCTTCGAACACGTCGTCCTCGCGCCACTCGGCACGGGCGGCATCGAGTTGCGGATTGTGGTCGAGATTGCGCGCCGCGGCCGCCAGCGCCGGCCCCGAGGAATCGATCGACAACACGCTGGTCGCGCCGCCCGCCAATGCCTGCAGCGAGAACCCGCCGGTGTAGCAGAAGCAGTTGAGCACCCGACGCCCACGGGCAAGCTCGCCGGTGAGCCTGCGATTGTCGCGCTGGTCGAGATAGAAGCCGGTCTTGTGACCGCCCACCACGTCGACCTCCATGCGCACCCCGTTTTCGCTGATCAGCAGCGTCCCGTCGGGCAACTCGCCGAAGGCGCAACCGGTGCGTGGCTCCAGCCCCTCGAGGCGGCGCACATCGGAGTCGGAGCGCTCATACACCGCGGCGCATCCGGTCGCCTGCACCAGGCCGGCCACGATCGCGTCGCGCCACTTCTCGGCACCGGCACTGGTGAGCTGAAGCACCACCACCGCGCCGTAACGGTCGGCGATCACCCCCGGCAACCCGTCCGACTCGCCATGGATGAGGCGCTGGCCGTCCTGCGCGGCGAGCATCGGATGGGTGGCGCGTCGGGCAACCGACTCGCCGACCCGGCGCTTGAAGAAGGCATGGTCGATCGCGGTATCGCCGTCGAAACACCACACCCGGGCCCGGATCTGCGACTCGGGCGACCAGGCCGCACGCGCCAGCACCTCACCGTTGGCCGCGACCACGTCGACGGTGTCCCCCGGACGCGCCCTGCCCTCGAGGCGCTCGACCGAACCGGCAAAGATCCACGGGTGACGGCGCAGAACGGTACGTTCCCTACCGGGAGTCAGGTGCAGGCGAGCCATGAGGAGAGAGTCCGGCAAAAGGGCGCCAAGTTTAGCCGCTCCTTGCGCCTGTGTGCCAGAACCGGGCGCAATCAGCCCTCGAGCACCCGCCGGGCACGGTCGGCGGTTTCGATCAGGTCGACGAGTTCACGCGAACTGAGCAATCCGCCGAAGTGGCGAAGCGCATCCGAAGACACATAGAGATGGCCATTGCTGCGCCGCGACACCCAGCCCAGTTCGACCAGCCGCACGATCTTGCGCCGCACCGTCTCCCGCGGCAGGCCGGTGGCCGCCGCAATCGAATAGGCATTGCAGGGCTTGAGCAGGCATTTCTCGTCATCGTCGACGCTGTCCACCGCGCCGATGTTATGCAGCGCAATCTCGCCCAACAGGATGGGCAGAAGGATGTCGCGGTCGAACTCCTCGAACCAGCGCCGCAAATGCCGGATTTCATGCCTCGCGAGCAACAGCGCAACATCCCTGAGGATGCGCTTGCGCTCGGCTGACAACACCGCGGCCTGCTCTGCATCGGCGGCAGAGGTGTTATTGGTGGAGTTGTACTCTGCTGACATTGATGCCCTGCCTCGGCGGCCCCGGCTCACGCAGGACACACGACAGACAAATGATTGTTGTGGAGGCGCGCAGCATAGCCGAAACCCACGGTATTTCAGTATTTCGCGATACCCATAATGGGGAGTGGCGCGCGCCGCCGATTCACCGCCTCGCCGGGCAATTGCTCACTTCTTCGCCCGCGGATGCGCCGCATCGTAGACCTTCGCGAGATGCTGGAAGTCAAGGTGAGTATAGACCTGTGTGCTGCGGATGCTGGCATGCCCCAGCAGCTCCTGCACTGCCCGCAGATCGCCGCTCGACTGCAGGACATGGCTGGCAAAGCTGTGACGCAGCATGTGCGGATGTACATGGAGGCCCAGTCCGGTCGCCCGGGCACGCACCGCAAGCCGGCTGCGCACCGCACCCTGGCTCATCGGATTACCGACACGGGTCACGAACAGGGCCGTGCTCATGGCCGCCCCGGGAACCTGTGCGCGCACGGCCAGCCACGCCCGAATCGCCTCCAGCGCCTTGCTGCCGACCGGTACCGTGCGCGTCTTGCCGCGCTTGCCGCGTACCGTGACCATTCCCTCGACCAGATCCAGCCCGCCCCCGACTTCGAGGGCGGTGAGTTCCGCCAGCCGCAGTCCGGAGGAGTAGAACAGCTCGAACATCGCGAGGTCGCGCACCTCGAGCAAGCTCTCCGTCGCGCCGTCGAGCAGCAGTCCGGCCTGATCCGGGGACAATACCCGCGGCAGGTTGGCGGGCGATTTCGGCGCGCGTATGCCATCGACCGGATTGTGCCGCAGGCCGTGGTGACGGATCAGCCACCGATAAAGACCGCGCCAGGCCGACAGGCAGCGCGCGATCGAGCGTCCGCCCAGGCCCTCTCCATGCATACGGCCGACGAAACGGCGGAGCTCGGTCGCCGTCAGCGTGGCCGGATCGCGCCCATCGGCGAGCCGCTGCAGTCGTTGCAGATCGCGGCGGTAGTTCTCCAGCGTCAGCGCCGCCGCGCGGCGCTGGGTCGCCAGCCAGTCGAGATAGCCATCCATCCAGACCGGCACGCTGTCTGCTGCGGGCACGGCGGGCATGAGCCTCAACCGATTTCGCCGAGCAATGCCGCCGCGGCCAAGTCGCCGATACGGCCGAGGTAAAGGGTGCCCATCTCCGGATAGAAGCGTTCGGGTTCCTCGCTGCCCAGGGCCAACAGGCCGATCACCTGGGCCTGGCGGCGCAGCGGCATCAGCGCCACCGAGCGCACGTGCGGCGCCGACTCGCCGAACCAGCCGAGCACCTCGATATTGCCCGGCGCGCCGCAGTACGGATGGCGCAGGTCGCCGGCAAACAGCCGCACGCCCTCGCCGACCGGCGCAAAGTCCTCCTCGCTGCGCGCCAGCACGCTGTTCCAGATCCGCAGCGCCACGTGAGGCACGGAAAAATCCTCCTGCATGCTGGAGAACAGTGCGTGGCGCACGCCCTCATAGCCGTGGGCTTCGAGCAGCGCGAGCGCGAAACGGTGCACCTTCTCGCTGATCTCGTCGTTCTCCTCACCGAAGCGAATCAGCTCGGCGAGCTTGAGTTCGAGCTGGCGGATCTTGTCGCGCAGCGCATGGAGCTGACGCTCGGCGAGCGAGATCGCCTGTCCGCCATGCTGAGGGTGCGGGACGGTGAGTTCGGTAAACAGTTCGCCGTGATCGGACAGAAAACTGGGGTGGTCGCGCAGATAGCGGGCGACATCATCGGCATTCATCGGCTATGGCTCCTGGCGGGCGTGGGCCCGGTTGAATGGCATTCAGTATCAGGCGAGATCGATCTCGCCCTCGAACACGGTGACCGCCGGACCGGTCATCAGCACCGGCGCTCCCGGACCGGCCCAGGCGATCTCGAGCTCGCCGCCGCGGGTTTCCACCCGTACCGGCGAGGCGACCAGCTCGCGCAGGATGGAGGCCACCACCGCGGCGCAGGCGCCGGTACCGCAGGCCAGCGTCTCGCCGGTGCCGCGCTCGAACACCCGCAGGCGGATGCGATGCGCGTCCATCACCTGTACGAAGCCGGCATTGACCCGTGCCGGGAAACGCGGATGACGCTCGATCAGCGCACCCTGCCGTTCGACCGGCGCGGCATCGACATCGGCCACGATCTGCACCGCATGCGGATTGCCCATCGACACCGCGGTAATCGCCAGCGTTTCGCCGGCCACATCGAGCGGCTGGACGACGGCCGCGGAATCCGACACGAACGGCACGTCCGCCGGGGCCAGCACCGGCACGCCCATGTCGACCGTCACCAGGCCGTCGTCGCGCAGGCGTGGCGCGATGATGCCGGAGCGGGTCTCGACCCGGATATCGGCCTTGGCGGTGAGCTGCTTGTCGTGCACGAAGCGCACGAAGCAGCGCGCGCCATTGCCGCACTGCTCGACCTCGCCGCCATCGGCATTGAAGATCCGGTAGCGGAAGTCGACGCCGGGCTGGGTGGGCGGCTCGACCACCAGCAACTGGTCGCAACCGATCCCGAAGTGGCGGTCGGCGACCGCGCGCACGCGCGCCGGAGTCAGGTCCACCGGTTCGCGGGTGGCGTCGATCACGACGAAATCGTTGCCGAGGCCGTGCATCTTGGTAAAGCGCAGTTTCATGGGAGCTCGCTGCAATGCGGAAAACGTGCCCGGATTCTCCCCCAGCGCCCGGGTATCGTCCAGCACGCTGCATCGTGCGAGAATCCGGGCCATGAACACGACCAACGCTGCCGCCCGCCGCGGACTGCCGCTTGCCACCTGGCTGCTCGGCATCCCCGGCATCGCCTGCCTGGTCGCCGGCCTGATCCTGATCGTCGGCGATCCGGGTAACCTGCATCCGATCCTGGCGGAAGCCGGCACCGGCATCGTGCTTGTCGTATCGGCCATTGCGCTGCTCGGCAGCGCCGCGTTTGCGCTGGTGTTGCAGCGCCTCGCCGCGGCCGACCCCGACCCCGACCGCCACGGTCAATAGGGCCGCGCCTCGCCCTCGGGTCTGGTCTTGAAGCGGCGGTGCACCCAGTAGTACTGCTCCGGCATGGTACGCACGATCGACTCGATCCATGCATTCATGCGCCGGGTGTCGGCCTCGACATCGGCGGTCGGGAAGTCCGCCCACGGCTCGCCGATGTCGACCACGTAACCCGCGCCACCGGGCAACATTCTCGTCACGCACGGCAGCACCGCCGCCCCCGCCACCCTCGCCAGCCGCGACAGTCCGGTGATGGTGGCCGCCGGCACGCCGAAGAAAGGCACGAAGATCGCATCCTTGCGCCCGTAATCCATGTCCGGCAGGTAATAGAAAGGGCGTCCGGACTTCATCGCCTTCACCGTTCCACGCACCCCGTCCTGGCGGGCCAGCAACAACTGATCGCCGAAACGGCTGCGACCGTGAAACAGCCAGCGGTCGAGCACCGGGTTCTTCTTCTGCTTCGCGTAGATGCTGACCACATCGAAGCTCATCGTCACCCGCGTGCCGCCCATATCGAGCCCGACAAAATGGGGCGCCAGCAGGATCACCGGCGTACCCGCGGCCTGCAGGGCGTGCACCCGGTCCGCACCGTCGATGCGCACCAGGCGCTCGAGCCGTTCGCGGCTTCCCCACCATAGCAGGCCGCGCTCCAGCAGGCTGCGGCCCACGCAGCGGAAATGCCGACGGGCCAGCCGTCGCCATTGCGCCACCGTCAGCTCCGGAAAGCACAGCCGCAGATTGGTCATCACCACCCGGCGGCGCGGCAGCGCGAACACGTACAGCACCATCCCGAGCGCCTGTCCGAGCGGAGCGAGCACGGTCAGCGGCAGCCAGTGCAGCAGCCAGAATACGGCCACGCCGATACGACTGGTCACGCCTCACGCTCCACACCCGCCAGCCGCACGGCGCGCGGCTTCTTGTATCGGTTGTAGCCCCACATGTACTGCCCCGGACACTGCAGGATCATGCGCTCGAGCTCGCGGTTCATGGTTGCACAACGGGCCTCGATATCGCCGACCAGCGGCTCGCTCGGCGCAAACAGCCGGAACACGAATCCTCGTCCGTGCGGCAGGCGCTCGGCCCAGCAATAGATCACATGCACGTTCCTGACCTCCGCCAGCCGCGCCGCCAGCGTCATCGTCCATGCCGGGCGGCCGAAGAAGTCGATCCACGCCCCCTCGCCCGCCCCCGGAACCTGATCGGGCAACATGCCGATGGCCTCACGATTGCGCAGGGTCTTGACCAGGGTGCGCACCCCCGCCAGGTCGGCCGGCGCGGTTCGCATCCGACCGCGCACCCGCCCCGCCTGCATCAGCGGTTCGAGCGCGGCGTTTCGCGGTGGGCGATAGAGCACGGTGATGGGCGCATGGGACGCATAGTACTGTGCGGTGATCTCGAAACACCCCAGATGGGGGGTCATGAACAGGATGCCCGCACCTTCCCGGTGTGCGGCCTCGGCGAGCTCCCAGCCCTCGACCCGAACCACCTTCGCCACCACCTCGTCCGCCGGTCTCAGCCACAGCCATGGCAACTCCAGGGCCTGCTTGCCGGCTTCCTCGATGGCCATGCGCAACAATGCCCGGTCGGCCCCGCCCACGGCCTGGGCCAGATGACGGCGCAGGCGGCGGCGATAGCCCGGCGACAGGCCATAAACGAACCAGCCCGCCCAGCCCCCCAGGCGATGCAGCCAGGAAAGCGGGAAGCGGGCAAGCAGCCTGAACAGAAATTTGAGGAACACGGTCAACTTTGATCGGTCTTGCCCCCCGGAGGGGTTTGACCTGAAAGAATCGAAGCCTATAATTGTGCCTCAGCCGCCGAGTTAACTCGACAACTTGCAGGGCGGCCTTCACCGCACACGTGATCCATAAATACTGCTAAAGCGTCGGCTGCTCGATGAAATCCCCGGAGCTGGCCGCAACGCCAAAGCAACGGGGATTTTTGTTTTTCTGGAGCAGAACATGACCAAAGAATTTCTCTTCACCTCGGAATCCGTTTCCGAAGGCCATCCCGACAAGGTCGCCGACCAGGTTTCCGACGGCGTGCTCGACGATATCCTGGCGGCAGACCCGCATGCACGGGTTGCCTGCGAGACCCTGGTGTCCACCGGTCTCATTGTGATCTCGGGCGAAATCACCACCAGTGCCCACCCCAATTACCGCCAGATTGCGCAGGATGTGGTGCGCCGTATCGGCTACGACAGCTCCGACATCGGTTTCGACTACAAGTCGTGCGCCATTCTTACCGCGATCAACCGTCAGTCACCCGATATTGCGCAGGGCGTGAATGAAGGCGAAGGACTCGACCTCGACCAGGGCGCCGGCGACCAGGGACTGATGTTCGGCTACGCCTGCAACGAAACCCCCAGCCTGATGCCGCTGCCGATCTACTACGCCCACCGCATCATGCAGCGCCAGGCCGAAGTGCGTAAGGACGGCCGCCTGCCATGGCTGCGCCCGGACGCCAAGAGCCAGCTCACGGTGAAGTATGTCGACGGCAAGCCGGTGGCGATCGACACCGTGGTGGTGTCCACCCAGCACAGCCCCGACGTGTCCCACGCGCAGCTTTCCGAAGCGGTGATCGAAGAGGTGATCAAGCCGGTATTGCCGAAGGAACTGCTGCAGGGCGAGGTGCGCTATCTGATCAATCCGACCGGCCGCTTCGTCATCGGCGGCCCGCACGGCGACTGCGGCCTGACCGGACGCAAGATCATCGTCGACACCTATGGCGGTGCCGCCCACCACGGCGGCGGTGCGTTTTCGGGCAAGGATCCGTCCAAGGTCGACCGCTCGGCCGCCTATGCCGGTCGTTATGTGGCCAAGAACATCGTCGCCGCGGGACTTGCCGACCGCTGCGAAGTGCAGGTCGCCTATGCGATCGGGGTCGCCAAGCCGGTGTCACTGATGGTGAGCACCTTCGGCACCGGCCGGATCAGCGACGACCGGATCGTGGATCTGATCCGTGCCCACTTCGACCTGCGCCCCAAGGCCATCATCCAGACCCTGAACCTGCTCCGCCCGATCTACTCCAAGACCGCAGCCTACGGTCACTTCGGCCGCGACGAACCGGAGTTCACCTGGGAACAGACCGACAAGGCCGCCGCGCTGCGCGCCGACGCCGGACTCTGACCCCGTACGGGCGTCGGCAAGGGCCCGGCGCCCGGCGTATCGACCGGCTTCCCCGCGTGCAGCGGGGAACCAGCGCGGCTCATCGAACTCATAGCACGCTGAATCCGCATTCCACTTTCTTGTGCCGTTCTCCCCATGCTCCAGCAAGCCCTGTTGTTCGCCCTCGGTCTGATCACCCTCGTCATCGGCGCCGAAGGACTGGTCCGCGGCGCATCCCGCCTCGCGGTCTCGTTCGGAATCGCGCCGCTGGTGGTCGGCCTCACCGTGGTCGCATTCGGCACCAGCGCGCCGGAAATGGCGGTATCGGTCGGCTCCGCGCTCAATGGCAACCCGGACATTGCGATCGGCAACGTCGTCGGCAGCAATATCGCCAACGTCCTGCTGATTCTCGGCATTGCAGCCATCATTGCACCGTTGCTGGTCGCCGAACAGATCATCCGCCAGGAGATTCCGATCATGATCGGCGCCTCGGTGCTGCTCGTGGTGATGGCGCTCGACGGCTCGATCGGCCGGCTGGAGGCCTTCGCGCTGGTCATGCTGGTGATCGCCTACACCGTCTTCCTGATACGGCAATCGCGCACCGCATCGAAGGCGATCGAGGATGAGTTCGCCAGCGAGATCCCCACCTCGACCTGGGACCGCCACTGGGCCACACAGACGCTGTTGGTGATCGCGGGATTGGGGATGCTGGTGCTCGGTGCCGACTGGCTGGTCAGTGCGGCAGTCTCGTTTGCGCGCGCGTTCGGCGTCAGCGATCTGGTGATCGGCCTGACCGTGGTGGCAATCGGCACCTCGATGCCGGAGATCGCGACCTCCATCGTCGCCGCATTGCGCGGTCAGCGCGACATTGCGGTCGGCAATGTGGTGGGCAGCAACGTGTTCAACATCTGCGCGGTGCTCGGCGTGACCGGCCTGATCGCGCCGGGCGGCTTGCCGGTCTCGGAGGCCGCACGCAATTTCGATCTGTGGGTGATGCTTGCAGTGGCCTTCGCCTGCCTGCCGATCCTGATCACCGGCCGCGAGATTGCACGCTGGGAAGGCGGCATTTTCCTTGCCTACTACGCGGCCTATACCGCCTGGCTGGTACTGGCCGCGCAGCAACACGCCGGCCTGCAGGCATACTCGGGCGTGATGCTCGGGTATGTGATGCCGCTGACCGTGATCACCCTGGTGGTCAGCATCGTCCGCCACAACGGCAAGGTGGCCGGCAAGCCCGAGTAGACGCCTACTGGAAGCTGGACGCCTTCTCTCCGACCCCCTGCAGGGGGCCGAGCGGGTTGCGGTTGACGCTGACCTCCCTGATTTCCGGCTGCCCCGACCACTGCTTGAACACGACCTTGTCGTCGACCAGTACCAGCAGCGCCTTGAAGCGCCAACCGGTCATCGACGTCTCCCGGCGAAAATTGAGGAAATCGGCCCAGAATCCGCCCACCCGGTTCCGCTTGATCCGCGTCTCCTCGAGCTGATACCCCACGCAGCGGTCCTGGGCCATCATGCAGGCACGGATCCCGGCCGGCAACTCGACACCCGGGACCATGCTGTCCTTGGGCAGCGCGGAGTTCACGATCTCCGAGTAGTTCAGAATCTGGACATTGGGGGTCGATGCCGGGTCGAACCCCAGGCGATGAACGGCGTCACGGTCCGATTCCCCGGGACGGACCGCGTCATAGGCGGATTTCACCTCCTTGAAGTCGCGCCACGGCGAGACGGTTTTCTGATCAGCCTTCGGCAGCAGGCTGGAGCAAGACCCAAGCAGGAGAGCCAGGAGTGCGATCGCGCCGATGCTCTTTTTCATATTCCCCCCTCGTGTTGATGCACCACCAAAAGATTTGATTATTGATTCGATTATTCGACCATTTTGACCGTCGTCACCGTGACGCCGTTCGCAGCCTTCCCCCTTTACTTACGGCTGACGGCATCCGCAAGTAAAGATATAATTCCGATTACCGAGGAGCGCTGCAAGATTCTGTCCCAGGCTCGGTCACTTTGGAACTGCGCTCACCTTTACCCGTGCCGGGCACGGGGTGATCAGGTGAGCCCACCGCACCACCCCTTCCCGGCCACTCGTTCAAGGAAACCGACATGAACTCTGTGGCTGACAGTACCTTTACCGACTACGTGATTGCCGACCTGGCGCTGGCCGCCTGGGGACGCAAGGAAATCCGCATCGCCGAAACCGAGATGCCCGGCCTGATGGCGATCCGCGAGGAATACGCCGCCAGCCAGCCCCTGAAAGGCGCACGCATCACCGGTTCGCTGCATATGACGATCCAGACCGCGGTGCTGATCGAGACCCTCACCGCGCTCGGCGCCGAAGTGCGCTGGGCCTCGTGCAACATCTTCTCGACCCAGGACCACGCCGCCGCCGCGATCGCCGCACAGAGCATCCCGGTGTTCGCGGTCAAGGGCGAGTCGCTGACCGACTACTGGGATTACACCCACCGCATTTTCGAATGGCCGTCCACGGGAAGCGGGGACGTCTACTCGAACATGATCCTCGACGACGGCGGCGACGCGACCCTGCTGCTGCACCTGGGTGCCCGTGCCGAGAACGACATCTCGGTGCTGGCCAAGCCGGGCTCCGAAGAGGAAACCATCCTGTTCGCCGCGATCAAGGCCAAGCTCGCCGTCGATCCGGCCTGGTACTCCACCCGGCTCGCACAGATCAGGGGCGTGACCGAGGAGACCACCACCGGCGTGCATCGCCTGTATCAGATGCACCAGCGCGGCGAGCTCAAGTTCCCGGCGATCAACGTCAACGACTCGGTCACCAAGTCCAAGTTCGACAACCTCTACGGCTGCCGCGAATCGCTGGTCGATGGCATCAAGCGCGCCACAGACGTGATGATCGCCGGCAAGGTCGCGGTGGTGGCCGGCTACGGCGACGTGGGCAAGGGCTCCGCCCAGGCCCTGCGCGCACTGTCGGCCCAGGTCTGGATCACCGAGATCGACCCGATCTGCGCGCTGCAGGCGGCGATGGAAGGTTATCGCGTGGTGACCATGGAATATGCCGCCGACAAGGCCGACATCTTCGTCACCACCACCGGCAACTTCCACGTCATCACCCACGATCACATGGCGGCAATGAAGGACCAGGCCATCGTGTGCAACATCGGCCACTTCGACAACGAGATCGACGTCGCCTCGCTCGAACGGTACGAGTGGGACGAGATCAAGCCGCAGGTCGACCACGTCATCTTCCCCGATGGCAAGCGCATCATCCTGCTGGCCAAGGGTCGGCTGGTGAACCTCGGGTGTGGCACCGGCCATCCGTCCTACGTGATGAGCTCGTCCTTCGCCAACCAGACCATCGCCCAGATCGAGCTGTACTCGCGTACCGCCGACTATCCGGTGGGCGTGTACACGCTGCCCAAGCACCTGGACGAGAAGGTCGCCCGCCTGCAGCTGAAGAAGCTCAACGCCCAGCTCTCCGTGCTGCGCCCCGAGCAGGCAGCCTATATCGGCGTCCCGGTCGAAGGCCCGTACAAGGCCGAGCACTATCGCTATTGATCGAAGGCTCGGGGTGGACTTCCGCGGCAATCCGGTTCAGACCGTGCAGCGGAAGCCCAGTGGCGGACTGGTGGATATCACGTTCGCCGGCCGCCTTCCCGAGCCGACCCGCCACCGATGAAATCCTTCCATCGCCGCAGCAGTCGTCCAGCCCCCGAGCGTCCGGCCACACCGCCGATGGCGCATCGGGTCATGCCGCGTGCCGACCAGTTGCTGGTGCAGCAGGGCCTTGCACCGTCGCGCACCGCTGCGCGCGTGCTGATCGAGGCCGGGCGGGTCAGCTCGGACAGTGGCCCGGTCACCAAACCGGCGCAGGAGCTGCCCGAATCGGCGGTGCTTGCGGTCGTCCCCGACGAAGCCGACCGCTTCGTGTCGCGTGGCGGCCTCAAGCTCGCCGGGGCATTGCGTGTCAGCGGCCTGCAGGTGAATGGGCGGATCTGCCTCGACGTCGGCCAATCCACCGGCGGCTTTTCCGATTGCCTGCTCCAGGCCGGAGCGGCCGGGGTCGTCGGAGTGGAAGTCGGCCACGGCCAGATTCATCCGCGCCTGGCCTCCGATCCGCGTTGCATCACCCTCGAAGGCATCAACGCACGCCATCTGCTTGCGAGCGATCTGGGCACGCACTATCCGCCTGCCGGATTCGATCTGATCGTGTGCGACGCGAGCTTCATCTCGCTGACCCTGCTCCTGCCGCAGTGGCCCGCCCTGTTGGCCGCGAACGGCGACATCCTGGCGCTGGTCAAGCCCCAGTTCGAGGTCGGCGCCAAGGGGCTGGCGAAAGGCGGTATCGTGCGCGACACCTCGCTTTACGCCGATGTGGAAGCCAAACTCAGGGCCGCCGCCGCAGCCTGCGGACTGAAGGTGCACGACTGGTTCGACTCGCCGATCACCGGCACCGACGGCAACCGCGAATTCTTTACCTGGATGCGACATGCACAACACTGAACTCTCGATTGAATTCTTTCCGCCGCAAACCGCGGAAGGCGCCGAAAAACTGCGCACGGTGCGCGCCAAACTGGCCGAACTGAAACCGGCGTTCTTCTCCGTCACCTTTGGCGCGGGCGGCTCGACGCGCGAGCGCACCTTCGCCACGGTCAAGGAGATCGCCGCCAGCGGCAGCGAAGCGGCACCGCACCTGTCCTGCATCGGCTCGACCCGTGAAGGCATCCGCGCGATCCTGCAGGAGTACGCCGACGCCGGCATCCGCCGCATCGTCGCGCTGCGCGGCGATCTGCCGTCCGGGGTGGGCGATGCGGGCGAATTCCGCTACGCCAACGAGCTGGTCGAGTTCATCCGCGCCGAAACCGGCCACCGCTTCCGCCTCGAAGTGGCCGCCTATCCGGAATGGCACCCGCAGGCACGCAGCCCGCAGGACGACCTCATCGCCTTCAAGCGCAAGGCGGATGCCGGCGCCGACTCGGCGATCACCCAGTATTTCTACAATCTCGATGCCTATCTGCACTTCGTCGACTCGGTGCGGGCGATGGGCATCACGATCCCGATCGTGCCGGGCATCATGCCGATTGTGAGCTTCTCCAAGCTCGCCCGCTTCTCCGACGCCTGCGGGGCCGAGATCCCGCGCTGGATGCGCAGGAAACTCGAGGCCTACGGCGACGACGCCGAGTCGATTCGTGCGTTCGGGCTGGATGTGGTCACCGCCATGTGCGACAAGCTCCTGGCCGTCGGCGTGCCCGGACTGCACTTCTACAGCATGAACCAGGCCGGGCTCACGACCGAGATCTGCAAGCGCCTCAAGCTGGCGTGAACGACCGCGGGCGTCCATGCCTCGTGCATCAGGCACGGACGCCCGGACGCCATCAGCGACGACTTACCGTCCCCTTGGGACCTGCCATCACCAGCACACCGGCGATCACCATCGCGGTTCCGGCCATCTGCGCCAGCCCGATCGCCTCGCCCAGCATCACCCAGCCGAGGAAGAGCGTGATCACCGGCCCGAGCGTACCGGTCAGCGACACCGTACCGGCACCGAGCCGGCGGATCGCCTCCGACACCAGCCACACCGGCGCCACGGTGCTGAACACGGCCATCGCGAGCGACAGCCCATAGACCGGCCACGGCTGTATCAGCGCCTCGAGCGGGCGCATCAGGCCGAACTGCGCGAGGCTGAAGGCGCACGCAAACGACGACGCGAAGGCCGTCACCCGCGCCGAGCCGAGGCGACCGACGACCTGTCCGTTGCCCATCAGGTAGAGCGCATAGCTCACCGCACTGCCGAACACCAGCAGACAGCCGGTCAGCACGTCGACCGCTTCGCCGGCGACCTTCAGGTCATGCCCCACCGCCAGTCCGATCCCGAGATAGGACAGGGCGAGCGCTCCCAGCATGCGGCGCGAGATCGGCTTGCCGAGGAACAGGGCGGACACGACGATGACGATGGTCGGATAAAGGAACAGGATCAGCCGCTCGAGTGCGGCGGAAATGTAGGCGAGACCGAGGAAGTCGAGATAACTCGCAAGGTAGTAGCCGAACAGTCCCAGCCCCGCCATCCACCACCAATCGCGGCCCGACAGCGGGGTGGCGGCCAAGCGCGAGGCCAGCCCCCCCATCGCCAGGAAGAACGGCAGCGACAGGGCCATGCGCAGCGCGAGCAGCGTTTCCGCATCGACCCCGTGACGGTAGGCCAGCTTCACCAGGATCGCCTTGAACGAAAAACCCACCGCGCCGCACACCGCAAACACCAACCCGACGCCAGCCGACGGCTGCTTCATCACCAGCACTCCTCTATGCGAGGCGGAATTAAGCCAGTTCAATGTCCGCTACACAATCCGCAGTTTCCAGCGCAATCCAGACCCTGTGGAGGCGCCGGTCGGACCACGTCCCATGACGGGCCGTCGCGCCTGGCCTACACTGCAACGAGTTCAACCGTTCACGACCGTCATGACCGCTTCACCGGAGACCAAGGACGCAAGCCTGATCCAGGTGCTCAGGGAAGCGTTCCTGAACGAGTTTGAAGCCGTCATCGCCCCGGCGCAGCCCGCGCTGCTCCAAGCGGTGCGCGACGCTGCCGGCAAGCATCACGACGTCCTCGCCGGCCTCGAGAACCGCATGGGGTTCGAGCAGGCCAGTGGGCTCACCGCGTCGCGGATCAGTCTCGTACACGAGGACGACCTCGTCTTCACGCTCGAACTCATCGATCTCGCGCGCAAGCTGCGGGAGCGCTGTGGCGCAGAGCTTGCGGCCTTGCATGGGGGCTATGCGATCCTGCTCGTCCGCAGCGACCTCGCGCCGGACATGGTGCCGATCGGCCCGGAGACCGTGTGCCAGGCGCTGCGCGTGCTGGCCGAAGCTCAAGACCTGTCCTCCGCGCAGCGGAGCCAGATGATCGACGATCTTGCCTCGCCACTGGCCGACGGACTCGCGCACTGCTATGCGCAACTGAATTCAAAGCTGGTTGAAGCCGGCGTGCAACCTCATCAACCCGCACGCCCACGACGCGCCCAGCCGCTTGCCCCCGTTGCCGCCGCGGCGCCGGCTCCGGCCGAAGATCCCGCAGCGGCCTTGCAACAGCAGTTGTCGATGCGACGGCCCGACCACGGAACCACACCGACGACGCTCGACCCGACCTTGGCGGCAGCCATTGTCGGCCAGATCAGGGAGTGGCTGGTGCGCCGCCAGGGGATCGACGGCGCAGACGTCCCCCTGTCGGGAAGCGACCTGGCGCATCTGCTGCCCGCCGAGCTTGCCGGCGCCGTGGACACGGTGGAGCAGGTATTCACCCTGATCGCGACCCACCCCGACCTCCCGGCCCGGATCAAGCCCGTGCTGGCCGGGCTGAAAGGCCCGCTGTTGCTGCAGGTGCTGGACCAGCCGCAAACAATCGGCGATCCAGCCCAGCCGGCCCGCCAATTGATCGATGGCATCGCTACCCTCGGCATGCGCCTGCCCGCTGACCGCCGTGGCGACGGGGCCTATGAAGCGCTCGTTGCCATCGTCTCCGGCGTGCAGCACGATCCGCCTCCGGACGAAAAGCGGTTCGCCCGTGCGCTGCACCAGCTGCAGGGACTTGCCACCTCGCACGCTGCGAACAGTGAGCAGAAAACGTCACCGTTCATCGACGACGCGATCCGCCTCGACCGGCGCGAACATGCCCTGGATGTCGCCTCGCGTGCGCTCGCCCGCATGATCGAACCCGGGACGCCGGCGCCCATTCACGACTTTCTGTGGACCTGGTGGGTGCAGGTGCTCGCCCGCACCCTTTATCGGCTCGGCGACAAGCACCCGCGCTGGCGCGAACAGCTCACTGCCACCCACCAGCTCGTCCTCAGCGGCCGGCGCATCCACGCGCCCCAGGAAAGAACCCGACGGATGGAGATGCTGCCGCCCTTGATCGAGCAGTTGCGCACGGGTCTTGCCGGGGTGGGCATGGATACGCAGGCCTGCGAACGTGCGCTGGCTGCCTGCATGGACCTGCACGCAGCCATCCTGGGCGGCAAGCCCACACCGGAACCTGCCCGGCCCGGCGCCGATCCGCTTCCCGGCCGCAGTGTCGATCCGGCAACCGGACTGGGCCTGCTCGGCATCGGCCTGGTCTTGCGCGAAGCAGGCAGGACAGCCACCGAGCCACTGCCCCTGACGACCGACTCCCTGCTCGAGATCAGCCTGCCCGGCAACGAGGCGATCCGGGCGGGCGTGAGCTGGATCGGACCGCAACACCAGGTCGCGCTGCTCTACTGCCACACCGATGACCAGGTGCTCGCCGCCAGCCTCAAGGCGCTTGGCCGCCTGGTCGCGGCGAAACAGGCACGCCTGCTACACGACCGGAACATCGTCGGGCAGGCAGCGACCCAGCTGTTACGCCACGCCGGCGCCTGATCGGCCCCACGCCCCGGCCGGGCGACTCAGCGTTTGCCGCGACCCAGCAGCGACCCCAGCAGGCCGCGCACGATCTGCCGCCCGATGCCGCTGCCGATCGTTCGCGTCACCGTCTTGGCCGCGATCTGCACCAGGCCGTCGCGCCGCCCGCCGCGCGGACCGGTCGAACCGAACAGGATGTCGTTGAGCCCGCCCCCGGCGGAGTCCGGCGCCGCGGTGCCGGACGCCCCCGCCGCACGCTCGCCGGCCAACTCGGCGCGAGCCGCCGCCTGGGCACGCAGCAGTTCGTAAGCCGACTCGCGATCGACCGCCTTTTCGTAGTGCCCGAACAGCACCGAAGCGCGGATCGCCGCATCGCGTTCCTGCGCGCTCATCGGCCCGAGGCGTGAAACCGGCGCCACCACGAAGGCGCGCTCGACCACTTCGGGCCGCCCCTTGTCGTCGAGGAAGGACACCAGCGCCTCACCCACCCCCAGCTCGGTGATTGCGGTCGCCGCGTTGAAGGCCGGGTTCGCACGCATGGTGTCGGCCGCCGTCTTCACTGCCTTCTGGTCGCGCGGGGTGAAGGCGCGCAGCGCATGCTGGACCCGGTTGCCGAGCTGGCCGAGCACGGTTTCGGGCACGTCGAGCGGGTTCTGGGTCACGAAATATACCCCCACCCCCTTGGAGCGGATCAGCCGCACCACCTGTTCGACCTTCTCGATCAGTGCCTTGGGCGCATCGGCAAACAGCAGGTGGGCCTCGTCGAAGAAGAACACCAGCTTGGGCTTGTCCATGTCGCCGACCTCCGGCAGCTGTTCGAACAGCTCGGCCAGCATCCATAGCAGGAAGGTCGAATAGAGTTTGGGCGAGTGGTAGAGCTTGTCGGCCGCGAGCACGTTGATCACGCCTCGACCGGCGGCATCGGTCTGCATCAGGTCGTTGATGTCGAGCATCGGCTCACCGAAGAACACATCGCCGCCCTGCTCTTCCAGCGCCAGCAGGTTGCGCTGGATGGCGCCGATGGAGGCCGCCGACACATTGCCGTATTCGGTGGTGAAGGTCTTCGCGTTTTCGCCCACGTGCTGCACCATGGTGCGCAGGTCTTTGAGGTCGAGCAGCAGCAGACCGTTATCGTCGGCAACCTTGAACACCAGTTGCAGCACGCCGGCCTGGGTGTCATTGAGATTGAGCAGACGCGAGAGCAGCAAGGGCCCCATATCGGAGATCGTGGCCCGTACCGGGTGTCCGCCGCTACCGAACACGTCCCAGAATACGGTGGTATTGGCCCGTGGCTCGAAATCCTCGATGCCGATCGCCGCCAGGCGCTGCATCAGCTTTTCGGATTTGACGCCGGCCGCGCCGATCCCGGACAGGTCGCCCTTCACGTCGGCCATGAATACCGGCACGCCGATGGCGGCAAACGCCTCCGCCATCTTCTGCAGGGTGACCGTCTTTCCGGTGCCGGTGGCACCGGTGATCAGCCCGTGCCGGTTGGCCAGGCGCGGCAGCAGGTTGATGTCCTTGTCTTGGGTGCGGGCGATCAGAAGTGGCTCTGCCATGCGAGTCTCCGGCAAGGTTGCGAATTGGAATATGCGACCCCGATCTTAACCCGAGCACCCGCTCGTGCGCGCCTGCGGGCAGCAGTCGCGGGCGCCGCGGCTGTATAATGCGCGCACTTTTCAATCGCACACGCTGCGCCAGGGGTTCGTATGGCTGGTCACTCGAAATGGGCCAATATCCAGCATCGCAAGGGTCGTCAGGACGCCAAGCGAGGCAAGGTTTTCACCAAACTGATCAAGGAAATCACCGTCGCCGCCCGCATGGGCGGAGGTGACGTCGGCGCCAACCCGCGCCTGCGCCTCGCCATCGACAAGGCCAAGGGCGAATCGATGCCCAAGGACAACATCGACAATGCGATCAAGCGCGGCACCGGCCAGCTCGAAGGCGTGACCTACGAGGAAGCCCGCTACGAGGGCTATGGCATCGGCGGCGCGGCGGTCATCGTCGACTGCCTGACGGACAACAAGATCCGCACCGTGGCCGACGTGCGCCATGCCTTCTCCAAGTACGGTGGCAACATGGGCACCGACGGCTGTGTGGCCTTCCAGTTCAAGCACTGCGGGCAGCTGATGTTCGCCCCCGGCACCGACGAGGACGCGCTGATGGAAGCCGCGCTCGAGGCCGGCGCCGAAGACGTGATCACCAATGACGACGGCTCGATCGAAGTCATAACCGGGCCGTGGGAATTCACCGCGGTGAAGGAAACGCTCGAGAGCGCCGGGTTCACCGCCGAGTTCGGTGAAGTGACCATGAAAGCCCAGAACGAAACCGAGCTTTCCGGTGACGACGCGGCACGCATGCAGAAGCTGCTCGATGCACTCGAATCGCTCGATGACGTGCAGGACGTCTATACGTCCGCGATGCTGGACGAATAGACGCCGCCTCCGGCACCACCCCATTCCGGGCGGCGCGCTGCGTCGCCCGTTTCTTTTTGGCGGACTCGCCCACGCTCATGACCACCCCGTCGCTTGCCCAACGCATCATGCCCTTGCTGTTCGTCGTACTGTGGAGCACCGGCTTCATCGGCGCCAAGTTCGGCCTTCCCTATGCCGAGCCGCTGAGCTTTCTGGCCACCCGCTATGTGCTGGTGATCATGCTGATGGTGATGCTTGCCCTGGCCATGCGCGCGCCGTGGCCGAACAGCCCGAGCGCGGCAATGCACATCGCCGTCACCGGCGTGCTGGTCCAGGCGCTATACCTCGGCGGCGTGTTCGTGGCGATACATCGCGGTCTGCCGGCGGGGGTCACGGCCCTGGTGGTCGGCATGCAGCCGCTGCTCACCGCTCTCGGCGCCGGAATGCTGCTCGGCGAACGGGTCAGCATCCAGCAGTGGGGCGGGCTCGCACTCGGTTTCTTCGGCGTCACCCTGGTGGTGAGCAACAAGATCGCGGTCGAGGGCGTCGCGCCGGACGACCTCGGCACCATGCTGGCTCCGGCCCTGGTCGCGCTGATCGGCATCACCGCCGGCACGCTTTACCAGAAACGCTTCTGCCCGCGCTTCGACCTGCGCACAGGATCGGTCATCCAGTTCGTCCCCACCCTGATCCTCACCGCGCTGATGGCAAGCCGGACGGAGACCATGGAGATCACCTGGAGCGGAGAATTCATCTTTGCGCTGCTGTGGCTGGTGGTGGTGCTGTCGCTCGGCGCGATCAGCCTGCTCAACCTGCTGATCCGCAGCGGCAGTGCGGTCAACGTCGCCAGCCTGTTCTACCTGACCCCGCCCACCACCGCACTGATTGCGTGGGCGATGTTCGGCGAGACCCTCACCGGCCTGGCACTGGCGGGCATGATCGTTGCCGTCGCCGGCGTATGGCTGGCGCGCAAGGCCTGATAGCATCCGCATACGACACAACCAGCGGAGTAGCTCCATGCAGATGTCCACCACCCCCACCCTCGAAGGCCACCCGATCCAGCGTTACTTCGGTGTCGTCACCGGCGAGGCGATCATCGGCGCCAACATCTTCAAGGACCTGTTCGCCTCGATCCGCAACATCGTCGGCGGCCGCGCCGGCGCCTACGAGCGTGCGCTGGCCGATGCGCGCGAGCTGGCGATGGAAGAGATGGCCGAACAGGCCGCCAAGCTCGGTGCCAACGCCGTGGTCGGCATCGACATCGACTATGAAGTGCTGGGCAAGGACAACGGTATGCTGATGGTCTGCGTCAGCGGAACGGCGGTCGTCGTTTGAGCGAGCTGCGCCTGACCGGCATCGCCTCGCGCACCGTCGTCACCCGGGTCCTCGGCCTCGACCCCGGGCTGAGGATCACCGGCTTCGGCCTCATCGACGTGCTCGGCAACCAGTTGCGCTACGTCGCCAGCGGCTGCATCAAGACCCGCGACGGAGAACTCCCCGGCCGTCTCAAGACGCTGCTCGACGGCGTGCGCGAAGTCATCGGGACCTATGCGCCGGACATGGTCGCGGTGGAAAAGGTGTTCGTCAATGTCAATCCCCAGTCCACGCTGCTGCTGGGCCAGGCCCGCGGTGCGGTGATCTGCGGCGCGGTTTCGTGCGACTTGCCGGTGGCCGAATACACCGCGCTGCAGGTCAAGCAAGCGGTCGTCGGTCACGGCAAGGCGGCCAAGGAACAGGTCCAGCACATGGTCCAGCGCCTGCTCGCGCTCGACGCCCCGCCTGGCGCCGACGCCGCCGACGCGCTCGCCTGCGCGATTTGCCATGCACACGGCAGCCAGGGCATCGGCGCGATCACAGGCATTGGCACCCGTCGCCGCGGTGGCCGCATGCAGGCCCCCGATCTGAATACATCCGGCAAGAAACCTGCCCCATAAAAACTTGCACTTCCCGCCTTGATTGGCTATTATGCGCGCCTCTCGACGGAATACATCTCCGGCGACAGTAGCACAACGGCATGGGGGTATAGCTCAGTTGGTAGAGCAGCTGACTCTTAATCAGTAGGTCGTAGGTTCGAATCCTACTGCCCCCACCAAGAATTCAAGCACTTAGGCCAACTCTTCGGGGTTGGCTTTTTGCTTTTTGGTCGTTGGGTAGGAATTGGGTAGGAATAGAAAAAAGTCCAGCGGTCCCGTCAGCAGGTACGGCGACAATCCGTTGCGTTCGGCAGACACAAGAACGGCGTGCGGCCGGGCTGTCCTGAGTTGTTCACGTCATTGCGCAATGGACGCCTCGCTGCCGTCTATCGCTGGCGACGCGCTTCCGGGCCATGCAGTACCGCGCGGCACTGCTCGCTCAGGTCGGCACCGACTTGCGCATTGCTTTCGTTCATCGGTACACGGTCATGCACATGACCTCCACGGGCGTAGTCGGCCAGGTTGAACGGGCGCTGGGCCATCGGCTCCGAGCCGTTGAAGTTCAACAGCTCGTGCAATACACTTTAAATGCCTCCTTGGTGCGACGAGCCAGACCGCCCGGGCGCTTCGGCGCCAGCACTGGATACTCGGGTGCCGAGGAGGTTTTCTTTTGTCGCGACGCTGTATAGACGTTGCGTCACGGGTACGGCGTCCTTCTTCCAGTTGACCGCGTCGGCGCACACTATAAGAGCCTCGTGCGGGTGAACCAGCGTTGGGCAATTCCCGCCCACTGTCTCGTACCCCATCGGGCCTTGCATCAGTGCCCCCTTGGCGCGAGATGCCTTTGCCGCTACAGTCATGCATCCCCGCCATCGTTCTTGGACGTAGGCTCAAGGGTCTCGGCCATCGAGATTGCATTGCGCGTGGCGGGGTGCCTCCCTCACTAAGGCGAGCGCTTGTCGTGCCATTCCCAACCTTCCACCTCGCCTTCGGCGCATTGCCCAAGGCCACGCTCGGCGACCGATTCTCGTTCGTCGCCTTCGCGCTCTCCCAGGTGCTGATGGACATCGAGCCGGCCTGAAGCTCTACGGGGTGCTCGACTGGCCGCTGCACGGGCCCACGCACACCTGGCCGGGGTCGTTCGTCATTGCGGCCGCCGCGATTCTTCTCTACCTCGCGTGGCGGCGCTCGTCGAGCGCATCGGGCGCGCCTCGACGAAGGTGGTGGTCGGCTCGGTGCACTTCGGCACCCTCAGCCACATCGCGCTCGACGCGATGATGCACGCCGACATGGCGGTCGCGCTGATCGCGCTCTATCCGCACGGGATCGGCAGCAATCCGGGCACCTTCTCGGAGCACCTCAGCACGCTCGCCTTGATGCTCTCACCCTTTGTCTGGCTGCTTCGCCGGAAGCTTCACCAGCTCATCCGCGAAGAGCGCCTTCCACGCTTCTGAAAACGTCGCGGGGTCGGCGCCCGCCTGCGCCTCCTCGCGCAACCGGGCCTCGAGCGCGGCTCGTCCTCAAGCTTGCGCAGCGCCATCTCGATCGCCTCGCGGGCGAACTCGGACACGCTGCGCACACCGTCCTTGAGTTCGGGCACGTAGCGCTTCACGGTCTGCCACGCGAGCCCGGCCGCCGCTTCCTGCAGCGACGCTTCGATCGCCGCGCGCGCCTGCTCGTAGAGCTTGATCCCGATGTCGTCGAGGCCGAAGCAGGTGCGCAGTTCGGGCTTCGACCAGATGCGCCCGGTGGTCACGTCGCTCCCGGCGAGGGTGCCCGCGACGAGTGCGTCGGCGACCTTGCGCAAGGCTTTGGCGTTGCGGTTGCCGTGCACCACGCGGTTGAACGCCTTGCCCAACTGATAGAAGCTCGGCAGCAGGTCGGGCGCACCGCCATCCGGGCGAGATCGTTTTCGTACTCGGTCGCCATCTGGAAGATGCGCCGGAAGTCCGCGTCGGTGCTCGCCTTGTGGAGCTGGGTCGAGATCGTCTTGTGGAGCCAGTTGAACTTGGTGGCCGAAGGCGACTTGACCGCGTCGAACAGCGACTGCACGACGCTCTTCGCCTGCTCGCCCCGCGGCGCCGTGTAGTCGGCCAGGTTGAACGGGCGCTGGGTCATCGGATTGTTGTCGCGGCGGCCAGCCGGTATATTGGTGTCGTCTCCGTTGTCTGCCGGGCTGCCACCCTTGCGGTGTCCCGTATGCGCGGAGGCCAAGAACCCGGCTCCCATGTCGCTCCGGGACAGTGTAGGGGCGTCGTGTGTAGGGGCGTGCGCATCATTGCCGGCCGCGCTCGCACCCGGGTTCACCTTCCATCCGTCCGGCCCGGCGGCCTGATCCTGGCGCTGGGCCATCGGTCCGTACTCCGACCCGCGGCGAATCTCGTGTGCAGTGAGTTGCGTCTTGCGCCCTGTCGCGACTTCCAATACGGTAAAAAGCGCCCCGGAGTCGCTTCGGACGTTAGGGCCTAGGGTATCTGCCACAGAAATTGCATTGCGCCCGCCGGGGTATTTCCGCATCGAGTCCAGCGCTACCTGCCGCTGCCCGCCCGGCTCGCCCCACATGACGCGCGCCAGGCTGCCCGCCACCAGATTCGCGAGTTCGATCTTGTTGATCTGGCGCCCGAGCTCCATCTTCAAGAGGAAGCGATTGACCGCCGCCAGCGGATCGCGCCACAGGCTCGACTTGTGGCCGGCGGCGGCCTCGCCCACCTTGGCGATGACCTCGTGCATGAAGCGGTCGTCGCCGATCGCGGCGGCGTGGTCGGTGTCGTAGCCCTGGCCGGCGAACTCTGGGTAGTTGTCGATCACCCCCCGCCCACGCCGCGGCGATGTCGTTCTTGCCGTCGCGGGCCAGCGCGGCCACCCGTGTTCCTTGCAATTGAAGTCGAAAACTCCGCTCCAGCGTCCATGCGGGCTCACCGCCCGCCTTGATCGACGCCTTACAAAATTAAAGTCGAAAACGAGACCGAGCAAGCCCCCCATGCTGTCAAGTGGCTGCGAAATATAGTCGAAAACGCATACATTCCGCGACCGCAGCACCTAGCCGATCGACCCGCCACACCTACGACGGCCGACCGAAGCACACGCAGACTTCCGCTTACGACCCTCAAGAGTCGTTCAGGTTTTGTCAGCCAACGACAGCAATGCAGCGGATCCTGCCGGTCGACCTCGATCTTTGTACTCGCGGTTTCGGCTGCATTCCGGTCATCGCCGCGCAGTGAAGTCGACGCCGGCCCTAAGGTGGAAACGGCTCCTCCGTTGATGTCCCGCGAAGTGGTGTAAGTCGTGTGCCGCTCGCTGCGCAGCAAAGCGTGTAGGGCGTAGCCCGAGCGGCTTTCCGCGCAGCGGCGACTCCGTTCTGGGTGGCGATCGTGAAGTCCGGCGTGGACAGCGCCTCCATTCCTGCGGCCGGTGCTTGTGTCGAGAATCAAGGTCACGCGCCACCTGTTTGCATGGCGAGCAGCACTTGGGCCGTCTCATCGTGGGGGACCGTCCTCCTCCCCGCCAAGCATCGAAGCATCGCTCGTCAGGCGCGCCGGCTCCCGAACTGGTCACCTGATCCGGATTTCCAGGAACGACATCAAGCTAGCAATTAATAGCTAGGCCGCGTGACCATCAGCGCATCGCAGCCCTGCGGAAATCGGACGGCGTCACGCCGGTCGCCTTCTTGAATGCGGTGCTGAAGTGTTGAGCGTGGCTGAAGCCGCAATCCAGCGCGACTTCAGTTGCGGTGCGACGGGGATCCAAGAGGAACTCCTTGGCCCGCTCGAGACGCAGACCGTACACAAAGCGCAGGGGTGTCAGTCCGGCACTTTCCCGAAAAGCCCGGATGAAATGCCGGGGACTGACACCGGCAACTTGGGCCAAGCCCGCGATCGTGAACGGCCTCGACAAGTCGGCCTCGATGTAGTCGATAACGCGCCGCAAGCTGCCAGGTGCGAGACCACCGCACGGGCGAACGGTGGCTGCTTGGCTGCCGTCGACGCGCGCCAGTAGGGCGAGTGCCTGCATTGCCCAGCCCTCGGCGAACAACCCGTAAAGGCTGTCTGCATTGCCCGCCTCACGGCAAAGCACCGAAAGGCCACGTTGCAGATCTTCGTTGCCGAAGGCAATCAGCGGCCGATCGAAGTGGCAGCCGGCGTCGGACGCAACGGTCGGGTCGAGGAAAACCACTGTGTAGTCGAAGGACGGGGCGACGTCGAACTCGCCTTCGACTGAAGTCGAGGCTGGGAACAGCGCAAGGCTTGTTCCTTGTCTTATTCCCGAGTGGATGCGGCGGCCGTCGACGTCCAGATGCAACTCTTTGAGGCCGTTCCGAAACCAAAACAGCGCGAGCCGCGGTTGACGAAAACGCCAAGAGATGGGCCCGGCCGATCGGCGCACGAGGACTTCAAGATGTGTGGTGCGTGAGTCGACAATGGTGCCGGAGACGAGTTCGCCCCCAACCTCGCGATATTCCGCTTGTGAGTCTAGCTGATCATGCATCGCTTACTCCGCTTCGACCTTGCGTCCGGCTCGCTCATTGTGCGCCTTGGAATGTGTATGCGGCCCACAGAATATAGACAAGCTGAATCGCCCCGGGTTTCGACGGCTCGATGCCCGGGTCTGCCAGTCGCTCGCTGTAGCGGATCGAGACGTACTGCGAGCCACGATCACTATGATGGATCAAGGCGTTGCGTTCCGGCTGCCGAGCCCATAAGGCTTGCTCTAGCGCGTCGAAGACGAATTCAGCATGCACGGACCGACTGACGCGCCAACCCGCGATGCAGCGGGCGAAGATGTCGATGACGAAGGCCACGTACACGAAGCCCTGCCAGGTCGAGACATCGGTGAAGCCGGAGACCCAGAGCTGGTTCGGACGCTGCGCGGCGAACTGCCGATTGACGCGATCGAGGGGACAAGGTGCAGCACAGTCCGGCCGGGTGGTCCGTACGGCCTTGCCACGCATGACGCCACGCAGCCCTTTGGCCCGCATCAGCCGTTCGACGGTGCGGCGGGCGACCTCGATGTCCTCGCGTTGCAGCTGCCGCCACACCTTGCGCGCCCCATACACCCGCAGGTTGGCCTGCCAGGCCCGCTCGATGTGCCCCTCCAGCACCTCGTCACGGCGGGATCGCGCACAGCGCAAGGCCGAATTACGCCGGTGCGCCACCGTGCGTCGATAGGCCGACGGGGCGAGCTACGCCTGCGCGAAATACGCGCAGGCTAGGCGCAGGATCGCGTTGGCCCTCATCAACTCGCGCACCTCGCGCTCGAGCTCCCTGATGCGTTGCTGTTCGGCGCTCGTGAGCTCCTCGCGCTGGCCCGTGTCGCGCTCATGCTGGCGAACCCATCGGCGCAGTGTTTCCGCCGTGCAGCCAATCTTTGCCGCGATCGAGACGATCGCCGCCCACCGGGATTCGTACTGGTCCTTGGCCTCGAACACCATGCGCACAGAGCGCTCGACGACCTCGGGGGAGAATTTCACTGATTTCTTCTTTATGGCTCCATCTTCTCAAGAGTTGGAGCCTCCGCGAAACCCGGGGCGATTCAAGCCGCTCACTGGCCCTCGAATCATGTCGTCGAGCACCCGATCGGCTTCGATATGTGCCTTGCGCTCCATCTCAAATCCGTCGGCAAAGTCTTTGACGCACACGCAAGCCGTCTCGGCCAGAAATTCATGTCATGGCACTTTCAAGCAAGGGTGGCGCCGCGTTGCAATCACCAACGCCGACGTTCCGAGAGACTAGGGCCTCGGTAACCCATCTCACGGAGACACACATGCCCGTCATTGTTTGCGAATGCAAGGTCGGAATCGCATCCGGCGTCAAGGCCAGGATCGCCACCGAGATCACGAGCGCGATCAGGGAGGTCATCCTTTCGCCGCTCGACCTGATCAGCGTCGTATTCCATGAAGCCACGCCCGAGAACACCTACCGTTCGGGAGAGCCTACTTCCGAAACGCTGATCTTCTGCCACATACGTGATGGGCGCAGCGACGGCGCCGTGCTGTCGCTGGCCAAGAAGGTGAGCTCGATTTGGAGCGCGTGCACGGGGGCATCCGAGGACGAAGTCGAGGTTCTCGTCGCACTGTACCCCGCCAAATACGTCGTGCGCGGCGGCGAACGCCTGCCCGAGGCTCCTCGCGTGTGAGGTGGTGCGGCCTCCCCGGACCACGGGGAGCGCCTTTGCCCATGCAAGGGGGCGTTGACCGTCAGGTCTCGACCCCTGATGTGGTTACGTGCGCCCGCTTGCTGGACCTCAGACCGAAGACAAAAGGAGACAAGTCAATGAAGTCAACCCGCCCTGAGCTGGCGACAGCACATTCAAGCGCGCACCGGATAGATGTTCACAAACTGGCCGACGAGGCCAAGTTCAACAGCTTTCACGGGTCCGTGCTGATCTGGTGTTTCGTGATTCTGGTGCTCGACGGCTACGACCTCGCGGTCGCCGGCATCGCGCTTCCGTCGATCATGAAGGCGATGAATGTCGAGGCCGCGACTGCGGGCTTCATGGCCAGTTCGGCGCTGTTCGGCATGATGTTCGGTGCGATCGCGCTCGGCGCGCTGGCCGACAAGATCGGCCGCCGCTGGGCGATCGCGATCTGCGTGTTCCTGTTCAGCGTCTTCACCGCGGCCGCCGGGTTCACCAACGACCCGATCACCTTCAGCGTGATGCGCTTCGTCGCCGGGCTCGGCATCGGCGGCGCGATCCCGACTGCGGCCGCGCAGATGACCGAATACTCACCGAAGAAGGTGCGCAGCGTGATGGTCACGCTGATGTGCTGCGGCTACGCGGCCGGCAGCATCCTCGCCGCGCTGCTCGGCAAGCAGTTCATCGAGACCTACGGCTGGCAATCGGTGTTCATCGCCGCGGGCGCCCCAGTGGTGCTGATCCCGTTCATCCTGAAGTACATGCCTGAGTCGCTGCCGTTCCTGATCAAGCAGCACGACGACACTCATCTGCGCGAAGTGGTCCGGAAGATCCGGCCGGACATGCGGCTCGAGCCGCACGAGGAGTTCCTCGTTCCGGCCGAGGACAAGGCCGATGGTCCGACCGTAAGCAGGCTGTTCCTGGACGGCCGCGGCTTCAGCTCGGTGATGTTCTGGGTCGCCTTCATGACCTGCCTGTTCATGCTCTATGCGCTCAGTTCGTGGCTGGTCAAGCTGATGGGCATGGCCGGCTACAGCCTCGGTTCCGCACTGAACTTCCTGCTCGCCTACAACGCCGGTGCAGTCGTCGGCGCCGTCGGTGGCGGATGGCTCGCCGACAAGCTGAACATCAAATGGGTGACGAGCGCATTCTTCGCGGTCGCCGCGGTCTCGCTGACGCTGCTCGGCTACGGCGCGCAGCCACTGTTCCTGATCGTTGCCGTTGTCGGCGCGTCGACGCTGGGCACGCAGATCCTGCTGTACGCGTATGCCGGGCAGTTCTACCCGACGTCGATCCGTTCGACGGGACTCGGCTTTGCCTCGGGGGTCGGGCGCATCGGCGCGATCGCGGCGCCGATCGTGATCGGGCTGCTGGTCTCGATGAAGCTGCCGCTGGTGCAGAACTTCCTCACCATTGCAATGGCGGCGGTGATCGGCGGTGTCGCGGTCGCTTTGATCAAACACAAGTCGTCGGCCCCTTCGCAAGGCCACGACGCGAGCGCGGTTGGGCAGCGGCCTTGATGCTCGACCAGTTGCGAGCGTACGAGTTGATCGAGAGCCCTACTCGCCGACCTGCCCTATGGGAGCGGCACGGCAGCGGGCCGGCGCTGATGACTCGCGTTTCATCTGACAACCAACCAGGGAGACTTCCATGTCACGCAAACTTGAAGGCAAGATCGCAATTGTTACCGGTGGATCCACCGGAATCGGGCTCGCTACGGCTAAGCGGTTCGCTAGCGAAGGAGCGCATGTCATCGTCACCGGTCGCCGACAGGCCGAACTCGACGCCGCGGTGTCCGAGATCGGTAGCGCTACCAGCATCCGGGTCGACTCATCGAACATGGCCGACCTGGACACGCTGTTCGATCGGGTGAGATCGGAAATGGGGCGGATCGACGTATTGTTCGTCAACGCCGGCGGCGGCTCGCTGCTGCCGCTCGGGAAAATCACTGAGGAGCAGTATGACGACACCTTTGGCTGTAACGTCAAGGGCGTACTGTTTACCGTACAGAAGGCTTTGCCATTGCTGGCGGACGGCGCATCAGTGATCTTGACTGGCTCCACCGCCGCCAGCGGCGGCACCGAGGCATTTAGTGTCTACGCCGCCTCAAAGGCCGCCGTACGCTCTTTCGCCCGCAACTGGATTCTCGATCTCAAGGGTCGCGGCATCCGGGTCAACACGCTCAGCCCCGGACCCACCAAGACGCCAGGCTTCTTTGGTCTGGCCGGCCCCGACGCCGCACGGCAGCAGGGAATGCTCGATGCCCTGGCCTCGCGGATCCCAATGGGCCGCGTCGGCGATCCGGACGAAATTGCCAAGGCGGCAGTCTTTCTGGCCTCCGACGATTCGAGCTTTGTCAACGGTATCGAACTGTTCGTCGACGGCGGTAAGGCCCAGATCTGAGCATCGCAGCATTGGAAGAGGAAGACTGGCTGAAAGCCAGACTGCACTTGGCAATCGCGGGTCTGGCGCCGACGACGGGGCACTTGGTGCGTCTGGACGACGACGAGTTTGCCCATCTGCTGGCTTTCCGCTCCACCTGAACAGGCATGCTGAGATCGTCACCTATGTTCGTGTTGGCGTGTTGACGCGATCAGACTTATCGAGCGGGATCGGCGGATCGGCTCGCCGAAGTTGAGCGGCTATCGCCGCACCGCCGGACGCGTGTCCATGCGCAGGCAGAAAAACGCCGTCGACAGCGCGGTCCCGCGCACAGGTAAGCGAGAGACCCCCGGCCGCATACAGCGGCCCACCGGCCACGAGCAGCGAGCGTTGGCCGATGCGCGGCGCCCAAACGTCCCGCGCGATGGCCACCAGCACCCTGTGAACGCGCGATCTCGCACGTGCCAAAACGCGTGAGCTCTGTTTGGGGCACTACATAAGTCGCACGGGTTGGGCCGGCCCACCAATAGCGAGCTTGGCCTGGACCGGCGGCACGACGCCATGTCGTGGCACTTCCAAGCAAGTGGTGGCGCCGCGTTGCAATCACCAACGCCGACGTTCCGAGAGACTAGGGCCTCGGTAACCCATCTCACGGAGACACAACATGCCCATCATTGTTTGCGAATGCAAGGTCGGAATCGAAGCGAGCGTCAAGGCCAAGATCGCCAGCGAGCTCACGAGCGCGATCAGGGAGGTCATCCTCTCGCCGCTCGACTTGATCAGCGTCGTATTCCATGAATCGACGCCCGAGAACACCTACCGTTCAGGAGAGCCCACTTCTGAAACGCTGATCTTCTGCCACATACGTGATGGGCGCAGCGATGGCGCCGTGCTGTCGCTGGCCAAAAAGGTGAGCTCGATCTGGAGCGCGTGCACCGGGGCACCGGAGGACGAAATCGAGGTTCTCGTCGCACTGTATCCGGCCAAATACGTCGTGCGCGGCGGCGAACGCCTGCCCGAGGCTCCTCGCGTGTGAGGGTGGTGCAGCCATCGCGATCGCACTGAAGGTGTCTAGCCGGGTGTGCGTCATGGGCCACGGCAGCGTGGTCTTCGAGGGCACCCTTCAGCAAGTGGCAGCCGATGAAAAGCTGCTCTCCGAATGGCTGGCAGTCTGAGCGCCGGCAACTGCCGTCCCACCCCTTCAATTTCGAGAGTCACCATGGACAAGACCCAGGACAAAGTCATCATTACCTGCGCCGTGACCGGCGCCATCCACACGCCGACCATGTCGTCGTACCTGCCGCTGACGCCGGACCAGATCGCCGAGCAGTCGATCGAAGCCGCCCAAGCCGGCGCAGCCATCCTGCACCTGCATGCACGTAACCCGTCGGACGGGCAACCGACGCCGGACCCGGCGATCTTCGAGCAGTTCGTGCCTCGCATCGCCGCCGCGACCGATGCGGTGATCAACATCACGACCGGCGGAAGCACCCGGATGACGATGCAAGAGCGCCTCGCCTATCCGCTGCAGGCCAAGCCGGAGATGTGCTCGCTGAACATGGGGTCGATGAACTTCTCGATCCACCAGGCGGCGCGCAAGATCAAGGACTGGCGCTACGACTGGGAGAAGCCCTACGTCGAGGGGATGGAAGACCTCATCTTCCGCAACACGTTCAAGGACATCAAGTACATCCTGCAAACGCTGGGCGAAGGATGCGGCACGCGCTTCGAGTTCGAGTGCTACGACGTCGGTCATCTCTACAACCTTGCCTACTTCCTTGACGAAGGTCTGGTCAAGGGGCCGCTGTTCATCCAGAGCATCTACGGCATCCTGGGCGGCATGGGGCCGGACCCCGAGAACCTGGTGATGATGCGCACCACCGCGGATCGTCTTTTCGGGCGCGAAAACTATCGGTTCTCGGTGCTGGGCGCCGGCCGGCACCAGATGTCGCTGCTGACGATGGGCGCCGTGATGGGCGGCAATGTCCGCGTCGGGCTCGAGGACAGCCTCTATCTCGGCAAAGGCCAGGTGGCCAGGTCCAGTGCAGAGCAGGTCCGCAAGATCAAGCGAATCCTGGAGGAACTGTCTCTGGAAGTGGCCAGCCCCGCCGAAGCTCGCGCGATGCTCGGCCTGAAGGGCAAGGACGCCGTCGGCTTCGGGACGGCGTCATGACCCAACTCAAGGGCTACGCCGTGGAGGACCTTCGCGTCGGAATGAGCGCATCGTTCTCCCTGGACCGGCGGCGCGTCACAGCCGGCCATTCGGTCGTGATCACTGGACCGGCTCATCGACGAACGTCACACCGGCATAAGGGCGGGACAGGGCTCGCGGAATGGACACCGGCACAAGCTGAAACCGTCCACAACGAGCTCGCGTCAAATCTGATCAAGATGACGGCTCGCTGCGAGCGCCAAGGAGGTCGATCGTGGCCAAGACATTCAAGGTGAGCGACGCCATAGAAAGCATTCCGGACGGAGCGACCCTGATGATCGGCGGCTTCATGGCCGTCGGCTCCCCCAGGCGCCTGATCGATGAACTGGTGCGGCAAGGCAAGAAGGGTCTGACGGTGATCGCCAACGACACCGCACGTCCTGGGTTTGGCATCGGCAAGCTGATTTCGGCGCGGCTGGTGCGGCGCGTCGTGACGAGTCACATCGGTACCAACCCCGAGACGCAGCGGCAGATGCTGGACGGGCAACTCGATGTCCAACTGGCGCCCCAAGGAACGCTCGCCGAACGGATTCGCGCCGGAGGCTACGGGCTGGGTGGTGTGTTGACACCCACAGGCGTCGGGACACTGGTGGAGCGAGGCAAGCGCACTTTGGAGATCGACGGTCGCTTGTTCCTCCTCGAGATGCCGTTGCGAGCAGACTTCGCGCTCATCAATGCCCGACGTGCGGATCACATCGGTAACCTCACGTACGCCATGACGGCGCGCAATTTCAACCCGCTCATGGCAATGGCGGCGGACACGGTCATCGCGGAGTCGCAGGAGATCGTGCCGGTCGGCGTCATCGCGCCGGACGATGTCATGACGCCCGCAGTGCTGGTGGATCGTCTCGTGGCGAAGGAGCGCGTGCATGGATGACAAGACACTGATCGCGAAGCGCGTGGCCAGGGAGCTACGCCCCGGTTATCTGGTGAACCTGGGGATCGGGCTTCCGACCCTGGTAGCCTCATTGGTGCCGCGGGACGCCAACATCTTCTTCCAGTCCGAGAACGGCATCGTCGGTATGCAGGCGACTCCTGAAGAGGGACTCGAAGCGGAGGACCTGACCGATGCCGGCGGGAGTCCGATCAGCGCACTGCCTGGGGCGGCAACATTCGACAGCGCCATGTCATTCGGGCTGATACGCGGCGGGCACCTCGACGTGACCGTGCTCGGAGGGCTGCAGGTCGACCGCAAGGGCCGCCTTGCGAACTGGATGGTGCCGGGCAGCATGGTGCCGGGCATGGGCGGCGCGATGGATCTTGTCACCGGCGCGCGTCGCGTGATCGTGGCAATGACGCACACCGCCAAGGGGCGGCCGAAAATCGTAGACGTCTGCACGTTGCCTTTGACTTCGGAGCGTCGCGTGGACCTGATCGTGACGGAACTCGCCGTGATCGAGCCGTCCGCCGGCGGTCTCATCCTGAGGGAGCTGGCTCCTGGCGTCGACATCGACACCGTGCAACGAGCGACCGATACTCGGCTGCTGGTTCCCGAGCATGTGCCTTGCATGGCGTTTCACTGAACTTCTAATCCGGTCAGACTTTGGTGCAGGCCTTCAGCACCGCGCCGAACGGTGGAGGGGTGCCAACGGTCGACAAGACGAGGATTCAGATAGCGCTTTGGATGAGGGCGTCCTCCACGGCAGCGGGCCGTCGAGAGACCCCGTGCTGTCCCCTGACCACCGCGAACGACGACCCCACACGGAAAGACTTCTTCGCGACAGTGAGACTGGGGGGGCTGGACGGCGGCTGCGCGTCGGGACTTCCAGTTCACCGCCTACCAGAACAGCCGCGGGCCGGTTCCAGGTCGCGGGGCCATGGACAGTGGTCCCCCTGACCTTTGCTGAAGGACCGGTTCGCGAGGTGCAGCGGACAGCCGTCCCAAGGAACGGTCAAAGTCCGGTGTCGGCAATTGCTGTCATTCGGCGGCGAGCCTTGACCGGCGGCACTCAGTCTGTTCCTGACGTTCAGTCGGCAAAGTCGAACGGCGGCTGTTGGCCGGTGGCCGACCGGCGCCATCCTACCCTCACTGACCGCTCCGCCCGCAAAGCTGCCGCTCAGGCGCCCACATCGCGTTGGCGCAACGAACGGCAGCTTCCACTGCGTCGGGTGTTGCGGCGAATGGCCGGACTGAAAAAGGCACTGAAAGCGATGGGAACCTCGTGGGCTCTTTCTGTCGAGACAAGGCAACAGATCCTGGCCCTGTCCATGGGCGATCACTCTGCGGTCAGCATCGCCGAGACTCGTCTTGCCGACTATCTGGAAGCGACAGGAGCCATCTTGCTTAGGGCTCAGGACCGCGTATCGGTTGCTGAACTCGTCAGACGGTACTTCGACCATCTTGCGCCGTTTGCAGATAAGGAAACAAAAAAACATGAGTTTCCGGCCGGCACCCGCTCAGCGCCCGGACGCGAGCCTCCGGACCGCGGCACTCCCGGACCGCTCCAGGAAGGCGCGCGTTGCCGCGCTGGCCTGAGGTGTGGTCTGCAGCTTCGTGGGTTGTCGTCTCCTGTGGTGCTGTGGGCGGGTGTTTCTAGGCCGCATGCGTGGCGCACTCACCTTCGAGGTGGGCGAGCATTTCCGTCACGGTGCACAGCTTGTCGCGCGGCCGCCCTGCGGGCCGACCCCGCTCGCGCTCGATCGCGTCGAGCCGATCCCAATCGGCCAGCGACACGTAACGCAGGCCGCGGCCGAACAGGCGCTCGGGCAGCTCCGCACGCGCCGCTTTCGGCGGCCCCAGCGCGGCAAGCAAGCTGTCGACGGTTTCCGTGGCATCGGCACGGTTGGTGCCGATCACCCCGCTCGGTCCGCGCCGGTACCAGCCGGTCACGAACATGCCCGCCATTGGCGTTCCGTCGCTCGCGACGACCTGACCGGCACGATTGGGGACGCTTGCGCTGCGCGGGTCGAAGGGCACGCCGGGGATCGCGGTGCCCCTGAAACCGATCGCGGAAACCAGCAGGCCGCAGGGGAGCGCGACGGTTTCGCCGGTCGCTACCGCCCGCTGCGCGAACGGCTCGCCTTCCAGGCGGTTACGCATCAGTTCCAGGCGCTCGCAATTGTGCGATCCGCGCACCCGGGTGGGGTTCAGCAGAAAACGGATCTCGATGGAAGCCCGCGCCGCGCGTCGTTCGCCCTCCGTCAGCCCACGCAACATGCGCAGGTTCCTGTCGGGTGCCGGATTGGCCCCGGCGTCGAGTTCCGCGCGGCACGCCGCGCCGATTTCCAGTTCGGCCGGCACCACCTCGACCGCGATGTCGGCGAGTCCGGTCAGCTCGCGCAACTCCTTCGGCGTGAAGCTTGCCTGCACCGGGCCCCGCCTGCCGATCAGCCGGACCCGGCGGATGCGGCTGTCGGCGAGCGCGTCGAGCGCATGCGCCGCGATGTCGGTGCGCGCGAGCGCGTCCACCGGCAGCGCCAGGATCCGGCAGATGTCGAGCGCGACGTTGCCGTGGCCGAAGACCACCGCCTCCTCGCACGACAGATCCGGCTGCAGCGCCGTGAAGTCGGGATGGCCGTTGTACCAGCCGACGAAGGCCCGCGCGCCGAAGCAGTTGCCCAGTTCCGCGCCCGGGATGTCCAGCGGCCGCTCGCCCTGGGCGCCGCAGGCGAGCACCACCGCATCGTAGGCGGCGCGCAGCTCGGGCACCTGCACGTCGTGCCCGATGGTGACGTTGCCGAAGAAGCGCAGCCCGGGCAACGCGGCAATGCCGGCGAGCACCTCGGCGGTCGACTTGAGCTTCGGATGATCGAGTGCGACGCCGTAGCGGACCAGCCCGAAGGGCGCCGGCAGCCGTTCAAAAACATCGATCCGGCAGGCCGGCAGCGCACGCTTGAGCGCCTCGGCGGCGAACAGTCCGCTCGGCCCGCTGCCGACGATCGCGAAGCGGTGGATCGTATCCATCTCACACCCCCAGCGCCTGGCGGCGGGTGTCGGCGCCCGGCAGCGGTGCCTGGCGCTCGCCGATCACCGGCAGCCGGCCGGCGGCCTCCCGGTTGCGGGCGATCCACGCATCGCCCTCGGCGTCGAGGTCGAACGCGTCGGCAATCGCGTGGACCGGGCAGGCGGACACGCAGGCGCCACAGTCGATGCACACCTCCGGGTCGATGTAGAGCCGCTCACTGTCGGCGTGAAAGCAGCGCACCGGACACACGGTGACGCATTCGGTGAATCGGCACAGATGGCAGTTGTCGGTAACGACGTGCGGCATGATGGCCTCCTGATTTGAAGGACGCTCGCGGCAGCATCAGGTCGGATCGACCGGACGGACCTCGACGCGGGTGTTGGAAAAGGCGGGTGCGCGGCCGAGGTCGGTGAAGGCGGCGGGATTGGCTGCGTTGACGCCCGCACCGCCGGCGCTTTGCGGCCAATACCCCATCGGCGCGCGGACGACGCCGGGCGGCACGTCCTCACCGACCTCGGCGAGCGCATCGAAGCTGCCGCTGGCGCTTGCCACGCGCACCGCCATACCGTCGGCGATGCCGCGCGCGGCGGCGTCGGCGGGATGAATCGCAACGCGTTGCGGGCCGGAATGGCGCAATTGGCGATCGAAGTTGGCGTAGCCCGAGTTGAGAAAGGCGTGGCTCTTGGGCGACAGCAGCACCAGCGGATGCGCGGCATCGGGCTCGAGCCATTCCGGTCGCCAGCACGGCAGCGGATCGACCGGGCTCCCGTCCTGGAACTCATTGGAGCCCTGGCGGAACACCGGCAGCACGAAATTGCCCCCCGCTGCCATCGATGCCTTCAGCTCGACCTTCCCTGATGGGGTCGGGAATCCGCCCTCGGCGTGCGGCGCATAGGCCTCGGCCGGTGGCAGCGACAGCCGCGCATAGCCGTCGCGGCGCAGACGCTCCAGGGTGACGCCGGCCATCGCCGGATGCGACCAGTCGTAGGCCAGATCGACGAGTTGCTCGTCCGACAGGCGGAAGCAGTCATCATCGAAGCCCATGGCCCGGGCAAGCCGGCGAAAGAGCTCGGTATTGGACACCGCCTCGCCCAGCGGCGGGATCCACGGCTGGTTGTAGCTCAGATACAGATGGCCCCACGAGAACATGATGTCGAGCTGTTCGGCCTGGGTCGTGGCCGGCAGCACGATGTCGGCGTAGCGGGCGGTGTCGGTGATGAACTGCTCGCTGACAACGGTGAACAGGTCCTCGCGGGCGAGCCCCTCGCGGATGCGCTGCTGCTCGCCCGCGACGACCATCGGGTTTGCGTTGTAGACGAACAGCGAGCGGATCGGCGGATCGAGTTCGAGCGCCCCGGTCAGTGCCCGGCCCAACAGCCACTGATTGAGCACCCGCGTCCCCGGTCGGATCAGGTCGGGCCGCGACAGCGCGTCCCACTGCACCGGAAAGGCCCACAACGGCAGCTGCAGGATGCCGCCGCCGGGCCGCCGCCACGCCCCCACCAGGGCCGGCAGACAGGATAGCGCGCGCACCGCCTGGCCGCCGCCGCGATGGCGCTCCAGCGCCACGCCGATGCGGATCGCCGAGGGCTGGCTGCGCGCGTACTCTCGTGCGAGCAGGCGAATGTCCTCGGCCGCGATGCCGGTCCATTCGGCGACGCGCTCGGGTGGGTATTCCTTCGCCCGCTCGGCCAGTTCGGCGAAGCCGGTGGTGAAGCGCTCCACGTAATCCGCGTCGATCAGGCCTTCGGCGACGATGACGTGGATCAGGCCGAGGGCGAGCGCCGCGTCGGTGCCGGGCCGCATCCGGACGTGCCAGTCGGCCGCGCGCGCGGTGCGCGAAACCGCCGGATCCACCACCACGATTCTCGCCCCGCGCTGCTGCGCGTCGGCGATGATCGGCCACAGGTGCACGTTGGTGCTCATCGGGTTGGTCGCCCACAGGATGATGAAGCGGGCGTGGCGCAGGCTCTCCGGGTCCATCCCGGCGGTCGGGCCCAGGGTCATGATGTAGCCGGTGCACGCGCCGGAGTCGCAGAAGGTGCGCTCGGAAATCGTCGCGCCCAGACGGTTGAAGAACGGGTCGCCGACCGAGAGCCCGTTGAGCGTGCCCTGGGTCCCGAGGTAGCTGTAGGGCAGGATCGCCTGCGGTCCGGACTCGGCGATGATCCCGTCCCAGCGCCGGCGAATCTCGTCCAGCGCCTCGGACCAGCTGATCCGGACGAAACGTCCTTCGCCTTTCGCCCCCACCCGGCGCAGCGGGTGGAGCACCCGGTTGGCGCTGTGCACGCGCTCCTCATAGTGGTTCACCTTCACGCACAGCCGCCCCGCCGTATATGGGTGGTCCGGATTGCCCGCCACCGAGAGCACCCGCCCGTCGCGCACCTTGGCCACGATCGAGCAGGTGTCCGGACAGTCCTGTGGGCAGGCGCCGAGCACGGTCCGGGTTTCGGCGGAGCTCGTTTCGTTGCGATCTTCGTTCATCGTCTTTCTCCTTGATCGGGCCGGCCTGGGTGTCAGAAGACGTAGGCCAGGCGCAGGTTCAGCCGCAGCTTTTCGGCGGGTCCGTTGTGCACGTCGAGGTCGCGCCCGAGCTGCACCTGTACCTGTGTGCTGGGGGTCACGAAGCTGGTGAAACTCAGGCGCATGTATCGGGTGCGCAGCGCGTCGTCGGACGACACGCCGTCCACCCTGGTCTCGCCGCCCCTGACCATGCCCAGCGAAAGCCCGACATGGGTGGCCGGTGAAAAGTGGTAGCGCAGATGGGCCTGACCCTCGTAACGCACCGCCTGCTCGAGCCGCGCACTGGTCGGGCCGAAGTCGTCGTTGTCGCCGTGGAAGGTTGCGTCGCCGACCAGGTCCACCGCCCAGCGCGTGCCGAAGTGCTTCACGTAGGCCATTTGCAGGATCGCCCGGTAGCGGTTTTCGCCCAGGTTCAACGCGTCGTCGCGGTCGTAACGGCCGGTGGGCAGGATCAGATAGGGCGACACCGCGAACACGTCCCGGGCCTCGTTGAGCGCGATCTTGAGCGGCGCAGTGAGGATGAGGTCGCCGACGCCCGAGGCGCTGCCGAGGGCGTCCGCCGTACCGTGCCCCTCGACCCGGCCGAAGGGCAGCAGGAACTGCGGATCGACATAGGCGTTCTCGGACAGTTGCACGACGTGCAGCAGACGGAAGATGCCGACCGTCGGGCGCAGCTCGAAATCGTCGGCAACGCGCCGACCGTCGCGATACAGCTTGTCGGTCTCGGCAAACTGCAGATACTGGACCGCGATCGTCGCGCCGGCAGGATAGGCCTCGTAATCCCCCGGTGCGACCTCCAGGGCCGACGCGGACGAAGTGGCCAGGACGAGCGCCGCGCTGAGCCCGCAGCGCAGCTTCTTCAGGGGTCGTTCGAACTTTTCCATCACGGTTCCTCGTTTGGGTTTGGAAGTCGGGGTGGGCCGAAGCGCTGCCACCATGGCCGACGTCGAGGCGTTCGGCGCCTTGTCTCCGGCTTGCGAATCCAGTTTCCGACCAGGACGCATCGACTGCTTTGCCGAAACGGACCGATTGCTTGCCTGCGACGGCAGGAAGGCGGAGGCGGCGTGCGACTTGATCGCAACGGCCCTGCGCTTGTCTCAGGCGGCCCGGTTGACGTCAGGGAACATCAATCCGAAGATGAGCGCACGCGATCCCCCAACCGCCCAAGATGTGCGATGGATCTACGACTCTTGCTGCCACCCGATACGCCGGCCGAAAGGCCCCCGGCCAAGTCCCTCGTCCGGGTCGTGCAGGAGGAAGTCGGCGGCTTCGACGCCGATCCGCTGGATTACTGGCGCGAAGTCATCCTGCGCAATTTCGCCGACGTCGAGGTGCGCGCCGCCGACCGCAGCGAATTCCACGGCCGGGTACAGGCCTGCCATTCCGACGCCGGCCGGCTGTCGCTGATCGTTGCCGCAGAGCAGAGCGTGCAACGCCGCTACCGCGAACCGCGGACCGCGTACGAGGACGTGTTCTTCGTGGTGCTGATGAACCAGGGCACGCAGGCGATGGAGCAGGGCGGCCGCGCGGTGCTGCTCGAGCCGGGCGACATCGCGATGTACGACGCTACGCGACCCCATCGGCTGGCATTCGGCGAAAACTGGTCCGAGGTGGTACTGAGCGTTCCGCGCGCACTGCTGCAGGCCCAGATCGCCCGGACCGAGCTCTGCACCGCACGCAAACTCACTTCGACCTCACCGCTGGGCTGCATGCTGGCCGACGCAATCCGGAGCTGGGTGAGCCAGCTCACCCGGGTTCAGGACGACACGATGCCGGTGCTGATGCGCCACGCCTCGGCGCTGCTCGGCCTCGCGTTCGCCGCCGAGGGCTTCGTTCCACCCGAAACGAAATCCCGCCTGGCCGCGCTCGAGCGGATCAAGTCCTTCGTCGGGCACCACCTGTCGAATCCTTCCCTCGGCAGCCAGTTCGTCGCCGAGGGCACCGGGCTGTCCCCACGCTATATCAACCGCCTGTTCGAGAGCGAATGCACCTCGCTGATGCGCTACGTGCTCGACGCCCGCCTGGCCCGTTGCCGCCTCGAGCTGGAAGATCCCCGCTTCGCTGCGCTCGGCATCACCGAGGTGGCGATGCGCTGGGGCTTCAACAATCTCTCCCACTTCAGCCGGACCTTCCACGAACGCTACGGGATGTCGCCGAGCGCCTGGAAATCCTGCGGCGAAGGCGCTTGCAGAAGCGGGCACGTCCCCCGATCCGGAACCATGGCGCTCGGATGACGCTCGACGTCGGCAGCAGCGTTGGAACTGACCCCATCGACTGCTCCGGCAAATCCACGCCCTCGGGTACGCGGCCTTGATCGGCTGCATCGGCCGGCACAAACTGCTCGCCGAAACGGCGCTGGAACTTCAGCTTAACCCTTCAGTTCGGGGAAGTCCTCCTCGAAGAACTCCAGCTCGCCGCGGGCCGACGGGCTGCGCCCCTCCTCGGCCTTGCGCAGCTCCACGCGGCGGATTTTGCCCGAAATGGTCTTGGGCAGATCGGCAAAGGCCAGGCGGCGAATGCGTTTGTACGGTGCCAGGCGCTCGCGGGTGAAGGCGAAGATGTCCCTGGCCAGCTCCTTGCTCGGCGCGTGGCCTGCGACCAGGATAACGAAGGCCTTGGGCACTGCCAGACGCACCGGGTCCGGACTCGGCACCACCGCGGCTTCGGCCACCGCCGGGTGCTCGATCAGCACGCTCTCGAGTTCGAACGGGCTGATGCGGTAGTCGGAGGCCTTGAACACGTCGTCGGCGCGGCCCACGTAGGTGATGTAGCCATCCTCGTCGATGCTGACGACGTCGCCGGTGCGGTAGTGCCCGTCCCGCATGACCTGGGCGGTCTTCTCCGGGTCACCGGCGTAGCCCACCATCAGGCCGATCGGGCGGTGCTCGCCAAGCACCAGCGAGGCCTCACCCTCGGTGCTCGCGTTGCTGTCGGCATCGAGCAGGGCGACCTTGTAGCCGGGCAGCGGTCGGCCCATGGAGCCGGGCTTGAGTGGCTGATCGGGTGTGTTGCCGATCTGCGCGGTGGTCTCGGTCTGGCCGAAACCGTCGCGGATGGTGATGCCCCAGGCCTTCCTCACCTGGTCGATGACCTCGGGATTCAACGGTTCGCCGGCGCTGATCAATTCGCGCAGCTTGGTCCTCACCACCGCAAGATCCTGCTGGATCAGCATGCGCCACACGGTGGGGGGCGCGCACAGCGTGGTGACCTCGTACCTCACCAGCACTTCGAGCAGCGCCTTCGCATCGAAGCGGCTGTAGTTGTACAGGAACACGCAGGCGCCGGCATTCCATGGCGCGAAGAAGCAGCTCCACGCGTGCTTGGCCCAGCCCGGCGACGAGATGTTCATGTGGCGATCGTCGGGCTTGAGGCCGATCCAGTACATCGTCGACAGGTGGCCGATGGGGTAGGACTGGTGGGTGTGCAGCACCAGCTTGGGCCTGGAAGTAGTGCCCGAGGTGAAGTAGAGCAGCAGCGGGTCGTCGACGCGGGTCACGCCGTCCGGGGTAAACTGGTCGGGTTCGGCCGTGGCCTCCTCGAAGGCCTTCCAGCCCGCCGGCGCGCCGCCCACGGCGATGCGGTCACAGCTGCCGGACAGGCTCTCAAACTTGTCGGTGTGGGCCGTGCCGCACACCACATGCTTGACCTGGCCGCGCTCGACACGGTCGACCAGATCGTCGGGCGTGAGCAAGGTGGTCGCAGGGATTACCACTGCGCCGAGCTTGATCGCGGCAAGCATGGTTTCCCACAGCGGCACTTCGTTGCCGAGCATGATCAGGATGCGCTCGCCGCGCCTGACGCCCTGCTTGCGCAGCCAGTTGGCAACACGGTTCGAACGTGCCGACATCTCGGCGAAGGACAGCTTCGACTCGCTGCCGCCCTCGTCGATGATCCACAGCGCGGGGTTGTCGTTACCCTTTGCCATCGCGTCGAAGTAGTCCAGCGCCCAGTTGAATTCCTTGAGCTTCGGCCACTTGAATCCGGCGTAGGCGGTGGCGTAGTTGCTGCGGTACTGAAGCAGGAAGTCGCGTGCGGTGATGAATTCAGATACGTCGGTCATGAATTCCTCCTCAGTGCTTGGCGATACCAGTCGAATAACGGAAAATGGAGCATCGCACCGTGTCGGCCATGCTCGCCAGCCTTGTGTCCCTGCAGGAGATCGCCTCAGACGGCAATATAGACCGATTTCTGCTCGAGATAGCCGTCAAGCGCGGCCCGGCCCATCTCCTTGCCGAATCCCGATTGCTTGTAGCCGCCGAATGGCATCGCCGGATCGAGCAGATTGTGGGAATTGACCCAGACGGTGCCGGCCTTGATCCTCGGGATCAAGCGGTGAACGCGGGACAAATCGTTCGACCAGATACTGGCGCCGAGGCCATACGGGGTGTCGTTCGCCCAACGGACAACCTGGTCGAGATCGTCGTAGGGCATCGCAACGATCACCGGCCCGAAAATCTCTTCCTGAACGACGCGCGACTTCTGGTCCACCTTGCTCAACACGGTCGGCTTCACGAAGTAGCCGACGTCTGTAGCCCTCCCACCGCCCGCCACCACCTCGGCACCCTCCTGCCGGCCGATATCGATATAGCCGCACACCCGATCCATCTGCTCGCGTGAAACCAGCGGCCCGATCTGGTTGGCGGCATCGAGCCCGTGGCCGATCTTCAGCGCATTGGCCTGATCGGCGAGATCGGCGACGACGCGATCGAAGACCTTTTTGTGCGCATACAGGCGCGATCCCGCGCAACAGACCTGCCCCTGATTGAAGTAGATCGCCTGCGCCGCGCCCGCCGCCGCGAGTTGTGGATCGCAGTCCTCGAGAACGATCACCGGCGACTTCCCGCCCAGTTCCAGCGTCACGCGGGCCATGTTGTCCATCGCCGCCTTGCCGATCAACTTGCCCACTTCGGTCGAGCCGGTGAAGGTGATCTTGTTGACCTCCGGATGCTGGATCAGCGCAGCTCCGGCACCAGGCCCATCCCCGGTGACGATATTCACCACCCCCTCGGGAAAACCGGCTTGCTGGATCAGTTCGCCGAGAAACAGTACAGACAGTGGCGTCTGCTCGGCCGGCTTGAGGACGACCGTGCAACCGGTGGCCAGCGCCGGGGCAAGCTTCCAGACCGCGAGCAGCAAGGGAAAATTCCACGCAACGATCGCGGCCACCACCCCCACCGGCTCGCGTCGCGTGTAGCTGACGAGTTCATTGTTCGGAAGGAAGGGGATGGAGACATCGACGGTGCTGCCCTCGATCTTGGTTGCCCAGCCGGCCATGTAACGCATGTAGTTGACTGCCAGCCCCACGTCCACCGCGTGGGCAATCGCTGCGGACTTGCCGTTGTCGATCGACTCGATTTCAGCCAGGGCCTGTCCGTTCTGCTCCATCAGATCTGCCAGCCGGAGCATCAGGCGTTCACGCTCGACCGGCTTGGCCCGGCTCCACGGGCCGCTTTCAAAAGCCCGCTGTGCGGCCTTGACCGCCGCCTCGATGTCTTCACGGCCGGCTGCCGGCACGCTGGCGATCGGCTGCTCGGTCGCGGGGTTGACGACGTCCAGTGTTCCGCCTGCACGTGCCTCGACCCAGCGCCCGTCGATCAGCATGGCGTGGCTACTGCGCGACAGGAACTCCTGGGTACGCGCCTGCAGTGTTTGAGCGAACTCGGCTCGATTCATGGTGCTTCCTTGTTGTTCAGGTTGAATGGCTAGAACGCGTTCAGAACTGATAGGTCAGGCGCGCAAAGAACTCGTTGTTGTGCTGCATCCCGTCGACAAAGTCGCGGTACTTGCCCTTGTGCTGCGAGTACACGGCGTTGTAGTAGAGGTCGGCAAGGATCGACTTCGAAGGCTTCCACTTCACGCCCGGCTGCAGGTACCAGCCCCCCTTCAGGTCGGTGAGCACTGCAAGGTCGAAGCGGAATTCAAGCGTCGGCGAAGGCTGCTGGATTGCAAGTGCCACTGCATTGAAACCGCCCGACTGGCCGCGCGGTGCCGCGCCCGGCGCATTGTCCACACCGCCCAGGTAGCGCCCGAACAGATCGCTCTGCGACTTGTGCAGCCACTGCGTGACGAAGTAGGTCGCCGGGAAGGCGCTGCTGAACTTGTGATACTTCTCGAATATCAGTGCAAACTGATATTCATCCTTGCGGATGTAGTCGCCCAGCGTCGGGTTGGTGAAATACTTGTTCGGCGTGTAGGAGAACTCGAAACGGCCAATCAGCTGGTCGAGCAGCGAGTCGGGCTCGCCCTCGAAGACGTGGTTGATGCCGCCGCCCACCACCGTCTCGCGCTTGTACTCGCGCTGAAGCCAGCCACGCAGCGGGCCCGCCACGCCAGGTGTGAAGAAGGTGTCGAGAACGCACTGGGCCGCGGCCTTGCTGCCGACACGGAAATTGCCATATTCCGCGCGCGACGCACCACAGGCCGTCGCGAGCCCCACGAGGCCATAGGGATCGCCGGCGGTGGTGATGAAGTTCATCGAGGTCGCGACGGCCTCGATGCCGTCGAGCCGCGAGTTCGACGCGCCGTGGAACCACTCCGCGGAGCTGTAGACGCCGGTCGGATTGACTGCGAAGGCCGAGCCGGGCAGCGCACCGTCCCCCTTGGCCGCGCTCCACTTGTACACACCATCCGGGTTGATCCGGCTGATGAGGAAGCCTTGGTAGCCGAAGCCGCCGACCTCTCCTTTGACGCGAAAGCCCGCATTCAGCTTGTTCTTGACGTCGTCGTAGCCAGGCTTCTGGTCGACCGTAAACTGGCTTTGGATCAGGTTGTACGAAGTGTTTGGATTCGGTACCAGGGTCGGAGCGAAGCGCTGCACGAAGGCGTCGATCTCCATCTTCTCGCTGACGCGATAGTTGCCGCGCACACCGAGCGCCGAGCGCCGCGTGTCCGAGTACTCCTCGGCGGCCACGCCGAACAGGTGGCCGCGCAGATCCAGGCCGTTGGGTTGGTCGGCCACGCGGAAAAACAGCGCCTCGCCCCAGGCGATCTGCTGGTTGCCCGCACGGATCCATAGCGGCCCGTCGTTGTAGTCGAGATAGGCTGCCGGCAGATCCACCAGTGCGCGTTTGCCGGCCCAGGCAAGCGGTCCGCCTGCGCCACCGCCGAACTGTTGACGGAAGCTCTCGCCGGAGCGGAAATTGCCCGAGCCGGTCCCGGTGCCGCCGACGCTGCGGTTCCCGTAGGCATCGTCCACATGCGCGGTCTCGTCGAGGATGCCGCGCAGCTTGATCGTCGCTTTCCACGACTCGCTGAGTTGGCCGTCGAGATTGAGCTCCAGCCGTGTCGCCAACCAGTTGATGTGCTCCTTTTTGGCGTAGGCTGCTGGGCGCGTCAGGGTGGGCGACAGCGCGGCCGCGACGCCATGGTTGGTATAGCTCACGCCGTTGTCGGACATGCCATTCTGGTTGTTGAGATTCTGGTCGCGAGTGGTCTTGACCGCCAGTTCCTGCCGGACCAGGCCGGAGACGGACCACTCGGCAGCCTGCGCCGCACCGGAGAGCGCCACCACTGTCGCTGCAGCGACCACCTGCCGCGGCGAGATCTTCGTCTGAGTTTTCTTCATTGTGTCGTTTCCGAATCTTGGGTTCATAGATCAAGCTCCAGGATCGATCCGCCCGCACCTACCGCGATCAGCCGCTGCGGACCGTTCTCCCCGCCACGCGATACCAGCGCTTGGTAGGATGCATTGCGCACGAACCTGGAATTCACGGCATTCCACGACGCTCCACCGTCGCGACTCACCGTCAAGACGTTGATGCCACTGGCCAGCACGTCCCCCTCGGGGGTGGCGAATACACTGGTCAGGATCGCCTGCGTTCCGGTCGTGTGCGCCTTCCAGGTCGCACCATCGTCACGGCTGCTCAGCAGCGCGCCGCTCTGCCCGACGGCATAGAGCCGGCCGCCGTCAACTACCGCAAGGCCGAACAAGGAGCGCTCGCCCTTGTGCAGGGCCTTCCATTGCCTGCCGTCCGAGCTGCGCAGCACCAATTCGAACTCGCCGACCGCGGTCACGACACCGCCATCGGACACATGGACGCTGTACAGATGCGGCTCCATGCCATCCTCGGTGAAACCGGTCCAATCGACAGCCTGTGTCGTCCAGGTCCGGCCCCAGTCAGATGAGCGCAGCAGCGTGCCGAACGCCCCGACGGCATAGGCGACGCCATGGCGGTTCATCGCCACCAACAACAGGCGGGTCTGGACAGGTGAGGGCGTGGCCTGCCAGCCTTTGCAGTCCTCGGATACGTAGATCAGTCCGGTTTGTCCGACCGCGACGCAATGTCCCTCGCGCATCGCTACCGACAACAGTGCAAGGTGGTTCATCGGGAAGGCCTGAGGCTCCCAGCTTGCGCCACCGTCGGCGGTGGCGAGCACGCTGCCGAAGGCGCCGACCGCGATACCGTGCCGCCCCTCGAAGGCGACGTCGTACAGCGCATCGTGCGGCGTACCCGCCCGGACCTGACGCACGCTTACGGCATCGGTGCCCGCAAGCACATCGGCCGCCCCGGCAGGCACCGGCAGCAGCCAAGCCAAGGCCGCCAGCATCGCCGCCGACGCAGCACCCTTGAGCGCACGGCGCGGCCGGCCCCTCCGGACGGCACACCGCCCTTTTTTGCAGGAGGCAGGCATGATCAGGCCCCCAGGCGCTGCAGCGCCTGCTCGGTCATGAACTTCTCGATCATGCCCGGGTTGTCGTAACTCGACTGGTAGCCCCCGGCGATGCTCTTGGCCTGGACAAAGCGCGTCATGCGGCCGTCCTGCAGGTTGTGCACCGTCACGGCGGTCCAGGACCAGTTGGTCTTTCCGCTCGCATCCAGGATTTTCTTGTTGCCCTTCTCGTACATGCCGTAATGCATCTCGCAGGCCTTGTAGAGCTCGCCGCGCCGGTCGTAGCTCACGAACGCCACGAACATGTGGTTGCGCACGTCGATCCACACGCGCTTCTTGCCGACCGGCGCCCGTGGGTAGCCGGTGGGCTCCGCTTCGAAAACCACGACGTCGGGGCACAGCTCCATATTGGTCTCGAGGAAAGTTTCACCCTTCGGACCGCCGTGTACCGGATGCTCCCAGTTCGGATGGTCGCCGTTCCAGTTCTCCGACACAGCGGCGAGAAACGGGCCGCGACCGACGACCTTGTAGTTGCCCCAGGTCAACATCGGATCGCCGGCACCCCAAGCGTCAGTCAGGAACAGATTCATCCCGGCTACCAGCGGCTCGAAGCGTTGGTTGGTCGGGAACTTGCGCACGCGTTTGAAGGCCGGCAGGTAGCCCACCAGTTCAGGGAACTTGCGCTGGTCGTAGTGCCAGGTGCTCAGGTAGCCGGTGCCCTTGACGTCCACCGGCGAGGTGAAGAACACCGACTGCAGGCGCAGCTTGTCCTCCAGGCCCGGAAAGGTCTTGCCGTCGGCACGCGCCAGCGTGTTTTCTTCCACCCAGACAAAGTCGTACTGGTAGCTCAGCGACCCGTCTGGCGAAATCTCATGGTCACGGATGGCATAGAACGAATTGTCGTGGCGTCCCCAACACAAGGTAATGTTGGCCGCCAGTTCCAAACCCGTCTTCGCGTCCGGAAACGGAGTGCCACCGATCCACGGCTTGCCGTCGAGGGTCACGACATTGCCATCCTGATCCAGGCGCGCCTTGCCTTGATTCCTCAGCGTTGCCTCGAAATACCGGTGTGGATGCATCCGTGTGACATCGCGTGTCGTCGGCACGATACGGATCCTGCGACCCATGGTCTTGACCTGCAGGTAGGCACCCGGATCGAGAAGTTCCTTCACGATGTCGACGTTGTCGGCGGTGATCACGTCACCGGTCTTGATCTTGCCCTTCGTATAGGCATCGATCGACATCAGCTCATCGGGATAGGCCTTGGAAATGTCGGCCGAGCGGGCGAGCAGCGGCCAGAGCGGCCCGAGCACGCCGGCGGCGACAATGCCCTTGGCTGCCTGCTCCAGGAAGAAGCGGCGGCTGTAATCGTGGTCATACTTTCTAATGTGCATGGTTGTCTCCTCCTTCGTTGGCGGGTGCGATGCAGACCTCGCGGGTCTTCGATAGGGTTCAGGCGGGCACGGCCACTGGAGCCTCCTTCTCCAGCGTCTCCATCGCCGGGGACTGCTTCTCCGGGCGCTTCGTCTCCAGGGATTCGGACAGGGCCGACATGTCGCTGCGCAGGAACCTGGGCTTGACGAGGTAAACCAGCAGTGGCAGCAGCACCAGCGCGAGCAGCATGTTGATGAGCATCAGCGCAACCAGCAGCAGCCCGGTGTCGGACAGGAACTTCAGTTCCGACAGGAAGTACCAGGGCACCAGGCCGATGGTCATCAGCGACGCAGTGAAGAAGATCGCCTTGCCGCAGGTGAGCAGCGCGGTGCTGATCGCCTCGCCGAGGTCACGGTTCGCGGCCTGGTACTCCTCGCAGATGCGGGTCAGCAGATAGATGCCGTAGTCGATGCCCACGCCGATGCCGATTGCCAGGATGGGAAGCGAATTGACGTCAAGACCGACGCCGGCGAGCGACATCGCGGCCGTGAGCATCGCGTTTGCGAGATTCACCGGGATCAGCAGCAGGATGCCCGCAACGATGGAACGGTAGGCCAGCGAACAGCCGATCAGAATCACCAGGTTGAGCGCCAGCAAGATGCGGCTCTCGTAGTGCACCACCGTGTCGTTGATCGATTGTTGCAGCGCAATCGCGCCCGAGGCGAGCCGAATCTGGAAGTTCGGGTGCTCGGCCCTGACCTGGGCAACACAGGCGCGGGCCTGGGCCAGCGCGCTGTCGACCGTCGCCTGCCTGTTGTCCGCGTACCAGAGCGAGACCGTGGCATTCCTCTGCTCGAAGTCGGTCACGTGCAGGAAGACCTTGGCGTTGGTGCCCGCCATCAGCCCAGTCAGGGCGGCCACGGCCGAGGCGTCGTCGTTGTCCAGCGGTGCCCACTTCGGATTGCCACCGCTGAAGACGCGGTTGGCCTCCGGCGCCATGTCGGCGAAGGAGAGCGTGGCGGTTGGCTGATTCGGGCCGCTTTCCAGACAGTGCTGGAGGTCGCGCATCGTCACCAGCGTGTCGCTCTGGCCGATGATGCGCGCGCCGTCCTTGCCCTCGAAGATCACCTCCATGGTCATGGACCCCGGGAAATGCTGGTTGATCTCACGCACCGCGAGATTGAACTTCGAGTCATGGTGCAGCAGGTTCGTCCCCTCGACCGGATTGCCAACCTGCACGCGCAGCATCAGGAAGATCGACGCGACCCCGAGCGCAAGGAACACAAACGCCGTATAGGAGGCATTGCGGCCATGCGACAACGCCGCAAAGCCGCCGAGCGCACGCCGGATGCCGCGCTGCAGCGGGCCGCTGTGCTGGTCGGTGCCGAGCAGGTTCTCGACGTTGCCCGGCCGCGGCATCAGGCTCAGCAGAATGGGCGTGAGGAAGACGCTGCATGGGACGAGATTCAGCGCCCACAGGCCGGTGAAGAGCGCGAAGCGCTCCATGGCGGGAATCGGTGCCAGCGCCACCAACAGCAGCCCGGCCACGTCGGTGAAAATGCCCAGCGTGCCCGGATAGACCAGCGACACCAGCGACAGCTCGGCCGCCGCGTCCTTCGGGTGGCCGTCGTGCAGCAGCTCGAAATAGCGCTCGGTGGCCTGGACGCAGTGGCTGAAGCAGCGCGCGATCAGCAGCAGCGGCACCACCATCAGCAACGGCTCGACCGGCAACCCCATCCAGCCGACCAGGCCGAACCCCCAGATCGCCGACACCGCACTGACCAGCACCGGCACCAGGATGCCAGAGACATTTCGCATGTGAAAAGCCAGCACGCCGAACATCAGCACCAGCGTGATCGCGAAGATCGCCAGCGTATTTTCGCCGAAGGCATAGATCCATCCGGTCATCATCGGGAAGCCGGCGGCGTGAATCTCGTGACTGCCGTCAGTCTCCTTCTCAACGATGGCCTGCACCGCCTCGAAAACCCTGCCGTAGTCGATCGACCGCTCGATGAAGGTCGCGTTGACGATCGTCGCCCTGCCGTCCGGGGACACCAGAAAGGTGTTGGCGCCGGGCGATTCGTCGACGCGGCGGCGGATCTCGGCGAGTTGTTCCGGCGTGGTCGGCAGTTCGTCGTCCATGATCGGATTCGAGAAGATCCCGTCGGGCGTCACCACCGTATAGCGCGCCTTCGGGGTCGCAATCGACAGGATCTGGTCGTGGTCAACGCCGGGCGCCAGGTCGATGTCGCGCGAGATCCGCCAGATCTTTTCGAGCGTATCGGCCTGGAACACGTCCTTCCCGTCCGTGCGCTTGATCATCAGCGTCACTGTCAGCGGATTGCCGAAATTCGGGTGATCCTTATAGACCTGGACGAAGGGATGATCCTTCGGGAAGAGGTCCGAGAAAACCGTCTTCACTTCTACACGAGTCAAGCCGACCGCGAAGAACGCGGTGATCACGCCCATCGCGAGCAGGATCGCCCAGCGGTTACCGAGCGCGAATCTCGCGAGCTTGCGCCGGAGGTCAGTCTTTTCCATCAGTCACCTGGAGAGTTTTGTTCAATGATCGATACGGAAGATGCACGAGGGTCTAATTGAAATCCTCGAACCGGGGCGAACTCAGTCCGCCCAACACTTCAGCTTGGTCGGCCCACAGACGCAGCAACAGCTCACGGGCCGGCATGAATCCGGGAATACCATCGGGGGGGCGACGCACGTCGCTAAAGACGCACTCGCTCTTCCCGCAGTCATTCGAATCTGATGATCGAACGTCCTGCCTGCTCGAAAAAATTGCCATCGCCGCCTCCTTATTCAATTCACGAACATTCTAGGATCGCGTTCCTTTGAAATATGGAGCCAAAGATTGCCGCTCTGAGAGAACCAAAGTTGGCTGCGAACGGAACGAGGACGCGCCTCACGGTCCGCGGGGAAGCTCCGAAGAACCGTAGCGAGCAGTCGATGGAAAGGCGCAACGAGTGTATAACTGTCGCCATATCAGATAGATAGACGCCATCATTGCAACGCCGTAGTTGCCAGACAAGGTGGTCTTACGGCAGTGCAGCAGGCTATTCAGAGCTTCCCCTGAGGCAGGGACAGCAAAGCCTATAATCTATTCAGACCAACAAGGTCCCACGGTTTTCCGGCAACCGTCCGGATGGTTGCAAGATCCAGAAGTCGATCACTCGCCCGGAGCGAGTCTATTTCGAGCACGTTTATGCACTTGCCAATTTCGGTTGATTCAAAGCGCGAGAAGGACCTGGTGACACAAATCTGTGAGGAGATCGCTCTTCTCGTAAAACACCGGAAACTGAGCATTGGAGATACGATTCCGCCGTCGCGAGAATTGAGCCAACAACTCGGGGTCTCCAGGAATACCGTTATTGCCGCCTATGAAAAGCTCGCCATGGACGGCTATGTCCGCGCTGATGGCCGCCACGGCACGAAGATCTGCGACCAGCCGGAGCGACGCCTGGAAGGCGCGCGCGACAAACTGTTCTCCTCCGACCCGGGAAACGTTCAGGCGCTCGCATCCGGGGCTCAGATGGCCTTGCGAGCTCATTCCTCGCTCTTCGATCCGATTCGCAGTCGATTGCAGTATGATTTTCGAGTTGGATTGCCGGATGCCTCGCTATTTCCACATGAAATTTGGATGCGCAGTATCAAAGCCAGGTTGGGGAGTGCAGGCAAAGGATTTGTTTCCTACCCGGATCCGTCCGGTCACCCGGAACTTCGCCACCAGATCGTCGACCTAGTCCGATTGACTCGCGGAATCAACTGCTCTGCCGATCAGGTCATCGTCACGGCAGGGATTCAGGAAGGCCTGAATGTCGCCGCCAGATTGCTGGTGGAAGCGGGCGACACCGTTGCAATGGAGGATCCCACTTATTCCAGTGCAGCTGCGATCTTCAAGGCACACGGTGCTCAACTGCTGCCTCTACCGGTGAACGAGGATGTCGATTGGCCGCCCGCACACACCGGGCTCGACGCCGCTCCAAAGGCCATCTATGTCACGCCGTCGCACCAGTTCCCGATGGGGGCGACGATGCCGCTGAAGAATCGGCTGGCATTATTGTCCTGGGCGAAAGCGTCGGCCGCATACATTCTGGAAGATGACTACGACAGCGATTTTCGCTACCGCGGCTCGCCTCTTCTTGCGCTCGCAAGTTTGGATGACAGCGAACGAGTTATGTATTTTGGAACTTTCAGCAAATCGATGGGAGCGGGGATCCGTCTGGCCTATATGGTGGTCCCTCCGACCTTGGTAACTGCAGCCAGAGCGGTCAAGGGGTTGTTGAATCACGGGAGATCCTGGCTGGAGCAAGCCGCCATGGCTGATTTCATTGCAGGCGGCCACTTCGACAAGCATATCCGGCAGGTTCGCCAGATATACGGAAAGCGATGCGCCCTTCTCGCCGCGCTTCTGAATGAAGCCGTTCCGGATGGCACCATCCGCGGCGAAGACGGAGGGATGCACTTATCCTGGATTCTTCCCCCGGGCATGAATTTCGCGACGGCCTTGCAGCGGAGTCTGCTGGCAGAAGATGTCGGAATATATACTCTTCCAGATGGTCCGGCCTACCTGGCCAACCCCAATGATCTCGCCGAACGCGTCATCCTGCTCGGCTATGCCTGCCTTGACGAACGATCCATTCGGGCCGGAGTGGGACGAATCAGACAATGTATAAACAACTTGCGCATACAAGGAAAATAGCGCTTGGCCATAGCCGCGTTCGGCAAAAAAACACCGGCTGCGCAGGCGGCCGGTGCCAAGGGAGACATGCGATCAGGGACTTCCGCGAACTTGTCAGTTCGGCAGTTGATCCCGCGTGATGACCCATAGCTTCTTGCTGAAAGGACCTTTCGATGTCCAGGTTACATGCATCCCGGAAGACAAGCCGATCACATCCCCTGCCCTGAATGAATGCTTCGTGCCGGTCTCCGTTTCGACCACCTCGACTTCCCCCTCCAAGAGGAGAATCGTCTCGTCGCCCAAGGTTCCCGTATAGGGCGTGATCAGAGTGCCATCCTTGTCTACATTACTTCCCGGAATACCTTTTCCGGAGCGCCAGATGCCGCTCATCATCGTCCCGGTTGAGCCACCTTCCCGAATGAAGAACAGTTCGCCCGCGACCAGAGGCCCCTCCTTCGGCTCGATGAAATGGTAAGCGGCCCAGTCCGGGGGGTTGTCGTTGATATTGGTAATGAGCAAATCGGTCGGCGGATTCGGCGTCGCCTCGGAGCCGTTGAAGATGCACCAGTACTTTTTGAAGTATGGTCGATCGATATCCCATGTAACTTCCAACCCTTTCGGAGTACTGATGACCGACCCGGGCGAAACGCGATAGCTTCGTCCGGTTGAGTTCACGGTCAGCGTCGCGGTCCCCTCGATAACCACAGCCGTCTCATCGCCAAGCGGCGCCGAATAGAACACGCGATGCGACCCGTCGCTCGCAGCGCCCGGAGACGTAGTCCCGGTGCGCCAGAACCCCGCCATCAAAGTACCGGACACACCGTGGGCCCGGATAACCGCTATCTCACCGTGGACCTGCGGCCCCATGCTCGGCTCGACCCACTCGAACGGCACCCATTGATCCGGCGATAAATCCGGGCTTCCTCCGTGCACTTTGCGCACGGCGAAAACTGCGTTTGCATAGCCATCATTGCTACCCATCTCACTTCTCCTAGTGAATACGTTAGAGCTCGACATCCTTATACAGGGCCATGCTGGAAGGGGTCTCCGCGGTGACCGGAAAATGGAATCCGCATTCACCGCAGGCCTGGGCAAGCCTTTCCTGCTCACGCGCCAGATCGTATTGCCCGTCCTCTGCCGTCCCGCAGCATGGGCAAACCCGAATGAGCCTGGTGTTCTTGAGTTCGAAATTGGTGATGATGTCCTCCATGATGGCGCCGGTTCGCACCGCCCACTGCTTTGCATGTTTGTGGTACGTATTCATGTGCCAGTCTTTCAAGGCCTCAAAGCTGGTCCAGAAACTGACTTCGTTGAACCATTGCGGATCCTCGGCGTGAACCCACCACGTCAAATGCATGAATCCGGGAACATCCTTCAGATGCTGACGCACTTCGCTGAATACAAGCTTGAACTTCTCGTAGCCATCCGGACTCGAGAATCGAACTCTCTGCATGCTTAGATAAATCGCCATGGCCGCCTCCTTGGTAAGGTCACGGTTAATTCTAGGACGTCGGTCCTTTGAAGCATGGAACCAAAGACAGCTGCTCTGACAGAGCCAAAGTTGGAACAGGCACTCACGCCGGGGAGGGCCCACAAGTGCCGCGGTGTCAATCATCGGCAGGCCAATGACCAGCGAGGTGCGTTCGTTGAAGGCGCCGGGCGACAGCACCAGAACGTGATGTCGGTCGCGCATCTCCCGTCCGGCCTGTGGATTGCAGTCGATCCAGAACCGGTGCAATGGGCGCGGACGCAATGCGGTGCGCTGCTTCCGGCTGCCCCTCTTCATCTCGGCCTGAGCCTACTCCTTCCCGCTGGCGGCGGTGACGATCGCGACCTTCGAGATGGGCGTGCGGACCGGGGCTGTCTTCTACGCGGTGCTGGCGTGGCTGCTGCTCAGCGCGGTGGTGGCCGTGCTCGCATACAAGACCCTGCTCACGGCCCGCGCGCCGGAGCGTGAGGCCACATCCGGCAGCGAGTGCGGCACACGGCCAGGCCTCAGCCGTCGCAGGACCGCATCTCCGGCGCCAGCCGCCATGCCGCCGTGTCGCGCAGCGCGAACGCGCACCCGGTCTTCGCCCGCACCTCGTCCACGGTGACGCCCGGCTGCAGTTCGACCAGGGTGAGGCCGCCGCCCTTGTTCACCAGGAACACGCACAGCTCGGTGATGATCATGTCGACCACGCCCTTGCCGGTCAGCGGCAGCCGGCACTGCGGCAGGATCTTGGGCGAACCGTCGCGGGCGGTGTGCTCCATCAGCACGATCACGCGGCCGACGCCGGAGACCAGGTCCATCGCGCCGCCGGGGCCCTTGACCATCTTGCCCGGCATCATCCAGTTGGCCAGGTCGCCGTCCTGCGACACCTCCAGGCCACCGAGGATGGAGAGGTCGACGTGCCCGCCGCGGATCATCGCGAACGAGTCCGCGCTGGAGAAGAAGCTGCTCCCGGGCAGGCTGGTGATGGTCTGCTTGCCGGCGTTGATCAGGTCGGCATCCAGCGCCTCGGGCGGCGGGAAGGGGCCGATGCCGAGCAGGCCGTTCTCCGATTGCAGCGTGACCTGCATGCCGTCGGGGATGTAGTTGGCGACCAGGGTCGGGATGCCGATGCCCAGGTTGACGTAGTAGCCGTCGCGCAGCTCCTGCGCCGCGCCATGCGCCCGCGCAGCGGGTCGTGCTTGCCCGCGGCGGGACCGCCCGCGGTGGTGCGGAACTCGATCCGCTTCTGGTAGCGCGCCCCCTGGATGATCCGGTCCACATAGATGCCCGGGGTATGGATCTGGTCGGGGTCGAGCTCGCCCGGCTCGACCAGCTCCTCGACTTCGGCCACCGTCACCCGGCCGCAGGTGGCGATCATCGGGTTGAAGTTGCGCGCGGTCTTGCGAAACACCAGGTTGCCCGCACGATCGCCTTTCCATGCCTTGACGATGGCCAGGTCGGCACGGATGGCCGGCTCGAGCACGTAGCCGCGGCCATCGAAACTGCGCGTCTCCTTGACCGAGTTCACGGGGCCTGAGCAGCTCAGCGAGGAGACGGCCGAGACGCTGGACATCGTCGTGCACGCCTTGGGCGCACTTGAGCTTCACGAGGTAACGTCGCGCATGGCGCGGCTCATCAGTCACGGGCCGCCTCAGGTGTGGATTCCGGCCGCGAAACTGATGTTCGCATGGCTTGCGCGACGGCACGCCATGGCCGGCTACGACGGCACCGCGCTCGCGATGCACCTGGCGCTGTTCGAGGCCTTTGCCGAGGAGGTCGGGGGCGGCGCTGGCAGTGGCGGCCGCTTGGCCGCCACTGCCCGCCGCTTAGCGCGTTGGCGGCTCACGGCAAGGTACGTCCTGGTCTTCATGCTGCTCGCCACCTTCGATGCCACCAGGAAGGCGTCGGTACCACGATCAGCGGCTTCAGGCTCGCCCGCCGACGTCTCCACGTAGCTCTCCTGCCGCGTGTGGGTCAGCCAAGCCTGGCCTCATCCGGCCCGAATGCAAGATCCTTCGAGCCGGCCAGCGCCCGGTCAGACCGCGCGCTTCGGCCAGACGCTGTAGGCCGGTGCGCCCGCCCACCTGCACGAACAGCCGGTTCAGCGCCTGGGTGATGTCGGCGCCGTAGAAGCGGCGGGCCGCCATATGGCCCTTGACCTCGTGCAGAATGGTCGCCTCGAGATCCGCGGGCGACTCATGAGCATCGGCGACCAGATATACCACCTTGTCACTCAACACGCCTTTGGGGCGCTCGTCGGCGCCGTAGTCGCGGGCTACCTGATCGCGCACCGCTTGCGGCAGCGCCGCATGCGTCGACACGAGGCCCAGATCCACATTCCAGACTTTCTCCGCGGTCGGTCGCACCGGGGCGACGACCCCGGCCGCGTCGTCCAGACGGATTGGCTCGAAATCCACCCCCTGCCCCGGCGCTTGCCGAAGGACTGAGGGGTCGTCGGTCGCACCGGTGTCGGCCTTCGGATCGATCAGATCCACCACCGGCTTGCTCGTTCGCGAACCCGGCACGGCATGGCCCGCGGATTCCGTGTTCACCGGCGCAACATGGTGAGGTACGCCGCGAACAGATCCCCCTCGGGTCGAGTGTAGTTCGGATCCGGGCGGATCATCATGGCATAGCAGAACTTCGGAAAGGATCCGAACTCGGCGACTGCCTGCTCGAGCGTGTAGCCGACGGAGGCGCAGGTCTTCTCCGGCGTACAGGTCGGTTCGGGACGCTGGTCGGTCCTGGCCGCCTCAAGGCGGGCCACGCGCGAATGGAGTCTCATGTCATTGATCCTTCGATTGGTCAGGGTTTTCAAGCGCAGCGATACGTGCGGCCAGCTGCTCGGTCTCGAGCGCGCGGCGGCGCGTCTCGAGCATGCTTGCCAAGGTTGAACCCTCGCTCGGCATGAGAGCACCTGTCGCGACGGCCTGAATGACCCGCTGCTGCGCTTGGGATACGCCCGCTGCGGTGGCGGTGTCAGGCAACCACGGAAGATGCACGGGCCGCTCCTTCGCCACCGGTACGAGTCGGTCCAGAATCAAGCGGACCGCGGTCATATCGCCCGCTTTCGCAGCATCGATCGCAATGCGCGTAATGTTTTCGGCATCGCCTTCCATCAGCGCGAGCACTGCGCGGGTCGTCCTGTTGAGTGCCCCCTTCGGCCTGCCCTTCGGGTTGCCGCTCTGGCCGGGCTTCCAGGCGGCCGGCGGCGTCTTTTGCGTACTCATACCCGTTGTTCTCCTTGTGTTGTTTCACTGTGGTCGGTGCGCGGAGCCTGTTTCGGTGGATACGAAGGTGAATACCGCCGCTGTCTATGCCGGCCCCCTGCGCGTCGGGTTGCGGGTGCTTACCGCATCGCTTCCCATGTGCGACACGACTCACCTTTGTCATCGGGTAGTTGTCGGAGTGGGTGGCCTGCGCCGTAAGCGTACGGCAGATCGTCGCGGCCGCTGCAGTATCCCTCAGCCATGCCAGGGCGAGCCAAGTGCCGGCATGTGGCGCAGCCCTGCAGCGGTTTCGCGAACAACGCCAGAATCACCAATTTGTGCTCAGCGATTACCGGCGCCCACTCCCGAACAGTTGCGGCATCACCGCGCAGCAATATTGCGCCGACCTCCGCAATGATCGTCAGGCCGGCACGGCTCGCTTGGGTCACGATGTCCTGCGCACTCATATCCGCATCTCCACTTCGCCCGGAACATGCGCTTCTCCCGCAACACCGCCACAACCCTCTGCCGGCGCGGGTATTGCCGTTGCGGCAGTGCTGTGCGTGACGGCTGGTGGCGCCACGTCCACAACGGTTGATCCCTGTCCTGGCGGGGTTTGTGGCGGTGTTGCGGGAGACATGGGGTCTACGGTCAAGTACCGGGCAAAGGCGTCGTCGAAGTCTCCACGCTCGTATCCCCTCAGCGTTGTTCCACCGATCCGGACGGTCTTGGGGGTGATCTTGAATTCCTTCAGCAGCTTGGCAATATGCTTCGATGTGATCGGCTTGTCACGGTAGTAGGTCGCCCAGGATTTCTCATCATCGCTGCACAGTGCCTCGATCAACCGCTCGGTCCCGATACGGTCGACGTGCATCTCGTCGAAGATGTCGCGGATGTCCTCAAGCAATTCCTGGCTGGCGGATTTCGCATCGTCTGCAGCGCCAGACAGGGCAACTGCCGACTTACGCGCAAGTTCGGGCCACCGGCCACCAGCGACATTGGCAATGGCTAGAAGGGGCTCCCAGTTGTCTGCGGCGCGGTCGTTAAGTATTTCGGGAAGCGCGGGACGCTGACCGCGGATCGCTCCGAGGTTGTCCCTGACAAAGCGGACAATTCGCTGTGACAGGCGTTCAAAGTCACACGGGTCTGCATGCCGCAATTTCTCTGCGCTCTCGCCGGGTAGTTTGCGGCGCAGCTCGATGATGATGGATCGATCATGCAAGGTTGTAGATTGACGGCCAATGGTGGCGATGGCTTTCGCGCCCCATGTCGAGAATCTTCTCGGGTCGAAACCCTCGCCCACCGTACGGATTACATACGCCGTCGCGCGGGTGTGCCCACTGTTAATGATGCCGTTCAGCTCGGGCGAAGCCTTCAAGAAAGTATCGCCCTCGTCAATCAACAAGGTGGGCCCCCATGCCTCGATGCTGCGAAACAGTGCAGCTGCGGTGATGTTCGCCGCCGGCAGTGTGCGATACGACAAACGATGGATGAGCTCCAGTGCGGTCGTTTTTCCGCATCGCTTCTCGGGAGACTTCAGCAGCAGGATGGGCGCTACCTGTGCTGCCTCGATGCCGTGCGTGAAGATGATCCACAGAGCCATCGCAGTGGCGGCGTGCTTCGGCAGAACGAGGAATCGACGGATGATTGCAACCATGTCGTCGAGCAGTTCCTCACCGCTCACCTTTTCAGCCCAGGGCGTGACGTCCGGAAACAGCACTGCATTGCCTGCTGCGTCGTCGGCGGCCGGCCGCCGACCCTTCACCAACTCGTCGAGGATCGACGTTCTGACGCCGATCTGTTTCGCAGCATCGGTGCGTCGTTTCTCATACTCCATAAGCGGCAGCGCGGCTAGTTCGGCCAGCAGCTCGTCATTGTCCTGTGGTGCCTTTTCGAGCTGCTTCTCGGCCTCCTCGTCGAGAAAGGATGCGCCTCTATCGAACTCGGCCATAACGCCCCCCCGCCATATCGACCGCCGATTGGATCCGCACCATCGCCCGCATCAGGCGATCATGGTCGGCCTCACTCAAGGGCGTGCCACGACGCAAGGCGCCTGCAGCGGCCGCAACGACGAGCGCCTCGAAAGCGATTGCGCGCAACACATCGGCCGCGGGAAACGGATGCCGCTCGGGTCTGGCGTAATCGGCCGCTCGTTCGGGGAACAGTGCCGTCCAGTCCATGTTCAAGGCGTCGAGAATTTCCTCAGTACTCGATCCGCCAAAGTCATGCATCAGGATGCGGCCATCATCGAGTTGGCGGATGGTCATGCTCGGGTTTTTGTCGCGGCGGGTCGGGCAGCTTGCGACCCAGCGTCCGGGGCCGGTCTGCTTGACGCGCTCCAGGCCGGACAGCAGAGCGTCAAGCTTGGCGGGGGCGCTATAATTGTTGTTCGTGGTGCAATTCCGACGGGCCGATTCCTTGGCGCGGGCGGCCCGTTTGTTTTGCGCTGCATAGATCGGTGCAGGAAGCTCGTCGGCTGCGGTAAAATCTGCATGGTCTTCTTCGCTCTCGATGGTCTTACGGATGGGTGCGAAGTTTTTCATGCTGCCACCTGCTCGCCACGCGCAAGTGCATCGATCTCGTCGGCGGGCCACAAAAGGAATCGGTTACGGGCTTTGACGGGAATCACCGAAAAGTAATGCCCGTCACGGCACAGTGCGGCGCGCAGCGTTTGCGGACGGACATGCAGGGCAGATGCCGCCTGCTCGGTTGAGAGGGTGCAGGCGGCAGCGGGAGCGTCATTGCGCCATGCGGTAGGGATGGTTGCTGCGTGCATTCGCGGGTTTCCTTTTCAGAAAACCACCGTCGAAGCCATGCTTAATTGCTTGGTTATTCAACGTTGGCGAAAGCCATTTAACTCATGGGAAAAGCGGGAAACATGTGATGGCGCCAAAACTCAAAAAGGCCTGAAACCTAGCAATAACGCTGGTTTCAGGCCTTTTCAGCCTTGCAATGTGAAAGAAGATTAGTGGGATTCCCAGTTTTCCCACTTTTCCCGGCTATCTCTTTCGCCGCCATCTGTTGCCTTGCAGTGCTTCCCGAAGCACAGTGTTCCCCGACACCGGACCACGCGAGCCCTTAATATCCCTTTTGCGCATTTCCGTCGATACGCGGTTTGCGATATCTTTCAGGCCGCCCCAGGCGCCGGCCTTCGCGTCATTCGAATCGAGTTCGTCTGCAATGGCGCGGGCTATCTCTTGCCACGTGATTGGCGTGGCAGAGCCCTCGGTTTGTTCTTCCTTCTCCGTACTCGACCTTTGTGCGGAACTTTGAGTGGTTGGCATCAGCAACGCTTCAAGCTCGTGTCTGCGTTGCCGTGCTCGCTCACGGAAATTGCCTTGGTCGGGATCGTCTCCGCCCTCAGTCTCGATGCGATCCAATATCGGTCCCACTCTGCTCAACAGGTGGAGTAGGGCGGCTTGGAACTGCGGAGACTCTTCGAGGGCGGAAAGCGCCTGCCGGTCGTCCTTCAACCATTGGCGAACATCCCGCTCCCTTTCGGCGGAAATCTGGCTCTGCAGCTCGGCATCCAGTCGAGCCACTTTACGTCGCCACGAATCATGTGTTCTCCACAGCGCTGCATGCGGGCCTACCAGATCAGCTTGTTGACCAACCAGCAACTGCCGCAGCCACGCAAACGGGTCGCTGATCTCGGCCGAGATTTCATGAGCACGAATCGGCGGTAGCCCGTCATCCTGAATGCCGTCGAGCCAATCCGTATCGGACGGTATCGCCTCGTACATGTCGGCCAACTGTTCGGTTTCTTCGTCCAAGTCCTCCTGCCACTCGGCGGGCGGTTGCTTCTTTGGCAGAATCATTCTGTGCGCTCCATCAGATAAAGGGGCCGCGCCACCGGGTGATGGTGTCCCGGTATTCTCCCCGTCGGGATAGGCGCGACATTGCTCGCTCAGCCGGTCAGTGCTTCGATGACGGCAGCCGGATTGCGCTCGATGACGTTCAGCAGCACCAAGGCGGGGCCGTGTGGCGTGCGGTCGCCTCGCTTCCAGTGGCGAAGCGTTGCGGTCGAGAAACCGAAGCGGGCGGCGAACTGCTCCTGCGTCATGCCGCGGAGGGCCTTCACATCCACCGGGCGCAGCCGGTGAATACGGGGTTCCGGCGGGCGCCATTCGGCGCGCTCGATGGCTTCCAGTAGTCCGCGCTTGATGCTCTCGAATGCAGTGCTCATGTCCGCTTTCCTCTCCACGCTTTGACGAGTAGCACGACTAAGCCCGCCAGTTCGTTACGTTCGGCCTTGCTCAGATTGGCGGGGTCGCCCTTGGCAAACAGCGTCAGCAGATACAGCGGCATTGCCGCGTCGTGAAAGTAGTGATGACCCGCACGCCACCGCGCTAACCTGCCTCCTGCGCCGCCAGCGCAGATTGCGCACGCCTCCCGTGCCTTCCATGAAGCGGCCGTCCTTCGGGTGCTACCTCAAGGTAGCGGATAATGTCCTTCTGCCTCGGTCAGCAGCTTGTCGGCGGTTCAGGTGTACTCGGCGAGTTTCGGCGACGGTCAGGACGGTTCGGAGTGTAATCCGCTGGAAAAGTTCAGGCATTACGCAGAGCCACCACGTTCGCGGCCTGCTGCTCGTTCTTCTCGATAGCGGCAATCTTGGCCTCCCATGCCACCAGCGCGGCGCGCTTCTCGTCGGTGTAGGCGTACCGGTCGTAATGGACTGCCTGCACTCCACTGATGCCGTGACTCAACAGTTGGGCGCGGGTGTCCTTGCTGATACCCATGCTGGCAATCATCGTTTCGCAAGTGCGGCGGATATCTCGCAGGCAGAAGGGTTCGCCCTTCATGCTGGTGCTTATCTCCGTAGTGCGCTTGCCCGGCGTCGTTTCGGTCATCGCCACCGTGCCATGCTTAGAGAATAACCACTTGCTGCCCACGTCACCCGGCATCTCGCCAACGTCGGCGGCGCGCTTCTGCTCGCGCTCTTTGACGCGGGCCACTAGACCGGCGACAAGCGCGGCGGCTCTCGGTGCAAGTGGCAACAAGTGTTCGCGGGGGGTTTTACGCTTGCCCTTGCCATCCCACAGTCGAAGGATTGCGGTATCCGGGTTGTAATCGCTCACCTTGGCGCGAAGCAGTTGGGCCATGCGCTGCCCACCGGCGAGCAGAGCGAGGCGCAACGCCTTGTCGGGCAGTTCGCCGCCGAGGGCAAGCACGTAAGCGCGCAGCTCGTTGGCGCTCAGGGTTCGATTGCGGGCCCGCACGGCGATTGCCGGGATGGCATCCACAGGATTGTGATCGATGCCGAAGGGAATCAGGTCGGCCGGCATGGCCGAGTCGAACGGCGCGCGCTTGGCGCAGTTGAACGCGGCGGACAGGTACGAGCGCAGCACGCCGGCCATGCGTTCCTTTCCGGCCTCACGCACCTTGCGCACGATTGCGGCGACTTCACGCGGCGTGACGTCGCGGGCCGGCTTGTCGGCGAGCTCGGCCTGCGTCTCGAACACATGGCACTTGAACGCGGAACGGGCCTCCGCGGCGCTCTTGGCCTTACCTTGGGCCTCCATGTGGGCCACGTAAGCGTTGCACAGCGCCCGCAGGGTGTAACGCTGTCGGCGCTCCTCCTCGGCCTTGGAGGCCTCGCGTGCGGCCACCCTGGCAGCCTCCCCGGCGGCGCGCGCCTCCTCTTGCTGGCGCAGCACTTCGCGAGGATCTTTGCCTTCATCAACCCATGCTTGATACACGCGCGCCGTGCGTTTGGCGGCCTGCAGCCCTTCGGCATTCGCCTCGCCGAGCGCTATCCGGATCTCGCGATAGTTCAACGTCGAGACGAACATGAACACCTTGGAGACGCCACCGCGGGCCGGGCGTGCCCTGACGGCAAGGTGCGTTTCTGTGTCGCGCAGCCACTCCTCGCGAGCGGGCTTGTAGTTCGTCACGCGGTTCTCTGTCAGGCGTTCCCGCGGCATGGCCGACTCATTTGGGTAGGAATTGGGTAGGAATAAACTGCATTCTACCGCATTCATCGACATGCATGTAATTTAGCTAACGTAAGTTTTTCAACAGCTTACTTAAATATATGCATACCGATCAACGCCGAAAGCCGGGGTGACTATTGACTCTTAATCAGTAGGTCGTAGGTTCGAATCCTACTGCCCCCACCAAGGAATAAATGCAAAAGGCCAATCCTTCGGGATTGGCCTTTTGCATTTATTCCTGCCCACTTTACCGGGCTATCTCCCGTTTCCGGTGCGATGGTCGGTGGGCGGATTCGCCGGCACGGATGAATTCGCCGTCGACCTCGCCGCTGTCGGCCTGCGTCTGGCGCGATTCGCCGACTTCAGCGCGGTCACGATCAAGGCCACCAGCGCACCGAGCGCCAGCAGCGGATCGATCAGATAGTCCCACAGATTGGGCGAGGCCAGCAGGTGCAGACGCCACGCCGGCAGGGCGAGCACGACGGCGAGCGCGAGCACGCGCTTACCGGCCAGCCAGGCCATCAGCGCGGCAACGCCGGCGAGCACGGGCAGGGTGGCGCCGCCATAGCCCCATGCATAGGGGTCGACCGGCCCCAAGCCGAGTGCCGGCGGATAGAACAGCACACCGACCACGCACGCCAGGGCAGCGATCGACACCCGCTCGCCGCGCGCGAACAGCCCGCGTTGCGCTGCTCGCGCGATGAACAGCACGGCCACCACCACCAGGGTCGCCACCGACAGCCCGGCGAACAACCCCCGCAGCACACCGATCAGACTGATGCCGGCCACCGGAATACTGATCGCGACGACAACCGCAGCCAGCACCGCAGCCGCACGTCGCGGGCGGCCACCGAGCCCCGGCACGCACAGCGCCAGAGCCAGTGCCCAGGCCAGCGTATCCGCCACGAGCGCGATCACAGCCGCGCCTCCAGCCAGGCACGGTTAAAGCTCAGGTGGCGCACGAAGGAGCGGTTCCAGGTGTAGACCAGATGAAAGTCGCCATTGCCCGCACGAATCAGGTGCGGATAGTCGTATTGCCAGCTGCACAGGTCGCCCCCACCACACAGGTTGCGCTCGGCATTGGCCGCAATCGCAGTGCGTGCCGGTCCCGGCCCGAGCGCATCGAGATCGCCCGCCAGCAGCGGACGAAAGCCGTCGATCTCGAGTTCGTGGCCGAGCAGCACCTGACGGTCCTCGAAGCGATGGATCACCCGCCAGTGGCGGCCCTCGTCCGCGCTGACCAGTAGCGACAGGCGCAGGCGCTGGTCCTCGGTATCGTTGGCCACCGCGATCAGGCGACCGTCTTCCAGGCGTACCGCGGCCAGTGCCGAATTCGGATTGGGCAGGTCGGTGGATTGCGGAGTGCTCCAGCTACGGCCACCGTCCTGCGTTGCGCTGCGCCAGGCACGCGGCGGGCTTTCGGTGGCGTCGCGCATCAATGCCACTGCGCGCTGCGCATCCTGTACCAGCACCACCGGCTGCAGCGTGCGGTGACCGTGATCCATGCGGACCTTGCGTCGCACCTCGCCGGTCTCCGACAGCACCAGCAACTCGGCAAACTTGCCCGCCAACTCGTGATAGACCGGCATTCCGATCTCGCCGTTGTCGAAGAACACCGGTGCGCCCTTGACCAGCGTACTGAGATTGATGAAGGGCGAGGTCACCAGGCGGGTGGCCGGCAACCAGCTACGGCCCAGATCGGGCGAACGCAGCAGGTTGAGATGGCTCGTGGCCCAGCCGCCCATGGTCACGCTGACGTAGATCACCCACAGCTCGCCACGCGGGGTGACGAAGGCCACCGGATTGCCCATCTTGCGCACCAGCAGGCCGAGGTCGCGCGAGCTTTGCGCGGGCGAGGCGATCGCCTGCTGTGCGCCCCATGCCGCCGCACCGGGGTCGCGAAACGCGGCATAGATCTGCACCTCGGTGCCACCTTCGCGCTCACCACCGAACCAGGTGGCGAACAGCCGTCCGTCGGGCAGCGCGGCAATCGATGCCGCGTGCACCCGCGGCGGTTCGGCGGCATTCACGATCGCACTGCTCAGTACGGCTGTGGCACTGCCGGCCGAGGGGGACGGCGGCAGCGCGAAACCCGCCGCCGGAGCCGGGCCCAGGTCCGGCCACACGGTCCAGGCGGTGGCGAGGACAATCAGGCTGCCCCCGAGCCAGCGTAGTGCGTTCATTGTCCGACCTTGAGCAGGAAATACGACGTCAGCGTTTCAGGGCGGTGCGCCGGATCGAGGAAACGGCCATTCAACCGGGTAACGCGAAAATCCGGATTGCTCGCCAGTACCTCGGCGTGCAGCCCGGCGGCCTCGACCGCCTCGCGCCCGCGCGCCGACGTGTAGACCACCACCGGGGATGCCATGGAGCGAAGCTCGGCCACGCTCAGGGTCGGGGTCAGCCGCGCGGTGGTGAAATCGAAGCTGCCCGCGCGCCCAAGACCTTCGAGATAGAACACGGTAGCGGGCTCGACGCCAAGGTGCTTGACCGCATCGCCCAGCATGTTGCCGGCCTGATAGCGCAGCAACTGCGGATAGAAGTTGAAATTGAGCAGAAAGTTGAACACCGCGGCCACCGCCAGTGAGGCCATCACGACGCGCGCACCGCCTTGCCGCCGGCTCGCCAGCGCCACGCCGGCCAGCGCGAGCACCACGGCACCGCCCGCCACCCCGACACTGCTCAGCGGAAACGCCCAGCCGTTGATCGCCACCGCCAGCACCACCAGGAGCGCGATGGCGGCGCCCTGCACGATCCACAGCGCCCGCGTGGCCGGGCGCTCGATGCGCGGCGCCAGCCAGCCAGCGAGCAGGATGGAGAACAGCGGCAGCAGGATGTTGAGATAGTGCGGGAGCTTGAACTGCGAACTGGAGATGATTGCGAACAGGACCACGATGGTACCGAAGGTCAACACCTCTTCGCCGGCCTGCAACCGCAGCCCGCCACCGATCACGCGACCACCATGGACCGCCAGCGCCCACAGGGTCAGCAGCGACCACGGCAGGAAGGCCCACAGGAAGGTATGGAAGAAGAACAGCGGATCCTCGGCCCCGGCATTACCGAAACGCTCGCCGGCGAGCCGCTCGAAATTCTGCGACCACAGGATGAACTTCACCCCGTCGGCGCCGAACTGGTGGTGGTAGGCAAACAGCACCGGCGCGGCAAAGGCCAGCACGATCGGGGGCAATGCCAGCCAGCGTGGATCGAACAGGCGCGCCCAGTCGCGGCGGTACAGCAGATGGACGAAGATCGCGATCGCCGGCATCGCCACCCCGATCATGCCCTTGGTCGAAAAACCCAGCGCCAGACCGAGTCCGGCCAGCACCAGGTTGCGCCAGCGCCCGGCGGCGACGAACGCGGCCAGCTGCCAGATCGAGAAGATGATCGCCCCGGTGAGCAGCGCATCCATCCGCACGTCGTTGTTGGCGATCACGAAGGCGAGCGCGCTGGCGAGGATCAGCCCGGCCAGACGGCCGACCTCGGCCGAGTGCAGCAGGCGACCGAGTTGCGCCGTGGAATACACCGCCAACACCGAGAACAGCAGCGAGGGCAGCTTGTAGGCGAAGGGGGTGACGCCGAACAACTTGAACGCGGCCGCCGTCAGCCAGAACAGCAGATGCGGCTTGTCGAGGTAGTCCTGCCCCTGGGTGACCAGTTGCAGCCAGTCACCCGACAGGTACATGTGCAGCGCGATGCCGGCGTGATGCGCGGAATCGTTGTTCATCAGCGGCACCAGCGCCCCGCCGACATACCCCACCAGCAACAGCAGATAGCAGGTCAGCGTGCTGCGCGCGTCCAGCCGCACGCTCAGGCTCCGTAGTAGGCGCGATACCAGGCGACGAAACGACCCACTCCGTCGGCAACGCTGGTGGCCGGCGCGAAGCCGGTCCACGCGTTGAGCTCGTCGGTGTCGGCATAGGTGGCAGGCACGTCGCCATCCTGCAGCGGCATGAAGTTCTTCTCCGCGGTCTTGCCCAGCGCGGCTTCGATCGCCTCGACGAAACCCATCAGCTCCACCGGATTGTTGTTGCCGATGTTGAACACCCTGAACGGCGCCTTGCTGCGACCGGGATCGGGCCGGTCGGCATTGAAGGCGGGATCGGACTCGGCCACGTGATCGAGGGTGCGGATCACGCCCTCGACGATGTCGTCCACATAGGTGAAGTCGCGCTTCATCCTGCCGTGGTTGAACACGTTGATCGGCTTGCCTTCGAGGATGGCCTTGGTGAACAGGAACAGCGCCATGTCCGGCCGGCCCCAGGGTCCATACACGGTGAAGAAGCGCAGACCGGTGGTGGGCAGCTCGTAAAGGTGGCTGTAGGTATGCGCCATCAGTTCGTTGGCTTTCTTGGTGGCAGCGTAGATGCTCACCGGATGATCCACGCTGTCGTGTTCGGAGAACGGCATCTTGGTGTTGCCACCGTACACGCTGGAACTCGACGCATAGACCAGGTGCTCCACCCGGGAATGGCGGCAGCCCTCGAGGATGTTCATGAAGCCGACCACGTTACTGTCGATGTAGGCGTGCGGATTCTCCAGCGAGTAGCGCACCCCGGCCTGGGCGGCGAGGTGGATCACACGGTCGAACCTCTCCTCGGCGAACAGGCGCTCGATGCCGGCGCGGTCGGCCACGTCCATCTTCACGAAACGGAAGGCCGGATGCGGCGTGAGCCGGGCCAGACGGCTGTCCTTCAGGCGCGGATCGTAGTAGTCGTTGAGGTTGTCGAGGCCGACCACTTCATCGCCCCGGGCGAGCAGGCGTTCGGAAGTGTGCATGCCGATGAAGCCGGCGGCGCCGGTGACGAGGATTTTCATGGGGAACAGGATGCCGGAGTCGAAAAGTGACGCGGATTATCTCACGAGCCTCATGACGGTTGCCCGCCGATCATGTCACGCCCTTATACTTTCGCGGTTCCGTTTCCGTCGGCCCCGATGCTTCATCGCCTGCCTTACTCCCTGCTCTGGTTGTTCGCACTGCCTTTCGTCCTGCTGCGCCTGCTGTGGCGGGCGCGCCATCAGCCGGCCTATCTGCGGAATGTGCGCGAACGCTTCGGCAGCTACGCGATCCGCGCCCCCGGGCCGGTGCTCTGGGTTCATGCGGTGTCGGTGGGTGAAACCCGTGCGGCCGAGCCGCTGATCCGCGCCTTGCTGGAGCGCTGGCCCGAGCATACCGTGGTGCTGACCCACATGACCCCGACCGGACGGGCCACGTCGAAAGCCCTGTTCGGCGACGAGTCGCGCGTGTTGCGGGTGTATCTGCCGTATGACTTCGGTTTCCTCGCCGGCCGTTTCCTGCGCCACTTCCACCCCTCCTTCGGGGTCATCATGGAAACCGAACTGTGGCCCAATCTGCTCGCCCGGTGTCGCCGACACCGGATCCCGGTGCTGCTGGCCAATGCCCGCTTGTCGGAGCGTTCGGCCCGCCGCTACGCCCGGGTGCCGGCATTGACCGGGCTGACCCTCGGCGCATTGAGCGCCATCGGCGCGCAGACCGCCGCGGACGCCGCCCGCCTGTCCGCCCTCGGTGCGCGGCGGGTCAGTATCACCGGCAACATCAAGTTCGACATTGCCCCGCCCGAGAACGCCGTGGTGCTGGGCGCGAGCTTTCGTGCACTTTGTGGCGCCCGCCCGGTGATTCTTGCCGCCAGCACCCGCGAGGGCGAAGAGGCACTGCTGATCGCGGCGTTCGGCCGGCGGGCACCGGACGACGTGCTGCTGGTGCTGGTGCCACGTCACCCGCAACGCTTCGATGAGGTCGCCGCCCTCGTCGAGCGCGCCGGCCTCAAACTGCAGCGGCGCAGCGACAATCGGCCGGTCGCCGCCGACACCCGGGTCTGGCTCGGCGACTCGATGGGTGAGATGTTCGCCTACTATGCCGCTGCCGATGTGGCCCTGATCGGCGGCAGCTGGCTGCCGTTCGGCGGCCAGAACCTGATCGAGGCCTGCGCCGTAGGCACCCCGGTGCTGGTCGGGCCGCACACTTACAACTTCCAGCTGGTGGTGGAGCAGGCGATCGCAAGCGGTGCCGCGCACGGACAGGAAACCGTCGACCAGGGCATGCGTTGCGCGCTCGCCCTGCTCGACGACCGGCCCCGCCGCGAAACGATGGCACAGGCCGGGCTCGACTTTGCCGCCACCAACCGCGGCGCCACCGAACGCACGATCGGCCTGCTCGCGGAACTGTCCCCCTGAAAATCCGCGGGATCGGCTGCCACGAGGGTCAGTCCATCCCCCACTTCTGCAGCCGATAGCGCAGCTGACGCAGGGTCATGCCGAGATTGCGCGCCGCCGCCGAGCGGTTCCAGCGGGTCTCGTCGAGGGCGCGCAGCACGCGGATGCGCTCGTCGTCCGAATCCGCCTCCGGGTCGTCGTCGGCCGCCAGCAGTGCCAGCTGGGAATGGGTGAGCCCTTCGGAAGGATGAAGGTCGATGTCGCCCGCGGTGATCTCGTCCCCGTCGCAAAGCGCACATGCGCGCTCGAGCAGGTTCTCCAGCTCGCGTACATTGCCGGGGAAAGCATGCTGCTGCAGGGCCGCGACTGCCGCCGAAGACAGGCGACGCAGCGGTCCGCCCTCGCGCTCGGCCAGTTTCGCCAGCACATGGGTCGCAAGCTCCGGAATGTCCTCCGGGCGCTCGCGCAGCGGCGGCACCCGCAGGGTGATGACGTTGATGCGGAAATACAGGTCCTGGCGAAAACGATTTTCGGTGACCAGCTGGGCAAGATCGCGATGCGATGCCGACAGGATGCGGACATCGACCGCCTCCTCGGCCTGTGCGCCCACCGGCCGTACCGCGCGCTCCTGAATCGCGCGCAGCAACTTCACCTGCATCGCCAGCGGCAGTTCGCCGACCTCATCGAGAAACAGCGTTCCGCCGTTCGCCGCCTGGAACAGCCCCTCCTTGTCGGCCGAGGCCCCGGTGAAGCTCCCCTTGCGATGACCGAAGAACTCGCTCTCCATCAGATCGGGCGAGATCGCGCCGCAGTTCACCGGCACGAACGGCCCGCCGGCGCGTGCACCGAGCCCGTGGATCAGGCGGGCGATGACTTCCTTGCCGGTGCCCGATTCACCGTGGATGAAGACCGGCGCCTGGTTGCGCGCCAGTTTCTCGATCTGGACCCGCAACTGGGCCAGCGCCGGGGAACTGCCGATCAGCTGACGGTCCCCGGGGCTGGCTGCCTGGGCAGCCGAGGGACTCAGCAGCTTGAGCGCATGGGTGACGAGCTCGCGCAAGGCCTGCAACTCGACCGGTTTGGTGACGAAGTCGAAGGCGCCGAGCTTGAGGGCCCGGATCGCCGTTTCGATGCTGCCGAACGCGGTGATCATCGCCACCGGCAGGCCGGGCTGATGGCGCTGGATGTGTTCGATGAGTTCCAGCCCGTCGCCGTCGGGCAGACGCATGTCGGTCAGGCACAGCCGATAGCGGCGGCTGTCGAGCATGGTCCGCGCCTCGGCCACCGAGCCGGCCGCGTCGCAGGCCAGCCCCATGCGCAGCAGCGACAGTTCGAGCAACTCGCGGATGTCCTCCTCATCATCCACCACCAGCACATCGGCACGGGTAGCTCGGGTGCGACGATCAGTACCATTCATGGGCGACTCCGTCCGGTCAGCACGAAATGGGCGCCAGGCCCGTCGGGCAGCAGTTCGAGGGTGGCGTCGTTGGCCTCGGCCAGTTCCCGGGCAATATACAGGCCGAGCCCGGTGCCTCTGGCGTGCGTGGTGAAGAAGGGCTCAAACAGATGCGCGCGGACGTTGTCGTCGACACCGGGGCCGTCGTCCTTGACATGCATCCGCACGCGCTCGCCGGCAACGGCGTCGGCAGTGATGCTGACCGATCCCGGGCGGCCGCTGCCGTGAAGGCGCGCGTTGGACACCAGGTTGTCGAGAATCTGGTGCAGATGGGCGCGGTCGATCGCCAGCGTCAGCGCGGGGTCGATATCGACCACATAGATCGCGCGCTCGGCACCGTTGCGCAGGCCCTGCGCGTCCACCACTTCGGTGACGAACCTGGCCAGCGGCAGGGCCTCGGGCAACGCATGCTCGCGCCGTCCGAGTGCCAGCACATCGCGGATCATGCGCTCGATCCGCTGCGCATTGTCGTGGATGATGCGGGCCAGCCGCGCCTGCATGTCGCCGCGCTTTTCCTCCTTGAGCAGTTCGGCGGCCTGGGTGACCGCCGACAGGGGATTGCGGATCTCATGGGCCATGCTCGCCGTGAGCCGGCCGAGCGCGGCGAGCTTGTGCTGCTGCATCTGGCGCTGGATGTCCTCGAAGTCGGTCAGGTAGATCAGCACATCGCCCACCGCGACACTGTCGCCGTCGGCCCCCACCACCCTGCATCGCAGCAGGCGACGGGCCGGCCCCAGGCGCATCAGCCGGCCATCGGCCCCGCCGCACTGCTCCCGGCAGTCGGCGAACGCCGGATCGATGTCGGCCAGCGCCAGTCCTTCCATCCCCTGCAGACCGAGCAATGCAAGGGCCTGCGGATTGGCATGACGCACGCTGCCCTCCGGCCCGAGCACGATCACGCCATCGCGCATGTCGCGGATGATGCGCTCGTTGACGGCCTGCTGCTTGACCAGCGCCTCCCCCCGTTCCTCGGCCAGCGACGCATTGGTCTTCGCGCGCAGTGCCAGCAGGCGGGCGACCAGCGCAATGCCGAAGAACGCCATGCAGGTGATGCCGACCTGCAGAAAGTCCCCCGGTGTGCCATCGACGATGTAGCGCCAGCCGTTCTCCGCCAACACCGCGACCGTGGTGAATGCGGCGAGGAACAGCACCATCCGCCCTTCCGCGACCAGGCCCGCCCCGGCCAGCACGATCATCATCAGCACCGGCATGCCGCTGCGGTAACCGCCGCTGGCCCACATGATCGCGGTCAGCATGAGGATGTCGATGACAACCTGGAGCGACACCAGCCGATCGAAGCCGAGACGCCGTGTCGCGTCCGGAAAGCCAAGGGCAAGAATGGCCGCGAGGTAGGCGAAGGAGGCGGCGACAAAGACGCCCGGGTGTTCGCTACCGAGATTGAGCTCGCGCCCGGCAACCACGAAAAGGCCGGCCACGACGAGGCGGAACAGATTGAAGTAGCGCAGCGACTCGCTGCGCGAAGGGTCCACGCCGGCGTGCACGGACGAGTGCAAGATCAGTCTCCCTTGCCGGCGTCACCCAGGCTGCGATGCGCCGCGCAGCAGAAGAAATGACGGTCGTCGCGCACGCCCTCGCTTTCGGGAACGTGCACGCCGCAGTGGGCACAGGCGAGCATGCGCTCCGGCCCGGCCACCGGTTTCGGTCTGCGACCGCCGCCGCGGGCCTTTTTCAGGGCGCGGCGCAGCCACCAGATGCCACCCAGTACCAGCAGAAAGATCAGCAGATTGCGCACGATGAGGAGGACATGAAGAAGGGGACAAGGCCGGAGTCTACCACGTGCGATTGCTCGCTCCGGCCCGATGCCGGCAGCGCCCGACCCGAGGCCTCCGTTCGCACCTGTACCGCCGGGGCGCTCAGCGCTGCAGCCGGATCAGGCGTTCGCAGGCGGCGTCCAGCGTGTCCTCGTTCTTGGCGAAACAGAAACGGATCACGCCGTCGTCGCGGCCATCGGCAAGAAAGGCCGAGACCGGAATCGCCGCGACCCCGACCGTACGCGTCAGCCACTCGCAGAACGTGACGTCGGGCAGCGCCGAGATCGACCGATAGCGGGCAAGCTGAAAATAGGTACCCCGTGACGGCAGCAACTCGAAGCGCGAGCCCGCAAGTGCCGCGCGAAAATGGTCGCGCTTGCCCTGGTAGAAGGCGGCCAGCTGCAGATGGCGCCCGGCATCGGCCATGTAGTCGGCGAGTGCGAGCTGCACCGGCGTATTCACCGTGAACACGTTGAACTGATGCACCTTGCGGAACTCGGTCATCAATTCGCGCGGCGCCACCACATAACCGACCTTCCAGCCGGTGATGTGGTAGGTCTTGCCGAAACTCGACACCACGACGCTGCGCGCAGCCAGCTCCGGGTGCGCCGCGCAGCTCTGATGGCTCGCGCCGTCGAACACGATGTGCTCATAGACTTCGTCCGACACCACGATGATGCCGGTGTCGCGGGTGAGCGCCGCGAGGCGCGCCAGATCGTCCGCCGACCACACCGTCGCCGTCGGGTTGTGCGGCGAGTTGATCATGATCATGCGCGTGCGCGGTCCGATCGCCGCCGCCACGGCTGCCCAGTCGGGACGATACCCGGGGGCCGCAAGTTGCATCCGGACCACGGTGCCGCCGGCCAGCTCGATCGCCGGACCGTAGGCGTCATAGACCGGCTCGAACACGATCACCTCGTCTCCGGCACGGACGAAGGCGGTCACCGCGGTGAACAGGGCCTGGGTCGCCCCCGCGGTGATCGTGACCTCATGTTCGACGTCATAGGCGGTCCCATACAGGGCCTCGACCTTGCCCACCACCGCCTCGCGCAGCGGCAGGCATCCCGCCATCGGTGCGTACTGGTTGAACCCGGCGCGCATCCAGTGCGTCACGCGCTCGAACAGGATGTCCTCCGCATTGAAGTCGGGAAAGCCCTGGGACAGGTTGATTGCGTCGCACTCGTGGGCGAGCCGCGACATCACGGTGAAGATGGTCGTGCCGACGGCAGGCAGGCGGGACTCGATCGGAGCAGGGAAACGGGGCATGGCGGCAGCAAGACGGGAGGGGAAGCCGCATTCTCGCAGAGCCCGGCGCAATGGCAAGGGGCGCCGGCGGAGCACCCGCGCAGCATGGACGATGCGGGCAGCCGGACACCCCCCGTCGCAGGCACCCCACCACGGCCCCGACTATCACTTTGGCAACATCCGGGCAAATCCGGAAAACCGCGCCGCCGCGTCATCAGAGCACACGTCGCCACGGCCCGACAGACTTGCGGACAAAGCCAAGGACTGGCACATTCCGAGCTTCAACTTGCCGAAGAGAGCAGGAGACGGGGACAGGACGGCACGCGGGCAGAAATCACCGCGCTCCGGATCATGACCCCCATCCACACCATGTTTGTACAACCCGTTCCGACGCTGTGCCGTGATGGCGACAGCGTGTTGATCCTCGACCAGACCGCCCTCCCCTGGCGCCGGGAACAGCGCCGCCTGTACACGCTCGACGACGTGGCGCATGCCATTCGCTCGATGCAGGTGCGCGGCGCACCGCTGATCGGCGCGACCGCGGCCTATGGCGTGGCGCTTGCCCTGACCCGGGATGGTGGTGGCGATCCCGGCCTCGACCACGCCCTCGCGACCCTGGCGGCGACCCGCCCCACGGCGGTCAATCTGCACTGGGCACTGGACCGCATGGCCGCCGTGCTGCGTCCGCTGGCCGCCGCCGAGCGCAGCACCGCCGCATGGCGGGAGGCGGCGGCGATCTGCGCCGACGATGCGGCCACCTGCGATGCCATCGGCCGCCACGGCCTCGAACTGCTGCATAGCCTGCGTGCGGACGACCGGCGCCCGATCCGGATCATGACCCACTGCAATGCCGGCTGGCTGGCCACCCTCGGCGCCGGCACCGCGCTCGCACCGGTCTATGCGGCGCAGGCGGCCGGCGTGGCGGTTGAAATCCTGGTCAGCGAAACCCGTCCGCGCAACCAGGGCCTGCTGACCGCCTGGGAACTGCGCGAAGCCGGCATCCCCCACACCCTGATCGCCGACAACGCGGCCGGCCTGCTGCTGGCGCGCGGAGAGGTGGATGTGGTGATTACCGGCGCCGACCGGATTGCCGCAAACGGCGACACCGCAAACAAGATCGGGACTTATCTCAAGGCGCTCGCCGCACGCGAGGCCGGGGTGCCGTTCTATGTCGCCGCGCCGCGCTCCACGCTGGATTTCGCCTGCCCGGACGGCCATTCGATTCCGATCGAGGACCGCGGCGCGGACGAGGTGTGCACGGCGTCCGGAGTGGACGCGGCGGGCACGCTCATCCGGGTCCGGCTCTGCCCGCCCGATGCGCGCGCCGCCAATCCGGCATTCGACGTCACCCCTTCCCGGCTGATCGCGGCCATCATCACCGAGCGCGGGGTGTTTGCACCGGGCGAACTGGGCCGGGCCTACCGCGGAGCGGACACATGAGCATTACCGAAACCACCCTGCGCGAGGACCTGTTCGCCACCGCCCGCGATATGAGCCGGGTCGGGCTCAACGTCGGTACCTCGGGCAATGCCAGCGTGCGTCACGGCGACGGTTTTCTGATCACCCCCAGCGGCCTGGCCGCGGACACCTGCTCCGCGGCCGATATGGTCCTCGTGGACCGCGACGGCGGCTATCGCAGTGCATTGGCACCCTCCTCCGAATGGCAGCTGCATCGCGACATCTATGCCGCCCGCCCGGACGCCGGAGCCATTCTCCACGCCCATTCGCCCTTTGCCGTCGCACTTGCCTGCCAGCGCATCGCCATCCCGCCTTTCCATTACATGATCGCCCGCTTCGGCGGCACCAGCGTGCGTTGCGCACCCTATGCGACCTTCGGCACCCAGGCGCTGTCCGACGCGGCGGTGGGCGCACTGAGCGGACGCAGCGCCTGTCTGCTGGCCAATCACGGCATGGTGGTGTTCGGTCGTGATCTGGCCCATGCGCTGGCGCAGGCCATCGAGCTCGAAACCCTGTGCGAGCAGTACTGGCGCACCCGTCAGCTCGGCGAACCGGTGCTGCTGTCCGATGCCGAGATGGCCGAGGTCATCGAACGCTTCCGCTGGTACGGCCGGCCGCGCGACCCCGGGCACGAATGACGAAGCCATGTCCACCACTCCCCTGCCCTGCGCACTGGTGGCGCCGGGCATGAAGCGTCCTCCCCTGGGCTCGCTGCTCGGCATGCTCGCGCCGGTCGCGCTGCCGCTCGCGGTTTTTGTCGCGCTGTGGTCCGGGATCGCCCTGCTGGAGCGCGATGCACGCGAGGCCGAGCAGAGCAGGAACGTGGCGCGCTTCCAGCAGACCGCCGCACTGCAGGTCGAGCGTATCCGGCGCGAGCTGGAGACGCTCGATACCGCCGATCCCGACCCGCGTCGGCTGGCCGCCCGTCTGCTCGGCAAACGACGCGACGCACGGGACGTCAGCATCGAGATCCTCGATCTCGGCGGCGCCCACCCGCAGCCGGTCTACCGCGACCCCGACCTGCGTCCCGCCACCCTGATGTATGTCGAGCGGATTGCGTTCGACGAGCAGCGCTGGCTGGTCGAAGTCTCTCCCTTGCCCGGCCACTACCTGCCGTCGCCCGGCGCCCAGGTCGAGATGCTGACCTGGGCCGGTCCGTTGATCGGGCTCCTCGGTGCGCTGCTCGTGATATTGCTGCAATCGCGCAGCCGCAGCGTACGGCGCCAGGTGCTGCTGCAGACCGCCGCGCTCGAACGGATGAATCATCAGCTCGAACGCGGCAACCTCGCACTGCAGGAAGAGATCGAACGACGTGCCGGGTCAGAGCGCACCCTGCGTCAGGCCGCCGCCCTGCAACGGGCGATTCTGGAGGGCTCGGAATATGCGATCGTGGCCACCGACATCGATGGCCTGATCGAGCTGTTCAATCCGGCGGCGGAACGGATCTTCGGCTGGTCCTCCGCCGAGATGATCGGCCGCGCCACGCCGATGCTGCTCTATCCGGACGAAGAACTCGCGCGGCTCGCCAGCCGCAACGGTCCCGGTTTTCCTGGGCTGGTCGGTGAGGCTCGCCACGGACAGGCGGTCGGTCCGTACGAGTTCACCCTGCGCCGCAAGGACGGAAGCCAGTTTCCCGCCAGCCTGTCGATCTCGCCGCTGAGCGGCGAGGATGGCGTGATCCGCGGCTACCTCGGCATCGCCACCGATATCGGTCAGCAGAAGGCGGCCGAGTCCCGCATCCGCTTTCTCGCCCACTACGACGCCCTCACCGAACTGCCCAACCGCAGTCACCTGCTGCTGAAACTGAGCGAGGCACAGGAGCGCTGCCAGCGGCTCGGCGAGCGGCTCGCGGTGCTGTTCCTCGACCTCGACCGCTTCAAGTACGTCAATGATTCGCTCGGCCATCACGCCGGCGACCAGCTGTTGCAAGCCGTGTCCAAGCGTTTCATGAGCTGCGTGCGGATCGAGGATACGGTGGCCCGTACCGGGGGTGACGAGTTCGTCATCCTGCTGCCCTCGCTGCCCGACCGCGACCGCGTCGTCGAACTGGCGGAAAGAGTGCTGGCGGCCCTGCGCGAGCCCTTCGACATCCGCGGCCAGCGCCTGACGATCTCGCCCAGCATCGGCATCGCGCTCTACCCCGAGGATGGCATCGATGGCGAAGCCCTGATCAAGCACGCCGATGCGGCGATGTATCAGGCAAAGGAAGAAGGACGCAATGCCTACCGCTTCTACGACAGCCAGCTGTCGCACCACGTCTCGGAGCGGCTGGTGATCGAGAACGAACTGCGCCTCGCGCTCGAGCATGCCGAGTTCGTCCTCCACTACCAGCCCCAGCTCGATGTCGCCAGTGGCGAGATCACCGGCATGGAGGCCCTGCTGCGCTGGCAGCATCCGGAGCGAGGCCTGGTGCCGCCCGACCGCTTCATTCCGATTGCCGAGGACAGCGGCCTGATCGTGCCGCTCGGGGCCTGGGTGCTGCGCGCGGCCTGTGCACAGGCACGGGCGTGGCGCGATGCCGGGCTGATCGATGTGGTGATGGCGGTCAATCTTTCGGCCCGCCAGTTCGACCAGCACGATCTGCCGCAACTGATCGCCAGCGTGCTCGACGGCAGCGGGCTGCCGCCGGACCGCCTCGAGCTGGAACTGACCGAGAGTCTGGTGATGCGCGACCCCGAACGCAGTTCCGAGGCGCTGGCCCGGTGCAAGGCACTCGGATTGAAGATCGCGGTGGACGATTTCGGCACCGGTTACTCCAGCCTTGCCTATCTGCGCCGCTTCCCGATCGATCGCCTGAAGATCGACCGCTCCTTCATCAAGGACATCGTCGACGAACCCGACGACGCCGCGATTGCCCAGACCATCATCGCCATGGCCCACAGCCTGCGCCTCAGCGTCGTCGCCGAGGGCGTCGAGGACGAAGCCCAGCTGCGCCTGCTGCGCAGCTGGAAGTGCGACATGTTCCAGGGCTTCCTGTCGAGCCGACCGCTCCCCGGCGAGCAGATCACCGCCCTGCTGCAGGGCATGAAGGCCGCACGCCTGACCGAATTGCTGCCCCCCACCGGAATCTTCTGAACGGACGGCGGCAACCACTCACTCCGCCGCGGCCTTCGACCCGGTCTCCAGCACCCGCAGCAGGCTGCTCGTATCGTCCGCCCCCCATCCGCACGCAATCAGCGCATTGAGCTGCTGTCCGACCTGGGCGGCGATCGGCAGGGGCACGCCGAGGCGACAGGCCTCGTGCATCAGGATGCCGAAGTCCTTGTGATGCAGGCGGGCCTCGATGCCGGCGGCAAAGTCGCGCGCCACCATGCGCGCGCCGAACAGCTCCAGCACCCGTGATGCGGCGGAGCCACCCATCAGCGCGTCGCGTACGGCGGCGAGGTCCACGCCATGGGCGCGGGCGAGATGCATGGCCTCGGCGCAGGCCTGGATCGCGGACACCATGATCATCTGGTTGCACGCCTTGGCCACCTGCCCCGCTCCCGCGGGACCGACGTGCACGATGCGCTTGCCCAGCACTTCGAGCAGCGGCCGGACCCGTGCCAGCACGTCGGCCTCGCCACCGGTCATGATCGCCAGCGTGGCATCACGCGCGGCCTGTTCGCCCCCGGACACCGGCGCATCGAGCCAGCCGACGCCCCGTTCGGCGTGATGCGCCGCCACGCTGCGCGCGGTATCCGGCGCGATCGTGCTCATATCGACATGAATCGCGCCGGGGGCAAAACCTGCGGCCAGGCCCTGTGGTCCGCGCACCAGCGCATCGACATCGGCGCTGGTGGTGATGATGCTGATCACCACCTCGCTGCGCGCCGCCAGTTCGGCCGGGGTGGCACACACCACGGCTCCCGCCGCGGCGAGCGGGGCCGCGCTCGGCGCACGGCGTGCCCACACCGCCAGATCGTGGCCGGCGCTGAGCAGATGGCGGGCCATCGGTGCACCCATCGCGCCGAGGCCGACGAAGCCGACCCTCATTCGCCGTCTCCCCCGCTCATGCGCTCGAGCAGCTTGAGCATCGCAACCGAGTCGTCCTCGCCCAACCCGCTGCCGACCATGGCATTGAACATCTGCGCAGTGGCGGCCGACGACGGCAGCGCGAGGCCGAGCCGATGCGCCTCTTCCATCACGATGCGCATGTCCTTCTGGTGCATCCAGGCCTTGAAGCCGGGCCGGAAGTTGCGGTCGAGCATGCGCTGGCCATGGTTCTCGAGGATGCGCGAATAGGCGAATCCGCCGAGCAGCGCCTCGCGCACCTTGCCCGCATCGACCCCGCTGCGGGTGGCGAAGTTGAGCGCCTCGGCCACCGCGGCCACGCCGACCCCGGTCAGGATCTGGTTGCAGGCCTTGGCCACCTGGCCGGCACCGGAATCGCCGATGCGGGTGACCGACTTGCCCATGGCCTCGAGCATGGGCTTCACCTGCTCGAAGGCCGCCGCATCGCCGCCGGTCATGATGGTCAGCGAACCGGCGATCGCGCCCACCTCGCCGCCGGACACCGGCGCATCGAGCAGGGTCACGCCGCGCGCCTGCAGGTCGAGCGCGATGCGCTGCGCAGCGGCCGGCGCAATCGTGCTCATATCCACATGGATGTGCCCCGCAGCCGCACCGGCGGCCACGCCATCGGCACCGAGTGTCACTTGTTCGACGTCCGGGGCATCGGCGACCATGCTGATCGTGATCCGCGCCCGGGCCGCAAGTTCGGCCGCCGAGGCGCAGTCTCCGGCACCCGCCGCCATCAGGGGCTGCATCGATTCGCGGCGCCGGCTCCAGACGTGCACGGTGTGCCCCGCCTTGATCAGGTTCAGCGCCATGGGGCGGCCCATCAGGCCAAGTCCGATGAATCCGACTTCCATTGGGTTCTAGCTCCGTCAGTAATGGGTTCGGGAAAAGGGATTGGGGAAAAACGGGAAGGAACATCACCGTGCTACCGCAAACCCATCGGGCAGCGGATAATTCGGCAATGAACTACGCCCCCATCATCAAGGAAATCGGCCGCGGCGCCAAGGGCGCCCGCTCCCTCGACCGCACTCAGGCGACCGCCGCGTTCGCCGCCATGCTCGACGGCACGGCGCCCGATCTCGAACTCGGCGCGATCCTGATCGCACTGCGGATCAAGAGCGAATCGCTCGACGAGCTGCTCGGCTTCAAGCAGGCGATGGACACCCTGGGCGCCCGGGTGCAGGCCCCTGCCGGCCCGCGCACCGTGGTGCTGCCGACCTACAATGGCGCCCGTCGCCAGCCCAATCTGATGCCGCTGGTCGCCATGCTGCTGGCGCGCGAAGGGGTGCCGGTGCTGATCCAGGGCCGGCACGATTTCGAGACCCGGGTGAGCCCGTTCGAACTGCTCGCCGCGCTCGACCTCCATCCCGCCGCGACGGCGGACGAAGCGGCCGCACAGCTGGCCGGACGCAGACTGGCCTGCATCGCGGTGTCGGCCTTGCTGCCCGGCCTCGACCGCCTGCTTGCCTTGCGCCTGCGCATGGGGGTGCGCAGCAGCGCCCATACCCTGGCCAAGCTGCTCGACCCCTGCCCCGGGCGCAGTGTGCGCGTGGTGGCGGTCACCCATCCGGAGTATCTCGAGCGCATGGACGAGTTCCTGCGCGCCGATGGCGGCCGGGCGATGCTGCTGCGCGGCACCGAAGGCGAGATCTACGCCAACCCGCGCCGCTGTCCGGAGATGAAGGTCTATGCCGAGGGCGAATGCCATGTCGCCGTGCCCGGCGAGGAAGGCGGCGCGCCACCGCTGGCGGGTCTGCCCGACAGTTCGTCGATCGCCGAGAACGTCGCCGTGATCCATGCAATGCTCGCCGGCGGGCAGCCGATCCCGGCGCCGATCCGGGCCCAGGTCGACGCGCTCGCCGCACTCGCCCGCTCCTGAGGCGCCCCGCCACGGACACCGACCGGGCGCGCCAATACCCCTACCATCAGCGTGCTTGTCACGCTCGCCGGCATCCAGTATCGTCCATCCTGCCGTTGGGGGTGCCCGCGCATTTGGTGCGGGCTGAGAGAGACCCTTCGAACCTGACCCGGCTCATACCGGCGTAGGGAAACGCGATCATGCTGCCATCTTCCGTCCGTACCAGTTCCATTCCCAATGTGGTCACCATCGCCGGCGTCGATCCGTCGGGCGGTGCCGGCGTCCTTGCCGACCTCAAGACCTTCTCCGCACTCGGGGCCTACGGTTGCGGCGTGATCGCCGCACTCACCGCGCAGAACACGCAGGGCGTGGCCGGCGTACATGTCCCGCCCACCGACTTTCTGCGCCTGCAGATCGACACCCTGTTCGCCGACGTCAAGCTCCATGCGACCAAGATCGGCATGCTCGGCAGCGCCGACGTCACCACTGCCGTGGCCGAGCGCCTCGCCCACTGGAAGGCGGAAAATGTGGTCCTCGACCCGGTCATGGTGGCCAAGAGCGGCGACACCCTGCTGGCGAAGAGCGCCATTTCGATGATGCGTGAGGCGCTGTTTCCGCAGGCCTTCATGATCACCCCCAACCTGCCCGAGGCCGGCGTCCTGCTCGGGCAGCGCGGCCCCGACACGGTGAAGGAGATGTACCGCGCCGCCGAGCGTCTGCGCGAACTGCTGCCGCTGTCGAGCGAGCGCTGGGTGCTGCTCAAGGGCGGCCACCTGCCGGGCAACGAGTTGATCGACCTGCTGTTCGACGGCGACCGCATGATCGAACTGCCCGCGCCCCGCATCGAAACCAAGAACACCCACGGCACCGGGTGCACGCTGTCCTCGGCCGTCGCCGCCCTGCTGCCGCAACACGCCGGCGGCTTTCGTCCGGTGGAAGCAGCGGTGCGTCAGGCGCGCCAGTGGCTGCTCGGCGCAATCGCCCATTCCAATGCGCTCGCGGTCGGCCACGGCCATGGGCCGGTGCACCATTTTCACGCGCTGTGGCCGAAATGAAGGCGACACCGCATTTCCCGCAGAGCGGGCTTCAGCCCGCCGTTTGTGCCGATTCGGACCGCCTTTGATTGGCCGGTACAGACTCAACCCGACCCCCCCGGAGACAACCCATGAACGCCACCGAGAAATTCATCGCCGCGACCGCCCATGTCGACGCGGCCGCGATTGCCCCCCTGCCCAATTCACGCAAGGTCTACGTCGAGGGCTCGCGCCCCGACATCCGCGTGCCGATGCGCGAGATCAGCCAGAGCGACACCCCGGCCTCGTTCGGGGCCGAGCCCAATCCGCCGATCACGGTGTATGACTGTTCCGGCCCCTACAGCGACCCGGCGGCGAAGATCGACATCCGCTCCGGCCTGACCGCGCTGCGCCAGCGCTGGATCGAGGAGCGCGGCGACACCGAAGTGCTGCCCGACCTGTCCTCCGAATTCGGCCGCAACCGCGCCGCCGACCCGAAACTCGACGAACTGCGCTTCCCCGGCCTGCACCGCAAGCCGCGCCGTGCCATCGCCGGGGCCAATGTCAGCCAGATGCACTACGCCCGCCGCGGCATCGTCACCCCCGAGATGGAGTTCGTCGCCATCCGCGAGAACCTGCGGCGCAAGGAATACCTCGAATCGCTCAAGGCTGCCGGCCCCACCGGCGAGAAGATGGCGGCGATGATGCTGCGCCAGCACCCGGGGCAGAACTTCGGCGCCAGCATCCCGGCCGAGATCACCCCCGAGTTCGTGCGCGACGAAGTGGCCCGCGGCCGCGCCATCATCCCCAACAACATCAACCACCCCGAATCCGAGCCGATGATCATCGGCCGCAACTTCCTGGTGAAGATCAACGCCAACATCGGCAACTCGGCGCTCGGCTCCTCGATCAGCGAGGAAGTCGACAAGATGACCTGGTCGATCCGCTGGGGCGGCGACACGGTGATGGATTTGTCCACCGGCAAGAACATCCACGAAACCCGCGAGTGGATCATCCGCAACAGCCCGGTGCCGATCGGCACGGTGCCGATCTACCAGGCGCTGGAGAAGGTCGACGGCAAGGCCGAGGACCTGACCTGGGAGATCTTCCGCGACACCCTGATCGAACAGGCCGAACAGGGCGTGGACTACTTCACCATCCACGCCGGCGTGCTGCTGCGCTACGTGCCGCTGACCGCCAATCGCATGACCGGCATCGTCTCGCGCGGCGGCTCGATCATGGCCAAGTGGTGCCTCGCGCATCACAAGGAGAGCTTCCTCTACACCCACTTCGAAGAGATCTGCGAAATCATGAAGGCCTACGACGTGGCCTTCAGCCTCGGCGACGGCCTGCGTCCGGGCTCGATCTACGACGCCAACGACGAAGCCCAGCTCGGCGAACTGAAGACCCTGGGCGAGCTCACCAGCATCGCGTGGAAGCACGACGTGCAGGTGATGATCGAGGGCCCCGGCCATGTGCCGCTGCACATGATCAAGGAGAACATGGACCTGCAGCTCGAGCAGTGCCACGAGGCGCCGTTCTACACCCTCGGGCCGCTGACCACCGATATCGCGCCGGGCTACGACCACATCACCAGCGGCATCGGCGCCGCCACCATCGGCTGGTACGGCACCGCGATGCTGTGCTACGTGACCCCCAAGGAGCACCTCGGCCTGCCCAACAAGCAGGACGTCAAGGAAGGGATCATCACCTACAAGCTCGCCGCCCACGCCGCCGACCTCGCCAAGGGCCACCCGGGCGCGCAAATCCGCGACAACGCCTTGAGCAAGGCACGCTTCGAGTTCCGCTGGGAAGACCAGTTCAACCTCGGGCTGGACCCGGACAAGGCCAAGGAATTCCACGACGAGACCCTGCCCAAGGACTCGGCCAAGGTCGCCCACTTCTGCTCGATGTGCGGCCCGCACTTCTGCTCGATGAAGATCACCCAGGACGTGCGCGACTACGCTGCAGCACAGGGCCTGAGCGAGATCGACGCACTGAAGAAGGGCATGGAGGTGAAGGCGGTGGAGTTCGTCAAGGGCGGTGCCGAGGTCTATCGGAACGTGTAAGCGCCCTTGACTGCCATGTTGGTACAACGGGCCGCTGTCGCGGCCCGTTGTGTTTTCGCCTGCCGGAACAGCTTGCGCAAGCCTGCTCCGTCCCAGCGCCAATTCGGTGATTCGCGGCGACGCGACGGACCACGGCACCGCCGTACGTGGTCTCACTCACGCGCGCAGCCACCTCAGGCCATCAGGCCGATATCGTCGGCGTCGCCTCGCGTACCCGCGCGATGTCGCGCTCCAGCCCGTACTGCCTGACCTTCTGGTACAGCGTGCTCTTGGCGATGTCGAGCTCGCGCGCGGCCTGGGTGAGATTGCCGCGGGTGGCGGCGATTGCGCGCCGGATCAGCTCGGCTTCGCCTTTCGCCATGCTGTGCACATCCAGCGCCGCAGAGGGGAGCCGCGGCTCGGCGTCCAATTCACCGGCGAGTTCGGGCGGCAACGCTTCGGGGCCGAGGACCTCGCCTTCGCTCATCAACAGCATGCTCTCGATGACGTTGCGCAGTTCGCGCACATTACCCGGCCACGCGTAGCCTTCCAGTGCGGCAAGCAAGTCATCCTCCAGCCGGCGCGGGCCGATGCCGTGGCGCTCGCGGAAGTGGTCGACGAAGTGGCGGGCGAGCACGCGCACATCGCCGGGGCGGTCGCGCAAGGCCGGAATGCGGATCGAGGTGACCGCCACCCGGTAGTAGAAGTCCATGCGGAAGCGGCCGTCGGCGACCTCCTTGCGCAGATCGCGGTGGGTGGCGGCGACGAGGCGGAAGTCGACCTTGCGCGCCACGTTCTCGCCCAGGCGGTAGATCTCGCCCTGCTCCAGCACCCGCAGCAGGTGGGGTTGAAGATCGAGCGGCATCTCGCCGATTTCGTCGAGGAACAGGGTGCCGCCGTTGGCCGCCTCGATCTTGCCGACCAGGCCGCCGCGACGCGCCCCGGTGAAGGCACCGTCGACATAGCCGAACAGTTCGCTCGCCAGCAGTTCGCGCGACAGGCCGCCGCAGTTGAGCGCGACATACGGGCCGTCGCGGAAGGGACTGGCCTGGTGGATGCCCTGCGCGAATTCCTCCTTGCCGACGCCGGTTTCGCCCAGCAACAGCACCGGCACCCGCGAGCGTGCGAGTTGGTCGGCCTTGCGCACGGCCTCGCGCAGGCCGGTATCGGCGGTGACGATGGAGGCGAAGCCCGCAGGCAGGCTCGCCCGCGCTTCGGCACCGGCGGCTGCGTCGCGCGCCAGCGCTCGCTCCGGCTCGCCCACGCTGGCGCGCCCGAGGCGGGGCAGCGGCATGATCAACAGGGTGCCGAGACGCTCGCCCCGGCTCGACACCGGCACCAGCCATTCGGGCCGCAGCCAGGCCGGCAGTCGCGGCGGTTCGACGTCGACCGCGAGCCCCGGAATGCGCCGCGGCGCGGTGAGATCGAGTTCGGCACCGAAGGCGGCGATCGCCGCCTGCGCATTCTCGTTGGCCTTGATCGGGTAACCGCGGCGATCGAACAGGACCACCCCGTCGGTGCCCCCCGACCACTGCGGCAACGCGGCCTCGAGCAGCCGGTAGCGCCACTCCATTTCACGTATGGTCAGGCGGTTCTCGATCCGGCTGGCGGTGGTGACGACCAGCGCCAGACTCTGCCGGTTGTAGGTCTCGGACAAACCGGACACATCGACCACACCCAGGATCTCACCGTCGTGCGGATGGCGGATCACCGTGGCCGAACAGGTCCAGCGCTTGATTCCGGCGCAGTAGTGTTCGGCGGAGTGGATCTGCACCGGCTGGCCGACGGCGAGCGCGGTGCCGATCGCGTTGGTACCGCAGATCCGCTCGCTCCACGCCACCCCCGGCACCAGGTGGATCGATTCGGCCGAGCCCAGCGTCGGATTGTCGCCTTCCATGGTGAGGATGGTGGAACTGGTGTCGGCAAGCGCCATCACGGTGCCGGTCTCGGCCAGGAAATCGCGCGCGCAGGCCATGATCGGGGCACCGGCCTCGAGCAGTTCGCCATGACGGCTCTTGAGCGACATCAGCGTGGTTTCGCCCACCGGCTCGGGGGCGCTGCGCTTGTCCGGGTCGACGTTGTGCTGCTGGCAGCGCTGCCACGAGCCGTCGACCAGGCTGCGCAAGGCATCCGACGGTCGTCCGCTGCCATCCAGAAAACGCTCCCAGGCCGCCATCACCGCCGCGTCGTTGCCGGGATCGGAAAACATCTGCCCATCGGGCATCCGTGTCATCGTGTCTCCTCGTCGGGTGCACTTCGCGGCGGACCGCTATTGGCGCGGCCGGTTGAACGAGGTTCTGTGGATTCTGCCCGCGAAGGCCCTGGCTAAATGTCTTGTAGGTGATCGGCTCTCCGGCCAATGGGGAAACCGCGAAATCGAAAGCCCTTGCGGTCGTCTAAAATATAGCAAATCCAATGCCACGACGGCCAGGAGAATACCGAGGGGAACGCGCAGTGCCGGTCGCCCGACGCATGACGGCCTGACACTGGACGTGGCAATCGTACGACCGTCCGGTTTCCGTACGTTCGCCACCGGACGGCGACCGGAAATCGAACGTTCACCTACCCGCGCAGCCGTCCGCCGTGAAGCGTCGGGGACGGATGCTCGCTGGCGCACGATCGGAAAAGCGCGGCCGACAAGGCCCGCTCGACGGCTACCCCCGTTCCGTGCGCGACGGTCTCAGCCGAGCGCAGCCTCCTCGACTTCGACCCGGGCGGCGGTTCGCGCCACGACCTCGTCGATACTGACCCCCGGCGCGGTTTCGCGCAGGCGCAGGCCGTGCGCGGTGACGTCCAGCACGCACAGATCGGTGATCACGCGGTTCACCACCCCCGCACCGGTCAGCGGCAACTCACAGCGAGGCAGGATCTTGGCCTCGCCGCTCTTGCTGCAATGCTCCATCAGCACCACGACACGACGCACGCCGGCCACCAGGTCCATGGCCCCGCCCATGCCCTTCACGAGCTTGCCCGGAATCATCCAGTTCGCCAGATCGCCGTGCTCGCTCACCTGCATCGCGCCGAGGATCGCCAGATCGATGTGCCCGCCGCGGATCATCGCGAACGAGTCTGCGCTACTGAAGATGCTGCTGCCGGCGAGCGTGGTCACGGTCTGCTTGCCGGCGTTGATCAGGTCGGAGTCGACCTCGGCCTCGGTCGGAAACGGGCCGATGCCGAGCAGGCCGTTTTCCGACTGCAGCCAGACGTCCATGCCAGCCGGGATGTGGTTCGCGACCAGCGTCGGCATGCCGATGCCGAGGTTCACGTAGTATCCGTCGCGCAGCTCCTGCGCCGCGCGCCGAGCCATTTCATTGCGTGTCCAAGCCATGTTTATCCCTGCCTCACGGTGCGTTGTTCGATATGTCGGGTCGGGTGCGGATTGACGACGATGCGCTGAACGAAGACCCCGGGGGTGTGGATGTGATCGGGATCGAGAACGCCATTGTCGACCAGCTCTTCGACCTCGGCGACGGTGATGCGCCCGGCCGTCGCGACCACCGGATTGAAGTTGCGCGCGGTCTTGCGATAGACGAGGTTACCGGCCCGATCCGCCTTCCATGCCTTGACGAGCGCAAGGTCGGCAGTCAGCGCATGTTCGAGCAGGTAGCGGCAGCCGTCGATGTCGCGCTCTTCCTTGCCCTCGGCCACCAGCGTCCCGACCCCGGTCCGGGTATAGAAGGCCGGGATGCCGGCGCCACCGGCACGCAGCTTCTCGGCCAGCGTGCCCTGCGGGGTCAGCTCGACTTCGAGCTCGCCCGCCAGCAGCTGGCGCTCGAATTCCGCGTTCTCGCCCACATACGACGAAATCATTTTTCGGATCTGCCGGGTCTCGAGGAGGAGCCCGAGACCGACGCCATCGACACCGGCGTTATTGCTGATCACGGTGAGATCGTTCACCCGCGCATCGCGCAGACCGTGGATCAGCATCTCCGGAATGCCGCACAGCCCGAAGCCGCCGACGGCAACCGTGTGTCCATCCCGCACGATGTCGCCCAGCGCGGCACGGGCGTCCGGATATATCTTCCTCATAGCGTTTCTCTCCATGTTGATGTCATCACCCTGTTTCACGTCACCACCCCGCTCGCCGAGTCTTCCGCGGCCGTCCGCAGCGTACGCAGCGCATCGATCGCGACCGGATTCTCGATCGCGGACAGATCCCCGAGGCCAGTACCGAGATAGGCGCTGCGCATTACCCTCCGCACCGTCTTGCCGTTGCGCGTTTTCGGGATTGCAGTTACGCGGTGCACGCGCGCCGGGCGCAAGGGCTTGCCGAGCTGGCGGCCGACGTGGTCGACGAGCTCCGCTTCCCACGCCTGCCACGCCTGCTGCGCGAGCGCCGCGCGATCGCTGACGGTGACGAAGCACACCACCGTCTCGCCCTTGAGCGCGTCGGGGACGCCCACCGCCACTGCCTCGACCACCAGAGGGTGCGACACCAGCGCCGACTCGAAGTCGGCAAGACCGACGCGCTTGCCGGCGATCTTGATCGTGTCGTCGCTGCGTCCGTGTACGAACCAGTAGCCTTCCGCATCCACGCACGCCCAGTCGCCGTGCACCCACACATCCGGCCACACCGACCAGTAGGCCTCGCGATAGCGCTCCGCATCACGCCAGAAGCCGTGCGTCATGCCCGGCCACGGCTGACGGATCGCGAGCTCGCCTACGCTGCCGCGCACCGGCTGTCCATCGCTGTCGAGCACCGCCACCGCCATGCCGGGAATCGGCCCGGAGAAGGCGCACGCCTTTTGCGGCAGGCCGGGAAAGCACGCGAGAATGCCCCCGCCGATCTCGGTCCCCCCCGAATAGTTGATGATGGGGCGGCGCGATTGGCCGACCTGCTCGAACAGCCACAGCCACGGCGCCTCGTTCCACGCCTCCCCGGTGGAGCCGAACACACGCAAGGTGTCGAGCGCGCCCGACGCGGGCAGGCTCGCCTCGTTCGCCATCAGCAGCCGCACCAGGGTCGGCGACAGACCGAAATGCGTGACCCCGTGACGCTCGACCACCTGCCACAGCCGCCCCGCATCGGGGTAGTCCGGCGTGCCCTCGTACAACACCAGCGTCGCCCCCAGCATCAGCCCGCCGTAGACCATCCACGGCCCCATCAGCCAGCCCATGTCGGTGATCCACATCAGCGTATCGTCCGCGTGCAGGTCGAAGGCCATCTGCAGATCCTGCGCCGCCTTCACCGGAAAGCCGGCGTGGGTGTGAACGACGCCCTTCGGCTTGCCGGTGGTGCCAGACGTGTAGATCAGCATCAGCGTCTGGTCAGCCGGAAAGGCCACGCGGGGGCAAGCGGATGAGGGCTCGGGCAGCTTACGGTAGTCGACCTCGACGCAAGTCGCGTCCGCCGCGTCATCCGCGGAACATGGGCCCACGCCCAGGTGGTCTACCACCACGAGCTGGCGCAGCGAAGGACAGACCCTCGCGGCGGCACGGGCGTCGTCGAGCATGCGCACGCGCTTGCCGCGGCGGTAGTAACCGTTGGCGCACACCAGCACGCGTGCTTCGCAGTCGGCCACGCGCTGCGCCACCGCGTCGGCGCCATAGCCGGAGAAGAACGGGATGAAGATGGCGCCGATGCGCGTGGCCGCGAGCATCGTCACCGCAGCTTCGGGGACCATCGGCAGGTACAGCGCGATCCGGTCGCCCTCGCCCACACCGAGCGCACGCAAGCCGCCGGCGACACGCTCCACCTCCACGGCAAGCTCGGCGTAGCTGAGGGTGCGCAGCTCACCCCGGTCGCCCTCCCAGCGGATGGCGATCCTGGTCGGCGTGGCGCGGGCGTGTTTGCCGACGAGGTTATCGACCAGGTCGACGCGGCCCCCGACAAACCACTTCGGCCACATCACGCCATCGGCGAGATCGAGGGTCTGGTGGTAGGGCGTCACCCACTCGAAACCGATCGCGTCGAGCACCTGGTCCCAGAAGCGTGCGGGTTCGCGCGCCGCGCACTCCCTCAGGTCGTCGAGACCACGGTAGTCATGGCGCGCGATGAAGCGCGCCAACTGTGTGTTGCGCCATTCACAGTCACTGGGCGTATGGATGTTCATGTCGGAGTTGCCCCCTGTCGTCGTTGTCGATACCGCGCACAGTGCAGCGCCCCGGACCCGGCCCGCTCGCCGGAAAAGTGTCCGCCCCGAACGAACCAGGGCGGACCAAGCCGTGGAGAGCGGTGGGTCCGGTAGCTAACGCGGCGAGGTGGAGGCCTAGGAGCTGTCGGACTTGAGGCTGATCGACTGCGCCAGTGGGAGAAACGGTCCATATCCGCCCGTTTTCTCGTTGCATAGAATGACTAAGCACCTCAAAAACGGCGGAATCTGTCCTCGTTTTCCCACTCGGCTCGCTACGATCGCTCAAGTCCGACACCCTCCTAGCGCCCCGCCCCGGTGGCGACTTCCTCGAGGATGTTCAGCGAGACGTCCGACTCCTTCACCCCTTTCGGGTTGGATTTCATGTTGGACGACCAGTTGGTGGCGTGGCCGCGCTTGACGTCGATGATGTGGCCCACCACCGGCATCACCGCCTTGTAGCCGTCGTCGCCGGTGTCCGGACGGTTCTGGAAGATGAACATCTTCCAGAACTCACCCTTGCGGTCGAGCGCGTACCCCAGGTAGGGACGGGGGAAGTCGACCTCGATGTAGGCCACCTTCTTGCTGTACGGATGCTGCGGCGGCGGCGTGCCCTCGACGACGTACACCTCGCGCGGCTCCCACTCGATGTCCTTGGCCGGATTGAAGTACGGCGGCTCGCTCATGCCGATGCGCGGATACTCCTTCTCGATCGACTTGCCGGTCTGGCTGTTGTCGACGCTCATCTCGGGACTGTGGGCAATGGCGAGGATCCAGCGCTTCTCGATCAGCTTGTTCTCGGTGTACTTCGTCGGCCAGGCATCCCAGATATCCCAATCGTCATAGAGCTGGTCGGTACCGCCGATCGGGTCCATCCACGCCCCGCCCGACAGGCGCCGGGTGCGCCGTACCGACTTGAGATAGGCGTAGGCGTCGTCCGGCTTCGCCGAGTCGGCCTGGTTGTAGCGCACCGAGAAGGTGCCCACGCCGCGGATCTCCTGTGGACTGGTGGCGACGAAGTAGGTCTTCTGCGCGATGTCGCCGTCGCCGACCGAGATCGGCCCACCATCGAGGCGCCCTTCCATGTAATAACGGCGCGACTGGAAACGCTGCACGCGCTCGAAGCCTGTCTTCGCGTCGAGAAACACCCAGGCGATGTCGCGCAGATCCATGGTTGCGCCATAGGTCGCCGCGCGCAGGTTCCAGATCACCTTGTCGCCGGCGTGCGGGTCATCGAGCTTGATCGACTCGGGCGGGAACAGCATGCCGGCCTTCCACCCGCTCACGGTGCGGTCGGCGGGATTGAACTTGACGTCCTTCGACCAGTTCCGCGTCGCCTCGACGTACTTCGGGTCCATCTCGATCTTCTTCGAGTGGGCAATCTTGATCGTCAGATCGTAATTATTGATCATCCACTCGAGCTTTTCCGGGACCATGCTCGCGATGGTCTTGCCCTCGAAGGTGTCGTCCTTGACGCTCGCGTAGTTGTCTTTGGTGATGATGAAACCGGCGTCGAGCTCCTTGGCCTGCGCGCCTTGCACTGCCAGCAGCAGCATCAGGCCGAGGGCGCCGCCGGCACCGAAGCGCCGCGCCGGGGGGCGGGCAGGGGTTTGGGAATGCACTTGCATGATGGTCTCCTCCTTGTTTAGAACTGCCGGGTCAAGCGAAAAACGAGCTGGCTGGCGTTATCGAAATAGCCGAACAGCTGCGAGGACTGCCCGCTGAACGCCTGCTTGCTGGACTTGTTGCCGGTCCAGAAAATGTCGGCCTCGATCTTCGCCAGCCACTGGTCCGGAAGCGTCAAGGACACGCTGGGAATCGCGAAGCCGCCGCCGTGGGTGAGGTCGAAACCGATCGCGAACCCGGGATTGATGGTGTCGTTGCTGTAGTTCAGCGTCGTGAATGCGGTCAGGATGGTGTTGTGCTCGGTAAGCCGCGTTCCGTACGCAAACAGGCGCACGAGGTCGTCCGACTCCTTGAAGTTGAGCACCTGGGTGTTGAACAGCTGAATCGACGAGAACGACGGCCGCGAGGTGCCCAGCAGCCCTTCGAAGCTGAGGTTCTTGTCGATGCGCAGCATCGTCGTCAGCGTGTCCTTCTTCTTCACCCCGCCCAGACCGATCCCGACATTGCCCGGAACGTTCGGTGCAAGGAACGCACCGGTGCCGATGTTGTACGGCTGGTCCTCGGTGTAGGCCACCTCCGCGCTGAGCACGGCGTCGAGCGTTGCGCTGTAGCCGCTCACGGTCATGCCGTAGACGTCGATTCGGGGATGAATGAGATCGAACACCGAGCCGCTCGGCGCCTTCTTGAAGGGCTTGAACGCGGAGTTCGCCACCGGGTCGGCCGAAAAGGTCGTCAGCCAGGCAAACGAATAGCTCAGGCCGTAGGCCTCGCCCGACCAGCGCACACCGCCGGTGACGTCGCGGTAGTCGCCGTCCGGATGGTCACAGTCCTTGTCGGTCACCGCGGTGAGGTCGAAGCCGCGATAGGGCTGGAAGAACCAGCGTCCGCCCTGGATATCGTAGGTGTTGCCGATATCCTCGCAGCGATCGACGCCCGGGCGCACGTAGGCCGCCAGCATGCCGTCGAGCTCGGGGACGCGGATCTTGGTGGAGATCAGGGTCAACGGTTTGCGCCACTCCTCGTTCTCGCCCTCGAAGAACAGACGCCAGGACAGGTCGTAGCCATGCACCAGGTCCATGGCGTGGAAGAAGTCGGATTCGCCCCACACCAGTTGCTGCTTGCCCGCCTTCACCGTCACCCGCTCGCCGAGCGGCAACTCGGCCCAGAATTCGCGGATTTCGCCATTGTTGTAATTGTCGAGAATGCTGCTGGCATCGCCCCCGGTGGTGCCGTTGGTCCTGCGCAGGCGCTCGAGATCGTTCAGGTAGCTGGTCTTGTACTCGCGATCGACGCGACCGATCGCCTTCCACTTCACCGGCCCGGTGCGCGCATCGGCATCGAGCAGCAGCGAGCCGCGCACCATCGACAGTTTCCCCTTGCTCTTCTCGTCGATCGCCTTGAGTTCAGGCTGGTTCTCGAGGTTCATCGACACCCAGCCGCGCGCATAGCCGGACAGGTTGAAGCTGAAATCGTCGGCCCACGAGCCCTCGTCCCCGGCGGCCTGCGCCGGACTCCACGCGGCCCCCGAGATCGCGGCCGCCAGCGCGACAGCGGTCGCCCTGATTCTTGAAACTCCCTTGCACTTCATCTCCTCACTCCTTTGTGGTTTTTGACTGCACTTCTCACTGCACGGAAGGGTTCGGTGGCGCGCGCTTGTGCTGCGCTACGCACGCAGATCGGCTTCAGCCGACCATCACCGGCTCGGCCTGTTCGATTGGACGGCGCTTGCTGCCGACGATGAATTCCGGCCGGAACACATAGACCAGGGCGGGCATGATGAAGAGCGCGCTGAAGGCCGAGATGAACAGCCACAGGGCGATCAGCACCCCCATGTCGGCCTGCAGCCGCAGCGATGAGAAGTGCCACAGCACGACGCTGGTGATCAGCGTCGTCGCCGTGATCAGCACGCCCTTGCCCGGCCCCATCAGCGCATTGACGATGGCGCGCTCGACGTTGGGCGAGCGGTGCAGGTTCTCGCGGATGCCATCGACGATATAGAAGGTGTAATCGACGCCGAGGCCGATACCCAAGGCCACCACCGGCAAGGTGTTGATGTTCATGCCGATGCCCTGCCACGCCATATAGCTGAAGGTGATGGTGTTGGAGAGCAGCACCGGGATCATGAAGAACACACCGGCGACCGTGGACCGGTAGGTCACCGTGCAGCACACCACCAGCACCAGCAGCGCGAGCGCGATGGCCTCGATCTGGCCGGCCAGGATCACCTCATTGACCGCGGCGAGCACGCCCACGAGACCGCCGGCGAGCAGGTATTCGGCGTCCGCGATCGGGTGCTGGGCAACGTAGTCACGCACCCGTGCGATCGCGGTGCGGATGGTCTCGCCCTGGTGGTCGCGGAAGAACAGCGTCACCGCGCCATTGCTCGCGTCGGCATCGGCGTAGCGGTCCATGTCGCCCGGGTCGGAGCCGGAGACGAACATGTACATCAACTCGGCGTTCTCGTCGCCGCTTTGCCCCAGCTCCTGGTACATCGGGTTGCCTTCGCGCAGCACGCGCTTGACCTGCGGCAGGATGTCGGCGAGCGAAATGCTGCCGCCGACCTCCGGCTGGGCCTCCATGTATTTCTGGAAGCGCGTCATGCTCGACAGCACCTCGGGTTCGCGCAGCGCCCCCGGCTTCCCGGCGACGACGACGAACATGCGGTCCGAGCCCTGGAACTGGCGGTTGATCTCTTCGGCATCGCGGTTGTAGCTCGAATCCGGCCACAGGATCGGCGAGCCCGGGTTGGCGTCGCCGACCTTGAGGTTGAACGCGTACAGGCCGGACGCGACGAAGGCCGCGGCCGCAGCGCCGAGCACCGCATAACGCCAGCGCGTGGTGACGATCGCCGAGCACACACCGAGGATGCGCATCAGCACCGGGTTGATGTTGATCGGATGAATGTAGCGCTGGCGTGCGCCGAACCAGGACAGCATCACGGGGGTGAGGACGAGCGCACTGACCAGGATCGTCAGCACCCACACGGTGCCGATGAGGGAAATCTTCTGCAGCAGAGGGATCGGCGTGAGCGCGACCACCAGCACGCAGCCGGCATCGGCGACGATCGCCAGCATGCTGGGCTTGAACAGGTTTCGTGCGCTTGCCCGCGCGGCGGCTTCGGCGCTCGCCACGCCGTGGCCGGTCTCGTCATCGAAACGGGCGATGAGCTGTACCGAGTTCGAGATCGCCTGCGCGGTGATCAGGAAGGCCACCACGACCACCAGCGGGTCGAGGTGAAAGCCCATCAGCCGCGCCGCGCCGAGCGCCCAGATCGCGCTCACCGTGCCCGCGAGCAGCGGCAGGATGGTGCCGTGCCAGGTACGGGTAATGAGGCACAGCAGCACGACCAGCGCAGCCACCGCGGCAAAGAAGATGGTGAGGGTCTCGTGCAGGTAGTGATTGACCCAGCCATAGAGCACCGGCTCGCCGACGATGCGCACCTGCACGCCATCGCCGCTGGCCGCTTCCACCAACGCCATCAGCTGATTGAAGGCGCGCGTGTAGTCCATGCTGCCGTCGTTGAAGTCGACGGTGACCAGCGTCGCCTTCAGATCGGCCGACACATAGGGGCCGTACACCAGCGGATTATTGAGCACCGACGCCTTCAGCGCGGCGAGCTCGGCGTTGTCGCGCGGCAGCTCGGGCCACATCAGCGGACGCGACTCGACCCCCTCGGTCGAGGCACGCACCTCCTTGATCTTCTTCGATGCCAAGGAAATGATCTGGTAGGTATCGACGCCTTCGACCTGCTGCAGGTCGACGGTCAGCTTCTGCACCTTCGCCAGCACCGCCTGGTTAAAGATGTCACCGTGCTCGACCTCGAGCATGACGCTGACCATGTTCGAGCCACCGAAGGTCTGCTTGAAGCGCTGGTTCACCGCAACGTAGGGATGGTCGCGCGGCAACAGGTCGCTGAAGATCGTCTTCACTTCGATCTGGCTCGCCTGATAGCCCATCGCCAGCGTGACCAGCGCTACCGCGGCAACCACCAGCGCGCGGAAACGGATGAGGAAGGCAAAGGTGCGATCGACCTTGCCGAATGTCGTGTTTTTCATCCTCGTCCCCTTACATCCGCTGGCGGCCGGCGACGCTCAGCGCGCCGTTGTCGTCGAGCACCGCGAGATTGCTGCCGGCAAGGAAGTAGCGCGTACCGGCGCGCGCAATCTGGGTGCGCCACGAGACGTCGCCTGCGGCAACCCGGCCGAGCTCCCATTGTTCCGCCGCTGCGTCGGTCGTGGCCATGACGCCCTTGTCGCCGACGACAAGCCAGCGGTGGTCATCCCAGGTCACGGTGTAGAGGTGCTCGCGGGTAAAGACCGGCACCTGCCGCCACGAAACGCCACCGTCGGCAGTGACCAGCAAGGTGCCGGCAAGACCCACGGCAACGCCGTGCTCGGCGTCGCGGAAGGCGACGCTCATCAGGCTCACCGTGTTCGGCGTCGCCACCGTCTGCCAGGTCGCGCCGCCGTCGGTGGTCCGCATCAGCGTACCGAATTCACCCACCAGCCAACCCGCGTTGCCGACGAAGGTGATGTCGTTCCACGCGCGATCTTCCTCGGGAAGTACGCGCGACCAGGTCGCGCCGCGGTCGGTCGAGCGCAGCACGGCGCCGAACTCCCCCACGGCCCACGCCGTCTCGCCGGCGATGCGGACGCGAAACAGCTTGTTCGGGTTGTCGGTGGCGGGAATCTCGGCGCGCGTCCAGCTGCGGCCGGCGTCATTGGTCACGATCACCACATCGTCATTGCCGACGGCCATCGCGTGGTCACTGTCCCACGCCGCGATGCCCTGCAGATTGACTTCGGTGTTCGAGGCCTGGCGTACCCAGGAGTCGCCACCGTCCTCGCTGCGGACGATCTTGCCGCCGGCGCCCACAGCCCACACCACATGCGTGTCAGGCGCGGCGACTCCGTAAAATGTGTCACGGCGCTCGATCGCCGGCGGTTCGACCTTCTGCACCACGGCTTCGGCCTTGACGAACAGGCCGGCGTAAAGGAGCCCGCCAACGATCATCAAGGGGGCAGACGAAGTCATCAAAGTCACGACGCCACGGGCGCCGCCTCCATACTTTCTCAACCGACGCAGCATCACGATCTCCTTCACGCCCCGGAACGGCGCAAGTCTCATTTTTTGGATAGCCGAAGCCCTGCAGGGCATTCGCCTTGCATGGCTCATTGCGGTAACAGGGGGAGAGCCAGGCGGAAGCACAGCGCGGCCCCGGCCGGCGCTTCCCAAGCGGAAGCGCCGGCTCGCAGCCGCCGGGCGCTCCGCCCGGCCAGGGCGACTCAGTCCGCGCGCTCGGGAACCGGCAGGCCGACCCACTCGGTGTAGAAGGCCTCGATGTCCGGCTCGAAGTCGTGGATCACCGGGTACCATGGCGTCGGCGCCTCGACGTCGTGCATCGTGCCGCAGCTCGGGCAGTAGTACTCGCGATACACCTGCCACTGGGTATCCGGCGCCATCAGCTTCGGATACACCTCGGTCATCGCCTCTTCGGTGTCGCGCACATAGATGGCTGCGTGCAGCTTCCAGTTCTCGCGGTAGTCGCAGAACTCGTGGCCGCAGTCGCACTTGATGAGCCACTTCTTGCTGGTGGCCGACTGCACGATGTACATGTGCGGACCGAGCGGCAGGACGATGCGGTCCTTGAACGTCACTTTCTTCTGCAGGGCTGCGACGTACTGCTCGAAGCGGCTGTTGTCCTTGGGCATCGACAGCATGCGGAAGGTGGTTTCCCAATCCAGCGAGCCCTCGACCAGGTGGGAAACCTGCTCATTCGTGTATTTCGACATTGTTTGCTCCTTGATTCAGCGATTCGTTTGAACGGGTTTCACTCTTCGACCTGAACCACGGTCCTGACGTCGGGCATGAGCGAGAGGTCCATGCGGTGCTTCGAACCGTAGGTCGGCACCCCCAGCTCTTCCTCCAGCAGCTGCCATTCCGCCGGCAGGCTCCAGAAATCCTTGAACTGACGGGTGAACTTCTCCGACAGCGCGAAGCTGGTGGCGAACATGTGCTGTACCTGCACCGACGCGTGCTTGTTGAGGATGCGCTGGCGCTCCTCCTTCATCCACTCAGCGGTCGGCAAGGCACGGGCCAGCCGTTCCTTGCGCATCTCTGCGCGCCGCGCCGCGGTCTTCGCCGCATCGACGGCGAACACCCCCTTGGCATCCTGCGTGAACACCGCGCCATAGACCTTCTGCGCATACTCCGGCAGCAGGAACTTCTGGTTGAGGTCGTTCTCGATCGCCTTGGGTTCGCGATCGATCGGATCGCCGAACCCGGGGCCGCCGCGCAGGTAGTTCAGGTACAGGTCGTGGTTGTCGTAGCAGTCCTCGGTGGTCATGCACTGCTTGTCCCGCTTGACCACCGCGGTCGCATCGATGTGGCGCTCGTAGTCGGGCCGCGACGGATCGAGGTCACCGCCCAGGGGCAGGGAATCGCCGACGACAATGCGCTGTTCCAGGCCGGTCTTGTGCGCCTCGAAGCGGTAGCCGGTGGCCGAGGGATAGCCGCCCATCATGCCCCAGTCGCTGTTCATGAAGCCGTTGCCCATGAAGAACATGGTCCAGTCCTGGGCGTTCCATACCATGCGCAGGGTCTCGAAACCGCAGCCGCCGCGATACTTGCCGTAGCCCCCCGAGTTGGCCTTGACGTTGCGCCCGAGGTACAGCAGGGGCTCGGCCATCTCCCAGATCTCGATGTCGCCCATGTCGCCTTCCGGGTTCCAGATCGCGGCGGCGTGGTTCAGACCATCCTTGACCGCGCACGCGCCGGTGCCGCAGCTCGAGGCTTCGAAACTATTCACCGCGTGGATCTCGCCATCCTGGTTGATGCCGCCTCCCTGCAGCCAGTTGGAGGTGTTGGCGTTGCCGGCGTTGACCTCTTCGAGATAGCCGCGGCTGAAGTAGGACTGGCTCAGCCCGCGCCACAGCGCCGCCCAGCCGGAGACCAGGAAGTGCCAGGCATAGGCGTGCCCGGTGCGGCGGTCGTCCGGGTTGCACCAGGTGCCCTTGGGCAGGCGGAACTCGGTGGCGTAGTACGCGCCGTCGTTGATGCGCTGGGTCGGCACCAGGGTCTGGCACATCATCACCCAGATGCCCGAGGTGAAGGCCACCTGGTGGGCGTTGAAGGTATGCCAGCCCCACCGGCTCGCGCCTTCGAAGTCCAGCCGCCATTTTCCGTCGGGCCGGATCGTCATCTCGCACGGCGAGTGCATAATCGAGTCGAGCTTGGCGAAGGCGTTGGAGACCTGAACGTCCTCGTGCTTGAACGGCACATCGACGAAGGACACCTTGCGGTAGGTACCCGGCAGGGTCATCGCCTTGATCCGGCTCATCAGGCCACGGCGCCCTTCCTCGATGACCTCGAAGGCGAACTTCTCGTAGGCCTCGATGCCGTCGGCGCGGATCACCTCCTCGACCAGCTCGCGGATCATGTGGCAGCCGGCGATGCGGGTCTTCTCGTCTAGGATCCAGTACTTGGGCGTGCGCACCGAGCGCTGCGACTCATGCAGCCAGTCGCGCAGCGGCTCGTCGTTGATGCCGGTCTTGCGGCAGGTGATCATGTAGCCGTCGCCGAAGCGCTGGGTCTGACCGGTGGACATCGAGCCCGGCGTGACCGCGCCGGTGTCGATCACGTGGGTCACGCCGCCGACCCAGCCGATCAGCCGGCCTTCCCAGAAGATCGGGACGATGGTGGCGATGTCGCACGGGTGCACGTTACCGATGGCGCAGTCGTTGGTCGTGAACATGTCACCGGGATTGATGCCGGGATTGCCTTCCCAGTTGTTCTCGATCATGTACTTGATCGCCGCGCCCATGGTGCCGACGTGGATGATGATGCCGGTGGAGGTCAGCACGCAGTCGCCGGCGGCGTTGTACAGGGTGAAGCAGAGTTCGCCCTCCTGCTCGACGATGGGACTGGCGGCGATCTTCTTGGCGGTTTCGCGGGCATGCACCAGGCCGCCGCGCAGCTTGGAGAACAGCTTCTCGTAGCCGATCGGATCGCTGTCGCGCAGTTCCAGCTTCTCCAGTCCGTTGTAGTGGCCGGAGGCCTGGGTGCGCTCGATGATGCCGTCGCGGAACTGCTTCAGCGTCTGACCGTTCTTGAGCAGATCGGCAAACCCGATTTCCTTGTCACTCATCATATTCATGGTGTGTCTCCTTATTTCACTTCTTTCAGGTGGAACAGGCGGTGCTTGTCGATCGTGGTTTCGAAGCCGTCGGGCACGACGAAGGTTGTGGCGTCGGACTCGATGATCGCGGGCCCGACGATGTGGTTGCCGGCCTTGAGCGACTCCATCCTCCACAGCGAGGCCTGCACCCAGCGCTTGTGGCGATAGAAGGGGCGCGTGCCGAGGTAGGCTTCCTTCGGCGGCGTGGGACCGGCATCCGCGTCTTCCGGCAGCACCGGCTTCTGGGTCACGACCATGCCGCGCAGAATCGCGCCAGTGACCGAGAAGCCCAGTTCCGGCGAACGCGCGGAGTTGGCATAGACGCGGCCGTAAGTGGTCTCGAAGGCATCGATGATCCGGTTCCAGTCGACCGCGGTGGCCGCGGTCGACACCGGCGAGACGATCTCGAGGTCGTTGAGCTGGCCCATGTACTGCATCTTGTAGCCGGGGATCAGCAACACGTCCTCGGGCTTGTAGCCGTTGATCACGAACTCGTCGATGACCTTGACCGCCAGTTCGCTCCATGCTTCCTGCAGGCTGACGCAGGCCGCCGCCTTCTGCGCGTCGCTGGCGAACTGCGCCACCCCCAGGTCCACCGACTTGTCGTAGCGATACTCGAAGTCGGCGCAGGCGCAGCCGAAGGCCGAGAAGCCGGCCGCCCAGGCGGGCACCACGACGTCCTTGAAGCCGACGCCCTCGGTGTAGCCATAGGTGTGCACCGGGCCGGCGCCGCCATAGGAGAAGCAGGTGAACTCGGCCGGGTTGTAGCCCTTGGCGCTGATGTTGGCGCGCAGGTACTCGGACAGGGTGAGATCGAGCAGCTCGATCACCCCGGCCGCGGCATCTTCCACCGACAGGCCCAGCGGGTCGGCGATCTGCACCTTGATGTGATCGCGCGCGCGCTGCACGTCGAGCTTGATCGCGCCGCCGAGGAAGTTGTCCGGGTTGAGGTAGCCGAGCACCACGTGGCAGTCGGACACCGACACCGTATCCAGCCCGCTTTCCGGCCAGCAGGTGCCGACACGGTAGCCGGCGCTGTCGGGACCGAGCTTGATCGACTTGCTGTACGGGTCGAGGCGCACGAAGCTGCCCGCGCCCGCGCCCACCGAATCCATCGCCACCAGCGGCAGCGACAGCACCAGACGGGCCATGTCTGGATCCGACTTGATCGCGAAACTGCCCTTGGTGATCAGCGCCACGTCGAAGCTGGTGCCACCGATGTCGGAGCAGGCGATGTTCTCGTCGCCCAGGTACTCGCCGAGCAGCTTGGAGCCGATGACGCCGCCGATCGGGCCGGAGACGATGGTGCGCGCCAGCTCCTTGGCCTTCCAGCTGATGGTGCCGCCGTGGGTGGCCATCACCCGCAGGTCGAACTTGGCGCCATGCTTCTTGAACCGGTCGCTGACCTTCTTCAGCGTCTGGCGCGAGGGCTCGGCGCCGTAGGCCTCGAGGATGGTGGTGTTCATCCGGTGGCTTTCCTTGCGCGACGGGTAGTAGTCCACCGAGGCAAAGACGGGGATGTCCACCTTCAGCTTCTGCAGCTCCTCCCTGGCGATGTCGCGCGCGCGCTGCTCGCTGACTTCGTTCTTGTGCGACTGCAGCAGGCAGATGACGATGGCCTGGGAGCCGGCCTCCACCAGCTCGCGCGTGGCCTGGCGCACCTCGTCCTCGCGCAGCGGGATGACGACCTTGCCCTGGACGTCGGTGCGCTCGGTCACGCCGCGGGTGCGCGACACCGGCACCAGCGGCTCGTCGTAGCGGTGGGTGTTGAGGTGGATGCGGTCTTCCAGGGCATAGCCGAGGTAGCTCTGCAGCGCCCGGCCCATCGAGTGGATCTGCTCGAAGCCGCGGTTGCAGATCAGGCCGACGTCGAGCCCCTTGCGCATCAGGATGCGGTTGAGCATCGCGGTGCCGGAGTAGACGCAGGTCGCCAGCTCCGGATAGACGTCGTCCACGGTCCGGTTCCAGTGCGCCAGCGCATCTTCGGACGAGTTGAAGATGGCCAGGGATTCATCCCCCGGGTTGCTCTGGGCCTTGCCCACCACGAAACGTCCGTCGGCACGGACGAAGAAAGTGTCGGTCATCGTGCCACCGGCATCGATGCCCATCACCTGTACGGTTGAGTCCTGAACTTCCATGTTTATCTCCGTTCCTTCTGGTTGGATGAGTGCCGTATGGCGGCCCCATCCAATCCAATGCAGCGCGTGTGCCCACTCCGGCCTGGCGCGGCGCAGCACCCGCACGAAGCCTGTAAACCGCGACCTCGGCACGTTTCATCGCTGCATCGCAACATCGGGAACGAAAACAGGAAGCGGCCGGAAACGGGATGACCGTGCGGAAATCGAACGTTCGCGCCGGTTCGCGGCCCTGCCGCCGCCGGCGGGTCGCGCGCGGCAGGGAACGGCCTGCGCACGTTGCCTGTCGGCGCTCGCCACCAAAGGGTCGAATCGGACGTTCAGAGGAGCCGCCCTGCCATTTGCAGCCGCGCCCTCACGGGGCTTTGCCATTTCCGGGTACACTTCCGCTCTTTGCCGCATCCTCACGCGCCCCTTGCCCAACGTCTCCGTCCTTTCGCCCTGTCCAGTGAAAACTGCCGCATGAACGTGTTCGATACCTGTTCGGAATCCGACATCCGTACCTGGCTCGGCCAGCACGAGCTGGAGAAAGGCCGGCACTATGTCCGGGCGACCAGCGAGCTGCTGCTCGAGGGCGACACGCTGTCGGCCAAGGTGCAGGGCACTGCCCGCCATCCGTACAAGGTCACCATCCGGATCAATGCCCATCCATGGGCGGGTCGGGCACTGCTGTCGACGTGCAGTTGTCCGGTCGGCGCAAACTGCAAACATGCGGCGGCCACCCTGCTGGCATGGATGGAGCGACGGCAGGACCCCAACCGTCCGCGGGATCAGGTGCTGGCCTGGGTGGAGGCGTTCCGCGAAGCGGTGGCACAGCCGGCGGTCAAGCCGGCGCGGGTGCCCTCCGCCACCCATGCCCTGCACTACCTGATCCGCTTCCATGCCGAGAGCCGCCAGTACGCGGTGAGCTGCTTCAAGGTCCGGATCGACCGCCAGGGCCAGGTCAGGGGTTCGGAAGCATGGAGTAATTTCGAGCGTGCGCTCGACGCGCCGCCGTCTTTCATCGACGACCTCGACCTCGATATCCTGCGCCTGCTGTGGGCACACCGTCCGCGCGGGCTGTATTACGAAACCGCCCTGCCGCTGGCAGGACGCAATTCGCAGACCCTGCTCGAACATCTGCTGACGAGCGGCCGGACCCACTTCGACGATCTGATGAGTCCGGCGCTCGAAGCCGGCGACGCCCGCCCCGGCCGGCTGGAGTGGCTGACCACCACCGACGGCCGCCGCGCCCCCGCCCTGCGCATCACCCCGCCGGCCGACCTGGTGATGCCGCTGGTACCGCCGTGGTATGTCGACCGCAAGAGCCATCACGCCGGCCCGATTACGCTCGACGCCCCGCCGGAACAGGTCGTCCGCCTGCTGTGGCTACCGCCGCTCACCCCGGCCGAGGCGGCACTGGTCGCCGACACGCTGCAGGAAGTGGCGCCCGCGCTCCCCGGCCCCACCACCAGCGACGCACCGGCGGTGAAGGTCGGCGGACCGGCCATCCCCGTGCTGCGGGTCGGTTCGCTGGCCGTATTCGGGGTGAATTTCCGCAACTACCCGCGTTATGGGGTGGAGGTGTTCGACTACGCCACGCTCGCCTTCCGTTACGGCAGCCTGACCATCGACGCCAACGACACCGCGCTCTTCCATGCACTCGAGGATGGCCGCACTGCACGGCTGGAGCGCGACGCCCAGGCCGAGGCCGCCGCCGCCCGCCGCCTCACCCGCGCGGGCCTGGCCAAGGTGCCGCAAGGCAGGATACAGGCCGGCTACGACACCCTCCCGGGCCATATCCTGGGCCTGTCCGCCGAGGACGACTGGGCGCACTTCACCGTGACCGAGGTCCCCGCCCTGCGCGAAGAGGGCTGGGTGGTGGAGATGCCCGCCGACTTCCGCCATCACGCAATCGATGTCGATACGCTGGTGCTCGACGTGGACGAGACTGACAACGGCTGGCTCGACATCTCGCCCGGCATCGAGGTCGATGGCCGGCCGATCGCACTGGCGCCGCTGCTCACCGAGTTGTTCGCGCAGGACGGGCGCTGGCTGTCCGGCGGTCTGGATCTGATCGGCGACAACGAATCCATCTTCCTGCACCACGAACAACTCGGCCGCCTGCGCATTCCCGCGCGCCGCCTGAAGCCGTTGGTGCGGGCACTGGTCGACCTGTTCGACAATCCCGACCAGCACCTGCGGGTGTCGCGCCTCGACGCCACCCGGCTCGCCGACCTCGAACTGCCCGGCCGCGGCGCATCCGCGCTCGCCGCGCTGGCGGTGAAAATGCGCAACGCCGAAGGCATCCGGAGCGTGAAGCCGCCGCGCGGCTTCAAGGTCGAACTGCGTCCCTATCAGCTCGAGGGCCTGGCGTGGCTGCAGCATCTGGTGCGCCACGATCTGGCGGGCATCCTGGCCGACGACATGGGACTGGGCAAGACCGCACAGGCACTCGCCCACCTGCTGACCGAGAAGCAGGCCGGCCGTCTCGACAAACCTGCCCTGGTGATCCTGCCCACCTCGCTGGTGTTCAACTGGCAGGCCGAGGCCGAGCGCTTTGCGCCCCGCCTCAAGGTCATGAATCTGCACGGTACCGACCGTCACGCCCGCTTCGACGAACTCGATGGCGTGGACGTCGCACTGACCACCTACCCCTTGCTGTGGCGCGACGCCGAGGCGCTGCAGGCGCGTGAGTGGAGCCTGCTGATCCTGGACGAGGCGCAGACGGTCAAGAACGTGGCCAGCAAGGGCGCACAGGTCATCCGCCAGATCAAGGCCCGCCATCGGCTCGGGCTGACCGGAACGCCGCTGGAGAACCACCTCGGCGAACTGTGGGCACAGTTCGACTTTCTGTTGCCGGGCTTTCTCGGCGACCAGAAGCAATTCACCCGGACCTGGCGCACCCCGATCGAGAAGCACGGCGACACCGTGCGCCGCGACCTGCTTGCCGCCCGCCTCAAGCCCTTCATCCTGCGCCGGCGCAAGGAAGACGTGGCCACCGAGCTGCCCCCGAAAACCATCATCGTGCGCAGCGTCGCGCTCGAAGGCGGCCAGCGCGACCTGTACGAGACCGTGCGCGCCGCGATGGACGAGAAGATCCGCGCCGAGGTCGCCAGCCGGGGCTTTGCGCGCAGCCAGATCGTGATTCTCGACGCGCTGCTCAAACTCCGTCAGGTGTGCTGCGACCCGCGCCTGCTCAAGTCGCCCGCTGCATTGCGGGTGAAAGAGCGCGCCAAGCTCGACATGCTGATGGACATGCTGCCGGAACTGATCGACGAAGGGCGGCGGATCCTGGTGTTCTCGCAGTTCACCCAGATGCTGGCGCTGATCGCCGCCGAACTGGACGCGATGCAGATCGGCTGGGTCAGCCTGACCGGCGACACCCGCGACCGCCGCATTCCGGTGGAGGACTTCCAGAAGGGCCGCGCGCCGGTGTTCCTGATCAGCCTCAAGGCGGGCGGCGTGGGGCTCAACCTGACCGCCGCCGACACCGTGATCCACTATGATCCGTGGTGGAACCCCGCAGCCGAGAACCAGGCCACTGACCGCGCCCACCGCATCGGCCAGGACAAGCCGGTATTCGTGTTCAAGCTGATCTGCGCCGGCAGTATCGAGGAGCGCATCCTGTCGCTGCAGGACAAGAAGGCGGCACTGGCGGCCGGGGTATTGTCGGAAGACGCCAATGCGCTGGCCAAGTTCGGCGAGTCGGACATCGCGGCGCTGCTGGCGCCGCTGCCGAAGGTCAAGGGATAGGCAAGCGGCCGGGCGTCCTCGCCCGCACGGAAGGGCCAGCGGCCCTCCCGGCGGGTGCGGGGCTCAACGTGCCGCGGCGGGTTCGGCGATGAAGATTTCCACCCGCCGGTTCATCGCACGTCCGCTCGCGCTGCCGTTGTCGGCAACGGGTTCGCGCGCACCGCGGCCATCGATGCTGATGCGGCCGCCGGACACCCCACGGGCGACCAGGTAGTCGCGCGTCGCCGCGGCCCGGTTCACCGAAAGCGGATTGTTGACCGCATCGGAGCCGGTGCTGTCGGTATGACCGATGATACTCACGGTGGTCACCGTGTGCTGGTTCAGGCTGCCCGCCAGGCGATCGAGCACCGGGCGCATGTTGGGCTTGATGTCGTAACGACCGGTATCGAACGAGATGTCGCTGGGAATATCGAGCTTGAGCTGGTTATCGGCGGTCTGGCTCACGCCGACACCGGTGCCCTGGGTCGCCTGCTCCATCGCCGCACGCTGCTCCTGCATGCGTTGCGACCACAGATAGCCGCCGCCGGCGCCGAGCGCGGCGCCCGCTGCGGCGCCGATCGCAGTCGCCTCGCCGCGATTGCTCTTGCCCGACGTGGCCGCCCCCAGCACGGCCCCGGCCACCGCACCGATGGCCGCACCCGTTCCGGTATCGCGCTGAGTTTCATTCATGTTCGCGCAGCCGCCGAGTGCAAGCGTGATGGCACTCAGGGACACAATTATTCTTTTCATGGCAAAACCCTCCGTTTATCTTGAGATACAGCAAAACCATTGTCCCGCGGAGCAGACAGTCGTTTCCAGTTTCGAGTGCAACAATGCGTATCGGTTCGCGGACCCGACAAAAGCGCACGGCGCGCGGCGGCACTCGAGGCGCGCAACGCATTGAAGGCGGGGAAGCCCGGTCAGGTCGCCGCGCTCGAACCGTGGCCCTCAATCGTCCAGCGGGGCGCCGGCGAGTTGCTGCCCAGGGTTTCGGCGGCGCTCGTCCGCGTTCGTCGGCAGCGCAACGGGGACCGCCAGGCTCGTCCCCAGCGCCCGCATGTCGGCGCCGCTCGGATGCTGGAACACGCGCAGTCCGAACTCGGGCAGGATCGCCAGCAGATGGTCGAGGATGTCCGACTGGATGCTCTCGTAGGCCAGCCATGCGGTGGTGTTGGTGAAACAGTACAGCTCCAGCGGCAGGCCGTCCGAGGTGGGCGCGAGCTGCCGGACCATCAGCGTCATCTGCTGGTGGATCCCCGGATGCCGGCGCAGGTAGCGCTCGACGTAGGCGCGAAAGGTGCCGATGTTGGTGACCCGGCGGCGATTGACGATATCGCGCTCGCCGCCGCGCAGGCTCGCATTCCAGGCGTCGAGCTCCGCCTCCTTGGCCGCAAGGTAGCCATCGAGCAGGGCAAAGCGGTCGAGCCGGTGGCGCTCGTCGTCGCTCAGGAAACGGATGCTGTGCTGGTCGATATAAAGACTGCGCTTGATGCGGCGACCGCCGGACTCCTGCATTCCACGCCAGTTGCGAAAGGGATCGGAGATCATCCGCTTGGTCGGGATGGTGGTGATGGTCTTGTCCCAGTTCTGCACCTTGACCGTGTGCAACGCAATATCGATGACGTCGCCATCGGCATTGAGCTGCGGCATCTCGATCCAGTCACCGACCCTGACCATGTCGTTCGAGCTGAGCTGGACGCTGGCGACCAGCGACAGCAGCGTGTCCTGAAAGATCAGCAGCAGCACTGCAGCCATGGCCCCGAGGCCGGAGAGCAGAATCAGCGGCGAGCGGTCGATCAGACTGGCGACGACCAGAATGGTGGCGACCACGTAGATCACGATCTTGACCACCTGCACATAGCCCTTGATCGGCCGCAGATGGGCATTGGGTCGGCGCAGGTAGAGCGCATTGGCCAGATTGAGCGCATCGCCCAGCGCCAGGGCCACGGTCAGCACGATGAAGGCGGTGCTCACATTCTCGACCACCACCACCACCGCCGCAGGCAGATCGGGGACGGCCTTGATGCCGAGCGTGATCACCAGTGCAGGAATCACGTTGGCGAGCCGGGAAACCATGGCCAGCGGGGTGAGTTCCCGGTTCGCTTCGAGCACGGTGGCGCGGACCAGCCGGCGCAAGCCGCGCAACAGGACGTGGCGCGTCACCCAGTTCGACAACCACGCCAGCACGACGAGTACCAACAGGGCGGTCACGGTGTAACTGAGCGGATGCCGTTCCAGCCAGCCGACAATCAGGGCAAGTTGTTCATTCATGCAGTGTTCCTTGACGCGCCGAGATCATCGCCGCACGGTCGTTGTCGAGAACATCTTAACCCGATGCGTCGCACCGACCGACCGTGCCGCACTCCACGGCGCTCGCGGCGTGGGTCCGGATCGCCGATCCCGGTAGGGCGGGCGCGGGCGGGTGCGCCGCTCCGCCACCCACAAGGTGAGCCGGTGGACGCAGGGCATCGGCTACAATTTGCCCCAAACCTGAACCCAACCCGGCGCACACTGCGCCGCAAACCCGGATCCGCCCTACCTGATGAAGCCGAACGACACCAAGTCCGCCCCCGCTGCAGCAAGCAGTTTCGTCCGTAACCTGATCGACGAGGACAACCGCAACGGCAAATGGGCCGGCCGCGTGGAAACCCGCTTCCCGCCGGAGCCCAATGGCTACCTGCACTATGGTCACGCCAAGTCGATCTGCCTGAATTTCGGCCTGGCCGAAGCCTACGACGGCGTCTGCCACTTGCGTTTCGACGACACCAACCCGGAGAAGGAAGAACAGGAGTACGTCGATTCGATCATCGAGGCGGTGCAGTGGCTCGGTTTCGACTGGGGCGAGCACCTGTACTTCGCCTCCGACTACTTCGACATCATGTATGCGTGCGCAGTCTCACTGATCAAGGCCGGCAAGGCCTATGTGGACTCGCTGTCCGCCGACGAGATGCGTGCGCTGCGCGGCACCCTGACCGAGCCGGGCAAGGACAGCCCGTATCGCACCCGCAGCACCGTCGAGAACCTGGAGTTGTTCACCCGCATGCGTGCCGGTGAGTTTGCCGAAGGCAGCCATATCCTGCGCGCCAAGGTCGACATGGCGAGCCCCAACATCAACCTGCGCGACCCGGCGATCTACCGCATCCGCCACGCCACCCACCACCGCACCGGCGACAACTGGTGCATTTACCCGATGTACACGTTCGCCCATCCGATCGAGGACGCGATCGAGAGCATCACCCATTCGATCTGCACGCTCGAGTTCGAGGATCAGCGCCCGTTCTACGACTGGCTGCTGGACGCACTCGCCAGCGCCGGCCATTTTCCGCGCCCGCTGCCGCAGCAGATCGAATTCGCCCGTCTCAACCTCACCTACGTGGTCCTGTCCAAGCGCAAGCTGGTGCAACTGGTCGACGAGGGCCATGTCGAGGGCTGGGACGATCCGCGCCTGCCGACGCTGATCGGAGCACGCCGGCGCGGCTTCACCGCCGCCGGCTTCCGCCGCTTTGCCGACCGCATCGGGGTCTCCAAGTCCGACGGCTGGATCGACATGAGCGTGCTCGAGGAGTGCATGCGCGACGACCTCAACGAAGCCGCCGAGCGCCGGGTCGCCGTGCTCGACCCGCTCAAGCTCGTGCTCACCAACTACGCCGTCGGCCACGCCGAGCTGTGCCATGCCCCGAACCACCCGCTCAAACCCGAGCTGGGCAAGCGCGAGATGCCCTTCGGACGCGAATTGTGGATCGAGCGCGAGGATTTCATGGAAGAACCGGTCAAGGGCTTCCACCGCCTCTATCCCGGCAACACCGTGCGCCTGCGCTACGGCTACGTGGTCAAATGCACCGGCTGCGAGAAAGATGCCGACGGCAAGGTGGTCGCGGTACTGGCCGAGTACATGCCCGATTCGCGCTCTGGCACCCCCGGCGCCGACAACTACAAGGTCAAGGGCAACCTGCACTGGGTTTCGGCGACCCACGGCTACAAGGCCGAAGTGCGCCTCTACGACCGGCTGTTCGCCCATCCGCACCCTGGCCAGCGCCGCGAGGGGGACGTCGAAGGGGTCGAGCGCAATTTCCTCGACGACATCAACCCGGACTCCCGGCGCGTCGTCACCGCCTGGCTGGAGCCCGCACTGCGCAGCGCCAGGGCCGAAGACCGCTTCCAGTTCGAGCGCCACGGCTATTTCGTCGCCGACCGTCGCGACTCGATCGACGGTGCGCCGGTGTTCAACCGCACCGTCACCTTGAAGGACTCGTGGACGAAGAGCGGCAAGTAGCTAGGAGGCTGTCGGGCTTGAGCGATCGTCACGACCCGAGTGGGAAAGCGAGGACAGACTCGGCCGTTCTTGAGGCGCATAGTCATTCCATGCAACGAAAAAACGGGCGGATATGGACCGCTTCTCCCACTGGCGCAGTAGATCAGCCTCAAGTCCGACAGCCTCCTAGGGCCCGCCCGGGGGGCCCGGCGCGGCGGGCGTCCCGAGGGCGCCCGAAAGCCCGGGCCGTTCTCCGGCGGATCTGCGCCATGGCGGCGGTCGGGGGCGGCGCCATCAGCCAACACTGATAAACTTGTCGCCATGACACTTGCCCGCCGCCTGCTTCCTGTTGTCATCGTCCTTGCGCTGCTGGCTGCAGCCGGCTGGTGGTTCACCCGACCCACGCCGATTGCGGTGGCAATGCATGAAGTCGGCCGGGGCAGAGTGGAAGCGAGTATCGCCAACACCCGCGCCGGCGAAGTCGAGGCGTGTCAGCGCACCAGGATGTCCACCATCGTCGGCGGTCGAATCGACGACCTGCTGGTGAAGGAAGGCGACCGGGTGGTGGCCGGACAGGTGCTGATGCGGCTGTGGAATCAGGATCTCGAGGCGCGCCTCGCGGTAAACCGCGCCCAGCTCGTCACCGCCGGCCGTCGCGTGCAGGAAGCCTGCACCGTCGCTGCCAACGCCGAGCGCGCGGCCGAACGTCAGGCCGCGCTGGTCAAACGCGGCTTCGTTTCGGCCAACACCGAAGAACAGGCCCGTACCGAAGCCCGTGCGCGCCGCGCGAGCTGTGAATCCGCGCGCGCCGACGTGGCCACGGCAGAGGCGCAGATCGCCGCCACCGCCACCGACCGCCAGCGCACCGTGCTGGTTGCCCCCTTCGCCGGTACCGTGGCGAAGATCACCGGCGAGCTCGGCGAGTACTCCACGCCGTCGCCGCCGGGCGTGCCGACACCGCCGGCAATCGACCTGATCGACGACTCCTGCCTCTACGTCAAGGCCCCGATGGACGAGATCGACACGCCTCGAATCCGGCCTGGCCTGCCGGTGCGGATCAGTCTCGAGGCCCTACCGGGGAAGATCTTCGCGGGCACGGTCAAACGCATCGCGCCCTACATCACGGTGGTGGAAAAACAGGCGCGCACGGTCGAGGTCGAGGTCGAGTTCGACCACCCGGACGAGGCGCGCGGCCTGCTCGTGGGCTACAGCGCCGACGTGGAGATCGTGCTCGATACCCGCGACGACACCCTGCGCATTCCGACCGCAGCGATCCGCGAAGGCAACCGGGTGCTGGTGCCGGATGTCGACGGCGTGCTCACCGAACGCACGCTCAAGACTGGGCTCGCCAACTGGGAGCAGACCGAGGTGCTCGAGGGCCTTGTCGCCGGCGAGCGCATCGTGACCTCGCTCGAGCGCGAAGGGGTGAAGGTGGGTGCGCGGGTCGTCGCCGACGGCGCGGCGCGCTGAGCGGGGCGGCGATGGCGCAGATCGAACTGGACGGGATCGAGCGCATCTTCACCCTCGGCGACAGCCAGGTGCATGCGCTGAATGCGGTATCGCTCACCATCGAGGCCGGCGAATACGTGGCGGTGATGGGGCCCTCGGGCTCGGGCAAATCCACGCTGCTCAACCTGCTCGGCCTGCTCGACCGTCCGAATGCCGGCCACTACCGGCTCGAGGGCCGCGACGTCACCACGCTGTCGGCCGACGAGCAGGCTGCGGTGCGGCGCAGCCGGATCGGGTTCGTGTTCCAGAGCTTTCATCTGGTGCCACGCCTGACCGCGGCCGAGAACATTGCCCTGCCGCTGATGCTGGCGGGCATGCCGGTGGCCGAACGAACCGACCGGGTCGATCGCGCGCTGAAGGATTTCGGCCTCGTGGAGCGAGCCACTCACCGTCCGGACGAGTTGTCGGGCGGCCAGCGTCAGCGGGTGGCGATTGCACGTGCCACGATCATGCAGCCGGCGATGCTGCTGGCCGACGAGCCGACTGGCAACCTCGACCGCCATACCGGACAGGAAGTCACTTCGCTGCTCGAAGCCCTCAATGCGGGGGGCATGACGCTGATCGTGGTCACCCACGACCCGGTGATGGGGGGACGGGCGCGGCGCCGCCTGATGATGGAGGACGGCGCGCTCAGCCAGGATGTGCGGGGTGAGGCGGCGCTGCAATGACACCGGCCGACACCCTTCGCTTTGCCGCTCGCGCCGCGCTCGGCTATCCGTTGCGCACCGGCTTGATGGTGCTGGCCATGGCGATCGGGGTGGCGGCGGTGGTGGTGCTGACCGCGCTCGGTGACGGTGCGCGGCGCTACGTGGTGGGGGAGTTCGCCTCGCTCGGCGCCAACCTGATCATCGTGCTGCCGGGACGCAACGAGACCGGTGGCGTCACCGCCGGCAGTTTCATCACCAGCACGCCGCGCGACCTCACGGTGGACGATGCCGCGGCGCTGTTGCGCGCGCCCCTGGTGAGCCGCATGGCGCCACTGTCGGTGGGCAACTCGGAGATTGCGGTCGGCGGCAAGCTGCGCGAGGTGATGGTGCTCGGCACCAGCGCCGACTATGTCGACATCCGCCACTTCAGTATTGCCCAGGGCCGCTTCCTGCCGCGCGAGGATCTCGGCCGCGCGGGCGCGGTGGCGGTGATCGGCGACAAGCTCCGCCGCGAGCTGTTCGGCGGCGAGGCCGCGGTCGGGCGCATGGTGCGGGTCGGCGACACCCGGCTGCGGGTGATCGGCGTGATGGCCCCGGCCGGTCAGGGACTGGGGATGAGCAACGACGAACTGGTCATCGTGCCGGTGGCCACCGCGCAGAACATGTTCAACACCAACACCCTGTTCCGGATCATGGTCGAGGTCCGTAGTCGCGAGGCCCTCGGCCCGGCGCAGCAGGAGCTCGAGGAGCTGCTGCGCGCACGCCGCGAAGGCGAACTCGACGTGACCCTGATCACCCAGGATGCGGTCCTCGGCACCTTCGACCGCATCCTCGGCGCGCTCACCCTGGGGGTGGCCGGCATTGCCGCGATCAGCCTCGCTGTCGCCGGTATCCTGGTGATGAACGTGATGCTGGTGGCAGTGACCCAGCGTACCGGCGAGATCGGCCTGCTCAAGGCGCTCGGCGCCACCGGCCGCGACATCCGCCTGGCCTTCCTGACCGAAGCCGCGCTGCTGTCGATCGGCGGTGCGCTGGTCGGCTACGGGCTTGGTCACGTGGGCGCCTGGGGCATCCGGCTGGCCTATCCGGTGTTGCCGGCGTGGCCGCCGGATTGGGCGGTGGCGGCAGGACTGGGCACCGCCCTCGTCACCGGCCTGCTGTTCGGCGTGCTCCCGGCACGGCGGGCCGCGCAGCTCGACCCGGTTCAGGCGCTGGCAAAGCGCTAGGCCATCATGCTCTGGCGCGACTTCCTCCAGCTCTCCCTGCGCGCGCTCACCGCCCACCGCCTGCGCAGTTTCCTGACGCTGCTCGGGATCGGGGTCGGGATCGCCGCGGTGATCCTGCTGACCTCGATCGGCGAAGGCCTGCACCAGTTCGTGCTGAAGGAGTTCACCCAGTTCGGCACCAACATCATCAAGGTCACCCCGGGCCTGCAGGGCACGCGTGGCGGCCCGCCCGGCCTGCCCTCGACCACCCGCGAACTCACCCTGGAGGACGCCGCGGCGCTCGAGCGCGCGCCCTTCGTCACCGGCATCACCCCTGCGGTGTCGGGCAACTCGGAAGTCCGTGCCAACGGGCGCGTGCGCCGCACCTTCATCCTCGGCGTGGGCGCCGACATGCAACGCGTGTTCTCGATGACGGTCAGGGTCGGCCAGTTCCTGCCGCCCGACGACGCCGCCAACGCGCGCGCGTTCGTGGTGCTCGGGGCCACCCTCAAGCGCGAACTGTTCGGCAACGGCAATCCGCTCGGTGAACGGCTGCAGATCGGTGGCGAACGTTATCGCGTGATCGGCGTCATGGAGAGCAAGGGCCAGTTCCTCGGCATCGACCTCGACGACACGGCCTATATCCCGACCGCGCGTGCGCTCTCGCTCTACAACCGCGACGGACTGATGGAGATCAACGTCACCTATGGCGAACAGGTGCCCGCGGCACGCGTCGCCGCCGAGGTGAAGAAGCTTCTCGTGGCGCGCCACGGCCGCGAGGACTTCACCCTGACCACGCAGGAAGACATGCTCGCCAGCCTGTCCAACATCCTCGACATCCTCACCGCCGCGGTCGGCGCACTCGGCGGCATCTCGCTGCTGGTGGGCGGAGTGGGCATCGTCACCATCATGACCATCGCGGTGTCAGAACGGACCAACGAGATCGGCCTGCTGGTTGCGCTCGGCGCGCGCCGTCGCACCATACTCGGCCTGTTCCTCGGCGAAGCGGTGGCACTCGCCGCCGTCGGCGGCTTGTTCGGTCTGGTCATCGGTGCCGGGCTGGCACAAGTGGTCGGCGTCTTCGTTCCCGCGCTCCCGGTCACCACGCCGTGGCATTTCGTCTTTGTCGCCGAGGCGGTCGCGGTGCTGATCGGCCTCGTTGCCGGCGTGCTTCCGGCACGCCGCGCCGCCGGGCTGGATGCGGTGGATGCATTGCGCGCGGAATAGGCCATGTACGCTCGTTCACGCCGGCACGCCCTCCTCCTGATCACCGCGACCGCCATGTCCGGAGCGCTGGCGGCGCCCGCGCCCTGGTACTGGTGGCAGAGCCGGGTCGACGGCCGGCGTCATTGCGCCCAGGCCTCACCCGGCGCCGGCTGGCAACGGGACCAGGGCCCGTATCTCGACCTGCGGTGCACGCAGCCGGTCCCGGCGCGGATGCGCGACGGCAGGATTGAGCCAGGTCAACCGGAGACCAGATCACCCGGCGAGACGCGCATAGACCGCCTAAAGTCGAAGTAAAGGGGCGGCTTGCCGCTACCGTGACAATCAGCACAGACGGAGACGATCATGAGCTTCTTTGACTCCCCCCTCGGCCGCTGCGAAGCCGTGAAAGAGATGGTCCTGCTCGATGAAACCCAGACGGAATGCGCTCGCGAACACGAGTGCCCGCCAGGCAGGGAATGTCCGCTCGAGGGCTGCTTTACCCCGGTGAGCGGCTTGTCCGCAGAGCACGCGGCGCTCCTCGCAAAGCAGCCGGCGAGACGAAGGGCCCCGGCAGGCTGAAAACCACGGAGGGCGGGTGCGGCGCGCTCATCCGGTACGCGCCTGTTCGCGCGCGGAATGCCACAGACTCGCGCTGACCGACAACGCGAGCAGTAAGGCGACGACGCCCAGCGATACCAGCACCGGGATCTTCACCCACTCCACGATCAGCATCTTGGTGCCGATGAACACCAGGATCGCGGCGAGGCCGTACTTGAGCAGCGAAAAGCGGTCGCCCAGGTCGGCAAGGAGGAAGTACATCGCGCGCAAGCCCAGGATGGCGAACAGGTTGGAGGTCAGCACGATGAACGGGTCGGTGGTGATTGCGAAGATCGCCGGAATGCTATCGACCGCGAAGATCACATCGGAGATTTCCACCAACACCAGCGCGAGCAGCAAGGGCGTCGCCATCCTCACACCGTCACGCATGACGAAGAAACGCTCGCCTTCAAGCCGGTCGGTAACCGGGTAGTGATTGCGGATCCAGCGAATGAACGGGTTGTTTGACAGATCGGGATCGTGCTCGGCGAACCACACCATCCTGATGCCGGTGACCACCAGGAAGGCACCGAACACGTAGAGCAACCAGTGGAACTCCGTGATCAGCCAGCTGCCGGCGAAGATCATGACCGTGCGCAGTGCGATCGCACCGACGATGCCGTAGAGCAGCACCCGCCGCTGCAACTCCAGCGGCACGGCAAAGAAGCTGAAGATCATCATCCAGACGAAGACGTTGTCGACCGCCAGTGACTTCTCGACCAGGTAGCCGGTCAGGAAGGCCAGCGCCTTGTCGTTGGCGACAAGGCGCCCGAAGCTGTCGTCCAGATGCCACCACAGCCCGGCGGCGAACAGCAGCGCAACCGACACCCAGGCCACCGACCAGGCAGCCGCCTCCTTCAGCGATACCCGATGCTGCTGGCCGCCCTTGAACACGAGCAGATCCAGCGCCAGCATCGCCATCACGATGGCGGCAAACGCTGCCCACATCCACCACGTACCGATTGATTCCATGAAGCGCTCCGATCAGAAAGCAAAAAAGGCCTGTTCCCGAAGGACACAGACCCTGATGACGCTCTCTGCGCACAGACCTTGCCCTTGGGCAAGGTCTCGCTTGCAACGACTGGTCGTTGCCCGCAGCACCGGGAGGTCGTCGTTGAACGAACCTGCCGTGTTGACGACGCTGCGGCGTGAAAAGCTACTCCCCTTGATCCGCGCCAGTCTATGCTGCGCCACGGCAAAGTCAAGCCGCGCCACGTGGTCGGACGGTGACAAGGACAGCGACTTGCGGCATGATCGCCCTTGTTTCAACCGATCAAGGTTCGCGCGGGGTTTCAGCACCCCGCACTATGAGTTGCTCCCGCCTATCACCGGATCTCGAATCCGAGCCGTCGGACGAGGGCGAATCCATCGCCTCGGACCCCGACGCCTGCGGCCGATGTTGCCCGCGACCATTGCCCGCGATGGCCTGCAGCCGCATCGCGTCGTCCGCGCGTGAAACCCCGTCACCACCGGCTCGCAGCACGCCGCCGGCCCGGCACGGACCACCCCGCCGCCTCTCCTTTTTTCGGACATGCCTGCAGGCAGGTTCGCGCACGTCCCCACTTCATTCGCTGAAAGCGCCTCATGGAAATATTCCTGCTCATCGCCCTCATCATCCTTAACGGCGCATTCGCCATGTCGGAGATCGCGCTCGTCACCGCGCGCCGGGCCCGACTCGCCAGACTCGCCGAGGATGGCGACAGCGCAGCGGCCATCGCCATGAAGCTCGGCGAGGAGCCGACCCGCTTCCTGTCCACAATCCAGATCGGCATCACCTCGATCGGCATCCTCAACGGCATCGTCGGCGAGGCGGCGCTGGCCGGCCCGCTGTCGGACTGGCTGCAAACGCTCGGCATGGAGCAACGAACGAGCGAGATCGGCTCGACCGTGCTCGTCGTGGTGGTGATCACCTACGTCTCCATCGTCATCGGTGAGCTGGTGCCCAAGCGCATCGGCCAGATCAACCCGGAGGGCATCGCCCGCCTGGTCGCGCGGCCGATGTACCTGCTGTCGATTGCGTCACGCCCCTTCGCCCACCTGCTGGTCGGCTCCACCGCCCTGGTGCTGCGGCTGATGGGCCAGCGCGAAGTCAGCGGCCCGAGCGTCACCGAGGAGGAGATCCACGCCATGCTCGACGAAGGCTCGGAAGCCGGCGTGATCGAGAAGAACGAACACGAGATGGTGCGCAACGTCTTTCGCCTGGACGATCGCCAGATCGGCTCGCTGATGGTGCCACGCTCGGACATCGTCTGGCTGGACGTGAATCGCCCGCTGGACGCGAACCTCGCCCTCATGGCCGAGTCGGATCATTCTCGTTTCCCGGTATGTCGCGGGGGCCTGGACGACATCCTCGGAATCATCGGTTCGAAGCAGCTGTTCAACCAGACCCTGCGCGGCGCAAAGGCCGATCTCACCCAGGAACTGCAGGCCCCGGTTTATGTGCCCGAATCGCTCACCGGAATGGAGTTGCTGGATCAGTTTCGTACTTCAGGAACCCACATGGTGTTTGTGATCGACGAATACGGCGAGGTGCAAGGCATGGTCACGGTGCATGACGTGATCGAATCGGTCACCGGCGAATTCATGCCCCAGAACAAGGAGGAGGCATGGGCGATGCAGCGCGAGGATGGCTCCTGGCTGCTCGACGGGCTGATTCCGATTCTCGAGCTGAAGGATCGGCTGGGATTCAAGACCGTCCCCGAGGAGGAAAAAGGCCGCTACCACACACTGTCCGGCATGGTGATGTGGCTGCTCGGTCGCCTGCCGAACACCGGCGATATCGCGACCTGGGAAGGCTGGCGTCTTGAAGTCGTCGACCTCGACGGCAAACGGATCGACAAGGTTCTGGCAAGTCCGCTGCCGGAAACCTCCGCCGGCGAAGCGGCCGAATCGCAGCCCCCGAACCTGGCTGCAGAGCGGGTGACCGGCGCCCCCGCAGCGCCGCACTGAGTCACGGCATGATCGACCAGGTTGCCGAGAAGGTCGTCCGCCGAGTCATCCTCGGCTTTCTGCTGGGCGGCTTGCTGCTGCTCAGCTATGGCGTGCTGCACCTGTTCATCGTGCCGGTGGCGTGGGCGATCATCATCGCCTTTGCCACCTGGCCGCTCTATCATCCACTGCGCGCCCGGCTGGTCCGCCATCCGACCCTGAGCGCGCTGCTCATGACCCTGCTGCTGAGCGCCGCCTTTGTGCTGCCTGCACTGTGGATGGCAGTCCTGTTGCGCAGCGAGGTTGGCATGGCAATCGCGAACGTTACCGCCCACGTCCGGCAGAACACCCTCGCACTGCCGGAGTTCGTCCGGACCCTGCCCTGGGTGGGTGATTTGCTCCAGAGCCTGATCGACGGCATCACCGGCGACCCGGAGGCCTTCCGCGCGCAGGTGACGGAATGGGCGGGACAAGGGGCCGATCACGTACTCGCGCTGATCGGCGACGTGGGGCGCAACGCGGCCAAGCTCGGCTTTGCGTTGATCACCGTGTTCTTTGTGTATCGCGATGGCGAGCACGTGCTGAGCCAGGTGCACGTCGTCCTGCATCGTTTTCTAGGCGGGCGGGTCGACGACTACCTCGCCGCAGTCGGCGGCATGACCAAGGCGGTCGTGTGGGGACTGGTGGCGACCGCGCTCGCCCAGGGCGTGGTCGCCGGCCTCGGCTACTGGTGGGTCGGCGTGTCGGCGCCGGTGCTCCTCGGTGCGGTGACGGCGCTGATCGCGATGATCCCCTTCGGCACGCCGTTCGCCTGGGGCTCGATCGCGATCTGGCTGCTCGTGAGCGGCGACACCGCCGGCGGCATCACGCTGCTGCTGTGGGGCATCCTGGTCGTGAGCTGGGTGGACAACCTCGTCCGCCCGCTGGTCATCAGCAACGCCACCCGGATCCCCTTCCTGCTGGTCATGTTCGGCGTACTCGGAGGGCTGGCGGCGTTCGGCCTGGTAGGACTGTTCCTCGGCCCGGTCGTCCTCGCGGTGCTGATGGCGGTGTGGCGCGAGTGGCTCGAGGACGCAGACCTGCGCCCTGCGAAACAAGCGGGTACGAAGTCAACGGCCGGGCCGCCCATCCCGGACGATACCGACCATGCCGGATGAGCGAGCGCTTGCAGACGGACCGCATCTCCCACGGGTGAAGCGGAAAACTAGGGCTCTGGCGTCGGCAATCCGCCGACGGCAGGGCCGGTCGTCTCACCCTGCTCAGGCAAAAACTTCGCCTTCGGCCAGATAGCGCCACTGCCCCATAGGCAGATCGCGCAGCGTGACCTTGCCGATCCGCACCCGCTTGAGGCCCACCACGTTCAGGCCGACGAGTTCGCACATGCGCCGGATCTGACGCTTGCGGCCTTCGCGCAGCACGAAGCGCAACTGATCGTCATTGATCCACTCCACCGTTGCCTCGCGCAAAGGGCGGTCGTCCAGCCACAAACCGTGATTGAGCAGGGCCAGACCGTTCTCGGCCAGTTGCCCCTCGACCCGCACCAGATACTCTTTCTCGACCTTGGAGTCGTCACCGATCAGTTGCCGCGCAATCCGACCGTCCTGGGTGAACACCAGCAGGCCGGTGGAATCGATGTCGAGCCGGCCGGCAGGGGCCAGCCCCTTGAACTGCGAAGGATGGAAGCGCTGCGCGGTATCGCGGTCGTACTGGGTGTCGCTGCCGATCAGCGCCATCGCCGGCTGATAGCCCGGTTCCGGCTGACCGGACACATAGCCCACCGGCTTGTGCAGCAGGATGGTGACCCGTTGCGCCTGCTCCTGTTTCGCCTCCGGCGCCAGCGCAATGCGCGCATCCGGGTCGATCCGGGTTCCCAGTTCGGACACCCGTTTGCCATCGACAAACACCCAGCCGCGCTCGATCAGCTCGTCGGCCTCGCGCCGCGAGCAGATACCGCGATCGGCCATCACCTTGGACAGGCGCAAACCCTCGACGGTCGAGGTGCGCGGGGTAAGCGGCGGTCCGGGCGGGCGCAGCGCTTCGGCCTGCGCGCGCGGACGCTGCCCCGCACCACGTTGATCGCGCCGGGCTCCGTTGCGGCCTTCGGCAGGGGGATCCCGCCGCCCCTCCGCACGCCCATCGGTTCGGTCCGGATTGCGCGGAACGGGCTTGCCGCCACGCGGGTCGCTCCGTCCGGATGCTGGCTTGTTGCCCCGCGGAGGAGCCTTGGCATCCTTGTCGCGACCATCGGCCGGCCGCGCATCGTGGCCGCGCCGTTCGCCGCGCTGCTCCCGTCGATCGCTTTGTTCGCCCTCGCTCTTCGGCTTGCGCCGGGTATCGCGCGCTTCAGGTGGAGGCGCCTCGGCCTCGGGGCGGCGTACCTTGAGCGTGCCGGCGATGCGGGATGGGGCCGGTTGCGGCGGATTCTTGCGGACGGTGTTCAAGGCAGACCTCGGGCGTCGGACGACGTTTTCGGGAAAAACAGGCGCAATTATGCGCCCAATGAGGAAGTAAAGCGCGGGGAAGGCGCCCTTCCCGGAAAGGCGGGTGGGGGTGGCCGGCGCGGGCAGACGTCGCGGCCTTCGGCTTCCCGGCTGGCAAGACGCCATCGGGGCGGCGATGCAAACTCGCCCTTCGGGCTCAAACATGCATCCCCTTTTTTCCCCGCTGCCGCCTCGCCAGCCGGCGCTCTCGACAGCCCGCGCCGGCCCCCCCACCCGACCTGCTGCGACGTACGATTCCCGCTTCCGGAAAAACAAAACCCGGCACACGGCCGGGTTCTGCAGCTTGCGACAACAGGGATTGCTTACATCATACCCATCGCCCTGGGCAGGAAGGTGGAGATGCTCGGGATGTAGGTGATCAACATCAGGAACACCAGCATCGTGTACAACCACGGCAGCACGGCCCTGCTCATCTCGGTCATACCCGAATTGGTGATGCCGCCCGCCACGAACAGGTTCAGCCCGAGCGGCGGCGTGATCATGCCGATCTCCATGTTCACCGTGATCATGACGCCGAAGTGGATCGGGTCGATGCCCAGCGCCACCGCCACCGGGAACAGGATCGGCGCCAGGATCAGGATGATCGAGGACGGCTCCATGATCATGCCCGCCACCAGCAGCAGCAGGTTCACCACCACCAGGAAGCCGATCGCGCCCATGCCGCTGGCCACGATCGCATCGGCCATGCGCTGCGGAATCTGTTCCGAGGTCAGGATGAAGGAGAACAGGATCGCGCTGGCGATGATGAACAGCAGCATCGAGCTCATGTTCGCCGAGTCGAGCAGCACGCGCGGGATCTGCTTGAGGTTCAGATCCTTGTACACGAAAACCGCAATGAAGAAGGCGTACACCGCGCTCATCGCCGCCGCTTCGGTCGGGGTGAACATGCCGGAGTAGATCCCGCCCATCACCACGACAATCAGCATCAATCCCCAGAATGCATCCTTGAAGTACCGCGCCTTCAACTTCCATGGTGCGCGCGGCAGGGTCGGATAGTTGTTCTTCTTGGCCACATACCAGGTGCACACCCCCAGCATGAAGGCCAGCAACAGGCCAGGAATCACGCCGGCCATGAACAATGCGCCAACCGAGGAGTTGGTCGTTACCGCGTACATCACCATGACGATCGACGGCGGGATCAGGATGCCCAGACCGCCCGCCGAGGCCACCACGCCGGCGCCGAAGCTCAACGGGTACCCCTGCTTGATCATCGCCGGGATCAGGATCGAGCCGATCGCGACCACCGTCGCCGGGCTGGAGCCCGACACCGCGGCGAACAGGGCGCACGCCAGCACCGCCGACATGCCCAGACCGCCGCGCAGGTGACCGACCATCGCCGTGGCGAAGTTGATCATGCGGCGGGCGACGCCGCCATGGGTCAGGAAGTTGCCGGCAAGGATGAAGAACGGGATCGCCATGATCTCGAACTTCTCGATCCCGGTGAACATCTTCAGCGCCACCGCCTCGAGCGGCACGTCGGTGAAGATGAACATGAAGCTCAGCACGGTCAGGCCGAGCGCCACGCCTACCGGCATGCCGATCGCCATCAGCACGACGAGCAGGCCGAAAATGGCAATTGTATTGGTCATTTCTGCGTGCTCCTGTTAGCGCTTGCCGGTAAGGTCGTCAGACCGCGGTTGAGTCTTGCCGGCCTGGCCATGCTCGATGTCCTCGGAGATCGAGATCGCCTCGCCTTCGAGCAGGACGTTCGGATCCTGCTCTTCGTCCAGACCTTCGACGTGGCCGTGGTCGTGGCGCGGCAGCTCGCCGGTGCGGGCGAAGCTGACCATCACCTGCAGGAAGCGGAAGCACATCAGGAAGGACCCGAGCGGCACCGCGGAATACACGATCCAGGTCGGCCATTCGAGGTCGGGGGTGGTCGGGCCTTCATAGAAGTTGCCGGCGTCGAGTCCGAACAGGGTCAGCGTCTCGTAGGCCATGCCGTTTTCCCAGATGAAGAGCGCGCCGAAAAAGCCGATCAAACCGGTGAATATGGCCCCGCAGATGAGTCCGATCTGGATCAGTACGGCACGGGGTTTGTCCGTCAACTTGTTGATGAGGACGTCCACCCCGACGTGGATGCCGGTACGCACGCCATAGGCGGCACCGAACTTGGCCATCCACACGAAAAGAATGATGCAGAACTCCTGCGCCCAGCCGAAGTTCATGTCCAGCAGCCAGTCCTGCACCACCGGAATCGGAAACCCGGAACCGTAGCGATGCACCACCGAAATGAAGATGACGACCGTGGCCACCGCCATCAGGGTGCCAATGATGAACTCTTCGAGCCGATCGAGAATCTTGGTCATGAGATATCTCCCTGCAAAAAACGCCCGTCAGGAGCGGACCTGACGGGCGTTCTGGGGTACTGACAAATTACAGCTTCGACGGATCGAAACCGGTTTCCTTGTAGATGGACTGGATCAGCTCGGCACCGATCCGCGATTCCATCTTCTTGTGCACCGGCACCAGCGCCTTCTTGAATGCGGCCTTGTCGGCATCGGTCGGCTGATAGATCTCGGTCTTGCCCGAAGCCTTCACCGCCGCCAGCGCCTTGTCGTTCTCTTCCTTGGCGATCTGGTTGGCGTAGACGGTGGATTCCTTCATCGCCTTGTCGAGCTGGGTGCGCACATCGGCCGGCAGGCCGTCCCAGAACTTCTTGTTGGTGATCACTGCATAGCCCAGGTAGCCGTGATCGGTCAGGCTCATGTGCTTCTGCACCTCATGCATCTTCTGGGTGTAGAGGTTGGAGTGCGGGTTCTCGGTACCGTCGACCACGCCGGTCTGCAGCGCCTGGTAGACCTCGGAGAAGGCCATCACCTGCGGCAGCGCCTTCAGCTCGCGCATCTGCTCTTCGAGCACCTTGGACGACTGGATGCGCATCTTCTTGCCGCGCAGATCTTCCGGCTTCATGATCGGCGTGTTGGCGGAGAAGGACTTGAAGCCGTTGTCCCAGAATGCCAGACCCTTGATGCCTTTGGGCTCGAGCTTGGACAGCAGCTGCGCGCCGACGGGGCCGGTGGTGATCTTGTGCAGATCCTTGTAGCCGTCGAAGATGTAGGGCAGATCGAACACTTCGAATTCGCGCACGCCGAGCGGACCGAACTTGGCCAGCGACGGCGCGAGCAGTTGCACGGCGCCCAGCTGCAGCGCCTCCATTTCTTCCTTGTCCTTGTACAGCGTGCTGTTGGCGTAGACTTCGACCTTGACCGCACCGTTGGTGTACTGCTCGGCGAGTTCCTTGAACTTTACGGCGGCCTTGCCCTTGGGGGTGTCGGTGGAAACGACGTGGCTGAACTTGATCACGATCGGATCGGCGGCGGCGGCGGTGGCGGTCAGGCCGGCGGCAACAAGACCCAGCAGGATTGCACGAATTTTCATTACTTATCTCCTCCAATTGAAGAACATACGCACTGAGTGCGTCTTCGACCCTGTAACAATAGCACCCGAGGTGCATGGAACAAGGACCTCCGGGACGGGCACATCCGCCAGAAAGTGTCGCAGTATTGTTCCGCGCACCCAATCGACGCTATTGTGGAATACCGCATAATGGCCAATGGCCCCATAAGACGATTCGATGCACTACCCGATGCGCAACCACGAGGCGGTAGTTTCCCCATGGCCCTGATGCAGGCGGCCGCCCCCCAGGAAAACCCGAGCGGCCGCCGCGGCCGCTGGATCGGCCAGTTGCCCTATTTCATCCTCGCGCTGTTCCTTGCCGCCATCGCGCTGCTGGTATGGATGACGCGCGAGTATGACGCCGAGGAACAGCAGACCACCCTCATTACCGACGTACTGTGGATGGAGCAGAACCTGCGCTTCCAGCTCGATCGCAACGAAGCGCTGCTGCAGCAGGTGGGTCTCGAACTACTGCGTGCCGAGCGCCCGTCCACCCAGACCGAAGCCCAGCTGCGCCAGCTGATGAGTCAGGACCGTGGCATCGTGCGGGTGCTGTGGCTCGATCAGAACGGCGTGCGGAAGGGCGCATTGCCCCCCTTTACCGACAGCGGCCTGATTGGCGAGACCGACGGCACCATGCCTGCCGAGTCGGTGATGAAGCTGGCGCGGGCAGTCGGGCGCCCGGTTTATGGTCCGGCCTATCCGGTGGTCGGCGGCAAGTTCAACTTCGAAGTCCATGTGCCGACCTGGTCGGACGAGGCCTTTCTCGGCGTGGTGGTCGCCGTGTACTCGTTGTCCGACCTGGTGATCCGCGAACTGCCGTGGTGGTTCTCGGAGCGCTACCGGGTGGCGGTGCTCGACCCCGACGGGAACGAGATCGCAGCCAAGTCCAAGATCGCGCCGCTGGCCACCAATCGCAGCTACACCACACCGTTCGAGCCGCCGGGCCATGGCCTCACCCTGCAGATCACCGCCTACAAGGGCGAAACGCGCTGGATGCCGGTGCTGCTGATCGCGTCGATCACGCTGTTCGGTGCCATCATCGTGTGGAGCGTCTGGCAGCTGCGGCGTCAGCTCGCGCGGCGGCAGGCGGCAGAACAGGCCTTGCGCAACGAGTCGGCGTTCCGCAAGGCGATGGAAGATTCGGTGATCACCGGCCTGCGCGCCCGTGATCGCGACGGCCGCATTACCCACGTCAATCCGGCGTTCTGCCGCATGACCGGGTTCAGCGCCGAAGAACTGGTCGGCGCCATGCCGCCGATGCCCTACTGGGATCCGGACCACCTCGAACACACCCTGGAAGTTCACGACATGGTGATGACCGGCGGCACACCGGTCGACGGGCTCGAGGTCTCGTTGCAGCGCAAGAACGGCGAGCGCTTCGACGCGCTGATCTTCGAGGCGCCGCTGATCGACGCCGAGGGTCGTCACAGCGGCTGGATGGGTTCGGTGCTGGACATCACCGAGCAAAAGCGTGCCCGCGAACTTGCCCGTCAGCAGGACGAACGCCTGCAGGCCACGTCCCGCCTGGTGACCATGGGCGAAATGGCCTCGACCCTGGCCCACGAACTCAACCAGCCGCTGGCCGCGATTGCGAGCTATAACAGCGGCTGCATCAACCGCCTCGACGCAGGCCAGGTCGACACTGCCGAACTGAGCGGGATCCACGAGAAGATCGGCCGCCAAGCGCGCCGTGCGGGCGAAATCATCCGTCGTGTGCATGATTTCGTACGCCGCTCCGAGCCCAAACGCGAGGCGCTCGACCTCAACCATGTCATCCGTGACGCAGTGGGCCTGATCGAGGCCGATGCCCGCAAACGCCAGATGCGCATCGTCACCAGCCTGACCCCTGCGCTGCCTGCGGTGACCGCCGATCCGATCATGATCGAGCAGATCCTGGTAAATCTGGTACGCAACGGCATGGATGCGATGCGCAACACGGCGCCCGCCCGCCGCGAGGTCACGCTCAGCACCCACCTGCGCGGCACCACCCTCGAGATCAGGGTCGGCGACCATGGCAGCGGGATCGATCCAGCCACCGCCGAGCGCCTGTTCGAACCCTTCTTCACCACCAAATCGGAAGGCATGGGGATGGGCCTGAACATCTGCCGCTCGATTGCCGAACTCCATCACGGACGCCTGACTTTCGAACCGAACCCGGCAGGCGGTACCATCTTCATCCTCACGCTACCGACGGAACGCCCATGAGCCTCGCCTGCGCCCACATCATCGATGACGACGAAGCCATTCGCGACGCCCTGCAATGGCAGTTCCGCACGCGCGGCGTCGAATGCCGGCTGTGGGCTGGGGCGGAGGATTTTCTCGCCGCCTGGCAAGCGGACTGGCGCGGTTGCATCGTGCTCGACATCCGCATGGAAGGCATGAGCGGGCTGGAATGCTTCGACGCGCTCATCGAACGTCATTGCGCCTTGCCGGTGATCTTCATCACTGGCCACGGCGACGTCCCGATGGCGGTCAACGCCCTCAAGAAGGGCGCCTTCGACTTCATCGAGAAGCCATTCAACGACAATGAATTGATCGAACGCGTGCAGCGCGCGATCGCTCATGACGCCGACCACCGCCGCGCCGAAGCCGACCGTGGCACGGTCGAAAGCCGGCTGGCAACGTTGAGCGCGCGCGAACGCGAGGTCATGGAGCTGATCCTCGAAGGCAAGTACAACAAGGTGATCGCGGACAAACTCTCGATCTCGATGCGTACCGTCGAGGCCCATCGGTCCAAGGTGTTCGACAAGATGCAGGTGCGCTCGGCGGTCGAACTCGCACAGATGCTGACCACGCTCAGGAACTGAAAGGCAGCCACTCCGGCAGGATGCCGGCCTCCCCGGGAGGGCAGGCAAAAGCGGCATCGACCCCGATGCCACCGATCCAGGCGACAGCCCCGTCGATCTCGAGCACCGGAAGACGATTGCGCATCCACACCGGAATCCCCGCCTCCTGGCACAGATTCTTGAACGTGCGGCTCGGTCGCGCCGGCCCGGGGCGCAGACGCAGGCCCGGTGCGCGTGGCACCAGTCGACAGCGGTTTGTCTGGCCGAGGATGACCCGGCCGACGCCTGCGCCCCGCACCTCATGAAACACGACCTGACCACCCGCCCAGGGCAGCGTCTGCGCGCCCAATGCCCCGCCCTCCAGCGCGCATGGCGCGGGGACCTGCGCCACCACCGGCTCCAGCCAGATCCGGTCGTGATAAACGCAGCACGCGAGCGCGCCGAAGGGCAGGTGCAGGGGACGCGCCGCGGGCGTGGCACGCAACTGGCGCAGCCCCTCCCGCAAGCGCGCACTGCCCGGAGCAGGCACACCACGTCGGCGCGCCTGCCAGCGCAGCAGATTCACGATCCGCGCATCGGACAGTGCCAACAAGGCATCGCGCTCGAGCACGGGCCCGCCGCAGGCCAGTTCGTCGATCGCAGCCAGGTCGTCGAGCAGATCGCTCGCCTCGCGGAAGTGGGCCGCGGCGCGCGCAAGCGCCGTCCTTGCCGCCGGAAAGGCACCCTCGATTGCCGGCAGGATACGGTGACGAATATCATTGCGGGCAAAGCGACGGTCGCTGTTGCTGTCGTCCTCGATCCAGTCGAGCGCGCGCTCGCGCGCCCACTGGACAAGTGTTGCGCGGCCATGGGCGAGCATCGGCCGCAGCCGTCCCGGCCGGTCGCCGGCACCGTGCTCGATCGCCGCCATCGCCCCCGCACCGCGCAGACCGGTGCCGCGAAAAAGGCGGAACAACAGGGTTTCCGCCTGATCGTCGCGGTGGTGGCCAAAGACCAGCCAGTCGCAGTCGATACCGTTCAGCACCGCATGACGGACCTCTCGTGCGGCAGCCTCGAGCCCCGCGGGATGGTCCCGGGAGACCGTAACCTCAAAGGCGGAGAACGGTACATCGAGCCGACGGCAGTAGTCCGCACAGAATTCGCGCCAGGCATCGGCTGCGGGGCTCAAGCCATGATGCACATGGGCCGCCGCCAGGGTATAACCGAAGCGCCCCCGGAGTCCGCTCAGCAGGTCGAGGAGTACCACCGAATCGACTCCGCCCGACAGCGCACAGCACAGCCGGCTGTGCGCCCCGACCCCGGCAGCAGCGAGCACGGTCGCCGCTGCATCGATCAGGGCCACGCTCATTGCGGACGCAGGCTCAGGCCGCCTGCTCCTTGAAACGGCCATAACCCATGAGTTTTTCGATCCGCTGCGCCACCAGCTCGGCCGGCGACATCGAATCGACCTGACGCAGTGCGTCGGCCAGGGCCCGCTTCAGGCTCTGTGCCATCGCGCGATGGTCGCGATGCGCACCGCCCACCGGCTCGGAGACGATCTTGTCGATCAGGCCCAGCGACTTCAGGCGCGCGGCGGTGATGCCCATGGTCTCGGCCGCCTCGGGGGCCTTGTCCGCGCTCTTCCACAGGATGGAGGCGCAGCCTTCGGGCGAGATCACCGAATAGGTCGAGTACTGCAGCATCATGACCTGGTCGCCGACCGCGATCGCCAGCGCACCGCCTGATCCGCCCTCGCCGATGATGGTGCAGATCAGCGGCACCTTCAGTTCGGCCATGACATAGAGGTTGTGGCCGATCGCTTCGGACTGGCCGCGCTCTTCGGCACCGATTCCCGGATAGGCTCCCGGCGTGTCGACAAAGGTGAACACCGGCAGGCCGAACTTCTCCGCCAGCTTCATCAGCCGCATCGCCTTGCGATAGCCTTCGGGCCGCGGCATGCCGAAATTCCGGGCGATCTTTTCCTTGGTGTCGCGCCCCTTCTGGTGGCCGATGACGACGCAGCTCTGCCCGTTGAAACGCGCCAGACCACCCACGATCGCCTTGTCGTCGGCAAACGAGCGATCACCATGCAGCTCTTCGAAATCGGTGAAGATGTGGCGGGTGTAGTCCAGCGTGTAGGGGCGTTGCGGATGGCGTGCGACCTGGGCGATCTGCCACGGCGTGAGCTTGGCGTAGAGATCCTTGGTCATGGTCTGACTCTTGGTCTCGAGGCGGGCAATCTCCTCGGAGATATCCACCGCCGAGTCGTCCTGCACGAAGCGCAATTGCTCGATCTTGCCGTCGAGCTCGGCAATTGGCTGTTCGAAATCCAGAAAGGTAGTCTTCATCGGACCTTTCCCGTTGAAAAAAGTCAGCCATTGTAACCGTATGTGCGGACGTCGACCCCTCTACCCGCGTCAACGACGAAGGGGCGGCCCCATACGGTGGCCGCCCCTTCGGCTGACAACGTGAAACTGACGGATCAGTCGCTGTTCATGAAGCCGAGCAGGTGCAGCAGGCTGGTGAAGAGATTGTAGATCGACACGTACAGGGTGACGGTCGCCATCACATAGTTGGTTTCACCACCATGGATGATGTTGCTGGTTTCGTACAGGATCAGGCCGGACATCAGCAGTACGAACATCGCCGACACTGCCAGCGACAACGCAGGCATCTGGAAGAAGATCGCGCCCAGGCCGGCCAGGAAGGCGACCAGGATGCCGACCATCAGGAAGCCGCCCATGAAGGAGAAATCCTTGCGCGAAGTCAGCGCATAGGCCGACAGCCCGAGGAAGATCGCCGCCGTGCCGCCCATCGCCTGCATCACCACCTGGCCGCCGTTGGGCATCGCCAGGTAATGCGACAGGATCGGCCCCAGGGTGTAGCCCATGAAGCCGGTCAGCGCAAACACGAACAGGATACCCAGCCCGCTGTTCCGGAACTTGGTGGTCAGGAACAACAGACCGAAGTAGCCGACCAGGGTCAGGATGATGCCGGGGTGCGGCAAGCCGAGTGCAAGCGAGGTTCCGGCGGTCAGCGCCGAGAACGCCAGCGTCGCCGACAGCAGCATGTAAGTGTTACGGATAACCTTGTTGGTCGAGAGTACCGAGGCCTCCGACCTGTTCATGGTCGCAATGCGGTTTTCCATCTGTTGGCTCCTTGTTTCTGTCGGCGATGCCGCAGTCTAGATCTAATTTGAATTTGCAGGAAGAATTCAGGCCGGCGCGGCGATGGACTGCGTGACCTGATAGCGGACGCGGTCGATGTGCCGGTTGCGGCGCAAGCGCTGGGCCAGCACGCGCGCCACCCGGTCAGCGGCCTCATCGACCGCAGCACGGACATCGAGCTGGGTGATCGCAAACACCACATCGGGAAGATTGCGCAACTTCAGCTGCACCACGCAGCGCTTGTCTGCTCCCCCACGCGGACCATTCACGTCGGCCACCTTGATCCGCGCCCACTGAATGTGATCACGGAACCGACCAATGGCGAAGCGCATCCGCCGTGCGACATAGTCTTTCAAGGCGGGGGCTGCTTCCACACCATCACAATGCAGATCGATACGCATGTCTGAGTCTCCTTGGTTCGTTGCACTTGCCGTCCTGCACAAACACAGTCCAGATGCTAAGGCTCAGACTGTTCGATAAACTCCGGGTTCCACGGAATGTTTATCCGGTTTTAGCGAACTGTTATCACCATGCTCAATTTCAAGCAGCTTCACCACTTCTGGAGCGTGGCCCGGGCAGGCGGCGTGGTCCGCGCAGCCGAACGTTCGGGTCTCGCGCCACAAACCCTGTCGGGACAGATCGCCGCGCTCGAAACCACGCTCGGGGTCAGCCTCTTTCGTCGTCAGGGACGACGGCTGGTCCTGACCGAAACCGGCACCATGGCGCTCGACTACGCCGAAGAAATCTTCCGCCTCGGCAACGAACTCGAAGATGCGCTCAACAGCCGTGCCGCTGGTCGCACCCTGCCGTTCCGGGTCGGGGTCTCCGACGTGGTGCCCAAGGCGATCGCATATGTGTTGCTGGCGCCGTCGATGGCGCTCCCGGAACCGATCCGCATCATCTGCCGCGAGAACAAGCTCGATCAGTTGCTCGGCGAACTCGCGATCCACAAACTCGACGTGGTGCTGGCTGACAGTCCGCTGCCGGCCAACATGGACGTGCGCGGTTACAGCCACAAGCTCGGCGACTCGGCGGTCAGTTTCTTTGCCACGCCTGCGCTGGCAGCCGGGCTCAAAGGTGAATTTCCCGCCTGCCTGGACGGTGCCCCCCTGCTGCTGCCGGGGGCGGAAGCCTCGGTGCGACGGCCCATGCTGCGCTGGCTCGAGGAGCACCGGATCCGTCCCCGCATTGTCGGTGAATTCGACGACAGCGCGCTGATGAAAGCCTTCGGTGAAGCCGGCGTGGGGATCTTTCCCACCCCGGCCTTGATTGCCGACGATGTGTGTCGTCAGCACGGCGTGCGCTGCCTCGGCACGGCGGAGAGCGTCAGGGAATCGTTCTATGCGATCTCGGTCGAACGTCGCCTGACCCATCCGGCAGTCCGGGCGATCAGCGGCGCCGCTCTGATGTACAAGGCGTCCGGTCCGCAGGCCTGAAAGGCATCTGCATCGCGAAGCCCCGTCGCATGGACGCGCCGAGAGCGGGGCAGGCAACAATGGGCTGAGACCGAGCGCGAAGAGGAAAGCTGCTAGAATCCGCCGCTTTCGATGCGCAGAGTCTTGTCAGAGCCTGGTGCCGGGAGAGGGACTCGAACCCTCACAGTGTCACCACCGGCGGATTTTGAGTCCGCTGCGTCTACCGATTCCGCCATCCCGGCAGGGAGGGCACGCATTATCACTGAACAATGCCGCTTGCGGCAAGCTGCCTGACCAGATTGATGCCCTTTTCCTTAAGCGATTTCGATTACGTACTCCCGGCCGAGCTGATCGCCCAGGCGCCGCTGGCCGAACGCAGCGCGAGCCGGCTGCTGGTGGTCGGCGACGCCCTCGCCGATCGCCACATCTCCGACCTGCCGGCGTTCATCCGTGCGGGCGATCTGCTCGTGTTCAACGACACCCGCGTGCTGCACGCCCGCCTGCACGGCAGCAAGACCTCCGGCGGCCAGATCGAGGTGCTGATCGAGCGCCCGATCGGACCGCACGAGGCACTCGCCCAGGTGCGCGCGTCCAAGTCGCCCAAGCCGGGCAGCACGCTGCGCCTGGCCGACGCGATCGACGTGACCGTACTCGGACGGGTCGGGGAGTTCTTCCATCTGCGTTTCCCCGACAGCGAAGATCTGGTGGTGCTGCTCGAGCGCCACGGCAAACTGCCGCTGCCTCCCTATATCCAGCGTGCAGCCGGTGACGCCGACGAGAGCCGCTACCAGACCGTGTTCGCGCGCAGCCCCGGCTCAGTGGCCGCACCCACCGCCGGGCTGCACTTCGACGACGCCCTGCTCGCGCGCGTGCGCGAACGTGGCGCCAACTGCGCCTGGCTGACCCTGCACGTGGGTGCCGGCACCTTCCAGCCGGTGCGGGTGGATGACCTCGGCGAACACCGAATGCACCGCGAACGCTACGTGATCCCGCAGGAGACGGTGGACGCGATCGCTGCCACCCGCGCCGCGGGCGGCCGCGTGATCGCAGTCGGCACCACCAGCATGCGCGCGCTCGAGGCGGCCGCGCAGGATGGCCCGCTCACCGCCGGCAGCGGAGAAACCGAGATCTTCATCCTGCCCGGCTTCCGCTTCCAGGTCGTCGATGCGCTGCTCACCAACTTCCATCTGCCCAGATCCACGCTGCTGATGCTGGTCTCCGCCTTCGCCGGCATGGACACCATCCGCCGCGCCTACCGCCATGCAATTGCCGCTGGCTACCGCTTTTTCAGTTATGGCGACGCCATGCTCCTGACCCGGAACGACGATGCAGTTTGAACTCCTCACCACCAGTGGCGGCGCCCGCCGCGGCCGCATGACGCTGGCCCACGGCGCGGTCGACACCCCGGCCTTCATGCCGGTCGGCACCTACGGCACGGTCAAGGCGATGACCCCCGACATGCTCGCCGGCATCGGCGCGCAGATCTGCCTCGGCAACACCTTTCACCTGTGGTTGCGCCCGGGACTCGAGGTGATCGCGGCGCACGGCGGCTTGCACCGCTTCATGGGCTGGGACAAGCCCATCCTGACCGATTCGGGGGGCTTCCAGGTGTTCAGCCTGGGGGCGCTGCGCAAGATCAGCGAGGAGGGCGTCAAATTCGCCAGCCCGATCGACGGCGCCAGGCTGTTCCTGACCCCCGAGATTTCGATGCAGATCCAGCACACGCTGAACGCCGACATCGTGATGATCTTCGACGAGTGCACGCCCTACCCCGCCACCGTAGACGAGGCCGCGAAGTCGATGCGCCTGTCGCAGCGCTGGGCGCAACGTTCGCGCGACGAATTTGACCGCCTGAGCGACCGTCAGGAGAACCCGAATGCGCTGTTCGGCATCGTGCAGGGTGGCATGCACGAGGCGCTGCGCGACGAGTCGCTCGCCGCGCTCGAGGACATCGGCTTTCACGGCTTCGCCATCGGCGGCCTGTCGGTGGGCGAACCGAAGGAAGACATGCGCCGCATCCTCGCCCACACCGCGCCGCGCCTGCCCACGCACAAGCCGCGCTACCTGATGGGGGTGGGCACGCCCGAGGACATCGTCGAGGGCGTCGCCAACGGCATCGACATGTTCGACTGCGTGATGCCGACGCGCAACGCACGCAACGGCTGGCTGTTCACCCGCTACGGCGACATCAAGATCAAGAACGCGATCCACAAGGCCGACACCCGCCCACTCGACCCGAGCTGCGACTGCTACACCTGCCGCAGCTTCAGTCGCGCCTACCTGCACCACCTGCACCGCACCGGCGAGATCCTCAGCAGCATGCTCAACACCATCCACAACCTGCGCTATTACCAGACCCTGACCGCCGAACTCCGCGCCGCGATCGAGGTCGATGGCTTCGCCGCCTACGTGGCGCAATTCCGCAGCGAACGTGGCACCGGCATCGCCTGATCGTCGGGGACTGCCATACTGTGCTGCTATAATTCACCGTTTTTTGCAAACTCTGGAGTTACAACGTGCTGATTTCCAACGCATACGCCCAGGCTGCCGCCGGGTCCGATCCGACCGGCGGGCTGATGGGCATGCTGCCTCTGATCCTGATGTTCGTGGTGCTGTGGTTCCTGATGATCCGTCCGCAGATGAAGCGGGCCAAGGAACACAAGGCCATGGTCGAGGCCCTGAGCAAGGGAGACGAAGTCGTGATCGGCGGCGGCATCGCCGGACGCGTCACCGAAGTCGGCGACAGCTTCGTTCAGGTCGAGATTGCCACCAACACCGTGGTCGCGGTGCAGAAGCCGGCCGTCGCCACCGTGCTGCCCAAGGGCACGCTGAAGGCGATCTGAGCCTGACCGGCCCGAGCGGGGCGGCCTCGGCCGTCCCGGCCCGGGCACGCCCTGCGTCTCCATCCCGGACGACCTTCCGTTTCGCCAGCGCTGCGGACAGCCACCCGTCGGACACGCCTTTGCTTCATCCCCTCCTCGCCGCACTGCCCCCACAATGAATCGCTATCCTCTCTGGAAGAACATCCTCATCGGGCTCATCCTGCTGTGGGGCCTGATCTACACCCTGCCGAACTTCTACGGCGAGGTGCCCGCAGTCCAGGTCTCGAGCGGCAAGGTGACGGTCAAGCTCGACCCGGCAACGGTGACCGACCGCGTTGCCGAAACCTTGCGCAGCGCCGGCATCGAACACAACGGAATCTTCTCCGACGCCACCAGCGTCCGCGCCCGTTTCGCCACCACGGACATCCAGCTCCAGGCCAAGGACGCCATCGAGCGCGCCTTCAACCCCGACCCGCAGGACCCGTCCTACGTCGTCGCACTCAACCTGCTGTCGGCTTCGCCGGCCTGGCTGACGTCGATCAACGCGCTGCCGATGTACCTCGGTCTCGACCTGCGCGGCGGCGTGCACTTCCTGCTCGAGGTCGACATGCCGGGCGCGCTGACCAAGCGTCTCGACGCCACCACCGGCGACCTGCGCACGCTGATGCGGGACAAGAGCGTGCGCCACGCCGGGATCACGCGCGAAGGCAACACGGTGCACATCCGCTTCCGCGACGCCGCCCAGCGTGACGCCGGGCGCACCGCGATCCAGGCCTCGAGTGCCGACCTCGCGCTTTCCGACCGCGACGACGGCGCCGACGACCTGAAGCTGATCGGCTCGCTGACCCCGCAGGCGCAGCAGACCATGCGCGACTTTGCGATCAAGCAGAACATCACCACCCTGCACAACCGGATCAACGAACTCGGCGTGGCCGAGCCGGTGATCCAGCAGCAGGGCGCCGAGCGCATCGTGGTGCAGCTGCCCGGAGTGCAGGACGTGGCCAAGGCGAAGGACATCCTCGGCCGCACCGCCACCCTCGAAGTGCGCATGGTCGATGACACGCCGGGCGCGCTCGAGGCGGCGATCGCCGGCAGCGTGCCCTTCGGCACCGAGCTGTACACCGAGCGTGGCGGCCCGCCGCTGCTGGTCAAGAAGCAGGTGGTGCTGACCGGCGACCGCCTCACCGATGCCCAGCCCGGGTTCGATGGCCAGACCAACGAGCCGGCGGTCCACCTCACGCTGGACGCGGCCGGTGCACGCATCTTCCGTGACGTCACCCGCGAGAGCATCGGCAAGCGCATGGCGATCCTGTTGATCGAGAAGGGCAAGGGGGAAGTCGTAACCGCCCCGGTTATCCGCAGCGAGATCGGCGGCGGCCGGGTGCAGATCTCGGGCCGCATGACCACCACCGAGGCCAACGACGTGGCCCTGCTGCTGCGCGCCGGCTCGCTCGCCGCGCCGATGGAGATCATCGAGGAACGCACGGTCGGCCCCAGCCTCGGCGCCGACAACATCGCCAAGGGTTTCAACTCGACGTTGTGGGGTTTTATCGCGATCGCGATATTCATGTGCGGCTACTACGCCCTGTTCGGCGTGGTGTCGACAATCGCGCTGGCAACCAACCTGCTGCTGCTGGTGGCGCTGCTGTCGCTGCTGCAGGCCACCCTCACCCTGCCCGGCATCGCGGCGATGGCGCTGACTCTGGGCATGGCGATCGATTCCAACGTGCTGATCAACGAGCGCATCCGCGAGGAGCTGCGCAACGGATCGAGCCCGCAGGCGGCCATTTCGGCCGGCTATGACCGCGCCTTCGGCACCATTCTGGACTCCAACATCACCACCCTGATCGCGGGCGTGGCGTTGCTGGTATTCGGCTCCGGACCGGTACGCGGCTTTGCCGTGGTCCATTGCCTCGGCATACTCACGTCGATGTTCAGCGCCGTGCTGGTGTCGCGGATGATGATCAACCTGATCTACGGCCGCCGGCGCAAGATCGACGCGCTGTCGATCGGTCAGGTGTGGAAGCCGGGCAATAACTGAGCGGAAGACAAGGACAAGCAATCATGGAATTTTTCCGCATCAAGAAGGACATCCCGTTCATGCGCCATGCGCTGGTGTTCAACGTGATCTCGTTGCTCACCTTCATCGTGGCGGTGTTCTTCCTCGCCACCCGCGGCCTGCACCTTTCGGTGGAGTTCACCGGCGGCACACTGATCGAAGTCAGCTACGCCGAGGCAGCGCAACTGGAACCCATACGCCAGGCGCTGGCGGCCGACGGCTACCCGGACGCCCAGGTGCAGAACTTCGGCAGCGCGCGCGACGTGCTGATCCGCCTGCCGAATCGCGAGGACCTGGATACCAGCCGGGTGTCCGAGCGGGTGATGAACACGCTGGGCGCGGTCGCCGGGCCCAGGGCGGAACTGCGCCGGGTGGAATTCGTCGGCCCACAGGTGGGCAAGGAGCTTGCCACCGACGGCGCGATGGCCCTGCTGCTGGTCATCATCGGCATCATGCTTTACCTCGCGGCCCGCTTCGAATGGCGCTTCTCGGTATCGGCCATCGTCGCCAACCTGCACGACGTGATCATCATCCTGGGCTTTTTCGCCTTCTTCCAGTGGGAGTTCTCGCTGGCGGTGCTGGCCGCGGTACTGGCGGTGCTGGGCTATTCGGTCAACGAATCGGTAGTCGTGTTCGATCGCGTACGCGAGACCTTCAAGAAGAAGCGCAACATGAGCACGCCCGACGTGCTCAATCACGCCATCACCAGCACCATCTCGCGCACCGTGATCACTCACGGCAGTACCCAGATGATGGTGCTCGCAATGCTCATGTTCGGCGGCGAGACGCTGCATTATTTCGCGCTCGCGCTGACCATCGGCATCCTGTTCGGCATCTATTCCTCGGTGCTGGTCGCCAGCCCGCTGGTGATGTGGCTCGGCGTGTCGCGCGAACAGTTCGTGAAGCCGAAGAAGGAAAAGGAAGAGGCGGTGGTGTGACGCTCACCGGGTAAGGATGAACGAAGGGCGCCGTCGGCGCCCTTCTTTTTGTCCGTTCATGCCGCGACCCGAGGCCGCATGCTTCAGATCGCGAAGACCTGCTTCACTCGCAGGGTTTCACTGCGTTCGACCAGGCCGATCAGGCGATCGATGTTCGGATGCTTGCCGGGGTTCCCCCGCGCATCCTCGGTGTGCTCGGCATAGAGCTCCAGCCCCTTCTTTGCCGCATCCGGCGAGATCGCGCCGTAGAGCTGCGCCAGATGGTTGTACAGCGCGAGCGAGCCGGCCTGACCGGGCTTGTTCTCGATCGTTGCCACGACCGCGTCGCCCGCATCGAGCAGATTGATCGCCGCCAGATGAGAAACGCCCGGCAACTGCTTGAGGTTATCGGAAAACGCCATGCTGTCCTCTTGTTGAACTTCAATCGATGGGGGGCCGCAGCGCGCTTTCGATCCCACCCTTAGATGCCACTTGACTCGGATAACAGAATCTACGGCGCCGCTACTGGAAATGGGCACTTGACCCGGATAACAGTATCTACGGCGCCCGCCTCAGATCCCACGCGCCAGCTCCGCCGCCTTGCCGACATAGCTCGCCGGCGTCATCGCCAGCAGGCGGTCGCGCTCCGACTGGGGAATCGCCAGGGTGGCGACAAACTCCTGCAACGCCTCGCGGGTGATGCCCTTGCCGCGGGTCATGGCCTTGAGCTGCTCGTAGGGGTTCTCGATCGCGAATCGGCGCATCACCGTCTGCACCGGCTCGGCGAGCACTTCCCAGCAGTCGTCGAGATCGGCGGCAAGGCGAGCGGGTTCGGCTTCGAGCTTGGACAGGCCGCGCAGCGCGCTGTCGAGCGCTAGCACGGTATGACCGAAGCCGACACCCATGTTGCGCAGCACGGTGGAGTCGGTGAGGTCGCGCTGCATGCGCGATACCGGCAGTTTCTCGGAGAAATGGCGCAACACTGCGTTGGCGATACCGAGATTGCCCTCGGCATTCTCGAAGTCGATCGGATTGACCTTGTGCGGCATGGTCGAAGAACCGACTTCGCCCTCCTTGAGCTTCTGCTTGAAATATCCCAGCGAGATGTACATCCATAGGTCGCGGCAGGCGTCGATCAGGATGGTGTTCATGCGCGCGGTGGCGTCGAACAGCTCGGCCATGGCGTCGTGCGGTTCGATCTGGATGGTGTAGTGGTTGAACTCCAGCCCCAGCGACTCGATGAATCGGCAGTTGAAGCCTTCCCAATCGAACTCCGGCCAGGCCGACAGGTGGGCGTTGTAGTTGCCCACGGCACCGTTGAACTTGGCGGTCAGCGACACGGCGGCGATCTGCGCGCGGGCACGGATCAGGCGCGCGGCGATGTTGGCCATCTCCTTGCCCAGCGTGGTCGGGCTGGCCGGCTGGCCGTGGGTACGCGACAGCATGGGCAAGTCGGCCAGTTGATGGGCGAGTTCGCGGAAACGGGCAATCACCTTGTCGACCGAGGGCAGCAGCACCTGGTCGCGGCCGGCTTTGAGCATCAGCGCATGCGAGGTGTTGTTGATGTCCTCGGAGGTACACGCGAAGTGGATGAACTCCGACACCTTCATCACTTCGGCATTGTGGCCGAGACGATCCTTGAGCCAGTATTCCATGGCCTTCACATCGTGGTTGGTGGTCGCCTCGATCGCTTTCACCGCCTCGCCATCGGCCGGCGCAAACCCCTCCACCACGGCATCGAGCTCGGCCACGGTGGCGGCGGAGAAGGGGGCGATCTCGGCCAGTGCCGGTTCCGCGGCAAGCGCCTTGAGCCACTCCACCTCCACCTTCACCCGATTGCGGATCAGACCGTGCTCGGAAAAGTGGTCGCGCAAGCCGGCAACCTTGCCGTGATAACGGCCATCGAGCGGGGAAAGGGCGGTAAGAGCAGAAACGGACATGACAGATTTTCCGGACAAAATGTTATTTTACCGCTCTGACTCCAGCCGTGCCCTCCTTTCGAGGCCGGCAACAGATCACATTCCTGCCGGACGATACCGACATCATCGTCGCCGCCGGTGAACACTACAGGGAGATCCACCCGCGTGAGCCCTTCAGAAACCTACCGCATCGCCGTCGAAGCGGTCGCAGAATTCATTCCGGCACAGTCCAATCCGGATGAGGATCACTTTGTCTTCGCCTATCACATCACCATCCGCAACACCGGCACCGTGCCGGCGCGCCTGGTCAGCCGGCACTGGGTCATCACCGATGGTACCGGCAAGGTCCAGGAGGTTCACGGACAGGGTGTGATCGGCGAGCAGCCGCTGCTCGCTCCTGGCGAAGCCTTCCGCTATTCGAGCGGCTCGGTGCTCGAAACCGCGGTGGGAACGATGCACGGCAGCTATCAGATGGAAGCGAGCGACGGCCACCGCTTCGAAGCGGAGATTCCGCCCTTCATGCTGGCGATGCCGCGCGTGTTGCACTGAGTCCCCACCCCGTTCCCGCGGAAAAGTGGAACTCGGCGTTCTGGCCCGACCCACCTCAGCCGCAGCATGTCTGCACGGCAACGCGCTCCATCCGCGTTAAACTGCGCACAATGCCTTTTTGGCCGCAATTTCAATAGTTAAGCGGAGCTCACCGTGACCGGTGCCACAGGTACCAAACCGCAATCCGACGCAGGAACGGCGCGGCCTTATGGAGGCATTCTCAGCGAATGCCGCGAGTTGATTCGCAATCGTGCCTGTGCTGCCCTTGCGAGCGTACGCGACGCGCTGAGCGCAGATCTCGAGGAGCGCAAGTTCGGCGCCCTGGACCCCGAAGAAGAGCAAATGCTCGCCGACCTCCAGGCGCAACTCCGTGCTCAGGGGGAGGCGCTCGAGCAGGGTTTCGCTATTGCCTTCGATCGCGTATTCAGTGAGCTCTCGCGAAAGCCATCGGACGCCGACAATCTTTATCAGCACAACCAATACGGGGAGTTCGCGCTGTCTCTCATCGATGACCAGGTGTTTTCCGAAGCGCTGACGGTCAAGGGGCAGGCCAACGTCCTGCACGGCGCCTGCGAGAGTGAACTCAAGGACTTGCTGCCACGCTTCGCACTGATGCTCGGCAGCGCCGCCGAGCTGGAGGCATCGGACAACCCGGCCGGGCCGGAAACGGTATCCGAGGCGCTCAAGGAGGCGTGCTGGTCTTTCGATTGCGCGCGCCCGGCCAAGGAACTGCTGTTCGAGATGATGACGCGAAAACTCGCGCCGCAACTCAACGCCATTTACCACGAGGTGAATCAACATCTGGTGGTGCGCAGAGTCCTTCCCCGCATTCGTACCGGCCCGAAGCGCGGCGGAGTCGACCGAAAACGAGGAGCGCAGCGCCAAAGCACGCCCGAAGCCGAAGGCGGGATCGCCGACATTCTCAAGCAACTCCTGGCACCGAAGACTGCGGGCGAGGGGCCCGGATTCCCCACGGGCGCTGGCTTGGACGCCACCGGCGGCGCGGCAAATCCTCATCCCGGCGTGATGCAAATGCTGAATCGCCTGCAGCAGGGTGATGCCCAGGTCGAACTCGGTGACAGTCAGTTCAATATCGACATGGCGGCCGCGGCCACCATGAACGTTGTCCAGGGCTTGCTCGATGCCGGTGTCGGCAGACACCTCGGCCCGGTGGACAACATCGTCATCGATGTGGTGGCCACCCTGTTCGACTTCATCTTCGACGATGAGCGCGTCCCTGATGCCATGAAAGGCCTGATCGGACGAATGCAGTTGCCGGTGCTGAAGCTCGCGCTCGCCGACCATAGCTTCTTCTCCAGCCGCAGCCATCCGGCGCGCAAGCTGATCAACGCGATGGCCCAGTCGGCGTCGACCTGGGATGGCGAGCTGACGCTGGACTCGTCGCTGTATCGTGCAGCCGAACCACTGGTGCTGCGGATACAGAACGAGGCCTGTGACGACAGCAGCATTTTCACCTCCTGCCTGGAAACCTTCGAGACCTTCCTCCACGAACAGGAGGAACAAGCCGACCAGAAGGCCGCCACCCTGACCAGTCGGCTCACCGTCCGCGAACAACTCGAAATCGCGCGCACGGTCGCCGAAGGGGCGATCGTGCACTATACCGGCGACGACAACGTTCCGGAGACCGTGCGGCAATTCCTCGCCACCCACTGGCTAGGCGTGTTGACCGACGCTGCACGCGCGAACGGAGACCAAGGGGCTGAGTGGGGGAGATACGTCGCCACCATGGACGACCTGGTGTGGAGCGTACGGCCCAAACAGGGCACCGATGAACGCCAACGTCTGGTGAAGCTGCTGCCCGGCCTGCTCGGGGGATTGCGGACCGGTCTGGAAGGATCCAAAGTCGATACCGCCGTGCGGGAAGCCTTCTTCACCGATCTGGTCAAGCTGCATGCCGTGGCAATCCGCTCCGCCATGGCTGCGCCGAAATCAGATTCAGATCCGCTCCCGGATCCAACGACGTCCGCTGCCGCCCCCCAGGCGACCGCCATGGCAGCCAAGCCCCCTGCCCCCGACGCCGAACCCGAACCGGAAGAACTGGACGAACTCCGGCGCGGCACCTGGATCGAGTTGCGGCTCGAGTCCGGGGAGCGCCGGGCGGTGCGACTGACCTGGATCAGTCCGGCGCGCACCATGTATCTGTTCGCAAACCGCCAGGGGCAACGCGCGCTTGTGTTGACGCGCACCGAACTGGCAAGCAAGTTTTCCACTGGCGAAGCGCTTCTGGCCGATAGCGAGCCGCTGATGGACCGGCTCGTCGCGGATGTGCTGGAAGATTATCAACCCGTCGGATAAGGTCGGCCGCGATGAGCGGAACCGCAAATCACTGATCGTTCAGGCGGACCATATCGACGCTATCCGCGGGTTCCTGCCTGGCGCCGAAGGAATCTGACCGCTAAGCGGATGTTGTAACCGGCGCCTGGGAGGCTGTCGGACTTGAGACTGATCTACTGCGCCAAGGGGGAAGCGATCCAAATCCGCCCGTTTTTTCGTTGCATAGAATAACTATGCGCCTCAAAAACGGCCGAATCTGCCCTCGCTTTCCCGCTCGGCTCGAAACGATCGCACAAGTCCGACAGCCTCCTAGCTGCGATAGTCAGCGTTGATCTTCACGTAATCGTAGGAAAGATCGCAGGTCCACACCGTGGCCGCCGCACTGCCACGGGCCAGATCGATGCGCACCGTGAGCTCGGCATCCTTCATGATCCGCGCCCCGGCTTCTTCGACATACGTCGCAGCCCGGCCGCCATGCTCGGCAACCAGCACGGATTCCGCCGGGCTCCCGAGCCACACCCGCAGACGGCTGACCTCGAGATCATCGATCCCTGCATAGCCGATGGCGGCGAGAATGCGCCCGAGGTTGGGGTCGGAGGCGAAGAAGGCGGTCTTGACCAGCGGCGAATGCGCCACGGCATAGGCGACCTTGCGGCATTCGTCACGACTGGCACCGCCCTCGACCGCGATGGTCATGAACTTGGTGGCGCCCTCGCCATCACGCACGATGGACTGCGCAAGGCGGACGGATACGGCTACGACCGCATCGCGTAGCGCCCGGTAATCGGCCGACGCGGGATCGGCGATCTCGGTATTGCCGGCCTGACCGGTGGCAATCACGATGAAGGAATCGTTGGTCGAGGTGTCGCCATCGACGGTGATGCTGTTGAACGACAGGTCGGCGGCCTCTCTGGTCAGCGCATCGAGCAAAGGCTGACTGATCGCCGCATCGCATGCGAGGAAGCCCAGCATGGTCGCCATATTGGGCTTGATCATGCCGGCGCCCTTGCTGACCCCGGTCAGGGTCACCGTCCGCCCGCCCACCTCGACCTGCTGCGATACTGCCTTGGCCAGGGTATCGGTGGTCATGATTGCGTGCGCGACATCGAACCAGCCATCGACGCGCAGGTCGGCGACCGCCTGCGGCAGGCCGGCAATCAGTCGGTCGACCGGCAGCGGCTCGAGAATCACGCCGGTGGAGAACGGCAGTACCTGCTCGGCGCGAACGCCAAGCTGCCCGGCGAGCGCTTCACAGGTGGCGCGCGCATTGGCGAGGCCCGGCTCGCCGGTTCCGGCATTCGCCACCCCGGTGTTGATCACCAGCGCGCGGATGTCTCCGTGCACCAAGTGAGCCTTGCACAACTGCACCGGCGCCGCACAGAAGCGATTGAGGGTGAACACCCCGGCAACCCGGCTGCCCGGCGCCAGTTCGATCACGCTCAGATCGCGCCGATTCGCCTTGCGGATACCGGCTTCGGCAATGCCGAGACGAACACCGGCAACGGGGTGCAGCTCGGCAGGATTCGGGGTCGTCAGATTGACAGCCATCGGGATCTCCGGAAAACGGTTCAGCTCAGCTTGCCGTGGCAATGCTTGTACTTCTTGCCCGAACCGCACGGGCACGGATCGTTGCGGCCGACCTTGGGCCCGGCCTGAACCGGCAGCGTTGCGACATCGGCCAGTTCATCGCCGGCGACGCCGAGCGCTTCGTCATAGGCGGCATGTTGATACTGCACGTTCTCCATCTCGGGCGGCGTCTCGGCGGTCTCGAGTTGCGATTCGGTGCGGATCTGTACCGTCATTAGCAGCTTGGTGACATCGGTTCGCACCGTATCGAGCAGCCCTTCGAACAGTTCGAAGGACTCGCGCTTGTACTCCTGCTTCGGGTTCTTCTGTGCGTAGCCGCGCAGATGGATACCCTGGCGCAGATGATCGAGCGCAGCAAGATGCTCGCGCCAGTGCGTGTCGAGGCTTTGCAGCATGACGTTGCGTTCGAACTGCTGCCACGCCACCGGATCCACGTTGGCGATCTTGGACGCATAGCTTTCTTCGGCTGCATCGAGAATGCGCTTGAGAATCGCCTCGTCGTCGAGGCTGGGCTCGGCCTTGATCCACTCGGCAACCGGCAGCCTGAGCTGAAAATCGGCCGCCAGTGCCTGTTCGAGCCCGGCGATTTCCCACTGTTCTTCGACACTGTCCACCGGCACGTAGATGCGGAAAGTGTCATGCACCACGCCCTGACGCATCGCGCGGATGGTGTCGACGATTTCGGCACTCTCGAGCAGCTCGTTGCGTTGCTGATAGATCACCTTGCGCTGGTCGTTGGCGACATCGTCGTATTCGAGCAGCTGCTTGCGGATGTCGAAGTTGCGCTGCTCGACCTTGCGCTGCGCCGATTCCAGCGAGCGGGTGACCATCGCGTGCTCGATCGCCTCGCCCTCGGGCATCTTCAACCGCACCATGATCGCGTTGAGGCGGTCGCCGGCAAAGATCTTCATCAGCGGATCTTCGAGCGACAGGTAGAAACGGCTCGAGCCCGGATCGCCCTGGCGGCCGGAACGGCCGCGCAACTGGTTGTCGATGCGGCGAGATTCGTGGCGCTCGGTGCCGATGATGTGCAGGCCGCCCGCGGCCACCACCTGCTCATGGACCTTCTGCCATTCGGCACGCAGCGCGGTGATCCTTGCCTCCTTCTCGTCCGCAGGAATCCCCTCGTCCGCGCGCATGCGGGTGACCGGGCTTTCGATGTTGCCGCCGAGCACGATGTCGGTACCGCGACCGGCCATGTTGGTCGCAATCGTGACTACCCCGGGACGCCCGGCCTGAGCGACGATCTGCGCCTCGCTGTCGTGCTGCTTGGCGTTGAGCAACTGATGGTCCACCCCGGCCTTGTGCAGCAGGCCCGACAGATACTCGTTGGTCTCGATCGAGGTCGTCCCGACCAGCACCGGCTGACCACGGGTCACGCAGCCCTGGATGTCGGCAATGACTGCTTCCCACTTCTCCTTGGCGGTACGGTAGACCTTGTCGTTTTCGTCGCGGCGCACGGTCGGGCGATTGGTCGGCACGACGACGGTCTCGAGACCATAGATCGAGTGGAACTCGAAGGCTTCGGTATCGGCCGTACCGGTCATGCCGGCGAGCTTGCCGTACATGCGGAAGTAGTTCTGGAAAGTGATCGAGGCAAGGGTCTGGTTCTCGGCCTGGATGCGTGCGCCTTCCTTGGCCTCGACTGCCTGATGCAGACCGTCGGACCAGCGCCGGCCTGCCATCAGGCGGCCGGTGAATTCGTCGACGATGACCACCTCGCCGTTCTGCACCACGTAGTGCTGGTCCTTGTGATACAGCGCATGCGCACGCAGCGCGGCGTACAGGTGATGCACCAGCAGGATGTTGCCCGGCTCGTACAGCCCGCCGCCCTCGGTGAGCATGCCCATGCGCACCAGCAACTGTTCGGCGGTCTCGTGGCCCTGCTCGGTGAGCAGCACCTGATGCGCCTTGAGATCGACCGTGTAATCGCCCGGATCGGTAACATCGTCGCCTTCGCCCTCCTGCTTCTTGAGCAGCGGCGCGACCTGGTTCATCTTCAGATAGAGCTCGGTGTGATCCTCGGCCTGACCCGAAATGATCAGCGGCGTGCGCGCCTCGTCGATCAGGATCGAGTCCACCTCGTCGACGATGGCGAAGTTCAGCTTGCGCTGCACGCGTTCGCCGGTCGCATAGACCATGTTGTCACGCAGGTAGTCGAAGCCGAACTCGTTGTTGGTGCCGTAGGTGATGTCCGAGGAATAGGCGGCCTGCTTTTCGTCATGCGTCATGCGCGACAGGTTGCAACCGGTGGTCAGCCCGAGAAAACTGTAGATCCGCCCCATCCACTCCGCATCGCGACTGGCCAGATAGTCGTTCACCGTGATCACGTGCACGCCCTGGCCGGTCAAGGCATTGAGGTATGCCGGCAGGGTCGCGACCAGGGTCTTGCCCTCGCCGGTGCGCATCTCGGCAATCTTGCCGTTGTGCAGGACCATGCCGCCGATCAGCTGGGTGTCGAAGTGGCGCATGCCATGGACACGCTTGCCGGCCTCGCGGACCACTGCAAATGCCTCCGGCAGCAGCGCCTCGAGGGCTTCGCCATTGACGACGCGTTGCTTGAACTCGGCCGTTTTCGCCTTGAGCGCCTCGTCCGACAATGCCGAAATCTCGGGTTCCAGGGCATTGATCCGATGAACGGTCTGGGAGTACTGGCGGATCAGGCGATCGTTACGCGTACCGAAGATTTTCTTGATAAGGCCGGAGAGCATGAGATGGGGTCGACGTCGATTCGGCAAAGCGGCGAGTTTATCATGTCGTACTGCCCACCCGTATTTCTACCTGCCCCAGAACCCCGGACTTCCATGAGCAAGCTGCTGCAACGCTACCTCGGCGGCGGTGACGCCCTCGCCCGCCTGCACGATCACGTGGCCCGTCTGCGACGCCTGCAGGGCATCCTCGAAGCGGGATTGCCGCCCCAGTTTGCGAGCGCGTGCCGCGTCGCCAACATGAAGGACGACACACTCGTGATCGCCGCCCAGGGCAGCGCGATTGCCGTGCGCCTGAAGCAGATGGTACCGTCGTTGGTGGATCATTTCGTCCGCGCCGGGTATCCGCTCACGACGATCAGGATCAAGGTGTCGACGCCGGAACAGACCGTCGAGCGACGTCCACCGGTCGTCCGCGCCATGTCGGCCTCGGCCAGGAACAGCCTCACCGGCTTTGCCGCCACGCTGCCGGCCGACTCGCCGCTGCGCGAAGCGCTGGAGCGGCTTGCACGCCGCAGCGCGGAGAACTGAAAAGCAGCCGGCTGGATGCGCGGCGGTTCAGACCATCGGCGCGAGCACGCGCTCGAGCGCAAACAGGGACAGGACCACGAACAGGAACACCAGCCCGATGCGGGCGATCTTCCACGCCCAGGCGCGATAGCGCCGATTGCCGGTCAGCAGCCACAGCAGAATGGAAGCACCGATTCCGAGCACCATCAGCACGCCCACGACACGCAGGATCAGCATCGCAAGAACTCAGCCTGCCAGGGCCGGGTCGGCAAACTGATGAACGACGGCCGCCGGGGTGTTCGCGGCCTTGTCGAAGGTCACGATCTCCCACGCCGCCGCATCCTCCAGCAGCACGCGCAGCACCTGGTTGTTGAGCGCGTGGCCGGACTTGTGGGCCGAATAGGCCGCAAGCAGCGGATGGCCGCACAGGTAGAGATCGCCGATCGCGTCGAGCACCTTGTGCTTGACGAATTCGTCGGCATAACGCAGACCGTCGGCATTGAGCACACGGTACTCGTCCATCACGATCGCATTGTCCAGGCTGCCGCCCAGCGCCAGCCCGTTGTCGCGCATGTACTCGACCTCCTGCATGAAGCCGAAGGTGCGCGCGCGCGCCACATCGCGAATGTAGGAGTGTTCGGCAAAATCCACCGTGACCGAGGTCGAGGTGCTGTCGATCGCGGGATGATTGAACACGATGGAGAACTGCAGTTTGAAGCCGTCATAGGGGTCGAGCCTGACCCATTTGTCGCCCTCGCGGTATTCGACCGCCTTCTTCACCCGCAGGAACTTCTTCGGCGCGGATTGCTCCTCGATGCCGGCAGACTGGAGCAGGAACACGAAGGGACCCGAACTGCCGTCGAGGATGGGGATCTCCGGCGCATCGACATCGACGTGCAGGTTGTCGATCCCGAGTCCCGCGAGCGCGGACATCAGGTGCTCCACGGTACCGACCTTCTCACCCCCCTTCTCCAGCCCGGAACACATCCGGGTGTCGCACACCGCATAGGGGTCGGCCGGCAGATCGAGCGGCGGATCCAGGTCGACGCGGTGGAACACGATGCCGGTATCGGGCGCCGCCGGGCGCAGCACCAGGTTGACCTTGCGCCCGCCGTGGAGGCCGACGCCGGTTGCCTTGACGAGAGATTTGAGGGTTCGCTGCTTGATCATGGGTTTCGTTCCCGTTTCAGCTCTGAAGTTTAGCATGCGGGAAAGCGCCCTCTGCAGTGCACAAAAGGCCGACGGGCACCCGCACACGTGCCGGAGGCGGCGGCGCGTGTGCCTGGGTGCCCGTCACGGGCCCGGGGCGAACCGGGTCAGTCGGCCTGGCGGCGCAGGAAGGCCGGGATGTCGTAGGTGCCGACACCGTTGTTGCTCATCGCATCGACGGTGGTGCGCCGACCGCTGCGCATGACTGCCGGCACGTCGAGGTTGTTCATGTCGACGCCACCCATCGGACCGTAGGTGCCGGTGCCCTGCACCACCTGCATCACCGGCTGGCGGGCGGCGGCGCGCGGCGAGCCGAGACCGGTCGCGACCACGGTGATGCGAATGCGGTCTTCCATGCTGTCTTCGAACACGGTGCCATACTTGACGAAGGCTTCCGCCGCGGCGAAGGCCTGCACCGTCTTCACCGCGTCGCGCACTTCGGACATCTTCAGCGACTTGCTGGCGGTGATATTGATCAGCACGCAGCGCGCGCCGGACAGCTCGGTGCCTTCGAGCAGCGGCGACACCGCGGCCTGTTCGGCTGCGATGCGCGCACGGTCCATGCCGGAGGCTTCGGCGGAGCCCATCATCGCACGACCCATTTCGGCCATTGCGGTGCGCACGTCCTGGAAGTCCACGTTGACCAGCCCGGGCACGTTGATGATCTCGGCGATGCCACCGACCGCGGAACGCAGCACGTTGTCGGCAGAGCGGAAGCACTCCTCGAAGCCGGCATCATCACCGAACACGTCGAGCAACTTGTCATTGAGCACCACGATCAGCGAATCGACGTGACGAGTCAGTTCCTCGACGCCGCTTTCGGCCACCCGGATGCGGTTCTCGAAGTCGAAGGGCTTGGTCACCACCGCGACGCAGAGAATGCCCATCTCCTTGGCGATCTCGGCCACCACCGGTGCGGCGCCGGTACCGGTACCGCCACCCATGCCGCCGGTGATGAAACACATATGTGCGCCTTCGAGCGCGGCCGCAATCGCCTCGCGCGACTCCTGCGCTGCGGCACGGCCCGCTTCCGGCTTCGACCCGGCGCCGAGCCCGGTCACGCCGAGCTGGATCTTGGTCGATGCCAGGCAGCGCGCCAGCGCCTGCGCGTCGGTGTTGGCAGCGATGAACTGCACCCCCTGCACGCCCTCGCGGATCATGTGATCGACCGCGTTGCCCCCTGCGCCACCGACGCCAACCACTTTGATCACGGTTCCGGTCGGTTCCTTCTCAATGATTTCAAACATTTGCCTCGCCTCCTAAATTAACGGCCCTGCTGCGTCAGAACGCCCGACCGACCTGCATCTAGTATTAACCGTGGAGTGTAATACTAAATGTGGGTGCGTGACGGACCCTCATTCAAATTGACTGGCTACCCGTGCAACCGGTCAGAAATTCCGTTCGAACCACGACTTCATGCGTCCAAAAAACTGTTTCACACTGCGTGTATCACGCGCCTGCAGACCGCGTCTGCGCTGCGCCGCACCCTCGATTACCAAGCCCATTGCAGCCGCATAACGCGGTTGGCAGACCACGTCCGCCAGTCCGCCGTCGTACTGCGGCGCGCCGACGCGCACCGGCATGTGGAACACATCCTCGCCCAGCTCCTCCATGCCCTGCATGACCGCCGAGCCGCCGGTGAGCACGATGCCGGACGACAACAATTCCTCGTAGCCACTGCGGCGCAGCTCGGCCTGGACCAGCTCGAACAGCTCCGACACCCGCGGCTCGATCACATCGGCCAGGCGCTGGCGCGACAGCGGACGCGGCGGACGGTCACCCACCCCGGGTACTTCGATCATTTCTTCCGGGTCGGCCAGGGTGTGCATCGCGACTCCGTGCCGGATCTTGATCTCCTCGGCCTCGGCGGTCGGCGTGCGCAGCGCCATCGCAATGTCGTTGGTGATCTGGTCACCGGCGACCGGGATCACCGCGGTATGGCGAATCGCGCCCTGGGTGAACACGGCGATATCGGTGGTGCCGCCGCCGATATCGACCATGCACACGCCAAGTTCCTTCTCGTCCTCGGTCAGCACCGCGTAGCTCGATGCCAGCGGCTGCAGGATCAGGTCCATCACCTCGAGCCCGCAGCGACGTACGCACTTGATCACGTTCTGCGCCGCCGACACCGCGCCGGTGACGATGTGCACCTTGACCTCGAGCTTGACCCCGCTCATGCCGATCGGCTCGCGCACGCCGCCCTGGCCGTCGATGATGAATTCCTGGGTCAGGATATGCAGGATCTGCTGTTCGGCCGGGATCGGCATCGCACGGGCGACCTCGATCACCCGTTCGACATCCATCGGGGTGACCTCCTTGTCCTTGATCGCCACCATGCCGTTGGAGTTGAAGCTCTTGATGTGACTGCCGGCGATCCCGGTGTAGAGATCGTGGATCTTGCACTCGGCCATCAGCTCGACCTCCTGGATCACCCGGGAGATCGCATCGACGGTGGCCTCGATATTCACCACCACCCCGCGCTTGAGGCCGTTGGTGGGCTGGGTTCCCAGGCCGACCACGTTGAGCCGCCCGTCCGGTCGCACTTCGGCCACCATGCAGGTGATTTTCGAGGTACCGATATCCAGACCGACGATCAATTCCTTGTATTCCTTGCTCATTTCTTGCCTTTCGCTGTCTGGTTCCGGTCAACCGGCACTGCGTCCACTGGTGTCAATGCAAATCCGCCCGGATAGCGCAGGTCCGCGACCGCGACCTGCAATCCGATGTTCTTTTCGACCGCGGGCCATGCGCTGACGAAGCGCGTCAGCCTGGCCTCGAGCGGCGCCCGCTCCTGCTCGCGGCCGAGCACGATGAGCAGACCGTTGTCGAGCTTGAGCTGCCAGGCTTCGCGCGCCGACAGCATCAGCCCGACCAGGGTCACACCCATCGGCTGCAGCAGCTTCGAGTAGGCCTGGTGGCGGGCAAGCAGCAGCGCTGCCGAGCCCTGCGGCCCGGCGAAGGCCGGCATGCTGGCGTCGCTCGATGCGGTGAATACCTCGCCCTGACGATTGACCAGTCGGGTATCGCCGCTGTCGTTGGTCGTCCAGTAAGCCACCGCCTGATGCTCTTCGAGGCGCAACTCGATGCCATCGGGCCAGCGCCGGCGGACTTCGGCCCGCCGCACCCAGGGCAGCTTCTCGAAATGCGCACGAACGCGGTCGAGTTCGATGGTGAAGAAATTGCCCCGGATCGCGGTTCGTGCGACATATTCGAGCTGGGCTTCGGTCACCTGGGCGGGCGGGGTCAGTACCACCAGTTCGCGCAGGGGGAACAGCGGACGGGAGAGGAACCAGGTCACCAGCGCCCAACCGAGTCCGATCGCGGCGAACAGCATCAGCAGATCGGAGATCAGGTCGAGCAGCGCCGGCCGGTTCCACAGCCCCTGCCGCTCACGTGCGCGCGCACTCCCGCCGCCGCTCTGGCGGGGGGGAGCGGATCCGGCGCGCACGCGGGCATCAGCCAAGACGGGCTCCTTCGAGCAGTTTCAGGCACAGCGCCTCGAACGACAGGCCGGCGACGCGGGCCGACATCGGCACCAGCGAGTGCCCGGTCATCCCCGGCGAGGTGTTCATTTCGAGCAGGTAGGGCCGACCGTCATCGGTCAGGATCAGGTCTGCCCGGCCCCAGCCGCGGCAGCCGAGCACACGGGCGCTCTTCAGCACCAGCGCCTGCAAGGCCTGCTCCTCGGCTGCGGGCAGACCGCAGGGGCAGTCGTAGCGGGTATCGTCGGTAAAGTACTTGTTCTGGTAGTCGTAGTTGCCATCGGGCGCGACGATCCGGATCAGCGGCAGCACCTGGTCTTCGAGGAAGGGCGCGGTCAGCTCCTGCCCGACCACGAACTCCTCCGCGATCACCAGGTCGTCGTAGCGCGCAGCGAGCTCCCACGCCGCCTGCAACTGATCGGCCGCAGTCACCTTGGTGGCGCCCATGCTCGAACCTTCGTGCACCGGCTTGACGAAGATCGGCAGCCCGAGGTCGGCGGCCACCGCCTGCCAGTCGGTATCGGCGTCGAGAATCGCGTAGCGCGGGGTCGGCAGCCCGCAGGCCAGCCACACCATCTTGGTCCGCCATTTGTCCATCGACAGCGCCGAGGCCATCACCCCGCTCCCGGTATAGGGAATGCCCATCAGTTCGAGCGCGCCCTGCACCGTACCGTCTTCGCCGCCACGGCCGTGGAGCGCGATGAAGACACGGTCGAAGCCCTCTTCCTTCAGCGTGTGCAGATCGCGCTCGGCCGGATCGAAGGCATGCGCGTCGACCCCGGCGCCCTGCAGGGCGGCGAGTACCGCTGCCCCCGACATCAGCGAGACTTCGCGCTCGGCGGACGAACCGCCGAACAGCACCGCAACTTTTCCGAACCGCTGCCTCACGCCTGCTCCTCGCTATTGGCGAGCTTGCCCGGCACCGCGCCGATGCTGCCCGCACCCATGGTGATCACCACATCGCCGTCGCACGCCGAATCCAGAATGGCCTGCGACATCTGGCCGATGTCCTCGACAAATATCGGTTCCACCTTGCCGGCTACCCGCAGCGCCCGCGCCAGCGCACGACCGTCGGCGGCGACGACCGGGGCTTCACCGGCGGCATAGACCTCGGCCAGCAGCAGGACGTCGACGGTCGCCAGGACCTTGACGAAATCTTCGAAACAGTCGCGCGTGCGGGTGTATCGATGCGGCTGGAAGGCCAGCACCAGACGTCGTCCGGGGAAGGCGCCGCGCGCCGCAGCAAGGGTGGCTGCCATCTCCACCGGGTGATGGCCGTAGTCGTCGACCAGGGTGTAGCTGCCGCCGCCGGCAAGTGCCACTTCGCCATAGCGCTGGAAGCGACGGCCGACGCCGTGGAACTCCGCCAGCGCCTTGATGATTGCCTGGTCGCCGACCTGCACTTCGGTCGCCACCGCGATCGCGGCCAGCGCGTTGAGTACGTTGTGCATGCCCGGCAGGTTGAGTTCGATCGGCAGCCGCGAGGTGCTGCCATTGACCCGCACCGCATCGAACAGCATCCGTCCGCCCTCGGCGCGGACGTTCTCGGCGCGAATGTTGGCCGTCTCCGACAGGCCGTAGCGCACCACCTGTTTCGACACCAGCGGCATGATCGAGCGCACGTGCGGGTCGTCCTCGCACAGCACGGCCACGCCGTAGAAGGGCAGACGCTGCAGGAAATCGACGAAGGCCTGCTTGAGCCGGGCAAAATCGTGACCATAGGTGTCCATATGGTCGGCGTCGATATTGGTCACCACCGAGATCACCGGACTGAGCATCAGGAAGGAGGCATCGGACTCATCGGCCTCGGCCACCAGGAAGTCGCCCTTGCCCAGGCGGGCATTGGCGCCGGCCGCATTGAGGCGGCCGCCGATGACGAAGGTCGGATCCATCGCCCCTTCGGCAAGGATGCTGGCGACCAGCGAGGTGGTCGTGGTCTTGCCGTGGGTGCCGGCGATGGCGATGCCGCTCTTGAGCCGCATCAGTTCGGCAAGCATCTGCGCCCGCGGCACGACCGGGATGTGGCGCGCGCGTGCGGCGATCACTTCCGGATTGTCGTTCTTCACCGCAGTGGAGGTCACCACTACGTCGGCGGCCTCGACATTGGCGGCGTCGTGACCGCGCACCACGCGCGCGCCCATTGCCTTGAGCCGGCGGGTGGCAGCGCTGTCGCCGAGGTCGGAGCCGCTGACGCAGAAGCCGAGGTTCACGAGGACCTCGGCAATGCCGCTCATCCCCGACCCGCCGATGCCGACGAAATGGACGTTCTTGACCTTGTGTTTCATGCCTTTTCTCCGCCCGCGAGTTCCTCGCAGATACGAACCACGGCCTCGGTCGCGTGCGGCTTGGCCAGCGCCCGGGCGTGATCGGCCATCTGCAGCAGTCGGGTCCGATCGAGACTGGCAAGAATGCCGGCCAGTCGTTCGGCGTCGAGTTCGGTTTGCGGCAGCAGCCAGGCTGCACCCCGTTCGGCAAGGAAGCGGGCGTTGCCGGTCTGGTGGTCATCGACTGCATGCGGAAGCGGAACCAACAGGCTCGCCACGCCGACGGCGGCCAACTCGGCCACGCTCAGCGCGCCGGCACGGCAGATCACCAGATCGGCCGCCGCGTACTCGGCCGCCATGTCATCGATGAAGGCGCGCAGATCGCCCTCGACTCCCGCCTGCGCATAGGCTGCACGCAGGGCCTCGATCTGTTTCTCGCCGGCCTGATGCACGACCTGCGGGCGGAACTCGAGCGGGATCTGCGCCAGCGCCCGGGGCACGGTGTCGTTGAGGATGGCCGCCCCCAGGCTGCCGCCCACCACCAGCACGCGCAAGGGGCCGCTACGGCCGCCAAAACGCTCGGCCGGGGGCGCGACCGCGCTGATCTCCGCACGTACCGGATTGCCGACCCAGCCGGCCTTCTTCAGCACATGAGGAAAACCGGACACGACCTTGTCGGCCACCGCTGCGAGCACCCGATTGGCGAGGCCGGCGACCGAGTTCTGCTCATGCAGCAGCAGCGGCCGCCCGAGCAGCACCGCCATCATGCCGCCGGGAAAAGTGATATAGCCACCCATGCCGACCACCACATCCGGCCGAATCCGGCGCAAGGCGCGCAGCGATTGCCAGAATCCGGACAGCAGATTGAGCGGCAGCAACACCTTGCGCAGCAGACCCTTGCCACGCAACGCGCCGAAACGCACCCAGGCGGTTTCGTAACCGCGCGCGGGGACGATGCGCGCCTCCATGCCTTCCGGATTGCCCATCCACACGATCCGCCAGCCCTTGGCGCGCAGCGCCTCGGCCACCGCAATGCCGGGAAAGATGTGACCGCCGGTACCGCCGGCCATCATCAGCAGGGTCTTCATGAGCCTGCCCCCCGCTTCATCTGTCGTACTTCCCAGTCCACCCGCAGGAGGATTGCCAGCGCGAGGCAATTGGCGACGATGCCGGAACCGCCGAAACTCATGAGCGGCAGGGTCAGACCCTTGGTCGGCAGCAACCCCATGTTTACGCCCATGTTGATGAAGGACTGCACGCCGATCCACAGCCCGATACCCTGCGCCACCAGCCCGGAGAAGTAGCGCTCGAGCTTGATCGCCTCGCGACCGATGACAAAGGCGCGCTGGACGAGCACCGCAAACAGCGCAACCACCACCATGACGCCAACAAAGCCGAGTTCCTCGGCGATCACCGCAAGCAGAAAGTCGGTGTGGGCCTCGGGTAGATAGAACAGCTTCTCCACGCTTGCGCCCAGCCCCACCCCGAACCACTCGCCACGGCCGAAGGCAATCAGCGCATGCGACAACTGGTAGCCCTTGCCGAAGGCGTCCTGCCACGGATCCATGAAACCGAAGATGCGCTCGCGCCGGTAGGGCGAAGTCCAGATCAGGATCATGAATCCGATCAGCGCAAAGACCCCGAGCAGCGCAAACACGCGGATGTTGACCCCGCCGAGAAAGAGCACGCCGAAGGCGATCGAGGTGATCACGACGAACGCACCGAAGTCCGGTTCGCGCAGCAGCAGGAAGCCGACGAACAGGATCACCACCATCATCGGCAGGAAGCCGCGTTTGAAGCTGCCCATCGCGTCGAGCTTGCGCACGGTGTAGTCGGCGGCATAGACCGCGGCGAAAATCTTCATCAGTTCGGAGGGCTGCAGATTGACCGGTCCGAGCGACAGCCAGCGTTGGGCGCCATTGACCTCGCGCCCCACGCCCGGGATCAGCACCACGATCAGCAGCACCACCCCGGCGACGAACAGCGCCGGCGCAAGACGCTGCCACTGGGTCATCGGCAGCTGGAACGCGAGCAGCCCGAGGCCGATTCCGACCGCAAGGAAAACGGCATGACGCATCAGGAAGTAGTGCGATTGGTTGCCGGTAAAGCGACTGCCCTCGGCGATCGCGATCGACGACGAATACACCATGACCAGGCCGATCAGCAGCAGCCCCACCGCCGACCAGATCAGCAGCAGATCGAGTTCACGCGCCGGCGCCGACGGGCGCACGAGGCGCCCCACCGCCCGCACGCTGGCGCCGTTGGCGGTACCGGTGCGCGATCCTGACAGGCGGGGAAGGAGCGCATCGAGCTTCATCGCGGGCTCACTCCTGGCAGGCGCCGGACCGCGGCGACAAACACCTCGGCGCGATGGGCATAGTTGCGGAACATGTCGAGGCTGGCGCAGGCGGGCGACAGCAGCACGGCATCGCCGGCGAGTGCCAGCCGGTCGGCGCGTTCGACCGCAGCATCGAGGTCTGCAGCATGTTCGAGCCGCACGTCGCTGGTGGCGACCGCGGCTTCGATCCGAGCAGCATCGCGGCCGATCAGCACCACCGCGCGCGCATGCCGCGCGAGCGGCTCCGCGAGCGGGGAGAAATCCTGGCCCTTGCCGTCGCCGCCGGCAATCAGCACCACCCTGCCGCCCAGGCCGTCCAGCGCGGCAACGGTGGCCCCGACATTGGTGCCCTTGGAGTCATCATAGTAGCGCACCCCATCGTCGCGCTCGGCCACCAGCTCGACCCGGTGCGGCAGACCGCGGAAGGCGGTCAGCGCAGGCAGCATGGTTTCGGCCGCGAGCCCCAGACCCGCCTCGCACAAGGCCAGCGCGGCCAGCGCGTTGGCGGCATTGTGACGACCGGGGAGCGGCAGGGCGGACAGCGGCAGCAGCGGCGATGCGCCGCGCGCGAGCCAGCACTCCCCGGCATGCTCGATCAGCCCGTAATCCCCGGCACGCTGGGGCGCGCCGGTCGAGAAACAGACCACGCGTCGGCCGGGCACGGCCATCGTCCGCACGCGGGCATCGTCGCGATTGAGAATCTGCGCGCCCTGTCCCTGGAAAACATTCGCCTTGGTCGCCGCGTATGCGGCCAGATCGGCATAGCGGTCGAGGTGATCGTCGGTGATGTTGAGCACCGCTGCCGCCTCGGGGTCGAGCCCGTGCATGGTCTCGAGCTGGAAGCTCGACAACTCCAGCACCCAGCACGCAGGCAGATCCTCGCCGCGCTCTAGACGCTCCATCAGCACGTCGAGCGGTGCCGGGCTGATGTTGCCGGCGGCCACCACGTCCACTCCGGCCGCAGCGGCGAGCGCTGCAGTCAGTGCGGTCGTGGTGGTCTTGCCGTTGGTGCCGGTGATGGCCAGGATCCGGGTCCGGGCGCGCACGCCGAGGTCGTTCAAGGCCGACGCAAGCAGGCTCATCTCGCCGGTGACCGGCAGGGGGCGACGGGTCGCCTCGGCAATCACCCCGATTCGCGGATCGAGCCCCGGGCTGACCGCCACCAGATCGATGCCGTCGAGCACCTCGTCGCCGAAGCCGCCGGTGACGATCTCGGCCAGCGGCGCGTCCTCGCGCAGCGCGTCGACACCGGGCGGCCGTTCGCGGCTGTCGGCGACGCGCAGGCGCGCGCCCTGGCATGCACACCAGCGCGCCATCGCGAGGCCGGATTCACCGAGCCCGAGGACCAGAACGTGTTTGCCCGCGAACGTAGTCATCATCTGAGCTTCAGGGTCGACAGACCGAACAGCACGAGCATGATGGTGATGATCCAGAACCGGACCACCACCTGCGTTTCCTTCCAGCCCCCGAGTTCGTAGTGGTGGTGCAGCGGCGCCATGCGAAAGATGCGCTTGCCCCCGGAGGCCTTGAAGTACAGCACCTGGATCATCACCGACAGGGTTTCGGCCACGAACAGCCCGCCCATGATGAAAAGGACGATCTCCTGACGCACGACCACCGCGATCGTGCCGAGCGCGGCACCGAGTGCAAGCGCGCCCACATCGCCCATGAAGACTTCGGCCGGATAGGCGTTGAACCACAGGAAGCCGAGTCCGGCCCCGCAGATCGCACCGCAGAAGATGGCGAGCTCGCCCGCGCCGGCCACATAGGGCACGCCGAGATACTTGGAGAAGCCGGCATGCCCGGCCACATACGCGAAAATCGCCAGCGCGCCGGCGACCATGACCGTGGGCATGATCGCCAGGCCGTCGAGGCCGTCGGTCAGGTTCACCGCATGGCTGGTACCGTTGATCACGAAATAGGTCAGCGCGATGAAGCCGAAGATCCCGAGCGGGTAGGTCACCGCCTTGAAGAAGGGCACGATCAGTTCGGTCTCGGCCGGGGTGCTGGCGCCGACCCCGAGAAAGATCGCCGCGATCAGCGCGATGAGCGACGTCCACAAGTACTTCCAGCGGCTCGCCAGCCCCTTCGGGTCACGACGCACGACCTTGCGCCAGTCATCCACCCAGCCCACCGCGCCGAAACCGAGGGTGACGAACAGCGTGATCCACACGTAGCTGTTGGACAGGTCGCCCCACAGCATCACCGTGATCCCGATCGAGATCAGGATCAGCGCGCCGCCCATGGTCGGCGTGCCGGTCTTGGTCAGGTGCGACTTCGGCCCATCGTCCCGCACCGCCTGGCCGATCTTCTTTGCGGTCAGCCAGCGAATGACGCGCGGTCCGGCAAGCAGCGAGATCACCAGCGCGGTAAGGGCAGCCAGCACCGTGCGCAGCGTGATGTAGCCGAGGACGTTGAAACTGCGGATGTCCTGACCGAGCCATAGGGCGAGTTCGAGAAGCATGTTACGAGCCTGTATCCGTGCGAGGGGCGCTATTGTGCAGTGCGGCAAGAGCATCCGCCACCCGTTCCATGCGCATGAAGCGCGAACCCTTCACCAGCACCACCGCGCCGGCGTCGAGGTGGGGAACGAGTGCCGCGAGCAGCGCTTCGACGGAGTCGAAATGCTGCCCGCCGTCGCCGAAGTTGCGCGCCGCCACCGCGCTCGTTTCGCCGAGCGCGAACAGGCCGTCGATGCCCTTGCTCTTGGCGTAGCCACCAATCTCGTCGTGCACCTGGGCACTGGTTTCGCCAACCTCACCCATGTCGCCCAACACCAGGAAGGTGTGTCCCGGCGTCAGCGCCAGCACGTCGATACCGGCGCGTACCGAATCGGGATTGGCGTTGTAGCTGTCGTCGAGAATCACCGACCCGTTCGGACCGCTGCGGCGCTGCAGGCGGCCACGGGTTCCGGCAAACTCGCCGAGACCGATTGCCACCGCCTCGAGCGAAGCGCCGGCCCCGAGACAGGCGGCCGCTGCGCCGACCGCATTGCGTGCGTTGTGAAGCCCGGGGACCTGCAGCACGACGCCGACCCGCCCCAGCGGAGTGTCGAGATCGAGCTGTGATCCGAGGCCGTGCAGGGTACACCGGCCGCGAACGTCTGCCGCCTGATCGATACCGAATGTCACAATCCGGTGTCCGGCGTTATGCTCGCGCCAGTAGGCCGCATGAGTATCGTCGGCATTGATCACCGCCACGCCCTCGGCGCGCAGCCCTTCATAGATCGCGCCCTTCTCGCGCGCGACCTCGGTCAGGGTTCCCATGCCCTGCAGATGGGCGCGCTGGGCATTGTTTACGATCGCCACCGTCGGCCGCGCGAGACGGGTCAGATAGGCGATCTCACCCGGATGGTTCATGCCCATCTCGATCACTGCCGCACGGTGATGGTCACGCAGTTCGAGCAGGGTCAGCGGCAAGCCGATGTCGTTGTTCAGATTCCCGCGCGTTGCCAGCACGACATCGCCTCCAGCGCCATTCAGACCGGCCTGGGCACGCAGGATCGCGGCACACATCTCCTTCACGGTCGTCTTGCCGTTGCTGCCGGTGACCCCGATCAACGGCAGATCGAAGCCCGCACGCCAGGCCGCGGCCAGGGCGCCGAGCGCAAGGCGGGTGTCGTCGACCACGATCAGCGGTAGCGACACGCCCGGATGCAATTGTGCCCAGCGCGAATCGACCAGTGCGGCCGCCGCGCCCGCCGTAGCAGCAGTGTCGACGAAGTCATGACCATCGAAACGCTCGCCGCGCAGGGCGATGAACAGCTGACCGGGCTGGATTGCGCGGCTGTCGGTACCGACCGACTCGAACCGGGCGGCGGCGGTCGCACGGGCGCCCTGTGCGGCAAGCGCGCGCACGGCATCGAGCAATGTCATCATCCGCCGGCCCTCCTGTTCCATGCGAGCAACGCGGCACGAGCCTGCTCCAGATCCGAGAACGGCAGGCGCTGGCCGAGCACCTCCTGGTAAGGCTCGTGGCCCTTGCCGGCAAGCACGATCACATCGTCGGCCGCCGCCTCGCCGATCGCGATCCCAATGGCCTGGGCCCGGTCGACGATGCACTCGGCGACCGGTCCGGCGCCTGCGGCCACCGCTTCGATGATCTTGAGCGGATCCTCGCTGCGCGGGTTATCGCTGGTCACCACCACGCGATCGGCCAGCTCACGCACCACTTCGCCCATCAACGGCCGCTTGCCCGGATCGCGATCGCCACCGCAGCCAAAGACACAGATCAGCCGTCCGCCGCGCATCCGGACCGTAGCCCGTACGGCGTCGAGCACCTTGGCCAGCGCATCGGGAGTGTGCGCGTAGTCGATCACCACCAGCGGTTCGCCCACCCCGCCGACCAGTTGCATGCGCCCCTCCGGCGGGGTCAGCCGCGACGCCACGTGCAGCGCCTCGTCGAGAGCGACGCCACGGGCCAGCAGTGCGGCAATGACCGCGAGCAGATTCGATACATTGAACGGTGCGACCATGCGGACCTGCAGCTCCGCCTGCTGCCGCCCCCAGATCACCGTGAATTGCAGGCCCGATGCCGCTGTGTGCAGGTTGTCGGCGATCAGCACCCGGGCCCCCGGCACCGCAGGCGCGTTCGACGCGATCCGGGTGTAGGCGATGACCGGCATGCCTTGGCCGACCAGCAGGCGCGCCTGGCTCAGACCAAACGCGTCGTCCAGATTGAGCACAGTCTCGCGCAGGCCGGGGAACATGAAGAGGCGCGACTTCGCCGCCGCGTAGGCCTCCATGGTGCCGTGGTAATCGAGATGGTCGCGGGTCAGATTGGTAAAGATCGCGATGTCCATGCACGCGCCATTCAGCCGCCCCTGATCGAGTCCGATCGACGACACCTCCATGGCTGCCGCACCGGCACCGGCGGCATGGAATCCAGCCAGCGTGCGATGCAGCTCCAGTGCATCCGGCGTGGTGTTGATACTCGCCGTGAGCTGATCCGGAAAGCCACTGCCGAGCGTGCCGACAATGCCGCACGGGCAACCGAGATCCTCGAGCGTGCGCGCCAGCCATTGCGACACCGTGGTCTTGCCGTTGGTGCCGGTCACCCCGGCGAGCCACAGCTTCTCGGACGGCCGCCGGTAGATCTCGTGAGCAAGATGTCCAGCCAGATCACGCAGCTTGTCCACTGCGATCGCGGGGCACGCCAGACCCTCCGCGCGATGGCCGTCACCGCCCTCGTAAAGAACCGCTGCGGCACCCTGCGCCACCGCGGCGGCGATGTAACGCCGACCGTCGGTCGCATGACCGGGCCACGCGGCGAAGACATCACCTTGGCCGATCTTGCGCGAATCGGCGGTAATGCCCGTCGGCATCACGCCCACCTCACGCAATTGTTCGAGGATGGCAGGGACGATGTTGCTCACATGCTCTCCTCGACGGCGGCGACGACGGCCCCGTCAACCGGCTTGCGCGCGAACTGCAGCGGCGTAAGCGGCGCGTCGGGGGCAACCCCGAGCGCCCGCAGCGACCCCTCTACGATTTTGGCGAACACCGGCGCGGCAACCGCGCCGCCGTAGTGCTGACCCGCCGAGGGTTCGTCGATCATCACGGCCACCACCAGACGCGGATTGGAGACCGGCGCGAAGCCGACGAAGGACGATACATATTTGTTGGCATAGCGCCCGCCTTCGAGCTTGTGCGCGGTTCCGGTCTTGCCCGCGACCCGATAGCCGGGCACCTGCGCCTTCGGTGCGGTCCCGCCGGGGCCGGCAGCCATCTCCAGCATGGCCCGCAACTCGCGCGCGACCTGCGGCGAGAACACCCGGCGCCCGGACGCCGGCGGCGCATCGAGCCGGGTCAGCGACAGGGCCGGCAGATCACCGTCACGGGCGAAGGCGAGATAGGCGCGCGCCATCTGGATCAGACTGACCGAGATACCGTGACCGTATGACATTGTCGCCTGCTCGATCGGACGCCAGCTCTTGGCCGGGCGCAGGCGACCGCCGGCCTCACCGGGGAAACCGAGATTGAGCGGCGAACCGAAGCCGAGCTGATCGAACAGGCGCCACATTTCATCCGGGCTGAACTGCAACGCCATTTTCACGGTACCGACGTTCGACGATTTCTGGATGATCTCGGCGACGGTCAGCACGCCATGACGATGGGCATCACCGATCGACGCATTGCCGATCGTCATGCGCCCGGGGCTGGTATCGATGGTCGAGCTCGCCTTGACCTTGCCACGTTCCAGCGCAAGACCGGCGATGAACGGCTTCATCACCGAACCCGGCTCGAAGGTGTCGGTGAATACCCGATTGCGCAGTTGTGCACCGGTGAGGTTGGCGCGGTTGTTCGGGTTGAAGGTCGGCGCATTGGCCAAGGCCAGCACCTCGCCGGTGCGCACGTCGAGCACCACCACCGCCCCGGCCTTGGCGCGGTGGGCCTGCATCGCCTCGCGCAATGCCGAATAGGCCAGATACTGTACCTTGCCGTCCATCGCCAGCACGACATCCTGCCCGTCACGCGGCGGACGGATGGACTCGACATCTTCCACCACCTGACCCCGACGGTCCTTGATCACCCGCCTCGAGCCCGGCTGTCCGGCGAGCAGTTTCTCGAAGGCGAGCTCGATCCCTTCCTGCCCGCGATCTTCCAGACTGGTGAACCCCAGCACATGCGACATGACCTCGCCGCCCGGATAGAAACGGCGGTACTCGCGCTGCTGATGGATGCCGGGAAGCTTGAGCGCACTGACCCGCTCCGCCACGTCCGGCGAGAGCTGACGCTTCAGATAGACAAAATCACGCCCGCCGGCCAACTTGGCATCGAGCTCGACGGCATCCATTTCGAGCAGCTTGGCCAGGCGGCGGGCGTCACCCGGCTCCAGCCGCGCATCGCCGGGAATCGCCCAGATCGAGCGCACCGGCGTACTCACCGCCAGCATGTCGCCATGACGATCGGTAATCCGGCCACGGGTCGCGGGCACCTCGAGCACGCGGGCATAGCGCGACTCGCCCTTGGCCTGCAGGAACTCGTTGTGGATGCCCTGCAGATAGAGTGCGCGCCCCATCAGCGCAGCCGAGCAGCCGAGCAGCGCCATCAGCACGACACGCGAACGCCATGCAGGCAATTCGCGTCTGAGCAGGGGATTGTGATTGAAGGTTACGGTGCGCTGCTTCTTCATGGCTGCGGCTCCAGCACCACCATTTGTCCCTGGGCAGGTGGCCGCAAGCCGAGTTTGTCGCGGGCCAGTTTTTCGACCCGGCCATGTGCCGCCCAAGTGCTTTGCTCGAGTTGCAATTGCCCCCATTCGACTTCGAGTCCATGCGCACGCGTCTGCTCGCGCTCGAGCGCCGAGAACAGCTTGCGCGCCTGATGCTGGGCGGCAACCACGCCAAGGGCACTGGCCACCGCAAGCGCAACCAGCAGGGCGTCGAGGCGCATCATGTCGAACCCTCTGCGCGCTCGGCGACACGCATGACCGCGCTCCGTGCGCGCGGATTGGCGGCCACCTCTGCACCAGTTGGACGCACCGCCTTGCCGATCAGTTGCAAACGTGGCGAGGGCAGATCCGCGGCGCGGACCGGCAAGCGCGCCGGCAACTGTGGCGGACGCGACTCGTCGCGCATGAAGCGCTTGACGATGCGGTCTTCGAGCGAATGAAAGCTGATCACCACCAGGCGTCCGCCGGCCCGAAGCCGCGACACACACACGGGCAAAACCTGGGTCAGCTCTTCAAGCTCCTGATTGATGAAAATCCGTAGAGCCTGGAAACTGCGCGTCGCCGGGTGCTGCCCCGGCTCGCGTGTGCGGACCGCTTTTTCCACGATCGCGGCAAGTTGTCCAGTGGTAGCGACAACCCCCCCTGTCCGAGCAGCTGCAATCGCCTTTGCAATCGCATAAGCAAACCGTTCTTCTCCATAATCCCTGAGTACCTCCGTGATTTGGCCGACGGATGCATCCGCCAGCCAGGCTGCTACGGTCTGCCCGCGGCTGGTATCCATGCGCATGTCGAGCGGCGCATCGAAACGAAAACTCATGCCGCGCGCGCCATCGTCGAGCTGCGGCGACGACACCCCGAGGTCAAGCAGGACGCCGTCGAGCCGATCGACGCCGAGATGCTCGAGTTCATGCTCGAGTTCGCTGAATGGTGCATGGACCAGGGTCAGGCGCGCATCGTCGATAGCCTCGCCGGCTGTAATCGCTGCCGGATCGCGGTCGAATGCGATCAATCGTCCGTGCGCCCCCAGGCGGGCGAGAATTGCGCGGCTGTGGCCTCCGCGCCCGAAGGTGCCATCCACATAGACGCCGTCCGCACGAAGCGCCAACGCGTCCACTGCTTCCTGCAGCAGCACGGTGATGTGCGGCACGCTTGCGCTCACAGGGCCAGGCTCTCAAAACCTGCAGGCAGGTCGGTACCGACCAGTGCCAGCATCGCCTCCTGCTGCTTCTGCCAGCCGGCATCGGACCACAGCTCGAAATGACTACCCTGCCCCACGAGCCATACCTGCTTCTCCAGCCTTGCGAACTGACGCAAGGAGGGGGCGATCAGTACCCGACCGGCACTGTCGAGCGCTTCATCCTGAGCGAAGCCGACGAGCAGGCGCTTGAGCTGGGCGGCCACCGGATCGAGGCTGGGCGCGCCGAGCACCTTGTCGCGAATCGGAGTCCAGGCGGGAACGGGATAGACGAGCAGACAGCCGTGGGGATGGGCGGTGATGACCACCTGCCCATTGTCGATGGCCAGCGCGTCACGATGCCGAGCAGGGATCGCAAGACGACCCTTTGCATCAAGACTGAGCGCAGCGGCTCCCTGGAACATCGACCCCCCTGATCGGTTCGGGCGAGTATCGAAATGACACTTCACCCCACTTTTCTCCACTTATTCCCACTGTAGAGTAAAGACTATCCTCGGTCAAGCCGATCAAAAGGGGAAACTCTTTGTGACACAATGACTTAAGTCACAGCGGACAAGCGCGAAGAAACCCTGAAAAATCAAGGCAAGTAGCGCAGACTCATGCACATCCGGATGAACTCCGGACGGAGTTGGGGAGCAAGTGGGAGAAAGTGGGAAACATCGGTGCCAAGTGGGGCGAAATGCACCCGATACCCACTTGGGCCGCATTGCGCGGGACCCTCGACTGCGGTGCGAAACATCGGGATTGGGAAGTTCGCCGATAAGCCGGGTTCTGTCGAACGACCCGGCGCAAACCGGATCATCGGGCAGTCATTCCTCTGGGCGACACGTTGCCGTGAAGCTCTAGCAGCCTACCCGGGAGCGACGCGAGCCACGCCATTACTCCCCTATTTGGCCTTGCCCCGGATGGGGTTTGCCGTGCCAGTCCTGTTGCCAGTCCTGCGGTGGGCTCTTACCCACCGGGGCTTGCGCCCCGGCCACCGTCACGCTTGCACGTGACGCCGCACCGTTTCACCCTTGCCTGATCCTTCTTGCGAAAGCCATCGGCGGTCTGCTCTCTGTTGCACTTTCCGTCGTCTCACGACGCCCGGCCGTTAGCCGGCATCCTGCTCTGCGGGGCCCGGACTTTCCTCCACACACCCGAGGGTGCGCAGCGACTGCCTGGCGAACTTCCCGGGCGGATTATACGTCACGCGCCCTCATTCCCCGCCTGCAGCCGAAAATACCGCGACGCCATCCTTCAAATGGAAGCGCCCCACCGCCGGACCCGGTGGCGCATCGCCGGGATGATCCCAGTCCTGCACCCGACACTCTTCGGTACTGGCAAGGTACCAGCGCGCGCCCTGACGCAGGGCCCACAGCCGATCGCCCGCTTCGAACACCTCGAGGTCGGTCATCGCGGTACGTCCGGGATGAAGGCTCACCTTGCGCTGGCAATGCGGCAGGCGCGCCACGACCACGAACTGCTTGACTTCGTCGTCCCAGAACAAGGACTGCTCGCGAATCAGGGTGATCGCATGGTCCTTGCCTTCGACCGAATAGGCGACCGCGCTGTTCTCGCATGCCGCAAGCAGCGGCACCAGACCAGCCAGCACGAGGCAACGCAGCACCGGCGGCGACATCGGAACGGATCTCATCAGGGCAGCAGCTTCCACGCGACCGATTCGCCGGCCCGCAGCGGCACCAGCGGATCCGCGCCGAGGTAATCGTAAGCGTCCGGCACCTGCCAGGTCTCGCGCTGCAGGGTGACTCGATCCGGATTCGGCAATAGCCCGTAGAACGCCGGTCCGTTGAGACTGGCGAAGGCCTCGAGCCGGTCGAGTGCGCCGGCGGCATCGAAGACCTCGGCATAGAGTTCGATCCCGGCATGCGCGGTGTAGCACCCGGCGCAGCCGCATGCGGACTCCTTGGCGCTGCGCGAATGGGGTGCCGAGTCGGTACCGAGAAAGAACCGCGGATTGCCCGAAGTCACGGCGTGGACCAGGGCCTGGCGATGGCTCTCGCGCTTGAGCACCGGCAGGCAGTAATGGTGGGGGCGAATTCCGCCGGCAAAGATGGCATTGCGGTTGAACAGCAAATGATGGGCGGTGACCGTGGCCGCAACGTTTGCACCCGCCGCCCTCACGAACTGCGCGGCCTCGGCGGTGGTGATATGTTCGAACACCACTTTCAGCCCCGGGAATCGTCTCACCACCGGAGACAGCACGCGCTCGATGAACACCTGCTCGCGGTCGAACACATCGACCTCACCCGCGGTCACCTCGCCGTGCACGCACAGCACCATGCCGCACGCTTCCATCCGTTCGAGCACCGGGTACACCTTGTCGATCGAAGTCACCCCGGCATCGGAGTTGGTCGTGGCGCCGGCCGGATACAACTTGGCCGCCACGATGACCCCGCTCGCCTTGGCCCGCTCGATCTCGTCGGGTGCCATGTTGTCGGTGAGGTAGAGCGTCATCAACGGCTCGAAGCGAACTCCGGCCGGGACCGCGGCCAGTATGCGCTCGCGATAGGCCAGCGCCTGTACCGTGGTCGATACCGGCGGTCGCAGGTTGGGCATGATCAGGGCGCGACCGAACCGCCGCGCGGTGTGGGGCACCACCTTCGCCAGCGCCTCGCCATCGCGCACATGCAGGTGCCAGTCGTCGGGGCGAATCAGGGTAATCGTGTGCATCGGCTTGCTCGGTGGTCGTTTGTCCCGATTATAAGCGGGCATCCCGCCCGCGCGCGCGGATCACGCGTCGCCCTTGAGCGCCAGCGCCCGCGCATAGAGGGCATTCCGGGGCGCGCCGGTGATGTCGGCAGCGAGCCGGGCGGCGGTCTTGACCGGCAACTCGGCGAGCAGCAGGCCAAGCACCCGCTCGACATCGACACCGATCGCCTCCGGTTCGGGAGCCCCCTCGACGACCAGCACGAACTCACCCCGCGCGCGATTGCTGTCCGCTGCAAACCAGGCTGTGGTCGCACCCAGCGGCATGCGCGCGATCTCCTCGTGCATCTTGGTCATCTCGCGCGCAACCACGATCTCGCGCGCCGGACCGAACACCGCAAGCATGTCCGCCACGCTCTCGAGCACCCGGTGCGGTGCCTCGTAGAACACCAGTGCGTCACGCTCACCTGCCAGCGCGGTGAGCGCCGCGCGTCGGGCGCCGGTCTTGGGCGACAGGAAACCGACGAAACGGAAACCGCCTTCGGCGAAGCCGGACACCGACAGCGCCGCCACCGCCGCACAGGCGCCGGGCAACGGCACCACCGGATAGCCCGCCAGCCGGACCCTGGCCACCGCTTTCGCCCCCGGATCGGATACCGCGGGGGTGCCGGCGTCACTGATCAGCGCCACATGCTTCCCGGCTGCGAGCCACTCCACCAGTTGCTCCGTCGCCCGCTGCTCGTTGTGCTGGTGCAGTGCGACCAGCCGGGTGCGAATGCCATACGCATCGAGCAGACGCTGGCTGTGCCGAGTATCCTCGGCCGCGATCACATCGACCACGCGCAGCAGGTCCTTCGCACGCAAGGAGATGTCGCGCAGATTTCCCAGCGGGGTCGCCACCACATACAATGACGCCGTCCTCGAGAGCGGTGAAGCGGAAGGGTCGGTCATGAAAAGGTCAAAAGTGGAGGCCGGGACAGCGATTGTCGGCGCGCAGGCCACCCCGGCGCAAGCTCGGGGACGCATTGCCGAGGATCTCGCCGTCGATCACCTCGCCCGCCACGGGATGCGCATCCTCGCGCGCAACGTGCACTGCCGCGGCGGTGAGGTCGACATCGTGTGCCTCGAACGCGACACGGTCATTTTCGTCGAGGTCCGCCTCCGCCGCAGCCAGCGCTTCGGCGGCGCTGCGGCCAGCATCACGGCAGAAAAACGGCGTCGGGTCATACTCGCCGCGCAATGGTGGCTGGCCGGCAGCGGGCGGCGCTATGCGGCACATCCCTGCCGCTTCGATGCAATCCTGTTCGACACTCCGAACCCGGAGCACCTCGACTGGATCAGGGCCGCCTTCGACGCCGGGTGAAGCTCCGCCGGCCGGCACGCCCTGGCGATACCGCCCGCAGGCCGATTCGACGGCCCCTGCGCCTGCACGAAGACAGAGCGAACCTGCATGCTAGACTTCAGCTCCTCATGCATGACAGCCCGATCGAGACATGGACCTGATTGACCGAATATCACGCCAGTTCGAAGACAGCGCGCAAACCAAGCTCGCGTCGATCGAATGGATGGCGGCACCGATCGCGCAAGCGGTCGAAGCCATGACCGGCAGCCTGATCAACAACGGCAAGATTCTCGCCTGCGGCAACGGTGGCTCGGCCGCGGACGCCCAGCACTTTGCCGCCGAACTGGTCAACCGGTTCGAGATGGAACGCCCGCCGCTGGCCGCCGTCGCCCTCACCACCGACAGCTCGATCCTGACCTCGATCGGCAACGACTACGACTTCGTGCAGATCTTCTCCAAGCAGGTTCGCGCCCTCGGGCAACCGGGCGACATCCTGCTGGCGATCTCGACCAGCGGCAATTCGCCCAACGTGATCGAGGCCATCGCCGCCGCGCGCGAACGCGAGATGCGCGTCATTGCCCTGACCGGCAAGGGCGGCGGCAAGATCGCGGAACTGCTCGGCCCGGAAGACATCCATCTGTGCGTGCCGGCCGACCGCACGGCACGCATCCAGGAAGTTCACCTGCTCGTCCTGCACTGCCTGTGCGACGGCATCGATTGTCTGTTATTAGGAGTGGAAGACTGATGAACACACCGCACACCAAGCGCCGTCGCATGCTGGTTCTCGGCCTGCTCGCGGCCGGCACCGTGCCGCTGCTGCAAGGCTGCTTCCCGGTGGTCGCCACCGGGGTCGGCGCCGGCGCGATGATGATCTCCGACCGCCGCAGCTCGGGCACCTATGTCGAGGACGAGGCCATCGAGTGGAAGGGGTCCAACCGACTGAGCGAGCATTTCGGCACACTCAACCACATCAACGTCACTTCGTACAACCGCAACGTCCTGCTCACCGGCGAAGTCCAGAACGATACCGTGCGTGCCGAAGCGGAGCGCCTGCTGGCCGGCGTCGAGAATGTGCGCGGCATCATCAACGAGCTTGCCGTCGGCCCCGCCTCGGCAATGACGGCGCGCGCCAACGACGGGCTGATCACATCCAATATCAAGGCACGTTTCGTCGATGGACAGAGCTTCGCCGCCAATCACGTCAAAGTGGTGACCGAAGCCAACGTGGTCTTCCTGATGGGCCTGGTGACCCGTGCCGAGGCCGATGCCGCGAGCGAGATTGCACGCACCAGTCAGGGCGTACGCAAGGTCGTCCGCGTGTTCGAGTACATCAGTGAAGAGGACGCACGGCGGATGGACGCACGGATCGGCAGCAACTCGAGCAGCCGATAATCCCGTCGCCGCGGGGCCGGGCCCCGCGCCGCAGCTCAGCCGTCCGCAAGCGCGTCGAGCAGCTTCTGATGCACGCCGCCGAAGCTGCCATTGCTCATCACCAGCACATGGTCACCCGGCTGCGCCTGCGTCGCCACCTCGGCCACCAGCGCGGCCAGGTCGTCATGACAGGCAGCCCGTGCGCCCAGCGGTGCGAGTGCACCGTCCACATCCCAGCCCAAGCCGCGGGTATAACAGTACACCCGGTCGGCGATGGCCAGGCTTGCCGGCAACTGCGCCTTCATCACGCCGAGTTTCATCGTATTCGAACGCGGCTCGAGCACCGCAAGAATCCGGCCTTCAGGCTCGCGCCTGCGCAACCCCTCGACCGTCAGTGCGATCGCGGTCGGGTGATGGGCGAAATCGTCATACACCGTCACTCCGCGCACGACCCCCCGCACCTCCAGACGACGCTTGATACCGGCAAAACGCGTCAGACTGGCGATCGCCTGCGCCGGCGTGACCCCGACGTGCCGTGCCGCCGCGATCGCCGCCAGCACGTTCGCGCGATTGTGCTGTCCGGCCAGCGGCAATTCGACCCTTCCGAGTTCGCGACCGTCAAGCGCGAACACCGCTTCCGCGTCGGACACCCCCACGCTCACCGACCAGCCCGACGCCGCATTGAACCACTCGAGCTCCGACCAGCAGCCGCGCTCGATCACCCGCTCGAGGGCCGGTTCGGCAGCATTGGCGATAATTCGCCCAGTGCGCGGCAAAATCCGCACCAGATGGTGAAATTGAGTTTCGATCGCCTCCAGATCGGCGAAGATGTCGGCGTGATCGAACTCGAGATTGTTCAGGATCAGGGTCCGCGGACGGTAATGCACGAACTTGGACCGCTTGTCGCAGAATGCGGTGTCGTATTCGTCCGCCTCGATGACGAAGAACGGGGAGTCGGTGAGCCGCGCCGACAGACCGAAGTTTTGCGGCACGCCGCCCACCAGGAAGCCGGGATTGAGCCCAGCGTCCTCGAGGATCCAGGCCAGCAGCGATGTGGTGGTGGTCTTGCCGTGGGTTCCGGCCACACCCAGCACCCAACGCCCGGCCAGCACATGCTCGGCCAGCCACTGCGGCCCCGACACATAAGCCAGGCCGCGATCGAGGATCTCTTCGAGCAAGGGGTTGCCGCGCGAGATCGCGTTGCCGATCACGAACACGTCGGGCGCCAGCGCGACCTGGCCCGGATCGAACCCCTCGGTAAGCACGATACCCTGCTCCTCGAGCTGGGTGCTCATCGGCGGATAGACGTTCGCATCGCACCCGGTCACGACATGGCCGGCGGCGCGCGCGAGCAGCGCAACCCCGCCCATGAAGGTGCCGCAGATGCCGAGGATATGGATATGCATGAAGGCTCCGGAAGACCACGAACCGGATGAAACCTGCCCGTGTAGAATGGCCGGCATTCTACCTGATGGCACAGAAGCCACCGCATCCATGCCGACTCACGCAAACAACCCGAGAAGCGGAACGCTGCGCCGGGAAATTGCCGCGCTGGCTGCCCGCATGATGGCCGAGGACGGCATCAGCGACTTCGGCTTTGCCAAGCGCAAGGCGGCAAGGCAACTCGGCGCCAGCGACTCCGAATCCCTGCCGACCAATGCCGAGATCGAAGCGGAACTGCGCGCATGGCAGGCGCTCTATCAGGATGATGAACAGGCCGAGCGTCTGCTCGAGATGCGTTCGGCCGCGGTCGAAATCATGCGCCTGCTGGCCGAATTCCGCCCCTACCTCACCGGGGGCGCGCTCGACGGCACGGCTGGTCGTTACTCGGAACTCGAGATCGAGCTCTACCCGGAAAGCACCAAGGAGGTCGAAATCTTCTTTCTCAACGAAGACCTCGCCTATGAGCACCGCGAACCGCGCAAGCCGGCACCGGGCGCTCCCGAGGCAGTACTCAGTCTCGACTGGGACGAAGTCCCGGTACGCCTGTCGATCTATCCTTCCGGCGCCGAACGCAGCGGCCGCCGGCCCCATCAGGAACGCGCCCGACTGGCCCAGGTCGAGGCGCTCCTGAGGCACGCCGCGGCGACCGAGTAAGTCGATGAACCGATATGTTCAGTACGCCCTGATTGCGGTCGTGGCCGGCATCGCCGCCGCCGCCGGTTTCGCGATCAACCGCAGCGCCACCCGCGCCCCGGTCGACACGGCCGCATCCGCCAGTGCCGCCACAGCCCTGTTTGCGCTCGAGCTGCCCGACACCGCGGGAAACATGCAGGCCATCGGGCAGTGGCGCGGCAAGGTCCTCGTGGCCAATTTCTGGGCGACCTGGTGCCCGCCGTGCCGCAAGGAAATCCCCGACTTTGCCGCGGCCAGCCGCAGTTTTGCCGGCGCCCCGGTGCAGTTTGTGGGTCTGAGCATCGACTCGGCGGAAAAGGTGAAGGCGTTCCAGGCCGAGTTTGAGGTACCTTACCCGCTGCTGATCGGCACCCCGCAGGTGCTTGGCCTCGCCGCCGGTTTCGGCAACGCCGCACAAGGGCTCCCGTTCACGGTCATCATCGACCGTGAAGGCGTTGTTCGCCATATCAAGCTCGGCACCTTGAAACAGGACGAACTCGAGGGCAAAATCCGCGCACTGCTCGCCGGGCAGAGCTGACCGATCGCAGGCCGGACTGGACAAGTTGTCGCCAATTGCGGCAAACTTGCTGCCATGACGCGCTCAAAACGCAGCCAAAAATCCGAAACGCCTCCCCCACCGCAGCCCCGGATCCTGGCCCTCCACGGCCCGAATCTCAATCTGCTGGGTAGCCGGGAACCCGAAATCTACGGCCGGACCACACTCGCCGACATCCATGCAGCCATGGAGTCGCGCGCACGTGCCGAGGGCGTGTTGCTCGAGTCCTTCCAGAGCAATCACGAAGGCCAGCTGATCGATCGGGTCCAGGCGGCGGCCGTCGAAGGCATTGCCTTCATCATCATCAACCCGGCTGCCTACACCCACACCAGCGTTGCCCTGCGTGACGCACTGGCCGCAGTGCAGATTCCCTTTGTGGAAGTGCACCTGTCCAATGTGCATGCCCGCGAACCGTTCCGTCAGCACTCTTATTTCTCGGATCTCGCCGTCGGCGTGGTCTGCGGCCTTGGCGCCCACGGCTACCTCGCCGCACTCGAATTCGCACTGACCCGCCTGCGGGAACACAACAACTAGCCATCACGACGGCGACCGCCCGCGGCGGCGTCGTTTTGTCCGGAGAACAGCATGGATCTGCGCAAGCTCAAGAAACTGATCGACCTCGTCCAGGAATCGGGGATTTCCGAACTCGAAGTGACCGAGGGCGAAGAGAAAGTCCGTATCGCCAAACATCCCGCTGCGACCACCCAGCTTGCCTACATGCAACATGCTCCCCAGCCTGCTGCAGCGGCGCCTGCCGCCATTGCCGTTGCCGCCGAACCGGCTGCCGATGCGCTACCGGAAGGACATGTGGTCAAGTCGCCGATGGTCGGCACCTTCTATCGCGCATCCGCCCCCGGTGCCAAACCGCTGGTCGAAGTCGGTCAGAGCATCAGCGAAGGCGAGCGCCTGTGCATCATCGAGGCGATGAAGCTGATGAACGAGATCGAATCCGACGCCACCGGCACGGTCAAGGCCGTTCTGGTCGAGAACGGCCAACCGGTCGAATACGGCCAGCCGCTCTTCATCATCGGCTGATCGCGATGTTCGAGAAGATCCTGATCGCCAACCGCGGCGAAATCGCGCTCCGCGTGTTACGCGCCTGCCGCGAGCTCGGCGTCAAGACGGTTGCCGTGCACTCCGAGGCCGACACCGAGGCCAAGTACGTCAAACTTGCCGACGAATCGGTGTGCATCGGGCCCGCATCGTCGAGCCTGAGCTATCTGAACGTTCCGGCCATCATCTCCGCGGCGGAAGTCACCGACTCCGAGGCCATACATCCTGGCTACGGCTTCCTGTCCGAGAATGCCGACTTCGCAGAGCGGGTCGAGCAGTCCGGTTTCGTCTTCATCGGCCCGCGCTCGGACACCATCCGCCTGATGGGCGACAAGGTATCGGCCAAGGATGCGATGAAGGCTGCCGGCGTGCCTTGCGTGCCGGGCTCCGAAGGCTCGTTGCCGGAAGACCCCAAGGAAATCGTCAAGATTGCCCGCGCGGTCGGCTATCCGGTGATCATCAAGGCCGCCGGCGGCGGCGGCGGTCGCGGCATGCGCGTGGTCCATACCGAAGCGGCGCTGCTCAACGCCGTTACCACGACCCGCGCCGAGGCCCAGGCGGCCTTCAGCAATCCGGTGGTCTACATGGAGAAGTTCCTCGAGAACCCGCGCCATGTGGAAATCCAGATCATGGCCGACCAGCATGGCAACGCGGTCTATCTCGGCGAGCGCGACTGCTCGATGCAGCGTCGTCACCAGAAGGTCATCGAAGAGGCACCGGCACCGGGAATCGATCGCAAGCTGATCGCCAAGATCGGCGAACGCTGCGCCGAAGCCTGCCGCAAGATCGGCTACCGCGGCGCGGGCACCTTCGAGTTCCTGTACGAGAACGGCGAGTTCTTTTTCATCGAGATGAACACCCGCGTCCAGGTCGAACATCCGGTCACCGAGATGATCACCGGCGTGGACATCGTGCAGGCGCAGATCCGGGTCGCAGCCGGCGAAAAGCTCTGGTTCCGCCAGCGTGACATCGAGTTCCGCGGCCACTCGATCGAGTGCCGGATCAATGCCGAGGATCCGTTCAAGTTCACCCCGTCGCCGGGCAAGATCACCAACTGGCACACGCCGGGCGGTCCCGGCATCCGGGTCGATTCGCACGTCTACAATGGTTACACGGTGCCGTCGCACTACGACTCGATGATCGGCAAGCTGATCGCCTTCGGCGACACCCGCGAACAGGCCATCCGCCGGATGCGCATCGCGCTGTCGGAAATGGCGGTGGGCGGAATCAAGACCAACATCGCGCTGCACCAGGAACTGATGCTCGACGCCCGCTTCATCGAGGGCGGCACCAGCATCCACTACCTCGAACACAAGCTCGCGGAACGCGGCGAACTCAAGATCGTCTGAGAAGCCTCCAATGTGGATTTCGGTCACCCTGCAGGCAGACGCAGACAAGGCGGAAGCGCTGTCCGACGCCCTGATGGCGGCCGGCGCGCTGTCGGTTTCGATCGAGGATGCGGATGCCGGCACCGAGGCCGAGACCCCGCAGTTCGGCGAACCGGGTCATCTGCCGACCAGCCTGTGGGATCACAGCCGGGTCATTGCCTTGTTCGATCGCGATGCCGCATTCCAGGCGGCGCTGGCCGAGGCCGCCGCCGCCGCCGGCTTCGACGCGGTTCCGCCGTACTCCACCGCGGAGGTGGCCGAGCAGAACTGGGTGCAGCTCACCCAGAGCCAGTTCGACCCGATCCGCGTCACCGACCGGCTGTGGATCGTGCCGTCGTGGCATGAGGCGCCGGATGCCGGTGCGATCAACATCGAACTCGATCCCGGCATGGCGTTCGGCACCGGCTCGCATCCCACCACCCGCTTGTGCCTCGAGTGGCTGTGCGCGACCGTCAAGGCGGGACAGTCGGTGCTCGACTACGGTTGCGGCTCGGGAATTCTCGGCATCGCGGCCGCCCGCCTCGGCGCCGGCGACGTGCTCGGCGTCGACATCGACGACAAGGCGGTGGACGCGGCGCGCGACAACGCCCAGCGCAACGCCGTCCGCATGCGGCTGCAGCATTCGGGGGTGCCGCTTGCCGAAACCTTCGACATCGTCGTCGCCAACATCCTGACCAATCCGCTGTGCGTGCTGGCCCCTGCCATTGCCGCGCGCGTCGCCGATGGCGGCCGGATCGCGCTGTCGGGCGTACTCGAACAACAGTCCGCACAGGTGATCGAAGCCTGGGCACCATGGATTGCACTCCGGGTCGGTGCCACGCTGGACGGCTGGGTCAGGCTGGAAGGCCGGCGCTAGGCTGCCGATCATGATGCTGACTCGCTGCCCCGCGTGCCAGACCGTGTTCCGGCTGCGTGCGGAGCAACTGCGCGCCCGTCACGGCGAGGTGCGCTGTGGGCACTGCTTCAACCCGTTCAACGCCCTCGATCACCTCATTGCGGACGAGTCCCCAGCCGTCCCCGCCCTCACCCCGGCCTCGCCCTCCACCGCCACGCCTCCTCCCGTTCCGGCGAGCGTGGCACCGGCGACGACCGACCCCGTGCCCGCAGCAGCATTGTCGGCTCAGGCATGGACGCCGACCGACGCGCACGATCCGCGCATCGCCCCCCCCGCAATCGACGCCGCCCCGCCGGCCCCGCCCCCGGTGGCGCCACCGGTCGCGCCACCGAGCGAACAGCCAGGACTGCTGAGCGAACTCGATTTCGACATTCCCGATGACATCATGGACCGGTCCGGCCAGCAGCTCGCAGGCCGCACCGCAGCAAGCCCGACCTCGCACGCCGAGCGCCGCGAGCCGTCACTCGACGAGATCGATTTCACCACCTTCTTCGAGCCCGATATCAACGCCCTGCAGCCCGAAGCGGAGGCGGCGCCCGAGCGCCCGCGATCCGGCTCAGGCCTGGCCGCCTTTCCGCTGCTCGAGCCGCTTGCAGACGACACCCCGGCAACCGGCGCAGTGATGCCCGGAACGCCGGACCGCACCGCCCCCGAAGCCCCGTCATGGCTTGACGATGATCCCGAGCGCCGCGGGGGCGCTGTGTTTCCCGAAGTGATCCGGGCAGAGCGCAGGGGCACGCCGGATGCAGGCCCTGAATCGCAGTCGGGCGGAACTGAGCCTTACCTGGCGGCACCCGATCGCGAGGCGGCGCGGCCCGCACCGGGCCTGCACGGCGCGGACAACGAGGTCGACACCGACTTCGAAATGGACCTGGCCCCGATCACAGCGCCTGAAGTGGATACCGAATACCTCGATGCCACCTATGGCAAGCTCCCGCAGGCGAGCGCATTGAAACGCACCCTGCAGGGACTCGCGCTCGGCGTGCTGGCGGGCACTCTGGCAATGCAGGCGACCTATCTGTTCCGTCAGGATATCGCCCGCACCCTGCCCGGTCTGCGCCCGCTCCTGGTGTCCGCCTGCGCGCGTCTCGGTTGCGACCTGCCCCTGCCCCGTGAAGCCGCCCTGATTGCGATCGAGACCTCCGACCTGCAGTCCGAACCCGGTCGCAGCAATCGCTTCATCCTCCACGCCACCGTCCGCAATCGTGCCGATTTCCTGCAGGCCTGGCCCCATCTCGAACTCACCCTGACCGACGGCGCGGATACCCCGATCGCACGTCGGGTGCTTGCTCCGGCAGAATGGGTAGCTGCCGGCCGTCTCGATGCCGGGTTCGCTGCGCGCGGCGACGCCGTCGTCCGCCAGGTGTTCGAGGTCACCGACCTGGCACCGACCGGTTACCGGGTCTATGTGTTTTATCCCTGACCCTGTGCCCGGCGCGCCATGGCGTCACGGCGAAGTCACGCCGCCATGCAATACTGCGCGGGCCATTCCCTGTCTTCCGAAGCGAGATCATGAACGCCCCTGACAACACGCCGCACACCGAGAGCCCGTTCAAGGGCAGGACCGGTCTGGCCAGAATATGGAACGCCCTGCGCTACTCGCTGGAGGGCCTGCGTGCGGCATTTCGCCACGAAGACGCGTTTCGCCAGGAGTGCCTGCTGGCGGCGATCCTGATTCCCGCGGCGTTCTTCGTGCCGACCGACGGTGCCGGCAAGGCCCTGCTGATCGCCAGCACCTTGCTGGTCCTGGTGGTGGAACTGCTCAACTCGGCCATCGAGGCCACCGTCGACCGGGTGTCGCTCGAGCGCCACCTGCTCGCCAAACGGGCGAAGGACATCGGCAGCGCCGCGGTGCTGATCTCGCTGATCAATCTCGCCCTGGTATGGGCGCTGGTGGTGTTGGGCTGAGTCAGCGCGTCACCCGGGTGGTCCCGCCATCGCGCAGCACCCGCACCCGCTCACCAGGCATGAACTGCTCACCCTCGTCGGCCTGCACCACCGCAAGATACTGTCCGTTCTCGAGCTGTACGGTCACCTCGACGCCCTGGGTGCGGGTGACGCCTTCTTCGATCGCCGAACCGGCCAGCCCGCCTGCCACGGCCGCCGCAAGTGCTCCGCACAGCGCGCGACCGTCGATTCGACGCTTCAATTCCACAAGGTCTCTCCAAACGCCGCACGATAGATCGCAGCAATGTCGTCCCGCCCCGGGCGATGGTTCTGCCCGCCGCGGTGGCCGATCTTGATCGCCCCCATGACGGCAGCCAGGCGGCCGCTACGCTGCCAGTCCCAGTCATTGACCAGGCCATAGAGCAGGCCGGCGCGGTAGGCATCGCCACAACCGGTGGGATCGACGACGTCATCCACGCCGACCACGGGGACATGGATGCAGTCGCCGGTGGTATGGATCTGCGAACCCTCCGCGCCCAGCGTGACCACCAGCGCATCGACCTCGGCGGCAAGCTGCCCGATCGAGCGCCCGGTCTTGTCACACATCAGCCGCGCCTCGTAATCATTGACCGTGCAGTAGCGTGCCAGTTTCAGGCAATGCAGAAGCTCCTCGCCGGACAGGATGGGAAGCGCCTGGCCGGGATCGAAAACGAAGGGCACGCCCGCGTCGGCAAAGCCCTGCGCATGACGCAACATCCCATCGCGCCCGTCCGGCGCAACGATCCCGAGTTTCACCCCGACCGCATCCTGCACCCGATTGAGGTGGGAGTGCATCATCGCCCCGGGATGAAAAGCGGTGATCTGGTTGTCATCGACATCGGTGGTGATGAAGGCCTGGGCGGTGTAGGTGCCCGGCACGTGCCGGACGTGATCCTGGCGCAGGCCGAGCTCGTCCAGGCGCTGGCGGTAGGCGACCGCATCGTCGCCCACGGTGGCCATGATCAGCGGGTCGGCGCCGAGCAGGCGCAGGTTGTAGGCGATATTGCCGGCGCAGCCACCGAACTCGCGGCGCAGGTCCGGCACCAGGAAGGAAACATTCAGGATATGGATCTGCTCGGGCAGGATATGGTTCTTGAACCGGTCGTGAAACACCATGATGGTGTCGTAGGCCATCGAACCGCAGACGAGAATGGACATGGGAAACCCTGCAATCGGATAGAGCGCGGAATTATAGGCTGCGCCGGCGGCAACCGGGCGATGCTCCGCCAGCCGGGCGGGCGGGAATGAAGCCCGCCGGCCCTGGCCGGCGACGGCCCGGCGCGCGCCGTCCGTTCAGCCGGCTGCGCGCGCAACCGACGCCGTCGGGGCGAGACGGCTCTCGTGCGCCTGAACCACGTTCTCGACCACAGCGGCAAGCTCGCGGGCGATCACGCCCCAGTCCGCATCCACCACGCTGTCGCGCGCGTTGAGCGCAAGCGTTTGCCGCAGCCCGGCATCGCTGCCGACGCGCACCGCGGCATCGATGAAGCCGACGTCGTCGCCCAGCGCCGCCAGCCAACCGTTGTACCCCACCCTCACCCGCTCGGCCGCGGCCGCGTAGTCGAAGCCGATCACCGGCAAACCGCTGGCCAGAGCTTCGGTGGTCACGTTGCCGAAAGTCTCGGTCGTACTCGGAAACAGGAACAGGTCGGCAGACGCATAATGCGCGGCGAGGTCCTCTCCCCGCCGCATGCCGGCAAAAAGGTAGTCGGGATGAGCCGCCTGCAAGGCAGCGCGCGCCGGCCCATCGCCGACACACAGCAGGCGCGCATCCGGCACCCGACGCCGCAAGGCCTCGAAGGCCCGGACCGCGAGGCCCAGGTTTTTCTCCGGTGCCACCCGGCCGATCACGGCAACGACCAGCGTGCCCTCACCCGCACCCCACGCTGCGCGCAATCCGGCAGAGCGTCGCGTTGGCGCGAACAAGCGGGTATCGACGCCGCGCGCGACGACCTCGACCCGACGGATACCACGATTCATCAACTGGGCGGCCAGTTCGGCGGTCGGCGCCAGGCACAGCTCGCCCTTGTTGTGGAAGCGTCGCAGGTAGGCCTCCACCGGCTGCTTGAGCCAGCCCATGCCGTAGTAGCCGCTGTAGCTATGGAAGTTGGTGTGAAACTCGGTGATCACCGGCAGTCTGAGTCTGCGCGCCGCCGCCACGGCCGACCAGCCGAGCGGTCCCTCGGTGACCACCTGCACCACGTCCGGCCGGCGCAGCGACCACATCCGCTGCAGTGCGCTGCGCGCCGGCAACCCCATCTTCAGGTGGTTGTACTTCGGGATCGGCAAGCCGCGCGACAACACCTCCTCGAACCCGTCGGAACTTGCCGCTCGGTCATCTGCCCCCTGACGCGGACGGATGAGCTGTACGCAATGACCGAGGCCGAGCAGGCCCTCGACCACCCGCCCGGTCGTCATCGCCACCCCATTGACTTCGGGCGGATAGGTTTCGGTGACGACCGCGATGCGCAACTGGCGGGCAGCCCGGGCAAGATGCTGGAGGGAAAGTGGCACGTCCATGGACCCACATGCTGCGCCCCGCGCGCGACAGACCGATGACAGCAGAATGACGGATCGATGACGCAGGGCGGCTCGCCGGCGCCGCAGGATTCACGCCCCGACATCCGTACCCGGTGACCGCGCAGCGACCGATCGGGCCCGCCCGGCGCGTTCCATCGGACACGGCGAGCGCGCACTGCGGCGCCGGGTCCTTTATCATCGCGCCTCCAGCCCTATCCGGAGCACGCATGGACAACACGCCGACAGCAGCCGATGCCGCCTTCGATCTCGACCCGATCGAGGTTCGCGTTCTGGGAGTCCTGATCGAAAAAGCCTTCGTCACCCCCGACGCCTACCCGATGTCGCTCAACACCCTGCTCAATGGATGCAATCAGCTCACCGCACGTGAGCCGGTGATGTCGCTGGACGAGGCCGCCGTGCAGGACGCGATCGACAGCCTGATGGCACGCCGGCTGGTCTCCCGCCGCGACCAGGCCAGCGCCCGGGTGGCAAAGTACGAGCACCAGATCCGGCTCCGCCACTCGCTGCCGCCTCCTGAGCAGGCTGTGCTCGCCACTCTGCTGCTGCGCGGCGCACAGACCGCGGGCGAGATCCGCAACCGCTGCGAGCGCCTGCACCGGTTCGACGACATCGCCACCATCGAGTCCACGCTGGAGCACCTGGCGGAGAAATATCCGCCGATGGTCGCCAGCCTGCCGCGCGCGCCGGGCACCAAGGAGACCCGCTACATGCACCTGCTCGGTGGCGACGAACCGCTGCAGGCAGCGATCGAAGCCCAGGCGGCCGGGATACCGACGCCAGGCTACGGTCGCGGACGCAGTGCGGAACTCGAGGAAGAAGTGCGGCGCCTGCGCGAAGAGCTCGACGCCCTGAAGGCCGAGTTCGCCGACTTCCGCCGCCAGTTCGAGTAGGCGCGACCACGATGCTGATCCACCCTCAATTCGACCCGGTCGCGCTGTCACTCGGTCCGCTCAGCGTACGCTGGTACGGGCTGATGTATCTCGTCGCCTTCGTGCTGTTCGTCGTACTCGGCCGTGCCCACGCCCGACGCCGTCCCGAACTGGGCTGGAACGGCCAGGCGATCGATGACCTGCTGTTCTATGGCGTACTCGGGGTGATCATCGGTGGCCGCCTGGGCGAAGTGCTGTTCTTCCAGCCCGGCTATTACCTCGCTCACCCCGGCGAGATCCTTGCCATCTGGAAGGGAGGCATGAGTTTTCACGGCGGCTTCCTCGGCGTGCTGGCAGCGATGTGGTTATACGGGCGCAAGCATGGCAAGGGCTTCTGGCAGGTCACCGATTTCATCGCGCCGCTGGTACCCACCGGGCTCGCGGCCGGACGCATCGGCAACTTCATCAACGGCGAGCTGTGGGGCCGTCCGGTCGACGGCGAGCTGCCATGGGCAATGGTCTTCCCGTGGGTGGACGCGCTCCCCCGTCACCCCTCGCAGCTTTACCAGGCCGCCGGCGAAGGCGCGCTGCTGTTCCTGATCCTGTGGTTCTACGCCGCCAGCCCTCGCCCCTTGCGTGCGGTCTCGGCAGTATTTCTGATCGGCTACGGCACGTTGCGTTTCATTGCCGAATTTTTCCGCACGCCGGACCCGGGCATTTTCGGCACCCTGACCCTGGGCATCTCCACCGCGCAGTGGTTATGCATACCGATGATCGTGTTCGGTGCCGGCCTGCTGTTTCGCATCCGGGCGACCCGAGACAGGGCTTTGTAAGCCAAGAGGGGCTCACGCATCACCCGAACGCGATATGATCGGGGCAAACAGGAATCCAATCTGGAAGAAGTGAGTGAGTGAGTGAGCGTGATGTCAGCGACCGGCCTGGTGTCGAGAAGTCTGTCGAGAATGCGCGAGATCGTGGCCCAGGCGACCGGCAAGGCGCATGAGCCCTCGGAGAAGGTTCTCGAACGCATCCGCCGACAACTGGACGAATGTGCAGCTGGACTGGGTGGCGAAATATCCACCCGGCAACGTGCCGCGCGCCTTGCCGATACCTATCTGAAGCTGGACGACAGCGGTCGCCGGGCCATGCTGCGGATGATCGCGCTCGATTTCGGCCCCGACCCCGAAGCGATCGCGGCGGCACACAAGGCCTATCAGACAGCGGTCGGGACCGACCGTCAATGGGATGCCGAAGCCCGCCTGCGGGCCGCAATGCGTTCGCGCCGCATCCGCATCCTGACCCAGTTCAACGCCATCCCGCAGGGGGTCAAGTTTCTTGTTGACCTGCGGGCCGATCTGCTTCGTTTTCTGGCCGACGACCCGCTCCTGAAGCCACTCGACCGCGAACTCGAGGCCCGCCTCGGCGCCTGGTTCGACGTCGGCTTTCTCGAACTGGCGAGGATCACGTGGAATTCCCCCGCAGCCCTGCTCGAGCGGCTGGTCGAGTACGAAGCCGTGCATGAGATCCAGTCGTGGCAGGATCTGAAGAACCGGCTCGACTCGGACCGCCGCTGTTATGGCTTCTTCCACCCGCGCATGCCGCTCGAACCGCTGATCTTCGTCCAGGTGGCGCTCACCGAGGAACTGGCCGGCGACGTCCAGTTGCTGCTCGACGTCAACGCGCCGCTCGCCGACGCGAGCAAGGCCAACACCGCGATCTTCTATTCGATCAGCGCCACCCAGACCGGGCTGCGCGGGGTGTCGTTCGGCAACTTCCTGCTCAAACGGGTGGTGGACGACCTCCAGCGCGACTTCCCCAGGGTGCAGACCTTTGCCACCCTGTCGCCGATTCCCGGACTGGTACGGTGGGTCGGTCGCAATCCCGAAGCGCTTGCCGAGGCCATCACTGCCGCGGACTGGAAGCGATTCGCCGCCGCCGGCATCGACGGCCCCGAGTCACCGCTGCTGCTCGCCCTGCTCGAAGGCGGGGCGGACTGGGTGGATGACGACGCGATCTGCCAGGCGCTGCATGATCCGTTGCAGCGGCTTGCCGCACGTTACCTGACCGAGGCCCGACGCGATGACCAGCCGGTCGATCCGGTCGCGCGCTTTCACCTCGGCAATGGTGCCCGCATCGAGCGACTGAACTGGCTTGCCGACAAATCGACGAAGGGTTTCAAGCAGTCCTGGGGACTGATGGTCAATTACCTCTACGACCCCCACCGCATCGAGGCCAATCTTGAAGCGTTCGCCCGCGAGGGTCGGGTGGATACTTCGGCAGCGGTCAGGCGGCTGGCCCGACGCTGACCCCACGACCCGAGCACACTTCATGCGCATGCCTTTCCGGAACAGTTCGATACGGGCACGCCTGCTGCTCGCCAGCACGGCGGTCCAGGTCGTACTGTTGAGTCTGCTGCTGGCCAACAGCGTGCGCCTGATGAACGACGCCTCCACCGCCAGCCTTAGCACCCTGATCAACCAGAATGCAAGCATGCTGCATGCGATGGCCACCGCATACGGCGAACTGCAGAACTACGGCACCTTGCAGGACACCCTGGGAGAACTGCTGACCGACTCCAGCGAAGGACTGGTTTATGTCCGCATCGGCAGCGCCGACGGCGTACTGCTGCTGAGTGCCGGCCAGCCCGCCATGAAAACGCTTCCGCCCGCAACGGCGGAACTCGGCAAGGGACTCGGGCCCCTCCTCGACCACGCGGTCATCCATGTCCGACGACCGCTGCTGCTCCCGCGCAACGAAGTCGGTTTCCTCCAGTTCGGGGTGTCGGTCTCGGTACTGGCGGCCGCACGGCGTGCGATCATCGAACAGGGCGTGCTGATTGCGCTCATCGAGATCGTCATCACCTTCGTGCTCCTCTCCGGTATCGGCTACCTCCTCAGCAACAAGCTCGCCAGCCTGCTCGCGGGCAGCAAGGCGATTACCGAAGGGTTCCTCAGCCACCGGCTGCCCGACGAGGGCGAGGATGAGCTCGCGCGTCTCGCCCACCATTTCAACATCATGGCTTCGACCCTGCAGCAGCGGGTCTCCGAACTGCAGCAGACCGCCGATCGCCTGGAGGCGAGCGAGGAGCGCTACGCCCTTGCGATTCGGGGTGCCAACGATGGCCTGTGGGACTGGGACATCACCAACAACCGGACCTACTTCTCCCCCCGCTTCTGCGAACTGGTCGGGCTGCCACCCGGCACCACCGACACCGACGCCACGCCGTTCACCGAGCGGCTGCACCCGGACGATGCGCCCGGCTATCGGGCACGCATGGTGGAGCACCTCAAGGGCGACAAGCCGCAGTTCATGCTCGAACACCGCATCCGTCAGCCCGACGACAGCTACCGCTGGATCATGACCCGCGGCGTGGCGCAACGCGACGCCAGGGGACGGGCCACGCGGATGGCAGGCTCGATCAGCGACGTCCATCTGCGCAAACGCGCCGAACAGCAGTTGCTGCACGACGCCCTCCACGACGGCCTCACCGGACTCCCCAACCGGGCGCTGTTCATCGAGCACGTGCGTCTGGCGCTTGGCCAACAACGGCGGGACGACGCCTATCGCTTTGCGGTGCTCGCCGTCAACCTCGAACGTTTCCATCTGGTCAATGACAGCTATGGGCACGCCGCTGGCGACCATCTGCTGCGCAGCGTGGCCAACCACATCGTCGCCTCGCTCCGCGCCGGCGATCTCGCGGCGCGCGTCGGCGGCGACCAGTTTGCGGTGCTGCTCAACGGCATCGCGGACACGACCGAGGCCTTGCGCACGGCCGAGACGCTGCTGGAATTGCCCGCTTTCGACAGCGTGGGCGCGGGCCGAACCCTTCATCCGAAGTGCCGCATCGGCCTGGCAATGAGCGACAACGAACGCAACGACGCCGAAGCCCTGCTGCGCGATGCCGACAACGCGCTGCAGATGGCGCGCCAGTCGGAAAGCGGATCGGTCGAAGTCTTTCACGCGTCGATGCACACCCTCGCGCTCAACACGCTGCAGCTTGAGATCGACCTGCGCAGCGCCCTCACCACCGGCGCCCTGAGCGTGCACTATCAGCCGATCGTGGGCCTCGTCGGCCGCGCGATTGTCAGCTTCGAGGCGTTGGTACGCTGGCAGCATCCGGTGCACGGCATGCTGCCGCCGTCCCAGTTCATTCCGCTGGCGGAAACGCTCGACCTGATCCACGAACTCGGCCTCGTCGTGCTGCGCCGAACCTGCGAGGACATCCGCCGCTGGCAGCAGCGCGGGAACGGTGCTCCGACCCCGCCGGTCAGCGTCAATCTCTCGGCTCGACAGCTTTCCCGTCCCGGCCTCGCCGATGAACTGATTGCCACCGTTCACGCCCATGGCCTGGAACCGGGCCAGCTTCGTTTCGAGGTCACCGAGAGCGTGCTCGCGCGCCCCGACGGCCCCGCAATCGCCACCCTGCAGCGGCTGCGCAATGCCGGGATCAAGGTCCTGATCGACGACTTCGGCACCGGATACTCGGCGCTCAGTTACCTGCACACGATCCCGTGCGATGTCCTCAAACTGGACGGCAGCTTCGTCGGGGCCATCACCCACGACCTGCGCCTGCGCGCCATCGTCCGCCGCAGCATCGAACTGGCCCACGACCTTGGCATGTCGGTGGTCGCCGAGTGTATTGAAACCGAGGAGCAGGCAGCGACACTTGCCACCATGGGATGCGACTTCGGACAGGGCTACCTGTTCTCGCGACCGGTGTCGGCCGAAGCCGCCGCGCTACTCCTCACTCCCAGCCCCAAGGAAAAATCTTCATGACCAGACGCATGCTGGCACTCGGTGCCGCATTCCTGCTGATGGGTGCATCGACGCTCCGGGCGGAGCAGCCGAGCCTGCAAATCTCCGGGTTCGGCACAGTGGGAATGGTCGCGGTCAGCCAGTCGGACATCCGCTTCATCCGCGTCGGACTCGACCATCCCGGTGCGGAAACCCCCGACTTCGGCCCGGACACGGTCGTGGGCATCCAGGGCAATCTGGTGTTTTCACCCCGGACTGCGCTGGTCGCCCAAGTATTGAGCAGGGAAAGCCCCTTGGGCGACTACAACCCGCGCGCGAGCCTCGCCTTTCTCAGCCATAGTCTCGCGCCGGAGCTGACCGTCCGGGCCGGGCGCCTGCGTATTCCGTTCTTCATGCTGTCGGATTCGCTCGACATCAACTACGCCAACCCATGGATCCGTCCGCCAGTCGAGGTCTATGGCCTGAATCCGTTCTCCGATCTCGACGGTATCGACTTCCTGTTCCGCACCCGGATCGGCTCCGCAGACCTCGAGGTCCACCCTTACTTCGGCCGTAGCCGCATCCCCATCCACCGCGATGGGCGGGGACGGCTCGACCGGCTGATCGGGGTCAACCTGACCGTGACCACCGAGCACCTGACCCTCTTCGCCGGACACGGCGAATCGGACCTGGACCTGCGCTGGGGCGATCCCAACTTCACGCTGATGACGAGCGTGATGCCGCCCGAAGTCAACCGGGAACTGTCCGGCGATGACAGCTACGCGGCCTTCAGCGCGGTGGGCTTCCAGTGGGACGACGGCGACTGGCTCGTGATCGGCGAGTATGCGCGGCGCGAGGTCCGGCGTTACGTCAACAGCGCACATGGCTGGCACTTTACCGTCGGCCGCCATTTCGACAACCTGATGCCCTATCTGACCCTCGCTCGTCACACCGAGGACCGCCCGGTCGCCAAGGCGACGCTTCCACCGCCACTCGATGCCTTCCTCGATGGCTTCCTCGTGTCGCGCAATTCGGCCCAGCGCAGCATCACCCTCGGCACGCGCTGGGACTTTCGCCGCGACGCCGCGCTGAAGGTCGAACTCAGTCACATTCAGACCACGAGTCACAGCTGGGGCAGTTTCTTCCCGCGGGGCGATCCGGCCACCACCGACCTGCGCAACCGTTCAGTGAACATGCTGGGTGTTTCGCTCGATGTCACCTTCTAAACGACGGCGTCAGTTCCTTCTCCTCGTCTGGCCCTTCCTGTTTGCAGGGCCAGGATTCGTCGCGCACGCCGACGACATCGCGGAGGTCCACCTTGTCGGTGCGCGGGGCGGCCCGATCGCCGCGCTTACCCGTGACGAGGCCGAACAACTCTACCTCGGGCGCAAGACGACACTGGCCGATGGCACGCCGGTGGCCTTGATCGACCTGCCCGCAGGCCATACGCGCGACCGGATGTATTTTCTGCTCACCGGCAAGAATCCGATCCAGACTCGCGCCTACTGGTCGCGGCAGGTATTCACCGGCAGGGCAAAGCCGCCGCGCGAAGCCGTAAGCGCGGAACAGGCCATCAACTGGATCGCCACCACGCCGGGAACGATCGGCTACCTGCCCGCGAACCTCCTCGACAACCGCGTCCAGTCCCTCATCCGGCTGCCCTGACCCGGCGCTGCACACACGCGGAAAAACCATTGACGCAGCTTTGACCCTCTGGTTTAATGCAAATCATTCTTATTCGTGCAAGTATCCCGATGAGCGAGCCGATCTCCGAAAGCACCAGCCCTCCTCCTGCCGCCATGCGGACGGAGGAGCAAGGCTCGGTTCTTGCATGTGACGCAGAGCGCGGACACGTGATTGTGAGCAGCCAGTTGCTCGGGGGCAAACCCAGCGTCACCATCGACCACGACGGCGTGAACTACATCCTGCGCGCCACCCGCGCCGGCAAGCTGATCCTGACCAAATAGACCGCCATGAAGCGGAAAAATTGAGCGACGAGGCTAAACTATGTATGTCTGTGTCTGCAACGCAGTGACCGAGCGCCACATCGACGAAGCAGTCCGCAACGGCCTCTCCACCCTGCGCCACCTGCGCGAGGAACTCGGAGTCACGGCCGAATGCGGCCGCTGCGCGGTGTGCGCGCGCGATTGTCTGCGCGCCGCGCTCGGCGAGTCGGCAACGGACTGCACCGCGACGCCCCCCAGGGGTCCGCGCACCTCGTTCCCAATCGCTGTGGAGGCCATATGAAAGGCGACAAGAAAGTCATCCAGCTTTTGAACAAGCAGCTGACGATCGAGCTGACCGCGATCAACCAGTATTTCCTGCATGCGCGCATGTACAAGAACTGGGGCCTGGGCAAGCTGGGCAAGCACGAATACGAAGAGTCGATCGAGGAAATGAAGCACGCGGACAAGCTGATCGAACGCGTACTGTTCCTGGAAGGCCTGCCGAACCTGCAGAATCTGGACAAGCTGCTGATCGGCGAGAACGTGCCCGAATGCCTGCAGGGCGACCTCAAGCTCGAGCTCGGCGGACGCACCGCGCTGATCGAAGCCGTTGCCTACTGTGAGTCCTGTAAGGACTACGTGTCGCGCGAGTTGTTCGAACACATCCTCGAAGACACGGAAGAACACATCGACTATCTCGAAACACAGCTCGAACTGGTCGACAAGGTGGGTCTGCAGAACTACCTGCAATCCCAGATGGATCACTCCGCATCGTGAACGGCGCCGGGGGCAGGCCGCGCGTCATGTGACAAGGACTATCGATCATGCGCTTCGTTCCACCTCCACAGTATTCCGACTCTGCACTCCACACCCCTCAGCGTCCGGCGCGCCAGACCGGGCGCTTTGTCGTCTATGTCACAATCGCAGCGTTATTGATGTATGCAGCCATCGGCCCGACGACGGGTTAGCACGGCGTAGCGCGGCTGCACCAGCAAGTTGCACCGAGATCCTGACAACCCGACTGGCACTGGTTCCGACTTCCCCCTCACAATGCACGCTGCATCCAACGCACTCCCGCTGCCAAGCTCCACGTTCATGGACAGCCCTTCCCCGACAGCCCCACTTCGAGCTGACGCGCAAACCGTCGTCGACGCTACCGGCCAGACGCCTGCGCGGGGCTGGGAGCGGCGTGGCGTGGCGGTCCTGGTCGTGGCACTGCACGCAGCCGGACTGCTGGCGATGATTCATTTCGGTCCCCGGGTCACGATCGAGCCGGAGATCCGTCCGATCGAGATCTCGTTCATCCCGCTCGAGGCACCGCCCCAGCCGGAAGCGCCGCCGCCGCCTGCGCCGAAGCCACCGGAGCAAGTGCAGAAGCCCACGCCGCCGAAGCCGCCGGAGCAAGTCCAGAAGCCTCCGCCGCCGAAACCGCGGCCGGTGCGCAAGCCCCCGCCGCCCAAGGCCGCCCCGGCCAAGCCGGCGGAGCCGGTGCTTACCCCGTCCGCCACCGCCCTCGCCAGCAGCGAGCCCGAGCCGGCCCCCGCCATCGCCGAGCCGCCGCCGGCTGCACCCGCACCGGCGCCCGCTGCGGCTCCCCCCGCCCCGGCGGCACCGGCACCAGCAGCGGTCGTCGCCGCCCGTTTCGACGCCGACTACCTCAACAATCCCGCCCCGGCCTATCCGCCGCTGTCGCGAAGGATGCGCGAGGAAGGCAAGGTCATGCTACGTGTGCTGGTCACGACGGACGGACTGCCGGGCAGCATCGAGGTCGCGCGCAGTTCGGGCTCCGAACGCCTCGATGATGCCGCGCGCAATGCCGTCCGGCGCTGGCGCTTCGTTCCCGCGCGCCAGGGCGAGCGCGCGATCGAAGCCTCCGTGCTGGTCCCGATCATATTCAAACTCGAAGGAAACTGAGCATGGAAACCCAAGCCTTCGGTCTTGCCCACTTGTGGACGCAGTCCGATTTCGTCATCCGGGCGGTCGCCGCCATCCTGCTGCTGATGTCGATCACCAGCTGGTACCTGATCCTGGTTCGCACGCTGCGTCAGGTGCGCGCACGCCGCAGCGAGGATGCGGTGGATGCCTTCTGGGCCGCGCCAAACCTGAACGCAGGCCTGCAGCGCCTGCGCGAACGAGCGCCGGACACCCCCTTCGAGCAACTCGCCCGCCAGGGCGCGGCGGCAACCGACCATCTGCGCCAGCACGGCAATCGCGAAACGCTGGGCGGCACACTCGACGCCGACGAGTTCGTGACCCGCGCGCTGCGCAAGTCGATCGCGATGTCGACTTCCAGGCTTGAATCGGGCCTCACCATGCTGGCCTCGATCGGCTCCACCGCGCCCTTCGTCGGGCTGTTCGGGACCGTGTGGGGTATCTACCATGCGCTGGTGAACATCTCGGTTTCCGGCCAGGCCACACTGGACAAGGTCGCCGGCCCGGTGGGCGAAGCCCTGATCATGACCGCCTTCGGCCTGTTCGTCGCCATTCCGGCAGTACTGGCCTACAACGCCTTCACCCGCGCAAACCGGGTGGAGCTGTCCGAGCTGGACGCGTTCGCCCATGACCTCCACGCCTGGTTCTCGACCGGCGCCCGCATTGCCCCGCTCGAAGCACACGGCAATGGTGGGCAGGCCGCGGTACGCCTGGCTTCGCCGGAGACTGCGTGATGGCCTTCGGCGGCTTCAGTCAGGGCAACGAACGCATGCCGACCAGCGAGATCAACATGGTTCCGCTGATCGACGTGATGCTGGTGCTGTTGATCGTGTTCATGATCACCGCCCCGCTGCTGACCCACTCGGTCAAGATCGACCTCCCCAAGGCGGCCAGTCAGCCCAACGTCGAGAAGCCGGAAACGGTCGCACTCGCACTCGATGCGGACGGGAGAATGTACTGGAACAACGAGGCCCTGGCGGAGGACGTGTTGAGATCCCGCCTGCGCGAGGCCGCCGCACGGACCCCGCAGCCCGAACTCCATCTGCGCGCCGACCACAACACCCGTTACCAGAAACTGGCCGAGGTGATGTCTGCCGCGCGGGAAGCGGGAATCGAGAAGATGGGGTTCATCACCGTCCCCACCGAGTAGCTCCGGACGCCACGCGGCGGCCCGACCGCCTCGGTTCCAGCCCGCTGCCGGATCACGCGCGGTAGCAGCCGGCGCGTCGGCCTGCTTACTTGTCGAACGGCGTCGGCGGCGGGGTCGTGTTCGACGAGGGCGGCAGCAGCGGCATCGTGAACGAGGGCTGGTCGCCGGTCAGCGTCTTCAGGAAGGCAACGATGTCGCCGATTTCTTCCTGCGAGTACTTGCGCCCGAGTTGCAGCCTGCCCATAACATCCACCGCCTGTTCCAGCGTCTGCGCCTGACCGTCGTGGAAGTACGGATAGGTGAGCTCGACATTGCGCAGGGTCGGCACCTTGAAGTTGAAACGGTCCTCGTCCTTGCCGGTCACGCCCGCACGGCCTTCGGCACCGCTCGCCGTCTTGTACGGCTCGACCACGCCCATTTTCTGGAATGAGGTCCCACCCACTGCCGGTCCGTTGTGGCAGGCGACACAGCCGCTGTCCTTGAACAGCTTGTAGCCGGCCAGTTCGCGCGTGTTGAGCGCCTTGTCGTCACCCTCGAGCCATTGGTCGAACGCAGCGTTCGGGGTAACCAGCGTCTCCTCGAAGGCGGCAATCGCCGATGTCACCTTGTCGATGTCGACCCGGCTCGAACCGTACACCGACTTGAACTCCGCCACATAGCCCGGGATCGACTGCAACACGTCGATCGCAAGATCGTGGGTGAACGCCATTTCGCCCGGGTTGGCGATCGGACCGCCGGCCTGCTCCTTGAGGGTCGCCGCGCGGCCGTCCCAGAACTGTGCCACCGCAAGACTGGAGTTCAGCACCGTCGGCGAGTTGATCGGACCTTCCTGCCAGTGGTGGCCGATCGAAGTCTTGAGATTGTCGGAACCGCCCATCGACAGGTTGTGACAGGAGTTGCACGAGATGAACCCGGAGCGTGACAGGCGCGGATCGAAGAACAGCTTCTTGCCCAGTTCGACCTTGCCCGGGTTGGTGACCCTGGCCGCCTGCAAGGGCTGGATGGGTTCGTCCCGCACCGTTGCCGCCCAGGAACTGCCGGCCACAGCCAATGCCATCGTGATGCCGATCGCCTTCATGTTCATGTCGCTCTCCTTGCCTTACGTAAAATTCGACTCGATCGCCGCTGCCACTAGACCGACGTAGACGGCGTCCAAGCTTGAAGCAGGATTGAGCGCCCGATGCGGAATCAATTTTTTGATCTGGATCATGAAAAGGACAAACGCACATGCCGTTGTCAACTCCATCGCCGCGTACCTGCGGCCCGAACCGGGGGAACGGATACGGGTTTCGGATGACAGCCTGCTCGCACTGCCCCTCGAAATCGTTGACATACAAACGCAAATCATTAGCATTTGCACACCCAATACTCCAGTGCCCCCATGCTTAACACCCTGATTGCCTCAGCCCGCGTCGCGACACTCGCATGCATGGCGCTCCTTGCCACCCCGACCCAGGCCGCCGCCCCCACCAACCGGGCGGTCCTCGAGAACTATGCCGAACTGGTCGGGACGGCCTATGCCGACACGGTGTCGAGCGTCCGCGAGCTGAGAGACGCCGTTCGGGCCTTCGTCGCGGCCCCCTCCGCCGACGGCCTCGAGCAAGCACGCAGGGCCTGGCTGGAAGCGCGCGAGTGGTATGGCCAGACCGAGGCCTTCCGCTTCTATGGCGGGCCGATCGACGGCGATAATGGCCCCGAGGGGCTGATCAACGCCTGGCCACTGGACGAGGCCTATATCGACCGTGTCGACGGCAATCCCACTGCCGGCATCATCAACGACCGCAAGGACAAGATCACGGCCAAGCGTCTTGCCGTGCTCAACGAACGTGGCGGCGAGGAGAATGTCGCCACCGGCTGGCATGCGATCGAGTTTCTGCTGTGGGGCCAGGACCGGTCGGACACCGGTCCGGGCGCGCGCGAATACGCCGACTACGTCGACGGCCAGGCGCCGAACGCGGACCGGCGCCGGATCTACCTCGTTACCACCACCGACATGCTGGTCAATGAACTCGAAGGCGTGGCCAGGGCCTGGGCCCCGAAGGGCAAGAACTATCGTGCGCGCTTCGTCGCCAGCGGTGAACAAGGCATCCAGCGCATCCTCACCGGCCTCGGCACCCTGTCGCGCGGCGAGCTCGCCGGCGAGCGGATGGAGGTTGCGATGGACACCCAGGACCAGGAAGACGAACACTCCTGCTTCTCCGACAACACCCATCGCGACATCGTCGCCAATGCCCGTGGCATTCTTAACGTATGGGAAGGCCGCTACCGGGCGCGTGATGGCCGCACGGTCGAAGGCGCCAGCCTGAAAGAGCTGGTCGCGGCAAAGAATCCGGGGGTCGCAAGCACCGTGAGCACCGACATCGCCGCAAGCGTGGGCCTGGCCGAGTCGATCCAGGCGCCCTTCGACCGCGAGATCGTCGGCAACGACGATAGCCCGGGCCGCAAGCGCGTCCAGGCGGTGATCGACGCCCTCAAGAAGCAGACCGACGGTCTGGTCGAGGCCGCCCGCGCACTGGGCATCACCCGTCTCAACACCAGCGTCTGATCGCCGTCCGGCACCGTCCTACCGCTCCAGCCAGACCCGGAGCCCTCGGCGCCGGGTCGCGCCAGGAATCCCGAATGACCTTCCCCTCCCTGCCTTGCACCCGGCGTCCCCCCGTCCGCCTGCTGAGCCTGATCGCCCTGCTGGCCGTGTCCACCGCGGCCGAACCGACAGCGTCCGGCCACCTGCCCGGCGGCCACGTCGCCATGATCGACGACCACGGCAGGAACGCATTCTCGCTGCCGGCCCCCGGCCTCAGTGACGCGCAGAAGACCACCTTCGTCATCGGCAACTCCTTTTTCAAGAAGGCCTGGGTGGCGGCGCCCGCGTCCACCACCGCCCGCGACGGCCTCGGCCCCCACTTCATCGCCCGCTCCTGCGGAGCCTGTCATGCGCTCGACGGCCGCGGCGCGCCCCCGGAGATCGCGGATGGGCGCAACGTCGAGCAACCGATGGCGCTGCTGATGCGGCTGTCGATCCCCGGCCGGGATGCGCGCGGCGGCCCGCGCCCGGAACCGACCTACGGCGGCCAGTTCAACAACGACGCCACTCCCGGTGTCACCCCCGAAGGCCGGGTCGACATCCGCTACCAGGAGATCGCGGGCAGTTATGCCGACGGCGAAACCTACTCGCTGCGCAAGCCGACCTATACGCTGACCGGACTCGGCTATGGTGACCTCCATCCGGCAACCCTGATCTCGCCCCGCATCGCGCCCCAGGTCATCGGCCTCGGCTTGCTCGAAGCGATCCCCGAGGCGGACATCCTCGCCCATGCCGAGCGCCAGAAGGCCGAGGGCAGGGGCATCGCCGGCCGGCCCAACCGGGTCTGGGATGCCGCCGCCGGGCGCATGCTCGTCGGCCGCTTCGGATGGAAGGCCAATGTCGCCAGCGTGGCCCACCAGAGTGCGGGGGCCTTCCATGGCGACATCGGCATCACCTCGCGCCTTTTTCCCGAGCAGGACTGCACGCCGACGCAAGCCGACTGTCTTGCGGCCATTGCCGGCGGCACACCCGAAATCGACGACCGCCGTCTCGGTCAGGTCATCTTCTACACCCAGACCCTTGCCGTGCCCACGCGGCGCCAACCCGATGCACCGCAGGTCCTGCGCGGCGAGGCCCTGTTCCACGCCGGCCAGTGCGCGAGCTGCCATGTACCGGGACACACAACGGGGCCCCATCCGGATGTTCCTCAGTTTGCCGGCCAGACAATCTGGCCGTACACCGACCTGCTGGTGCACGACATGGGTGAAGGCCTGGCCGACGGTCGCCCCGACTTCGATGCCGATGGCCGCCAGTGGCGCACACCTCCGCTGTGGGGGCTCGGTCTGGTTCCCACCGTCAACGGTCACGGCACCCTGCTGCACGACGGCCGTGCGCGCAACTTCGCCGAAGCGGTCCTGTGGCACGGCGGAGAGGCGGAGGCCAGCCGCGAGTTCTTCCGCACCCTGCCCCGATCGGATCGCACTGCGCTGATCCGCTTCCTCGAGTCCCTGTGAGTCCGCCCGCCGTGCCTGCGACCCCGAACGTCCTGCTCGCCCTGCTGTTCGCGCCGCTGATGGCAGCCGCCGCGGCTGCCGCGGAGGCGCCCGCTCCGATCGTCCCCGACCGTGCGTTCGCACGGGCATGGACCGAGCACGGCTACGTCGATCGCCATCGGCGCCTGGTCCGCGCGGCCGAGGACCTCGAAGCGGCCACCACCCGCTTCTGTGCCGCCCCGGACGCGGCAGGTCTGGACGCAGTGCAAGGCCGTTGGGCGACCGTCTTTCTCGCCTGGCGCCGGGTGGACGGCGCCGGTGCCGCGCCGACCGTGATCGCACGCACCGGCCGCATGATCGACTTCCGCCCCGCCCGCGTGCGCGACGTGGAGACCCGCATCGCCCGCGGCGACGGCCCCGGCCCGAACAACGTGGCGGTCCGCGGCCTCGGCACCCTCGAATACCTCCTGTTCGGCGACGCCGCGCCGGATCCTCTCGAACGCCTGCGCCAGCCCGTCCGCTGTGCCTACGCCAGCGCCACTGCAGCCCTGCTCGCAGCCGACGTGCGTGCCGTCGACACCGGCTGGCAGCAACAGCTCGAGCGGCTCGGTGGCGAGACCGATCTGCCGCGCCGCAACCTGCTCGCGGAGAACATCGGCCTGATGATCTCCGGCCTGGACGGTGCGCTGAGCCGCTTCCCCAAGGTCCGCGACGCCCGGCGCGAAGCCTGGCCGGACTGGCGCTCGGGCGCGACCCGTGCCGCGATCGGCGCCCAGCTCGAAGGCTTTGCCCAGGCGTGGTCGGGCACCATCGACGCCAGCCCCCGGGCAGACGCGAGCCTGGCGGCGTGGATGGCACGTCAGGGTCATCACGACGCGGTGGACCGGGTCGACGCCGCGCTCGACCGCGCCCGCAAGGCATGGCAAGCCCTGCCCGCACGAGTGGACGCCCCTGCCGCCGATGCTGCCCGCCAGCGTTTCAGCGCGGCCGTGGCCGCACTCAAGGCCGCGATGGAGCGCGATGTCGCCGCGCCCCTCGGCGTGGTGCTGGGCTTCAACGACAACGACGGCGACTGAGCCCCATGCGGCGCCGCCAATTCCTCGCCGGGCTCGGCTGCCTCGCCCTGCCGCGGCCGGCCATGCCACGCGTGCCGGCACAGCGCGGGACCGAGATCCTTCTGGCCGCAGCCGCGGATGCCAACGGGCCCTTCTTCACCGCCGTCGATGGCACCGCCCTGCGCACCCCCGGTCGCGGCCACGGCATGCTTCCGCTGCCATCGCCGGCGGGGCATCAGCTCATCCTCGTCGCGCGCCGCCCCGGGTACTGGATGTGGCGGGTGGACTGGCGCAGCGGACGCGTGCTCGCCGCCACCGCGGCGGCCCCGGATCGCCACTTCTTCGGTCACGCGGTGCTGTCGCCGGATGGCCGCAGCCTGTTTGCGACCGAGAATGACATTACCACCGGGCAGGGCCTGATCGGGATCTACGACAGCGCGAGCCTGACCCGGCTCGGCGAACTCCCGACCCACGGCATCGGCCCCCATGAGCTCCTGTGGCTCGACCCCGGCAAGGTCCTGGCGGTCGCCAACGGCGGCATCCTGACCTTGCCCGAAACCGGTCGTCTGAAGCTCAACCTCGAACACATGGAGCCCGCGGTCGTCCTCCTCGGGATGCCCTCCGGCCGCCTGCTGCAGGAACACATCCTCGACGACCGCAGCTTGTCGCTGCGCCACCTCGCCCGTTGCGCCGACGGCACGCTGGGGATCGCGATCCAGGCCGAGTCGCCCGACGGCCGCGAGATCGACGATGCGCCCCTGCTCGCCATCCTGCGCGACGGCAAATTGCGTCTGGCCGAGGCCCCGCCCGGACTCGGCGGGTACGGGGCGAGCATCGCTGCGCTCGGCAACCGCCTGCTGGTCACCGCACTTCACGGCGATACGATCGCGCAGTGGAACAGCCAGGGCGAACTGCTGCGCGAAACCGGCCTGCGTCGCCCGGCCGGACTTGCCACGGTGGACCGCCAGGTCCTGGTCAGCAACGAGCTCGGCACCATCGCCCGCCTCGACCCCGACAACGGCCGGCTCACGCCCGTGACCGAAGCGCCCGGCGTGCGCTGGGACAACCACCTGGCAATTGTCCGCCGCGGCTGAGCGTTCCCCGTCCCGGCGTTTGCTTCCGCTGCGCGCATGTCGCGCTGCAATACGATACACAGGTGGCGCACCGGCTCGATTATGCTTGCGCTCCATAACCTGTTCCCGTTCAACGCTTACCGAGCCACCCGATGCCCCCCATTCCCGCGCCCCGCCGCCCGCAACACGGCTGGAAACGTTCCGTTCTGATCGTGGCCGGCGTGGCCGTGCTCGCCGCGGGCAGCTGGCTGGTCTGGCCGACGCTGTTCGGCAACGGCGACCCGGCTGCCGGGCTCCAGTTCGCCGCCGTGCAGCGCGGCGACATCGAGGATGTGGTCACCGCCACCGGCACCTTGCAGCCGCGCGACTACGTGGATGTCGGCGCTCAGGTGTCGGGGCAGTTGAAGAAGATCCATGTCGAGGTGGGAACGGTGGTGAAGGCCGGTGACCTGCTCGCCGAGATCGACCCCACCGTCTATCTGTCCCGGGTCGATGCCGCACGCGCGCAACTGCGCAACCTGCGTGCCCAGCTCAAGGACCGCGAGAGCCAGCTGCTGCTGGCGCAGATCCAGCTGCGGCGCCAGACCGCGCTGATGGCCGAGGACGCCACCACCACCGAAACCTTGCAGATCGCCGAAGCCTCGCTCAAGTCCGCCGAAGCCTCGCTCGAAGCGCTGCGTGCCCAAATCGAGCAGAACGAATCCTCGTTGCGTGCCGACGAAGCCAACCTGCAGTACGCCCGCATCCTGTCGCCGATGGCCGGCACCGTGGTTTCGATCACCGCGCGTCAGGGCCAGACCCTGAACACCAACCAGTCCGCCCCGGTCATCCTGCGCGTGGCCGACCTGTCCGTGATGACGGTGCAGACCCAGGTCTCGGAAGCCGACGTCAGCCGCCTGAAACTCGGCATGGAGGCCTACTTCACCACCCTGGGCGGCCAGGGCAAGCGCTGGTATGGCAAGCTCGACAAGGTCGAGCCCACCCCCACCGTGACCAACAACGTGGTGCTCTACAACGCGCTGTTCGACGTGCCGAATACCGACGCCCGCCTGATGACGCAGATGACTGCGCAGGTGTACTTCATCATCGCCCAGGCCCGGGACGTGCTGCAGATCCCGATGGGCGCGCTGACGGTCGCCAGCCGCCCCCGCACCCAGCCCGCAGCCGGCGCGGGTGACACCGCCGGAGCCCGCCCGCGCGAGGGCCGTCGCCCGCGCGCCGACGGAGGCCAGCCTGGCGAGCAGCGCGCGCACGAGGCCACGGTGAAAGTGCTCACCGCCGCCAACACGCTGCAAGAGCGCACGATCACGATCGGGGTCAGCAACCGTGTTCAGGCGCAGGTGCTGTCCGGCCTCGAAGAAGGCGACATGGTCGCTTCCGGGCTGGCGGTCGGCAACGGAGCCGTGCGCGCGTCCGGACCCACGCCCCCCCGCCCCCGCCTATGAAACGCGAAGCATTCTCCGCTGCCGTCGCCGGCAAGGCGATCGTCGAGCCCCTGATCGAGCTCAGCGGCATCACCCGCAGCTTCGTCAATGGCGAGATCGAGACCCGGGTGCTGCACGGCATCGACCTCGAGATCTACCCGGGGGAATTCGTCGCCATCATGGGGGCATCCGGCTCGGGCAAGTCCACGCTGATGAACATTCTCGGCTGCCTCGACCGGCCGAGTTCCGGCACCTATCGCTTCATGGGCGAGGACGTGGCCGGCCTCGACCGCGACGAACTCGCCCGTCTGCGGCGCGAAGCCTTCGGCTTCGTGTTCCAGAGCTACAACCTGATCGGCAGCGCCACTGCGCGCGAAAACGTCGAAGTACCCGCGGTCTATTCCGGCATGCCGCCAGCCGAGCGCCATGCCCGCGCCGAAGCGCTGCTCGCCACCCTCGGGCTCGCCGAACGCGGCCATCACCGGCCCAACCAGCTGTCCGGCGGCCAACAGCAGCGGGTGTCGATCGCCCGTGCGCTGATGAACGGCGGCCGCATCATCCTCGCCGACGAACCGACCGGCGCGCTCGACAGCAAGAGCGGCGAGGATGTCATGAAGCTGCTGCGCCAGCTCTCCGCTGAAGGTCACACCATCGTCCTCATCACCCATGCCCGGGAAGTGGCCGAACTGGCGCACCGCGTGATCGAGATCCGCGACGGCCGCATCGTGTCCGACCCCGGTCCGCATCGGCCCGAGGGCCCGGAACCCGACTTCGCCCCGCATCTGGATCGAACCTCTTCGATGTCGGACGTCATCGAGGCCACCCGCACCGCGTTGCGCGCCTTGCGCAGCAACCTGTTCCGCTCGGTGCTGACGCTGCTGGGCATCGTGATCGGGGTCGCCTCGGTGATCGCGATGCTGGCAATCGGCGATGGAGCGAAGCAGAAGGTGGTGGACCAGATCAGCGCAATGGGCACCGACCTGCTCACCATCCGACCGGGCGCCCCCAACCAGCGCGGACGCGGCACGGTGGCGACCCTGATACCGGACGACGTGAGCGCGATCCGCGAACTGCCGAACATCCGTGCAGCCGTTCCCGAGCAATCGAGCACCATCACCGCGCGCGTCGGCGGCAGCGACCACCGCACCGAGATCAATGCCACCTCGGACGCGTACATCGTGGCCCGCACCTGGGACGTGGCCAGCGGCACCTTCTTCAGCGCCGAGGATGTCAGTCGCTACGCCACCGTGGCCGTGCTGGGGCAGACGGTGGCGCGGGCGCTCTTCGCCGGTGCCGATCCGATCGGCCAATACGTGCTGGTCAACAACATCCCGTTCCAGGTGATCGGAGTCATGGCCGGCAAGGGCGCCACCTCGTGGGGCCAGGACCGGGACGACGTGATCTTCGTTCCGTTCACCACCGGCAGCCTGCGCATCACCGGCCAGCGCCACTTGCGCAACGTCACCGTGGCGGTGGCGGACGTGACCGTCATCGACGACACCCAGGAGGCGGTGCGGACCCTGCTGGCCGCCCGCCACGGCACCGAGGACTTCCAGATCCGCAACATGGCCTCGATCATCGACACCGTGTCGGCCACCCAGAACACGCTCACCGTCCTGCTCGGCACGGTGGCGGCGATCTCGCTGCTGGTCGGCGGCATCGGGGTGATGAACATCATGCTGGTGTCGGTCACCGAGCGCACCCGCGAGATCGGCATCCGCATGGCGACCGGTGCGCGGATGAAGAACATCCTGCAGCAGTTCCTGATCGAAGCCCTGGTGGTGTCCGCCCTCGGCGGCGCGATCGGGGTCGCGGTCGGGCTCGGCTCGGCGGCCATCATCGCCACCTTCGACACCCCGATCAAATACTCGCTCGCCCCGGTCGTGCTCGCCTTCGGCTGCGCCTTCGCCACCGGGCTGATCTTTGGCTACCTGCCGGCACGCAAGGCCGCGCGCCTCGACCCGGTGGTCGCGCTGGCCTCGGAATGAACGCATGAGCACCCATTTTTCCCTCCGACCGCTGCTTCCCGCGCTGCTTGCGCTCGGCCTCGCCGCCTGCGCCATCACCGAGCCGGTCGCCCGCCCGGACATGACCCTGCCCGCAAGCTGGGCGGAAGCCCAGGCAGCGACGACCGTCGGCCCGGCGATCTCGTCCGACCCATGGTGGCAGCAGTTCAACTCGCCCCGCCTCGATGCGCTGGTGACCGAAGCCATGAGCGCGAGCCCGGACCTGCGGATCCAGGCCGAACGCGTGATCCAGGCCGAACTTGCATTGCGCACCACCAGCGCCTCGCTGTTTCCCGGCCTCAGCCTCGGCGGCAACAGCGGCTGGAGTCGCAGCGACAACGGCGAGGGCGGCAGCAGCGCGGTGAGCGAACGCAAGTCGTCGGCGCTGAACCTCACCGCCAGCTACGAACTCGACCTGTGGGGACGGGTGGCGGCCACTGTCGACAGCGCCAGCGCCAGTCTTGCCGCGACCCGCTTCGATCATGACGCCGCCCGGCTGTCGATGGCAGCCAGCGTGGCCACCACCTATTTCCTGCTGCTCACGGTGCAGGAACGGCTCGACATCGCGCGCCAGAATCTGGCAATCGCCGAACGCGTGCTGCGCGTGGTCGAGATCCGCTTTCGCAACGGCGTGGCCTCGGCGCTCGACGTCAGCCGGCAGCTGACCACGGTGCTGTCGCAACGCGCCGCAATCGAACCGCTCGAAGTGCAGGCCCGCCAGACGCGCTCGGCACTGGCGATCCTGCTCGGGCGCAATCCGCAGGATCTGCCGTTCGAGCGCGAGCGCATCGATGCCCTGGCGATTCCCGCTGTCAGCCCCGGCCTGCCGGCCGAACTGCTGCTACGCCGGCCCGATCTCGCCAGCGCCGAAGCCGGCCTCAGCGCCGCGTCGGCCGACATTGCCGCGGCCCGCGCCGAACTGTTGCCCCGCTTCAGCCTGTCCGCCGCCGGGGGCGTTGCCAGCGACGTCCTGCTGTCGCTCGCCGACCCGTCGACCAGCCTGTCGCTGTCGGCGTCGATCGTGCAGAGCATCTTCGACGGCGGCCGCCTGCGCGCCCAGGTCGACATCTCGCGCTCGCGCCAGCGCGAACTGGTGGAGAGCTACCGCAAGGCCATCCTCACCGCGCTCAAGGAAGTCGAAGACGCGCTCGGCAACACCACCCGCGACGCCAACCAGGAAGCCGCCCAGCGCCAGATCCTGGCGCAGGCCGAACGCACGCTGCGCCTGGCCGAACTGCGCTACCGCGAGGGTGCCGACGACCTGCTCAGCGTGCTCGACGCCCAGCGCACGCTGTTCTCCACCCAGGACCAGCTCGCCCAGTTGCGCCAGGCACGACTGGGCGACGCGGTCGGCCTGTACCGGGCACTGGGCGGCGGCTGGCAGATGCCCGGCGCCGCGGCACCGGCAACCACGAACTGAACACGCCATAGATGAGCACCCTGGCCCCACGCCTGACTGCGATTCCGCGCGAGATCGCCGCGGTAGCCGACTACGAGGCCTACGCCCGCGCCCGTGTCGACGCCAACGCTTGGGCCTATATTGCCAGCGGCGCCGCGGACGAACTCAGCTGGCGCGACAACCGCGCCGCCTTCGACCGCCTGCGCCTCGAAGGACGGGTGCTGGCCGACGTGCGCGGCGCCCATACCCGGCTCGAACTGTTCGGCCAGGCGTTCGCACATCCCATCCTGCTCGCGCCGGTGGCCTACCAGAAGCTCGCCCATCCGGACGGCGAACTCGCCACCGTCCAGGCCGCGGCAGCGATGGAGGCCGGCATGGTGGTCAGCACCCTGGCCAGCGTCCGCCTGGAAGACATTGCGCGCTACGCGCAGGCGCCGCTGTGGTTCCAGCTCTACGTCCAGCCCGACCGCGGCTTTACCATGGAATTGGTGCGGCGCGCCGAAGCCGCTGGCTACCAGGCCCTGGTGGTGACGGTCGACGCGCCCGTGGCGGGCATCCGCAACCGCGAGCAGCGCGCCGGATTCCATCTCCCCTCCGGGATCGAAGCGGTCAACCTGCACGGCATGCCACCCGCGCCGCCGATCAGGCTGGCAGCAGGCCAGAGCGCAGTATTCGACGGCTTGATGGCGCATGCCCCGAGCTGGGGCGACATCGAGGCCCTACGCGCGGCCACCCGCCTGCCGCTGATCCTGAAGGGCATCACCAGCGCCCGCGACGCGACCCGGGCGCTGGCCGCCGGTGTCGACGGCATCATCGTGTCCAATCATGGTGGCCGCACCCTCGACACCCTGCCCGCAGCGCTGGACGCGCTGCCACCGATCGCCGATGCGCTGGGCGGCAGACTCACCGTGCTGGTCGACGGCGGCATCTGCCGCGGCACCGACATCGTCAAGGCGATTGCCCTTGGCGCCCAGGCCGTGCTGATCGGTCGCGCCTGGGTATACGGCCTCGCCGCCGCGGGGCCGCTCGGCGTCGCCCATGTCATCCGCCTGCTGCGCGACGAACTCGAGGTAGCGATGGCGCTGACCGGCTGCCGCACGCTGGCGGACATCAATCCGGGCGTGATCCTGCGCTGAGCACTGCCGGGAACCTGAGCTCCGCGGCACGAAGACAACGGTTGTCATCCTTGCTTGACAGCGCTTGTTGCGAATAGTTATCATTTTTAGTTGATTCTCCGGAATCCGCAGCCAGCCACCTGCAGTGTAGCCACCACCGGCTACTCCTCCTGCTGCCAGGAAGCCAGCCATACCGACTTCTTGACTTCCAGGACCCGAGTCCCGATGGCAAACACTGTCGCGCGCTGACCATGCCCGCCTACCCCGATCCGCAGCGCCGCACGGCCGCCGCGCCCGCCCCTCCCATCCCGCGCCCGTCCGCCGCCCAGCAGCACGCGCGCCGCGCCGGCTGGCTGAAGACCCTGCATCAGTGGCACTGGATCAGCTCCGCGCTGTCCCTGCTCGGCATGCTGCTGTTCGCGTTCACCGGCATCACCCTGAACCATGCCGGCGAGATCGAGGCAAGACCGGTGATCACGGTGGTCGAAGGCCGCCTGCCGCCCGCACTGCTCGCCAACCTGATCGAGACTGCGGGCACTGACGCCGCGGCGCCGCTGCCCGCGGAGACGCGGAGCTGGCTGGGTGCCGAACTCGCAATCCCGGCCACTGCCGGCGAGGTCGAATGGTCGGCGCAGCAAGCCTATCTCGCCATGCCCCGTCCCGGTGGTGACGCCTGGCTGCGCATCGACCTCGCGGATGGCGCCATCGAGTACGAACATACCGATCGCGGCTGGATCTCCTACCTCAACGACCTGCACAAGGGTCGCCACGCCGGCACCGCATGGCGCTGGTTCATCGACCTGTTCTCGGTCGCCTGTGTGGTGTTCGCCCTCACCGGGCTGTTCATCCTGCAGGTGCATGCCGCAAACCGTCCCCTGGTATGGCCGATGGTCGGCCTCGGCGCGGTGATCCCGGTGCTGCTGGCCATCCTCTTCATCCATTGAAAGCACATCAACCGTTCCCGAGAGATCCCCATGCGACGTCTCCTTCCCCTCGCCCTCGGCGCCCTGCTCACCGCACCGGCAGCGGCCGCCGGGCTCAAGCTCGACATCGAAGTCCCGCGCCTTCCGGTGGCGGAGTATCACCGTCCCTACCTCGCGGTATGGATCGAACGCGCGGACAGCACGGTCGCCGCCAACCTCGCCGTCTGGTACGACGACAAGAAGCGCAACAGCGAAGGCACCAAGTGGCTCAAGGACATGCGCCAGTGGTGGCGGCGCAGCGGACGCGAACTGGAGGTGCCGATCGACGGCGTCACCAGTGCCACCCGCGCCCCGGGCATGCACAGCCTGAGTCTGGTCGAAGGCAGCTCGCCGCTCGGCAAGCTGGCCGCCGGCAACTACCGCCTGCAGGTGGAAGCCGCACGCGAAGCCGGTGGTCGCGAGCTGCTGTCGATTCCCTTCCAGTGGCCGCCGCAGCAAGCCGCCACGCTCAAGTCCCTGGGCCAGCATGAACTGGGCGCCCTGAGCCTCGAACTGAAACCCTGAGCCCTTCCCCCGATCGAGGAGTTTTCGATGAAATACACCCTGAAGCTTGCCGCCCTCGCCCTGAGCCTGCAGTTCCCGACCGCCCACGCCCACGACGTATGGCTCGAACCCTCATCCACGGTGCTGTCCAAGGCGGCCTACATCACCGTCGCCGGCGCGGTGGGCAACGACAAGTTCCACTACAACCATGCGCCCCTGCGCGGACTGGCCGACAATTTCAGCGCCACCGCCCCGGACGGCACCGCGGTGGCGCCGGAGAACCTGATGAACGGCAAGCTGCGCACGGTGTTCGACCTCAACCTGGCGCAGACCGGCACCTACCGCCTGGCGGTGGTCAACAGCGGCATCATGGCGAGCTGGAAGGAAGGCGACCAGAACAAGCGCTTCCGCGGCAATGCCGAGGCGTTTGCCAGGGAAGTCCCGGCCGCGGCTGCGGAGCTGCGCGTCAATGAGTCCGTCAGCCGTCTGGAGACCTTCGTCACCGTCGGCAAACCGACGCCGATCAAGCCCACCGGCCAGGGGCTGGAACTGGTGCCGGTCACCCACCCGAACGACCTCTTCGCCGGCGAAGCGGCCACCTTCCGCTTCGATATCGACGGCAAACCGGCGCCCGGGGTCGAGGTCAAGGTCGTACGCGGCGGTTCGCGCTACCGCAACCAGATCGAGGAGATCTCGCTCACCACCGACGCCGAGGGCAAGTTCGCGGTGGCGTGGCCACAGGCCGGCATGTACTGGCTCGACGCCGACGCCAGGGACGACAAGACCACGGTCAGGCACGCCACGGAACGGCGCCTGGGCTACGTCGCCACCTTCGAAGTGCTGCCGCAGTAAGCACCGCAGCGGCACGCACCAGGATCATGCCCATCATCGCCGAACTTCCCCGCCTGCTGGCCGCGACGGCGGTCGTCGGCGCCTATGCCGGCTTGTGTTCGGCGGTCCTGTTGCACCAACGTCGGCGTCAGCAACGCGCCCGCCACGCGGCCGCGCTGCTGGCGCCAGGCGGCACCGGTGCAGGCGCGATCCTGCTTGCCTACGCGAGTCAGACCGGCTTCGCCGAGCAGCTCGCGGCGGACAGCGCCCATGCTCTGCGCAGCGCCGGTGTGGCCGTGGACCTGTGCGAGCTCGGGCGGCTCGACGCCGCCCGCCTCGCCGCCGCCGAACGCGCCCTGTTCATCGTCTCCACCTGTGGCGAGGGCGATCCGCCCGACAACGGCGCGCTGTTCGCGCGCCGGGTGATCACCTCGACCGTCGCCCTCGATGGCCTGCACTTCGGCCTGCTGGCGCTGGGCGACCGCAGCTACACCCGCTTCTGCGGCTTCGGCCGCATGCTCGACGACTGGCTGCTCGGCAATGGCGCGCAGCGCATGTTCGACCGCATCGAGGTCGACCGCGCGAGCGACGATGGCCTCCATCAGTGGCAGCACGCCCTCGGTCACATCGCCGGCACCGCGGACCTGCCGGACTGGCGCGCGCCCGGGTTCGACCCATGGTGCATCCGCACCCGCACCTGCCTGAATCCGGGCAGCGCCGGCGCCCCGACCTTCCACCTCGAACTCGAACCCGCCGATGGCGCCGGGCTGCCGTCCTGGGAGGCGGGCGACCTGGTCCAGGTCCGCGCCCCGGGCGATCCGCAGCGCCCCCGCGAATACTCGATCGCGTCGATCCCCGCCGACGACCGGATACACCTGCTGGTCCGCCAGCAACGCCAGCCCGACGGCCGCCCCGGCATCGCCTCCGGCTGGCTCACCGTGGGCGCGGCGCTCGACCAGCCGATTGCGCTGCGGCTGCGCCCGCACCGCAACTTCCGCCTCGGCGACAATCGCACGCGCCCGCTCATCCTGATCGGCAACGGCACCGGGCTCGCCGGCCTGCGCGCCCATCTGCGCGCGCGTGCCGCAGCCGGTGACAGGCGCAACTGGCTGATCTTCGGCGAGCGCAACGCCGCCCACGACCGCTATTACCGGCACGAAATCGACGACTGGCTCGCCCGCGACCTGATCGTGCGCGCCGATTTCGCGTTCTCGCGCGACCAGCCCGAACGCCAGTACGTGCAGCACCGCCTCGTCGCCGCCGCCGCCACCGTGCGCGACTGGATCACCGGCGGCGCCGCAATCTACGTCTGCGGCAACGCGGTCGGCATGGCCACCGCAGTCGATGCGGCACTCGGCCAGATCCTCGGGGATGAGCTACGCGACCGGCTGCTGGGCGAAGGGCGCTACCGGCGCGACGTGTACTGAGCGCGCCGTCGGCGCAGTCTGGCGCCGCACTCGTCGCCCGCGCGCAACGCCGCGCTCCTGCCCGCGACCGGACGCATCCCGTCGGCGACAACCCTCGCCGGTCGATCTCCAGATCCGCTCGCGCCGGGCCTATCCCTCCTGTCGCCTCCCCGCAACATTGTGGTGCGGGAAGCGAAATATTACTTGATACATTAAAATACGAATTGTTATCATTTGCACGAACAACCCTATAGCCAGCCACCCACCCGGTTTCATCCCGGCCAGGAAGCCAGCGAGCCCCCCTTCCTGAACCCCTGCCGGAGATGCACCCCGATGGCCCATATCGAGAGCCGCAAGCACGCCGCTGCCCAGCAGCCCCGCCTCAACCAGACCGCCGCCCTGACCTTGCTCGCGCTCGCCCTGCCCGGGGTGGCCGCCGCACAGCAGACGCAGACCACCACCCTGCCCGAAGTCAAGGTCACCGCGACCGGCGACGAAAGCTACAAGGCCGAAACGGTGTCGTCGCCGAAGTTCACCCAGCCGCTGGTCGACACGCCGCAGACGATCACCGTGATCAAGAAGGAGATCCTGCAGGAACAGAAGGCAACGTCGCTGGTCGAGGCCCTGCGCAACACCCCGGGCATCACCCTGCTGCTCGGCGAAGGCGGCAACAGCAACACCAAGGACAACATCTTCATGCGCGGCTTCGACACCTCGGGCAGCGTCTTCGTCGACGGCGTGCGCGACCTCGGCAACTTCACCCGCGACACCTTCAACATCGAGCAGATCGAGATCTCGAAGGGCCCGGTCGGTGCCGATAACGGCCGCGGCGCCCCCTCCGGCTATATCAACCTGGTGTCGAAAGCGCCGTTCGCCGACGACGCGGTCGGCGGCAGTATCGGCTACAGCGATGCCGACAACCTGCGCCTGACCGCCGACCTCAACCGCAAGCTGAGCGAGACCGCCGCTTTCCGCCTCAACGTGATGAAGCAGGACGGCGGTGTCGCCGGTCGCGACGAGCTCGAGAGCAATCGCTGGGGCATCGCGCCCTCGCTCGCCCTCGGCCTCAACACCCCGACCCGCACTACCCTGTCCTACCTGCACATCGAGCAGGACAACGTGCCCGACGGCGGCATTCCCACCGTTGGTCTCAAGGGCTCCTACAACGCCTCGCTGGCCGCCGCCGGCATTGGCGCGCGCAAGGTCGACACCGAAAACTTCTACGGCTCGGACGACGACTTCGAGGACGTCACCGCCGACATGTTCACGGTCAAGGTCGAACATGACCTCGCCCCCGGCACCACCGTCCGCAACACCTCGCGCTGGGGCAAGGTACGTCACGAATTGATGCTGACCGCGCCGCACAGCCCCGCCTTCAATGCGACCAACAACCCGGACGGCATCGACGCCGCGACCGATCCCTCCACGTGGACCGTGCGGCGCACGCGCCACGCGAAGTGGCAGGAAAACGAGCTGCTGACCAACCAGACCAACCTCACCACCGCGTTCGACACCGGACCGCTCAAGCACGCGCTGACGACCGGCATCGAGTTCATCCACGAACGGCAGCTCAACAAGACGCTGGCCCTCCCCACCGGCGCCGTCATCACCCCGGCCAACCTCTACGATCCGAACCGCCACGACCCGCTCGCGACCCCGGTCGAGAACGGCGTGCGTGCCGACGGCGAGACCATGACCATCGGCGCCTATCTGTTCGACACGGTCAAGCTCGGCGAGCAGTGGCAATTCACCGGCGGCGTGCGCGTCGACCGCTACGATACCGAAGCGACGAACGTCGCACTGTCCACCGCGACCAGCCATCCGGCACTGCCGGTCGGCACCCTGGTGCCGCAGAACCTGGATGCCGAAGACACCCTGGTGAGCTGGAAGGTCGGCGCGCTCTACAAACCGGCGCCCAACGGCAGCATCTACGCCGCCTTCGCCAACTCCAAGCAACCGCCGGGCGGCTCCAACTTCACGCTGAGCAGCACCGCCACCAACATCAACAACCCGAACCTCGATCCGCAGGAAGCCGAAACCGTCGAGCTCGGCACCAAGTGGGACGTGCTCGACAACCGCCTGGCGCTGACCGCGGCGATCTACCAAAGCAAGAACAAGAACGACCTGACCCAGACCGACGCCGTCACCGGCGACATCACCCAGTGGGGCGAGAAGACGGTGCGCGGCATCGAACTCGGCGTGGTCGGGGCGATCACCCGCGCCTGGCAGGTCTCGGCCGGCCTGGCCAGGATGAAGACCGAGGTGGATGAAGGCACTGACGCCCAGCAGGGCAACGCGCTGCAGTGGTCGCCCGAGCTGACCTTCACCGCGTGGACCAGCTACCGCTTCCCCTTCGGCCTGACCATCGGCGGCGGCGCGCGCTATGTCGATTCGATGCTGCGCTCGTCGAACAACGCCACTGCCACCACGGTGATGCCCAAGATCGAGGACTACTGGGTGTACGACGCCATGGCCGCCTACGAACTCAGCAAGAACGTGAGCATCCAGCTCAACATCTACAACCTGACCGACGAGAAATATGTCGCCTCGATGAACAACAACGGCTACCGCTACATCCCGGGCGCCCCGCGCTCGGCGCTGTTGTCGGCCAACTTCCAGTTCTGATTTTCGTCGCCGTCCACTTCGGCCCCTCCCCACGGAGGGGCCTTTTCATTGAACGAGGAGATCGCATCATGATGCTGCACATTCCCGCCGTGATCAGCCGCGAACAGGTCGCGGAGTGTCGCCGGCTGCTCGACCACGCGCGCTGGGTCGACGGCCTGGCGACGTCGGGAGAACAGGCCGCGCTATGCAAGCACAACCTGCAGCTGGAGGAGGATTCGGCGCTCGCCCGCCAACTGGGCGGCATTGTGCTCGCTGCACTCGGGCGCAATGCGCTGTTCGTCTCGGCGGCACTGCCGGCGCGCATCCTGCCGCCCTACTTCAACCGCTACGAGGGCGGCGGACAGTTCGGCAACCATGTCGATAATGCGATCCGGATCGACCCCGGCAACGGCCAGCGCCTGCGCACCGACGTGTCGACCACGCTGTTCCTGTGCGATCCGGAAGAGTACGACGGCGGCGAACTGGTGGTGGAAGACAGCTACGGCACCCACCAGGTCAAGCTGCCGGCGGGCGACATGATCGTCTACCCGTCGACCAGCCTGCACCGGGTCGAACCGGTCACCCGCGGCGCGCGGGTGTGCTCGTTCTTCTGGACCCAGAGCATGGTCCGCGACGACTGGAAGCGGCAGATGCTGTTCGACCTCGACATGAACATCCAGAAGCTGCGGCTGCAGGTAGGCGACAGCGCGGAGACGGTGGCGCTGACCAGCCATTACCACAATCTGCTCCGGCTCTGGGCCGAGCTGTGAGTAGCGGGCCGCGAACGGCCGGCACCCGGCACCGGACTCGCCGGCGCCGGGAAGGGATCAGCACAGCCGCCCTTCGGCGCGCTCGCACCGGTCCGTACTAAGCACGGCGTAGGCCTCCCACTCGGCAATCAGGCGCCCGGCACATTCGCGGACGCACTGCGCGATATGCGGATCTCCGCCCACCAGCCGCAGGTGATCCACGATGGCCTGCGCGATCGCCGGCGAACGCCGGGCGGGGAAGCGCGACAACAGGTGGAGCAAGGCGCTGATCGCCAGTTCCGGCTCCTGGCCGTAGCGCGCCGGTGCGATATGGACCGCCCCGGCACGACGGCCGCAACGTTCGCCCGGGGTGCTCATAGCCGCACCGCGTAGTACTCGACCACGTGCTGGATCTCGACCGGGAACGGCACCTCGCTCGCATCCGGCACCCGGGTCACGGTGGCGGCGCAGGCGGTCTCGTTGAAACTGAGCCATTCCGGCCGCGACAGCGCAGGTTCGGCCAGCGCCCCGATCGCAACCGGAATCGTGCGCCCCTTCTCGGTCAGGGTGATGGTGTCGCCCGGGCGCACGCGCAGCGACGGGACGTTCACCTTGCGGCCGTTGAGCAGCACATGCTTGTGCAGCACCAACTGGCGCGCAGCGATCGCGGTCGGCGCGAAGCCGGCACGAAACACGAAGTTGTCCAGGCGCCGTTCAAGGAGCTCGAGCAGCTTCTCGCCGGTCGGCGCCTTCGCCCGCTTGGCCTCGCGGAACAGACGCTGGATCTGGCCCTCGGTCAGGCCGTAGTTGAAGCGCAGCTTCTGCTTCTCGATCAGCTTCACGCCGAAATCCGATTTCCGCTTCGGACGCTGGCCGTGCTGGCCGGGCGGGTAATTGCGTTCGCCGAGCGCCTTGCGCGACAAACCGGGCAATTCCGTGCCCAAGGCACGCATGATCTTCAGTCGGGGACCGGTGTAACGAGACACTGCTTTCTCCTTTGGTGGGGGTCGATGATGAATGCGGCATAGCGACGAAGCTCGCCCTGAGGCGCGCGAACAGGGCCACCGACGCCAGCTCGAAATCCCGCAGCGGGCGGAGCGTACGGTAGGGTTTCATTGCCGGCGCGGGGTCGAGATGGCCTGATCGATCAGCTCGCACGACAGCGCCAGCTCGGGCCCCAGCTCGCTGCCATCGAGCTGGTGGAGCAGCACCTGCGCCTGATGGGCGGCGCGCGGACAACCGGTGTGCAGGAAGCGCGACAAGTGGGTCAGCGCACCAACCAGCAATGCCGTCTGTTCGGATGCGGATGCGATCGAAGCCATGGCGCCACCCCGTTCGGTTATTTGATAACGATTCTCACTATCTCCTAGATTCGCATAACCGTCAAGCTCCGGAATGTATCGCGCTGTCCCTGGCGAGGACCGTAGGCGCAGCTTGCAAAATCCCCTCCATCTGAGAGAATGCGAATCGTTCCTACCTGCTGAACCCGCCCGCCAAGCCGCCGCCAGGATGCCGAATCAGCCAACCGGAAACGCATCCCTTTCCGATTCCTGGCCGCGCCGTGTTCGACCACTATTACCGCGAACTGTTGAACTTCCTCGCCCGCAAGGTACAAGACCGCGATGCCGCGGCCGACCTCGCACAGGAAAGTTACGTCCGTGTGCTTGCGATCCAACGCTCGGGCGAGTTGATCGCCGATCCGCGCGCCCTGCTCTACCGCATCGCCCGCAACCTGATCGTCGACCGCCACCGTCGGGCCAGGGTGCGCGACCACGAAGACATCGACGCGCTCGCCGAATCCGATCAACCCCATGCCCCCGCCCATCTACAGCCCGAAGAGGCAGTGGCCGCGGGCCAGGTCGTCGACGCCTACCGCGCCGCGATCGAATCGCTGCCGCCACGCAGCCGCGAAGCCTTCATCCTGCACCTGTTCGACGACCTGCCCCAGGCGCAGGTCGCCGAGCGCATGGGCATCTCGCGCAGCATGGTTGAAAAGCACATCGCGCGCGCCATGCTGGCGTGCAGGCAATGCGAACGCCGGCTCAAGGGCGTCCCGGCGAACGGGGCGAGCGCCGGAACATAGCGCGCTTTCGATATCCGCGGGATGAGGATTCCGCCGGCCGTCACGTCTACACCGGTAAGAGACCGTCATGAACCCCGCCCCGTCCACTTCATCCCGCCTCGCATCGACTGCCCAGGACGAGGCCGACGCACGCGAGTTCGACGCCTACACCCGGACCCTGGATCCGCTCGACGTGGAGGCCGCCACCCGGGTCACCCGTTGGCGCGGCGGCCTGGATGCCGAGGGCGAGGCCGAGCTCCGGGAATGGCTCGCCGCCGACCCCGCCCATGCCGACGCCTTCGATGACATGCGGGCCATCGTGGCCGAGATCGGACAGCTAGCGGGCGACGATGTCGTTGCACTCAAGGCCGGACTGGCGGTGGAGCTGGCTGCCACCGCCGCGCGCCAGGGTCCGCGCCAGGCGCCCCGGCCCCGGCACCCTGTCGGACGCGTCCGACCTGCCTGGCTGCCGGATGGCCTGCGCCGCTTTTTGCAACCCGCGGCGGCGGCCACCGCGCTGGCGGTGCTCGCTGGCGGCTGGCTGGGCTGGGACCATCTGGCGCACCAGCCCACCTTCACTCAGCGCTATGCCAGCGCGCGCGGCCAGCAGCTGAACGTTGTGCTTCCGGACGGCAGCCAACTGCATCTCGACACCGCCACGCGAGCGGACGTCCGGCTCTACCGCGACCGGCGCGAAGTGCGTCTGGCCGACGGCCAGATCATGTTCGCCGTGCGCGCAGATCCGGCACAGCCCTTCCATGTCTTTGCCGGCGACACGCGCGTCACCGTGATGGGCACCCGTTTTTCGGTGCGTCATACCGGCACCGGACTCGATGCCGGCGCCATCCGGGTGATGGTGGAGGAAGGCCGCGTGCGCGTGTTGCGGACGGCTGCGAGCGGCAGCGGGCGCTCGATCGACGAGCGCAACGCGGTGGAACTGGGCGCCGGGCAGACCGTCGTCGCCGATGCCGCGGGCTATCCCGGTGCGGTCGTCAGCATGCAGGCGGGCAGCGTTGCGCCGTGGCGCAGCGGACGGGTCAGCTTCGACAACACCCCACTGGCCGATGCGCTGGCCGAGCTCGAACGCTATGGCCACACCGGCCTCGTCGTCCGCGACCCGGCGGTGGCCGCGCTGCGCGTCGGCGGCAGCTTCAGCCTGCAGCAGCTCGGCGCCTTCGCCCGGGCCCTGCCGCAGATCCTGCCGGTGCGGCTGACCCGGCGTGCGGGCATGCACGAGATCGTTCGCGCCCGCTGAGCCTCGTTAGCGGTTTCGCCGCTTTCTGAAGAAAACGGAAAACTTCTCATTCTCGACATGAGGATTCGTCGTGCGCGATCCGTCTCCAACGGTAGGACCGTTTTTCAGCTACCTACCCAGGAATCCTTCGATGTTGCACACCCGTTCCCGATTCGCGCCGCTGGCCGTATCCATCATGCTTGCCATCGGCGCGCCCACCGCCGCCCACGCCCAGAGCGACACGGCCGCCGTCAAGCTCACCATCGCCGCCCAGCCCCTCGGCCAGGCCCTCAACGAACTCGCCCGTCAGGCCAGGCTGGAGCTGATGTTCCCGCCCGAGCTGGTGGCGGGGAAGACGGCACCGGCGCTATCGGGCACGCTGACCGCGCGCCAGGCGCTGGATCGTTTGCTGGCGGGGAGCGGCCTGGTGGCGCGTGTCGACGGGGCGGCGGTGATCATCCGCGCGGCCCCCACCGAAGCCGCGACCGAACTCAAGCCGGTCACGGTCAGCGCGACCCGCGCCGGTGGCGTGGCGGGCGAGACCCCGCAGAAGATCACCATCATCAGCCGCGAAGACATCGATCGCCAGCTTGCGATCAGCACCGATCAGGCCCAGGTGCTGAGCAATCTGCTGCCCTCGTATTCGCCGAGCCGACAAAAGCTGTCCAACGCCGGCGAGAGCTTCCGCGGGCGCAATCCGCTGTTCCTCATCGACGGGGTGCCGCAGTCCAACCCCCTGCGCGACGGTTCGCGCGACGGCTATACCATCGACCTCGCCATGGTCGAGCGCATCGAGATCATCCATGGCGCCAGCGCCGAGCACGGCCTGGGGGCCACCGGCGGCATCATCAACTTCGTCACCCGCCGCCCGCGTGCCGGCGCCATCAGGCAACACGCCGGCGTCAGTTTTTCCGCGCCGACCGAGGAGGTCTCCGACGGCGCCGGCTACAAGCTCGACTACCGCGTCGAGGGCAGCAACGGCAACTGGGACTTCCTCGCCGCGGCCACCTACCAGACGCGCGGCCTGTTCTACGACGCCACCGGAACGCCGATCGGCGTGGACAACACCCAGGGCGACATCATGGACTCGACCAGTCACGACATCATGCTCAAGCTCGGCTACTGGCTCGACGACAATCAGAACCTGGCGTTCACCGTGAATCGCTTCCAGCTCAAGGGCAACAACGACTACCTGAACGTGCCGGGCGACGCCGACGCCGACATTCCCGCGATCTCGGTCAAAGGCAAGCCGCAGGGCGATGCGCCGCACAACGAGGTGACCACCACCAGCCTTGCCTACAAGCATGCCAATCTGGCCGACAGCGAACTGGGCATCCAGCTCTACAGCCAGCACTTTCGCGCGCGCTTCGGCGGCAGCACCGCCGCCTCGTTCCAGGATCCGCGAATCGCCCCGGTGGGGACGCTGTTCGACCAGTCGCAGAACGAGTCCGAAAAGCTGGGCGCCAAACTGACCGTGAAGCGCGATGGGCTGCTCGACAATCGCCTGATGCTCACCGGCGGCTTCGACGTGCTCCAGGACACGACCCGGCAGATGCTCATCGGCACCGACCGCGAGTGGGTGCCGGAAACGCGTTTCCGCAATTTCGCCCCCTTCCTGCAGGCCGAAATCCGTCCGCACAAGCGCCTGAAACTGCAGGCCGGGGTGCGCTACGAATACGCCACGCTCGATGTCGACACCTTCCAGACCGTCTGGTCGACCAACAAGGCCAACGGGGTGACGGTCGAGGGTGGCAAGCCCAGCTTCGAGGAAACCCTGTTCAATACCGGGGCCGTGTTCCAGGCCACCGACTGGGCGCAGCTCTTCGCCAACTATTCACAGGGCTTCGGCATGCCCGACGTCGGTCGCGTGTTGCGCGGGATCAAGCAGCCCAATCTGTCGGTGGCGGATTTCCTCGATCTGCAGCCCATCGTCACCGACAACCGGGAGATCGGCGCACGCCTCAAGCACGGGCCGGTCGACTTCGATCTGAGCTATTTCGAGTCCGACTCCGACCTCGGCTCGCGCCTGGTCAACGTCGGCGGGGTGTACCAGGTCAGCCGCGAAAGAACCGAAATCAAGGGCGTCGAAGCCAGCGCGGGCTGGAACGTGAACGCCGTCCACCGCCTGCAGCTCGCCTACGCCACGATCGAGGGCCGCTCCGATACCGATGACGACGGCAAGGTCGACACCGACCTCGACGGCGCCAACATCTCGCCCGACCGGCTTACCCTGAGCTGGCTGGCGCGGTGGACCGACCGCCTCGACACCCAGGTCCAGGCCAACCACTTCTTCGACCGCAGCTTTCCCAAGCCGGAACTGAATTTCAGCGGCTACAGCCTGGTCGATGCCTCGGTGAGCTACCGTCTGGCGGTGGGCCGGCTCTCGGCCGGCGTGGAGAACCTGTTCGACCGGGACTATGTGAGCTACTACTCGCAGAGCGCCGATTCGACCACCCGTGATGACCGCTATTTCAAGGGCCGTGGCCGCACCTTCACGGTCGGATACCAGGTGGATTTCTGAACGACCCGCGCGATGAGGGCCGGGTCGGCCACCCCGACCCGGTCCGGAACATCGCGGACGGATCCCCCGACTCCGGGCTTGACGCATCGCCACAATAACTTCAGAATGCGACCCATTCTCAATTAAACGCAAGCCACGCCGGAGCCGGCCAGCCAGCCTCTTGAGCCACTCGCCCTGCTGAGCCTGCCATGCCCGCTGCCAACGCGCTCCACGACGTTGCTGACCTGTACCAGAACCATCATGGCTGGCTGCACGCGTGGTTGCGGCGCAAACTCGGCTGCACGCACAACGCGGCCGATCTGGCGCAGGACACCTTCGTGCGCGTCCTTGCCCGCGCCGATCTGCCCGACCTCCGCGAGCCGCGGGCCTACCTCGCCACCATCGCCGGGGGTCTGGTCGCCAACCACTGGCGGCGACGCGAACTCGAACAGGCCTATCTCGAAGCCCTCGCCACCCAGCCCGAGCCGCTCGCGCCGTCGCCCGAAACACGCCGGCTGATTGTCGAAACCCTCGAAGAAGTCGCGCGCCTGCTCGACGGCCTGCCACCGCGCGTGCGCGAGATCTTTCTGCTGTCGCAGCTCGACGGCCTCACCTACCCGCGCATCGCCGGGCAGCTCGGCATCACCGTGAACGTGGTGCAGAAGGCGATGACCCGCGCGGTGGCACACTGCTACCGCGCGCTGTACCCAGCACCGGCCTGAGCACCGCACCATCGCTGGGCGGCCCTCCCCCTCCCCCCGTTCCGACGCCCCGCCAGCGGTCGCCGGCAATGACGCGCTCCCGGCCGCGACCGTCGATCAGGCGGTGGCCTGGTACGTGCGCCTGTCCTCCGGGACCCAGTCGGCTGACGAGATGGCTGCGTTCGCGGCCTGGCATGCCGCCGATCACGACCATGCGCGCGCTTGGTCGCGGCTGCAGGGGATGGGCGCGCGGCTGCAGCACTGCAGCGAACGGGTGGAAGCACCGGTCGCACGCGCCACCCTGACCCGTTTGCCCGACCTCGCCCGCCGCCGCACGATCCGCGCCCTGTGCTGGGTCGGGGGCGGAAGCGCGGCGCTGTATCTCGCCCTCCCCCCGCTCATCGAACAGATCCCGCTGGCCACGGCGCTTGCCGACCATCGCACCGCCACCGGCGACCGGCGCGATCTGACGCTCGCCGATGGCACCCGGGTGATGCTCAATACCGCCACCGCCATCGACGTCCGTTTCAATGCCCGAGAGCGGCGCATCGAACTCCTCGCCGGCGAAATCCTGGTGACCACCGCCCGCACCGCCGACCCCCGACCGTTGCGTATTGCCACCCGCGACGGCACCCTGACCCCGGTCGGCACCCGCTTCGCAGTGCGGAAAATCGACGACCGCCATGCGGCGGGCAGCACCTGGCTCGCGGTCAGCGCGGGCGCGGTCGACGTGCGCACGGCAAGCGCCGTGGCATACGACGGCGAGCACGCCGCCGCTGTCCGGATCGAAGCCGGGCAGATGGTGGATCTGCACCGCAGGCAGGTCGGCACGCCCACCGCGCTCGACGACGCGCGGCTGTCGTGGACCGACGGCATGCTCAGCGCCGAAGGCAAACGCCTGACCGACTTCGTCGCCGAACTCGGCCGCTACCGCGCCGGAATGCTGCGCTGCGATCCGGCGGTGGCCGAACTGCGCATCACCGGCACCTGGCCGCTGGACGGCGCCGAGCCCACCGACCGCATCCTCGACTCGCTGGCGCGGCGCCTGCCGGTGCGCATCCATCGCCGCACGCGCTACTGGGTGGTGATCGGACCGGCCTGATTTCCCTCGTCTTTGTGCCACGCCGGATCCGGCCGTGGTCGCACGCAAAAAAATCGGCAGTTTTTTTCATCTCGCGGGGCCTACCCATCAGAAGCCCTGCGTACCGAAGCGTTCCGGTCCGTCGCGGGCTTGCGCCCATTCCCAACCCGAACAAGGAACCCCGCTCATGACGGCCGTCCACACCCCGACTTCACCGCCTTCCCTCGCGCCAGCGCACGCAGCGGGCCAACCCCGGCGTGCAACGGCGGCGACCCGATTCACCGTGAAGCCGGTCGTCCATGCCGTGCTGGTGGCCACGCTGTGCGCCATCGGTCACGCCACCTTGCCGCAGGCCCATGCCCAGTCCACCCCGAGCGCGGCCGAAGCACGCAGCTTCGACATCCCACCCGGCCCACTCGACCAGGCCCTGAGCCGTTTCGGCCGCCAGGCCGGCGTGCAGCTGGCGGTCAATGCGCAGCTGACCGCAGGGCTCGCCAGCCCCGGCGTCAGCGGTCGCCACGCCGCCGCCGAGGCACTGCGTCTGCTGCTGTCCGGAACGGGGCTGGAGGCGGTACGCGATGCCGGAGGCGAATACACCTTGCGCAGGATCGCGCCCGCGGCCGGAAAGGAGGCGACGCTGCCCGCGGTAAAGGTCACCGCGGGAGTTGAGGCAAGCGCATACCAGGCTGCGGCGGCCACCAGCGCCACCCGCATCAACGCCCCGCTGCGCGACATCCCGCAGACGGTGAATGTCGTCACCAAGACCCTGATCGACGACCAGGGCGCACGCTCGCTGCAGGACACTTTGCAGAACGTGCCCGGGGTCTCCTTCCACATCGGCGACGGTCAGCGCGACCAGGCCTACATCCGCGGCTTCGACGCGATCGGCGACCAGTATGTGGACGGGCTGCGCGACGACGGCCTGTACTACCGCGACCTGTCCAACATCGAGCGGGTCGAGGTGGTGAAGGGCCCGGCGGCGGTGCTCTACGGCCGCGGCTCCTCGGGCGGGATCATCAACCGCATCACCAAGAAGCCGGGGCCGGATGCGGTGCGCGAAGTGGAGCTGATCGTCGGCTCCGACGACCAGAAGCGCGCCACCTTCGACCTCGGTGCCGCGATGAGTGACGCGGCGGACTTCCGCGTCGCCGGGGCGATCGAGCGCTCCGGCAGCTTCCGCGAGGAGGGCTTCGTCGAGCGCGAGAATCTCGCCCCCTCGCTCGCCCTGCGCCTGTCGCCCGACACCCGCCTGCTGATCCAGGCCGAGAAGCTGCGCGACCGGCGCATCACCGACATGGGCATCCCGGCCTTCCAGGGGCGGCCGGCCGACGTGTCGAGCGACACCTACTACGGCACCGCCAATGCCGAGCGCGACGACTATTCGGAGGCGAACGTCACCGCCGGCCGCATCACCCTCGACCACCGCATCGACGACAGCCTGTCCTTGCGCAACCACTTCGGCACCTACAGCTATACGCTGAATCGGCAGAACACCTTCGCCGCCACGGTGAACGAGGCCGCGCGCACCGGGAGCCTGTTCCACGGCGCGACCGACCGCGACGACGAGGGCTGGTTCAACCAGCTCGAACTGAGCCAGGATCTGAGCGCCGGCAGCATGCGCCATCAACTGCTCTACGGGCTGGAGATCGGTCGCCAGCGCAAGGACTTCCAGTCGTGGAACTGGAACGTGCGGCCCACGGTGGACCTGTTCGACCCCGTCCTGCCCGAGTTCTCCGCCTTCGGTAGCGCGGTGCTGGCCAACGACAACCTCACCACCATGGAGGTCACCAGCCTCTACGTCCAGGACCTGGTGACCCTGTCGCCGCAATGGAAGGCATTGGTCGGCCTGCGCCATGACGAATTCCGCCAGGAAGTGAAGGAGCGGATCGCCGCTCAGCCCGATCGCGAGCGCACCGACAGCGAGTGGAGCCCGCGCGCCGGGGTGGTGTTCCAGCCCACCGACTGGCAGTCCTGGTACCTGTCCTACAGCCGCTCGTTCCAGCCTTCGGGCGAGACCCTGGCGTTCTCCTCGGCCCAGGCCGAGATGGCGCCCGAGGAGACGACCAACCTCGAAATCGGCACCAAGCTGGATCTCCTCGACGGCCGGGTGTCGGCAACCGCGGCGGTGTTCGAACTCGAGCGCACCAACATCAAGAACACCGACCCGGTGACCCGGGCGCTGGTCGCGGTCGGCACCCAGCGCACCCGCGGTGTCGAGCTCACGGTAGCCGGCGAAATCGCCGCGGGCTGGCAACTCTCCGCCGGCTACGCCTACCTGGACGCCCGCGTCACCCGTTCGGTCGCGGTGCAGAACGGGGTCGCGCTCGAGGGCACGCGCGCCGCGCTGACCCCGGAGCACAGTGCCAACCTGTGGCTGGTACGCGACCTCGGCCACGGCTTCAGTGTCGGCGGGGGCCTGCGCTATGTCGGCGACCGCTATGCGTCCCCGGACAACCTGGTGACGCTGGAGGAGTACGTCACCGCCGACGCGGTGCTGATGTACAAGACCCGGGCCTACGATCTGGCGCTCAACGTCAAGAACCTGACCGACGAGGAGTACTTCGTCTCCGGCCATGGCGCGAGCAACAACCTCAACGCCCCGGGCGCGCCACGCAGCGTCGAGCTCACCGCACGGCTCCGGTTCTGATCGTTGCAGTTTGATCGCATTTCAGTTTTGCCAAGCCAGCCAGGGATGACCATCGTACCCAGCCAGCCAGGCCCTCCTGCGGCAAGCCTGCCAGCGCTCACGGCTTTCGTCTCAGGAGCCTACTCGCCACGCGCAGCGTGACCCGTTACCGGATCAACGTGGAACCACGGCCATAGCACGGCCGATGGGTAGCGGAAACCCGACCGGCTGCGCTTTCGCCCTTCCCGACAAGGCTCCTCTCATTGCCCGAAATCGTCCCGAAAGCGGTCGATCTGATGCATCCGCTCGTGCAGGACGGTCACGATACCGATGTCGCCGCTGCCCAGCGTCTTCCAGTAGACGTAGTGCTTCCCGTATCGGAAGAAGTAGCCCTCCACGCCGAATTCGGCCGGGATCGGACGCGAGGGCACGCCGTGCGTGGCGATCTTGCCGAACGCCTCGAACAGCCCGGTCACATACCGGTCAGCCTGCTCGATTCCCCAACGATCCCGGGTATAGCGGTAGATTTCGTCGATGCGATGCGAGGCCGCTTGCTGAACCAGGAACCCGGTCATTCGACGCGCTTTGGCTGATTTCGGGCAATGACGTCGGCGGCCGAGAGCGGCCGGTAGGCGGCATCCGGCACCGCGAACGCGTGTGCCAGTTCTGCCTTGAGGCGGTCGAAGGCCTGCTGCTCGGCCCGCTCCTTGTCGCGCCGGATGAGGTCGCGGATGTACTCGCTGACGTTTTCGTAGGCACCGGCTTCACCGACATTGCTCGCGACGAAGTCGCTGAGCGCGCCGCTGAGCCGGACGGTCATCGTGGTCGTGCGGGGCATGCTGGGGGCCTCCTCTGGCAGACTGTGTATTCAACCTAACCAATAATGCACACACTTTCAAGCGCTCCTGTCGGACAGGAACCCGCGAGTGCCCAGCGCAATTGCTGGGCGGTTGGGCAACGAAGGGCTGCAGTCACCCATTCGGAATCGTTCGCTCCTGCACGCAGCCACCAGCTTCGCCCGTGTCTGGGTCGGGCGGGGCGCCACGGCGGTCGAGGGCACTGTGGCACCTCCGCGAAACGGACTCATTCCGCCTCAAACCGGGCGGACGGGGCGGCGGTGCGTATTCAGGCCAGTTGCATGATCTGGTTGAGGACCGCCAATGCTTCGGCGAAGCGGGCATCGGGGATGCGTTTCATCGGATGCTGCGCGCCGCCGTGCAGACGCCAGTCGAAGGATTTGGGCTGGTGGCAGAGGACAGAACTGGTTTGCCCGGCCTTGCGCCCACCGGTACCCACGGCGACGTCTGGACATGGCCGAAGTCGACGCGCTCCCCGAAGTTTGCGTGGGCCCCGCCTCAGGCCTCGACCAGCGCGTCCAGCCAGGCAATCCGGTTGCGGCCGAGGCGTTTCGCTTCGTAGAGCTGCTGGTCCGCTGCCGCGATCAGATCGTTCGGAAGACGGTCGCCATCGGCAATGGTGATGCCGCCGACGGAGATGGTCAGGTGCTCGCCGACGGTCGAGTCCTCGTGGCGGATGCCCAGGCTTTCGATCGCACGGCGTATCGTCTCGGCAACCTCCATTCCGCCGTGCATGTCGGCATCCGGCAGGATCAGGGCAAACTCTTCGCCACCGTAGCGCGCGACCAGGTCCGCCGGGCGGCGTAGCGCCAGGGTCAGCGTGCGGGCGACGGTCTTCAGCACTTCGTCGCCGCGCGCATGGCCATAACGGTCGTTGTACTGCTTGAAATAGTCGATATCGATCAGGGCCAGCGAGAACGCCTGACCGCTGCGCTTGCAGCGGCCGGCTTCCTGAGCGAGCGCATGGTCGAAGGTGCGCCGGTTGGGAATCTCGGTCAGGCCGTCGCGCCCGGCCAGCGTTTCCAGCAGCTTGCGTTGGCGGACGAAACGCAGCAGGTTGGACACCCTCGCGCGGACGATGGCAGGGCTGAATGGCTTGCCGATATAGTCGACGGCGCCGAGGGTGAGCCCGTGCTCCTCATCGACGACCGAACTCAGCGCGGTGATGAACATGACGGGAATGTCCTTGGCCGCATCGTTGGCCTTGATCCGGCGCAGGACTTCGTAGCCGTCCATGTCCGGCATCATCACGTCGAGCAGGATGAGGTCGATCTCGGCGTCGATACTGAGGCGCTCGAGCGCCTGTTCGCCGCTCTTGGCCAGAATGACCTGATTTTCGTCCTTGAGTACGGCGGCGAGTACCGTGCGGTTGACCCGTTCGTCGTCGACGATGAGGACGCGCTGCCTGTTGGCGTTCGTCATGCCATTGCCTTCCTTTCCAGTCTGTCGAGAATATCCTGCACCAGGGTGCCGGCGATCTTGAATTCAACGTCTTCGATGTGCGTGGCAATTAGGTCGAGCTCATCCTGCCAGCCTGCGTACAACGGGGTGTTCTGCAGGGTCGCGACGAAATCCTCGGCTTCCGAGTCACCCGTCTCCAGCAGGCGTTGCAGCTGCCGCAGCCGATCAGCAAGGACGGCACCACCGGCTTCCTTGCCGGCAGCATTGCCCGGCGCCTTGGGTGATCGCTCCGGAGCGCCTGCAAAATAAGCCTGCAAGGGCCGGCAGAAGGCGTCGAGCTCGCCTTCGAATTCGTCCAGGCAGGTATCGATATCCTGGCTTTCCGAGCGCAGCGCCCCTTCCAGATCGCTTGCCGCGCTGGCCAGCGACCCGGCACCCAGCGTCGACGCCGCGCCCTTGATCGAGTGGGCCGTCAGTTCGGCGGTCCTCTGCTGATGTTCGGCCAGGGCATTGCGGATCGTGCGCGCGGCGCCGGCGCCGTCGAAGCAGAATTCGCACAGCAGCTTGAGGAACAGTCTTTCATCGCCCCCCGCGCGTTGCAGTCCGAAACGCCGGTCGAAGCCGGGAATTTCCGGCAGCGCCCAGTCCTCGCCGGTGCCCGTGGTGGTGGTGCACTGGCGCAAGCCCACGGTCGAGCGCTTGCCCGGCTTGATCCAGCGGAGCAGGACATCGCGCAGGCGATTGAGGTCGATCGGTTTGGTCAGGTGGTCGAACATCCCGGCTTCGAGACTCTTCTCGTAATCGCCAGCCATCGCGTGAGCGGTCATGGCAACGATGGGCAGGCGCGCAAAAGCGGCCTCGGCGCGAATGCGCCGGGTCGCCTCGAAACCGTCCATCTCGGGCATCTGGATGTCCATCAGCACCAGGTCGTAGCGGCCGGTGCAGGCCATGGCGGCCCCTTCGCGGCCATTGCCGGCGACCTCGACCCGCATGCCGAGCTGTTCCAGGAACTCGGTGGCGACCTGCTGATTGATCGAGTTGTCCTCGACCAGCAGGATCTGCGCCCCGCGAATTTCCGCCAGCGATCTGCCGGCCTGGGCCAGGTCGTCGCTGTCGCCGCCGCTGCGCGCCTGGGGTGCGTAGCCGAAGGTGTCGAGGATGGTGTCGTAGAGCAGCGACTCGCCGACCGGCTTGACCAGAAAGCCGTCGAGCCCGGCATTGGCCGCTTCCTGCATCACCTCTTCACGGCCGAAGGCGGTGACCATCAGGATGGCCGGGATGAAGTCGAGCTGCAGGTTGTTCTTGATCCGGCGGGTCGTCTCGATCCCGTCGAGGCCCGGCATCTTCCAGTCCATCAGCACCAGCCCGTACGGCTCGGCCTTGCTGCGCCGGCGTGCTTCGATCATCTCCAGCGCCGCCTCGCCGGAGTCGGCCGTATCGACGAGGAAGGCTTTTCTGATCAGCATGTGACGCAGGATCTCCCGCGACGTGGCGTTGTCGTCCACGACCAGGACCCGCTTGCCCACGAGTGCTTCGGGGGCGCTCGACGATTCATCGACGCTCGCCATGGTGCGCCCGAAGCCGACATCGAACCAGAAGGTGGTGCCGACGCCGGGGCGGCTTTCGACGTCGAGCTTGCCGCCCATCAGTTCGACCAGCTGGCGGGCGATCACCAGCCCCAGGCCGGTACCCCCGAAGCGCCGGGTGATCGAGCCGTCGGCCTGCTGGAATGGGCGGAACAGGCGATTGAGCTGTTCGGCGCTCATGCCGATGCCGGTGTCGCTGATCGAGAAGCGCAGGCGCGTCTGCCTGTCGTCGCCGGCCAGCACCTTGATGCCGACGACGACATCGCCGCGCTCGGTGAATTTGACCGCGTTGCCCGCCAGGTTGATGAGCACCTGGCCAAGTCGCAAGGCGTCGCCGATCAGCCGGTCGGGAACATCGTCATCCTTGGCGAACAGGACCTCCAGGCCCTTCTCGTCGGCGTCCCCGACAATGACGTTGGACAGGTTGTCCATCACCTCGCGCAGGTCGAACGGCGCCTGTTCGATGGTCATCCGGCCGGCCTCGATCTTGGAGAAGTCGAGGATGTCGTTGATGACGCCGAGCAGGGCGTTGGCCGAGCTGGCGACCTTCTTGGCGTAATCGCGCTGCTTGGGCGAGAGCTGCGTACTCAGCATGAGCTGGTTGAGGCCGATGATGGCATTCATCGGGGTGCGGATTTCGTGGCTCATCCGCGCCAGGAAATCGCTTTTTGCCTGCGTGGCCGCTTCGGCTTCCTCGCGGGCCAGCTTGAGTGCCATGGCGATCTCGATGCGCTCGTCGATTTCCTGTTGCAGGCTCCGGTTGGCCGATTCGAGCTGGGCGGTGCGGGTCTGCACCAGCTGATCGAGGCGACCGTGGATGCGGGCATTCTCCACCGCGATCGCCATCTGCGACGAAAGCATCTCGAGCACGCGGAGATGGTCGGTCGTGAAGGCGCCGTTGGCCAGGTTGTTCTCGAGGTAGAGCAGGCCCGAGAGCACCCCCTGGTGGACCAGGGGGATGCACAGGATCGAACGTGGGCGCCGGGTCATGACATGAGCGTCATGGGCAAAGCGCTCATCCTCGACCGCATTTTCAATGACCACCGCCCTGCCGGAGCGGGCCGCGAAGTTCACCACCGATCGGGCGATCGGTATCGTGGTCGATGCCTCGTCGCCATTGAGCGGGACCGACCGCAGGTCGCTGAAGTCGCCGGTTTCGGCCGATGCACGGGCGGCGACGACCAGCGTGCCCTCCTCGTCGAGAATCAGGAAACCGCTGTCCGCGCCGGCGTGGGAGATGGCCAGATGCATCATCTTGCGCTTCAGTTCGCCGAGCTGGATTTCTCCGGCGAGCAGATGCGAGGCCTCGATGACCGAATCGATGTCGAAGACGCTGGTCGTCGTGTGGCTCGACGAGGACGAATGGACGACGGTATGGCGGGTGGTATAGGAGTGGGTTGCCGAAGGGTGGGATGGTGCCTCGAGCAGCGCGCCATGCTGCTTGACCAGCTCCTCCAGCTTGCGCCGGGCACCCCATCGCTGATACGCGCGGAAGGCACGGCGCAGATGGACGACGGCGAATTCCTCCTTGCCGAGCCCGAGCCAGAAGCGCCCCGCCAGTTCGTTGGCCAGCGCTTCATCCTGGACGAAGGCACCACGTACCGCGCCCTCGATCGCCTTGTCGTAGGCGCTGATGGCATCGCCCGTGCGCTGGTCGAGGCGCGCCAGTTCGGCTTCGACCAGATCGAACTTGTGGCGGAAGTTGTCCGGGGCGGATCGCGCCCAGCGTTCGAGCTGCACCTGCTTGTCGAGCACCGCCTGGCGGTTGTGCGGCGCGCCGCTTTGCTCGTCGAGCGCGAGCAGGACCAGCGAATGGTAGAAGGCGAGATCGGCTTCGGTGATGTAGGAGCTGATGAACTGCGCAAGCGCGCTGGCCTTGCCGAGGCTGTCGTGGGCGGCGGCGTAGTCGCCGTACAGATACAGGGCCTGGGCGCGGATCGTGTAATAGAAGCCGAGCGAGGAATTGCTGCTGTGTTCGGCGCAGCCGGCAAGAAACGCGGCCTCGCTCAGCTCATCGACGTCGAAATTCGTGGCCGCGGCCGTCTGCCCGGCCAGATTGGCAAAGACGGCACGGCCGCCAAGAATCGAATCGGTGGCCAGCACATTGTTGACCTTGCGCGTGAACTCGAGCGATTCGCCCGCCACGGTCAATTGCTGCAACAGGTTTGCGCCACGATGAAAGCCGTTGATGATGCGGCCCCACATCAGCAAATAGCTGACGAACTGGTGTTCGCCGGCCTCCATGCCGGCCTGGATGCCGAAGTCGAGGTAGAGATCGGTCTCGCCGACGTGTCGTGCCCAATGATTGACGAAGGACACCATGATCAGGCTGGCGCGGCACTTCAGGCCGTGGTCGTGGTAGCGGTCGGTGAGCGCGATGGCCAGTTTTGCGAACTCGTAACCGTCGTGGAACTCGTCGAAATCGGCGCACAGCACGCCGCCGAAGCTGGCGTAGCCTTTCAGCGATTCGGGTACGTGACCATGGCTCAGCGACAGATTGGTCATCTTGGCGAGCAACCAGCCGTAGAGCTCCCGCATGCCGGCAAAATAGGCCGCGGTATGCACCGGCATCAACACCTTCATCGCCATTTTGAAGGTCGGATCCTGCATGTCCGGCAGGTCCACCAGCGAGGCGATGCTGCGCACCGCAAGGGCGGCCTTGATCGGCGCGATCTCGTCTTCGAGCGCCTGGCGCAGGTCGGCGACCGGGACCGTGATGCCCAACAGCGCAAGGGCTTCGCGACCGGTCTCCACCGCCTCGACATTGCGCCCGAGCACGGTGTATTCGGTGATCAGCAGCGCGCAGATCGCGGCCTGCTCGAGCGCGGAGCGGGCATTCCGGCGGACGTCGGCGATGTCGGCCATCGAGCCCTCGTATTCGCCGTTGAGGTAACGCACGTTGGCGCGTGTCCTGAACAACGCCAGGCTCAGCGCGTAATGGCTTTCCCAGGCCTGTTCCGGCAGGCAGCCGGCCGCGATGTCGAGATAATCGAGGGCGGCCTGGTAGGCATTGGCCAGCTGGGCGCGCTGCCCGGCCTGCAGGTTGAGTTCGGCCAGACGAATGATTTCCCCGGTATCGGTGATCTGGTCGCGGCCGATATCCAGGTGGTCGACCACCTCGAACAGTCGTTCCTGGCACTCCCGCTCGCTCAGGTTCTCCAGCAGCAGGCGGCCGATGTTCAGATGCACCGCCTTGCGCTCGTCCTCGTCGATCAGCGAGTAGGCCGCCTGTTGCACGCGGTCGTGCAGGAAACGGAAGCGATCGTGCTGAAGCCCGTCGGTCAGCCCGACGAGCAATTCGGCCCGCAGTGCCGGCATCAGGTCGCCGAGCAGGCGCTCGCTGTCCAGCTGGCCGATGATGGCCAGCGTCTCGAAGTCGAAGCTGTTGCCGATGCAGGCCGCCAGCTTGAGTACCCGCTGGGTGCGCTCGGGCAGTTCGCGCAAGCGGTCGACGAGCAATTCGACCACGTTGTCGGTGATATCGACGGCGACGATCCGCTCGACATCCCAGTGCCAGCCCGGGCGCAGGCTGCCGGACCCGGCGGGGCGGAATTCGATCAGCCGTTCCTTGTACAGGGTTTGCAGGAACTGGCTGACGAAAAACGGGTTGCCCAGCGTCTTGTGCAGAATCAGCTCGGCGAGCGGTCTCACCGCGTCGGGCTCGCCGTGCAGCGTATCGGCGATCAGCTGGGTGACGTCGTCCACCGACAGCGGAGCCAGCGTCAGCGCGGTGATCGGCGCGTCGTTGTCGCGCAGCGTGCCGAGCGAGATCATCAGCGGATGGTTCGGGCCCACCTCGTTGTCGCGGAAGGCGCCGATCAGCACCAGATCCTTCATCTCCGGGCTGCCGATCAGCTTCTCGATCAGTTTGAGCGTCGCGAGGTCGGCCCATTGCAGATCGTCGAGAAAGATCACCAGCGGCTTCCCGGGTTCGCAGAAGACCTGGACGAAGCGCTGAAAGACCTGATTGAAACGGCGCTGCGCTTCGCTGGCCGGCAATTCGCTGACCGCCGCCTGCTTGCCGATGATCAGCTCGACCTCGGGAATGACGTGGGTGATCACCGCGCCGTTCTCGCCGACGGCGGCCATCAGTCGGCGCCGGTAGCCGGCCAGCACCTCTTCGCTGAGCGCCAGCGTGTGCTGGATCAATTCGCGGAAAGCAACGACCAGCGCGCTGTAAGGGGTGTTCTTCTGGAACTGGTCGAATTTTCCGCAGATGAAGTTGCCGCCGATCCGGGCCATCGGCTTGTGGATTTCGCGCACCAGCGAAGTCTTGCCGATCCCGGAATAGCCGCCGATCAGCAGCATCTGCCGTTCGCCCTGGCGGGCACCGAAGGCCTGCAGGAGCCGATCGATCATGTCCTGCCGGCCATACAGATGCTGCGAAACCTGGAAGCGGTGGGGGACGTCGCTGCGGGCCAGTTCGAAGGCCGCGATCGCGCCGTTTTCCCCGAGCTGGCGCCGGCATTCCTCGAGATCGGCCTGGATGCCCCAGGCGCTCTGGTAGCGGTCTTCGGCGTTCTTCTCCAGCAGCTTGTGGACGATCTCAGAAATGGGCGCCGGAATGGCCGCATCGATGTCGCTCAACAGCGGGGGACGCCGGGCAATGTGGCAATGCACGAGCTCTGCCGGACTGCTCCCGGAAAACGGCGGCTGGCCGGCAAGCATTTCATGGAAGGTGGCGCCGAGCGAGTAGAAGTCGGCACGGTAGTCCAGCCTGCGATTCATGCGCCCGGTCTGCTCCGGGGCGATATAGGGCAGCGTGCCTTCCAGCGATTCCGGGGGAAGCAATGCCGGATTGAGTCGCGGCAGCCGCGTGGAGATGCCGAAGTCGATGATCTTCAGCTCCCCGCTTGCCGCGTTCTGGACCAGGTTGGCGGGGTTGATGTCCTTGTGGATGATATCGGCCAGATGCACCTGGCCCAGCGCGCTGCAGATCCGGATCGCGGTATCGAGAAACTCGCCGACCGCGAAACGCCGACGGGCGATCCGCGCCTTCAGGGCCTCGCCACCGAAATCCTCGAGCACCAGAAAGAGGCTGTTGTGCTCGCGCCCGAAGCCGTAGGCGCGGATCACCGGGGCGAGCTCCACGGATTTCAGCAGATCGTGTTCGTGAACATAGCGCTCCTGGCGCTCACAGGTCAGCGCTTCTTCCTTGAGCATCTTGATGATGACGGGTTTCCGGTCGGCCTTGCGGTGGCCGCGATAGACAATACTGCTGTCGCTCTCGTAGAGCTTTTCCCGGATCCCGTAGTCACTGAACTGATGCATCCCTGTCTCCACGTTGCCGTCCCGTGCGGCCGGCAGTCTCAGTACTCGTTCAGTACTCGAATACCTGGACGATGTTGTAGGTCGAATCGGCGATCGACACCTGTCCATCCTGTGCGTGCATGAAGTACGGCATCCATACACCGCCCTTGTCCTGCGACAGCTTGAACAGCGAGATGCCGCCTTCGAACTGCAGCGCATCCGGGCCGATGCGGAAGATCTTCAGGGCCCGGTTCACCAGGTCGTTGAGGATCAGGTGCTCGCCATCGATCGACAGGCTGGTCGGCAGCATGAACTTCCCGCCGTCGGCCTCGCCCTCTTCCCAGTAGCCTTGCCGGCCGTAACACCAGAGCGAATTGCCGTAACGGTCGAAGACGCAGATCCGGTTGTTGAACTGGTCGGTGACGAACAGGCGGTTGTGCGCGTCGAGTGCAACGTCGGTCGGCGTGAAGATCGCCTTCTCGCCCTTGCCGTCGCCCTTGCCCTGCCACACGAAGTTGCGGATGAAGACGACCTGACCGGTTTGCAGGAACTGCCACTTCGACATGCGGTTGTTGAGCGCATCGACGATGAAGACCTCCCCATCGTCGCTGACCACCATGCCCTGTGGTCCGCTCAGACACCCGTCGGCCGCCCCCTGGATCCCGAAGGGCAGGCCGTAGTTGATCAGTCTGCCGAGCGGATCGAGCTGATACATGCTCACCATGCCGAGGTTGAAATTGCCGACCAGCACGATCGGGGTCCCGGGGCAGATCTGACCGAGCAGCGGCGCACGCGGATGGTAGACCGCCATCGCCAGATTGCCGGGCAGGAAGTAGCCGCTGGCGGGGGAATGGACGGCCTTGAACCGGCGGTCGTTTTCCCGGTAGCCCTTGAACTGCCAGTTGCCGGCATCGACGTTCAGGCGGAAGCTGCCTGCGGCGTCGGTTGCGCGGGCGGCGCTCAGCAGGCGTCGCGTCCAGTCGCCGAACCAGAAGTCGTACTGCGCGGCGAGCGCCTTCCCCAGGCTCATGTAGCCGAGCTGGAAAGGGTTGTATCTCAGATAGTCGGGCAACTCGGCGGTGCTGTCGGCGGCCGGTGCCGCACCGTTGGGCGTCCTGCGCTGCAGGCCGAGCACCGAGGTCACGCAGTTGAACTGGGGATCACGACCTCTTGTGCCCGGCTCGTCGCGCCGACCGCCGACGGCCATGATCAGGCTTGCCTGGCTGTCGGGCTGCCCGAGCCTGTCGATGCGCAGCTTGATGATGCGTGAGGTGAAGGGTTCGCTGACCAGGAAGGTGTCGGCGGTTTCGCCCTGACAGATGACATAGGGGCTGACCAGGGCTTCGTCTTCGAGCGTGTAATAGAGCGGGTCGGTCAGCGAATGGACGGGTTCCGCGCCATGGTTCCAGGCCGGCCGGACACCCTCGATCGGGCTCAGCTCCCGCCCGTCCAGCGTATAGACGGAGATCGTGTTGGCCACGTGATCGGGCACGAAGACATGATCGCCGATGACATTCACGTCGCGCATGATGTTGAGCATGCCGATGCCGGTCGGCTGCGCGAACTGGTGCGAGATCAGCGGGGCCTTCGCGGTGACGCTGTAGTCCGGCCCGATCGGCTCGCCCGCCGCGCACTTGAGGATCTCGTAGCTGCCGGTGTTGGCGATGTAGAGATTGCCTTTCGCGTCCGAACTCAGTCCCTGCGGCCAGTACAGATCATGGCGCGAACCGTCGGGGTCGATCAGGGTCCGGAAGTCCTCCACATAATCGCCTTTTTCGTCGAAGCGCACGCAGCGGTTGCGGATCGGCTCGGTGGGCGTGTGGAAGAACTCGTCATTGACGTAAATGCTGTAACCGCCACCGCTCCCGTTGGCGACGACGGTAAGGCCGTTCGGGTCCTGCAGCGGCTCGAAGCCGGCGCCCTTCTGGTTGCCGAAGGCAAAGGCAAACGTGAAGCGGCCGGCCGCATAGTCCATTGCCACGATGCGGGCGTTGCCCATGTCGCTGATATAGACACGGTCCATCTCGGGATGCCGGCAGACATGAAACGGCATCCTGAAATCAAGGGCGGCCTGTCCGGCGCCGCCTGGATCCGGACAATGCAGGATGCGCAGGATGTGGGTCAGGCTGCGGTCGAGCACGACCACCCGGTTGTTGCCCGTATCGCAGACCCAGACCTGCTGATGGCGGTCCATGCACAGGCCGACCGGTGAATTGAACGTGAAACTGGCGGGAACGCGCCCCGTGAATTCGTGGCTTTCGAGGCTCGTCTGTCCGTAATGGGCAACGTGCTGAAATCGCCGCTCCAACCTGGCGTTCATCCTTCCTCCTGGTGTTTTTGGTGTGCCGAACGCCGGTACTTGTTTTGATGTCCGTGGCGTGGCGCACAAGTATATCGTCGTCAACGAGATATCTGGCGTCGGCCCGCCACAAGCGCCGGCCGCAAGCGCCCGGGAGTGGCCGCCCACCATTTCTGAGAACTATAATTACGTACAGTTCCTGGAGCGGAATCCCGACCACGCCGCGCTTGCCGCGCACACAGCTGCACGGCCGCGCCATTGACCTCAGCCACCACCGATGAATCCTCACGCCTACGCATGCCTGGGTGACGGCTTTGCCTTCGTGGACATCGAAACCACCGGCGGCCCTGCGCAGTGCGAATCGATCACCGAGATCGCCGTCATCGAAGTCGATGCGTCGGGCGTGCGGGAGTGGGTGAGCCTCATCCGGCCTGCGATGCGCATCCCGGAATACATCGAGCGCCTGACCGGGATCAGCAACGAGATGGTGGCCACCGCCCCGCGCTTCGAGGAGGTGGCCGACGAACTGTTCGACCGCCTCGAGGGTCGCGTCTTCGTCGCGCACAACGCGCGCTTCGATCACGGCTACATCAAGGCGGCGTTTCGTCGCATGGGGGTGGACATCCGTCCGCGCGTGCTGTGCACGGTCAAGCTCTCGCGCCGCCTGTTCCCGCACGAGCGCCGCCACAGCCTCGATCACCTGATCGCGCGCCACGGCCTTCAGGTCGACGCCCGCCACCGCGCACTGAGCGACGCGCAGGCCTTGTGGCAGTTCTGGCAGCACGTGCACGACGTATTTCCGCCGCAGCAGATCGAGGAAGTCACCCGCGAGCTGATCGCCCGGCCGGCCCTGCCGCCCTATCTGGATATGGCCGAAGTGGACGCCCTCCCCGAAGCGCCCGGCGTGTACCTTTTCTACGGCGAAAACGACATCCCGCTCTACATCGGCAAGAGCACCCGACTGCGCAGCCGCGTGCTGTCGCACTTCAACGCCGATCATCAGAGCGAGCGCGAACTGAGCCTCAGCCAGCAGGTGCGGCGCATCGCCCACCTCCGCACCGCAGGCGAGTTCGGCGCCCTGCTCGAAGAGGCGCGCCTGATCAGGTCCCTGCAGCCCATCCTCAACCGCCAGCTACGGCGCAACCGCGACCTGTGCGCCTGGCGTCTGGACAGCGACCTGGCCGGCGACGCCGGCGTAAGCCTGGTGCGCGCCGGTGACGTGGATTTCAGTAAACCGGGCCGGCTCTACGGCTTCTTTCGCAGCCGGCGCGCCGCCGTCGAGCGCCTCCGCGCGCTCGGCGCCGAGCACGCGCTTTGCCCACCTTTGCTCGGTCTGGAAAAGCGCACCCCGGGGCGCTGCTTCAACCACCAACTCCACCGCTGCCGCGGCGCCTGCATGGGACTGGAGCCGTATGCCGAGCACTATGCCCGCATCGAATCCGCGCTCTCGAACCTGAAGATCGAGTCGTGGCCTTACCGTGGCGCGGTGGGACTGCGCGAGGGCGGCGTGCTGCATGTGGTCGAGAACTGGTGCTACTACGGGAGCATTTCGAGCGAAGAAGAAGCGGCGCCACTGATCGCCCGTGGCAAGCCGGCTTTCGATTTCGATATTTACAAGCTGCTGGTGCGGCAGATGGCGAGGCAGGCTGTTGTGGAGGTCGCGCGAGGGGAGCAAACGGCATAGGGCGATGCTGATGTCGAGTGGGAGAGCGACGCCTCTGCTCCCTCCTCTTCAAGGGGGTGAGGACGGGGTTTCGGCGAGCATTGCTCGCCGCCGGCCGAACGACGGCGCCTCCCGGCGCCGGCTACCGGGCTGGGGTGGGGATGGGTTTTAGCAGGGGTCGCAGAAACTCACCCCCCTCCTAACCAGTAGTCTCGCCAGCGGTGCGTCATATGGGATACTCCCGCCACCCATGACGACGCAATTACCCGACTCCCTCGCTTGGTATGCCGCCAACGCCGCGCGCTTCTTCGCCGATACGGCCGACGTCGACCTAAGCGCGCTGCACGACAGCTTCCTTGCCCACGTCCCCGACGGTGGCCTGATCCTCGACGCCGGCTGCGGCGCCGGCCGCGACGCGAAAGCCTTTCTCGCACGTGGCTATCGCGTCGCCGCCTTCGACGCCTCGCCCGAACTCGCGCACCTTGCCACCGAGCATCTCGGCCAGCCCGTCGCCGCGCGCCACTTCGGCGAAGTAAACGAACTCGCCTGCTACGACGGCATTTGGGCCTGTGCGAGCCTGCTGCACCTGCCAGCCGCCGACATCCCCGATGCGCTTTGCCGGTTGTGGGCAGCGCTCAAGCCAGGCGGCGTCATCTACATCAGCTTCAAGCTCGGCGAAGGCGAGCGCGTACACGAAGGGCGCCACTTCACCGACGCCACCGAACCGCGGCTGCGCGAGTGGCTCGGTGAGCTCCCCGTCCTCGACACGGTCGAGTGCTGGACCACACCCGACCAGCGCGCCAGCCGTAAAAGCGAACATTGGCTCAACGCCCTCGCTCGCCGCGGCTCAGCCGCACACGAAAAACTCGTCATCGGCGGCGAACACCCTTTCCTGCCCCACTTGTGCGACGCCATCGCCCAGGCCGACGAGATCGACCTTGCGGTCGCCTTCATCAAGACCACCGGCCTGCGCCTACTGCTGCCCGATCTCCATGCGGCGCTTCTCGCCGACGGCGAACGGCCGCGGCCACCCGCGCGCGTGCGCGTGCTCACCAGCGATTACCTCGACGTCACCGACCCCGAGGCGCTGCGCCTGCTCATGCTGCTGCAAGAGCAAGGCGCACAGGTCCGCATCTTCGAAGCGGCCGGCACGAGCTTTCACATGAAGGCCTACCTCTTCGCCCACTTCAAGGACACCGGCGCGCAAGCTGCCCAGCTCCATGGCACCGCCTTCATCGGTTCGAGCAACATCAGTCGTAAGGCACTGAAGGACGGTCTGGAGTGGAACTACCGCGTCGACTATCCGGGCGACGACGGATTTCTCGAAACCCGCGCCCGCTTCGAGTCGCTCTTTGCCCACCCGCGCACCTTGCCGCTCACCGACGCGTGGATCGACCGTTACGAAGCGCGGCGCATCGTACCCGCACTCCCGGTCGCCCCCGGCACCGAAGAAACGGAAACGCCGCCCACCCCCTCGTCGGTGCAGCTCGAAGCCCTCTCGGAACTCGATGCCACCCGCCGCGAGGGCTACCGGCGTGGTCTCGTCATACTCGCCACCGGCTTAGGCAAAACCTGGCTCGCCGCCTTCGACGCCGAACAGATGGGCGCGCGGCGCGTGCTCTTCGTCGCCCACCGCGAGGAGATCCTCACCCAAGCTGCCCAGACCTTCCTGCGCATCCGTCCCCGCTCACGCGTCGGCTACTGGATGGGCCAGACGCGCGACAGCCAAGTCGACGTGCTGTGCGCCTCGGTGCAGACGCTGAGCCGCGCCGAGCACTTGGAGCGCTTCGCGCCGCAGCACTTCGATTACGTCGTCATCGACGAATTTCACCACGCTGCAGCTGCTACCTACCGGCGGCTGCTCGGTCACTTCGCCCCGCAATTCCTGCTTGGGCTCACGGCCACGCCCGACCGCAGCGATCAGTCGGACATCCTCTCGCTGTGCGACGACAACGTCGTCTTCACCTGTAACCTGTTCGCCGGAATCGAGGCCAAGTTGCTCGCGCCTTTCCATTACTACGGAATCTTCGACGACTCGGTCGACTACCGCGAAATCCCCTGGCGCAATGGCCGCTTCGACCCCGAGCAGCTCACCAACAAGCTCGCCACGCTGGCCCGGGCCCGTCACGCGTTGAAGCTTTGGCGCGAGCGTGCCCAGCAACGCACGCTTGCCTTCTGCGTATCGATTCGCCACGCCGAATACATGGCCGACCAGTTCGCCAGCCAGGGTGTGGCCGCAGCAGCGGTTTATGCCGGCTCGCCGCTGTCCCGCGGCGACGCGCTCGAGCGGCTCACAGACCGCCGGCTGCAGGTCGTCTTTTCCGTCGATCTTTTCAACGAAGGCGTCGACCTCCCCGCCATCGACACGGTGATGATGCTGCGCCCCACCGAGTCCAAAATCCTTTTCCTGCAGCAACTCGGTCGCGGCCTGCGCAAGGCCGCCGGCAAAGACAAGCTGGTGGTGCTCGACTTCATCGGCAACCACGTGAGTTTCTTGCACAAGCCACAGGCACTCGCCGGCGTGGGCACGAGCTACCGCCAGCTCGCCGACTTCGCGCGCAAGGCCGAACAGCAGCGACTGGAACTGCCCGACGGTTGCTTCATCAACTACGACCTCCAGTTGATCGAGTTCCTCAAATCGCTCGACACCGACGGCGTCGCCAAGGAATACGAGGCGCTGAAGAACGGCCTCGGCCGTCGCCCCGCACTCGCCGAGTTCTACCGCGCCGGCGCCAACATCGGGCGCATGCGCCAGCAATACGGAAGCTGGTTCGAGCTGGTCGCCGAGATGGGCGACCTCGCCAAGGACGAAACCACTGCAGCCACCACGCTCCGCTCCTTCCTGCGCGAGGTGGAAACCACCGCGATGATGAAGAGCTTCAAGATGGTGCTCCTCGAAGCGCTGCAGGAACTCGACGGCTGGACCACTGCGCCTACCCTGCCTGCGCTGGCCGAACGCTCCTGGCAGGTGCTGCAGCGTCGCCGTCCGCTACTCGCGGACCTGTCCGACGCTGTGCGCGACACCACCGAGGGCACCACCGCCGTATGGCAACGCTACTGGTGCGACAACCCGGTCAATGCCTGGATCGGCGGCAATCAGCCCGCCGCCGCGGCGAAGTTCTTCCGCGTCGCAGAGCAGCGCCTCCAACCCACCTTCGAAGTACCGCTCGCCCAGCGCGAAGCCTTCGCCGCTCTGGTCCAGGAACTCGTCGACTATCGCCTCGCAGCCTACGAAGTCCGCCGCGCCGCCACCGTCGGCCCGGACAACGTCGTCCCCTTCAAGCGCTCCGCCCCCGAGCGCACCGAACTGCCCTACTTCCCCAACCTCAAGATCGCCTGCGGCCACTTCCGCACCGGCCGCACCGACGCCGAAGAACACCGCAGCCTCCGCCCCGGCCACGGGCGCCTCGACCCCGCCCGCCACTTCATCGCCCGCGCCTCAGGTAATTCCATGGACGGCGGCAAGAGCCCGATCCGCGACGGCGACTACCTGCTCCTTGAACTCGTAAGCCCCGCCAACGCAGGCTCGATCACCGGCAGCGTGATGGCGATCGAACGTCAGGACGAAGCCGGGGACAACCAATACCTTCTACGTGTCGTCACCAAGGCACGCGACGGTAGCTACACCCTCAAGGCGAACAATCCGGACTACGAGGATCTACTCGCCACCGACGACATGCGCACGCTCGCGCGGCTGAAGTCGGTTATCGACCCACTTGAACTTGCCATCGGCGAAGCCTTCATGCGCGAGGACATCCCCGCACTGTTCGGTGAGACCTTCAATCCCGGCAGTTGGAACAGTGGCCACGTCACGCTCAACGACCAGAAGGCCCACGTGCTTCTGGTGACACTCAACAAGCAGGGCAAGGACAAAGAACACCGCTATCTAGACCACTGGATTAACGAACACACTTTTCACTGGCAGAGTCAGAACACCACGACACCGGCGAGCAAGCGCGGACAGGAAATCATCGAGCACCACAAGCTAGGCATCGCGTTGCACCTGTTCGTGCGGGAAACCAAGCTGGAAGCCGGTAAGGCGGCGCCCTTTGTCTATCACGGGTCGGTGCATTACCGCAGCCATACAGGAAGCCGACCCATGACCGTGACCTTTATAGTTGTTCAATGAAAGTAGAATCTGTAACTTCGCGTCGTAGCGGACGAAGCTGCCTTACGCCCGAAATCTGCCATTCATCCTGGCAGGAGCACAAGATCGACACGGTGGCCTGTCAATCTCGGGCAAGCTCCGGCCTCTGCCGTCGCCCTGGATCCTTCTGGTCCCAATGGCTGTTTGCTGTATCGCTGCCCTTTGCACGCCCGCACCGTTTTTCAAGCAGGTGCGCTCGATAGTCGTCACGTATCCCAACGAAAGGTGCTCGTTTCCGTTGCCTCCGCGCTGCCTGCCGCCCTGCCAGATCGCTTGACTACCGCATCACTTGACAATATTTTTTTCTTCCACGAATTGCCAAGCGATCTCGACCAACCACGTGGTTTTCCTAGGTCTCAAGCCCATTCACACGACCAACAACGGTATGCACGGATCCCCATAACGACGCATCCGTGTCGATCGACAAACTCGAACAAACAACGTAAACTCAGGCACCATGAAAACGATCACCCTCACTCAAAACGCACCCAAAATAATAGACCTATTTGCTGGAGCCGGCGGACTCAGTCTCGGCGCGGCTCGGGCAGGGTTTCAAGTTTGCGCTGCAGTAGAGCTTGATCGCCACGCATTGGAGACTCATACAAACAATTTTCCGAATTGCGAACACCTTAACGCGGATGTTTCTCAGCTGTCCGGTGCTGACCTGCTTCGCCGGGCGGGCCTACAGCCGGGGGAGTTGGACGGATTGATTGGCGGGCCTCCCTGTCAGGGTTTTAGCTCGATAGGGAGGCGGAGCATTGAAGACGCACGCAATACGTTGTTCGGACATTTCTTCCGACTTATTTCGGAAACTCGGCCGGCATTTTTTATCGCAGAGAATGTCCCGGGAATACTGGATGAACGCTACGACGATATTCGCAACGAGGCATTTGCCTCGCTTCCCGACGGGTATGTGGTGCTGCCACCAATCGAAGCTCAAGCAAATTTGCACGGCGCACCCACAACCAGAACGCGATATTTCTTCGTTGGTTACAAAGATTCTCGATTCAAGCCAGGCTTGAGCGTCGAGGATTTTGCGCCAAGCAAGAATCCTCGTCTTGTTAGAGTAAAGCACGCGCTTGCCGGTCTACCCACCAGCATTGACCCCAGCTGGCAAACAGAGAAAAGCGGTTGGCGAAAGGTCTCACCGCTCGACAATCGAGATCCATTCTATGAGCGCGTCACGAACGCTATACCTTACGGCATTGGAAACTCAAAGTTAATTGAACGCTACCAAGAGACGTCGCGCGTCTCAGGCTGCATGGGAACCCGCCATACAGAAGAAGTAATCTCGCGCTTTAGAGATTTGGAGCATGGGAAATCCGACCCCATATCGAAGGCGCCAAGGTTGGACCCGAACGGGTTTTGCCCGACTTTGCGCGCAGGCACCGGAAGTGACAAGGGAAGTTATCAAGCCGTACGTCCGGTTCACTATTCTGCGCCCCGGGTCATCACTCCTCGTGAAGCAGCTCGACTGCAAGGATTTCCGGATTGGTTCATATTTCATCGGACAAAATGGCATAGCTTTAGACAAATTGGGAATAGTGTCAGCCCATTGGTGTCCGAGGCAATACTATCGACAATATTCAAGTCGCTCAGGTAACCCGAAGGCTTTTCCAATCACTATCATTGCCCGCTCGACCGTACCAGCCTCGCACTGCCAGATGATAACAACCCGCCACCCCAATTCTTGGAGCTTGCGGTAGTTCGAGGCGTCTCGGCGCACATTCTCGCTGAATTTTCTCTGCCAAAAATCAACATTCGTTTTGGGCGTGGTGGTCTTTTTGCATCCCTCATGCCGGTGCCAAAAACATCCATTCACGAAGACAACCGTTCGCCACCGTGGAAACACCAAATCGGGCGTACCTGGAAGTCCCTTCGCATGGAGTCTAAATCGCAGACCAAGACGATGCGCAGCTTGCCTAACGATCATTTCGGGCTTTGAGTTCTTTGCCGACACAGCGCGCATAATTTCACGGCGGCGCCCCGAGGAAACGTGATCGACCATACTAGGGCGCAGTCACTCGAAATCCCCCTGCTTCAATTCGTCGCTTGCCTAGAGAAATACGCGCTGAAAATTCGGATAGTGTCTATAGAACATCTTATAGCTTTCTATAATGCTCACCGATCTCTCGCGGTCGCGATCAAACATAAACTTCAGCCGTCCTTGAATTTGCCTGCTGGACATCCTTGGAAGGCACTGATCTATGAACAACTTCTCCCTGGCGGAAAGTGCAGGGACCATAATGCGCTTGACCTCACCCCACTTTGTCGAAGCAAGCTTCCACCTGCCAATTCCAGTTTCCCGCAAGAACGAATTTCTGGCTGAACGCGGCAATACGATGCCCGTCAAGGTTAGCATTTGATGCTCGGAGTCAGCATAAACAAAGGAAAGAAGAGGTTGAAATATTTCTCCGGTAAGCCTTCGCGAGGACATTATCGAGTTCGCGGCGTGTTCAAGGGCTCTTGATAGCACTTCGGGAAGTCGGTCTCTACTCATGTCTGCAGCTGTCACACCTGAGTCCAAATGTTCGCCAAGGCGCTGCCGAAGTTTCGCCAGCCGCTTGTTCTGACAGACTTCTTTCGTTTCGCGCCTATTGTCTTCAACCAGCCCCTCAGCCCTCAAGGCGCTTGGATTTGCATTGAGCGTTATCTTCAATACGTCATAAGACATCAGTTTTGAAAGGAGCGCCTGAAACTCACCGAACTGCTCTGCTGTCTTCTTTGGATCTGCATAGTCCAGCCAAATTATCGCGTTCTGCTGCGCATCGTACGCATCGACGAACGCAGAACTGTCAATTTCCCTGCACTCGATGCAGCTCAACGGGCGATTGAATAACTGACGACCGATCGCCACCGGGTCATTTTCTACCGAGACAAGATCGCTATTCCCGAAGTTCGCGTGCATCAGCTTAAAGTCCTCCAAGTATGGACCACCAAAGCTAACGTATCTGTAATCGGAAACAGGACGGATACGATTTATTCTAGTCAGCAAGTCGATAAAGACCAATCTATCAACTGCTTTGTTCTGCCTTTGATGATATGGTACAAATGCGCCACTCATCATTTCACCTTGCTCAGCACTTCATCGAAACACGCCTCACCAACTTCCGCCGGCGTTATGGCCGCATCTCCGAACAGATACTCGGACACTTGTTCTATCTCCGACAATGGTTTTGCAAACCGAATTTGACGCCTTGGATTGGATTCTTTCGGCTTGGCAAGGGGCACGTTAAGTTTGAACTCGTCGTTCTTATTCCTAACCTTCGACCACGATACCTCGGATTTGTCGTCAAAAACTTTTTCAAGCGGCACTGATCTTGTTCTTTTGGATATTTCCCTCTCTTTTTCCGGATCCTGCTTCCATACATTCGTATAGCTGGTAAACTTCTTCAGACCTTCGCGCATGAACTCTTTCACATAAAGATAGATTAGTGAAGAAGTGTCAACTCCTCTTTTCGTAGTAGTAACCGGTAACTTCCAAGCATCATTCGAGGAGAACATTACGGTGCCGGATATGCCTACGAACTGGCTGTGATAAGCCGGAACTCCAGCCTCCCCCCACCCAGTCAGTCGCGTTTTATCGTTGTATAGCACGACTCGGTCGTTACAAATTACCGTCCAACCCGCATCCTCCTTACTTCGTCTTGTCACTTGTTCTTCATCGAGCTCATCCTCAGAAAGCATCGAGGTGTAGAAGCCGACAACCAGACGCACATTCAACCCGTCGAAATCAGCTTTATAGAGATACGGCAGTATTCTTTCATCGTCAGGGGAATTTTCTGTGGACCATAGAATACTAAACTGCTTCGGTGTAACTTCAGTTGTGTTAACGAAGACCCTAAAACCCTTCGATATGATGAAGCCGTAGTGATGCCCGATAATTTCCTTAAGATCTTTCTCAAATGGCGACGTCCCGTCCGTCGCTAGAACGGAGGAAATCCCGTCTCTAAGGTTCTCCACAAGGATCGACGTCCCGTTCTCAGTCGGCGCCTGGTTAAGATACCTTACGGGAAGCTCCCAATCCAGATCATCCTGCATCCATTTCGGTGAAATGGTGACCTCAAAGCAGTCATCATCCGTTTTTGATACCACCCGACTGGAGGATCCCATTTTGAACATCGCCCTCTTCATTCCGATTCCATACATTCCAACAGTTGGGATGTCAGAATCGTCCTCGTCCTTTGGGCGCCCCATCATGAAGGCGTATTTTTTGGCGAGATCAAGGGGTATCCCGCCGCAGTTATCCACGATTTTAAATTTCTTGCTATCAAAGGTAATTTTCGCCCAAAAGCCGTCGTAAGGCATTTCCTCGCTTTTGTTTGCCTTTCGTGATCGCAGTATCCCGTCGACGCAGTTGTCTAGCAGATCGAGTATCGCGTCATGCAACTCAATGTCGCGCGTAAGCATATCAACGAAGAATCTCTTGGTCGGAGTTGCATGAACAGTATCTTTCGGCGCTGCGTGCATATGTATATTCCCTTAAAGAAGGCGACGTATCGGTAAACTAGGCTTCAGGGTCTTGTAATACGCCGTGCGGCGTTAATGATTGCCCTTGGATAGCGTGTCTGCGGCCGCTTCGTCTAGTAATTATTCAGAAGACTCTTGCTCCAGCGCTGTTCATTTCTCGATCTGGCGGCCGTCGTGCTACCGCGTAGGCAGACTGTTCGGCTATTCGTGGAACAGTCCGCCGAAATGGTGTTCGGAAATTTGGCCATGGTTCGGCTTTGGATTCTTGGAACGGTACTGGTCAGATTATGGCGGCTGCTCGCGTCGCGCGCATGCCCAAGTTCCCTTGGCATTTCGGGTAGAGCACACACCCCCAGAACGGCCCCCGCTTACTGTCCCGCGCCATCATCTTCCCCCCGCAGCTCGGACACGTCGGCGTCGTCCAGTCCCCCGCCGTCGCAAACTCCAGCAGCCGCTTGCTCGCGTCCTCCGGCAGCCGTAGCAGCATCGCCAGGAAGAGCCTGCCGTCGAGCAGCGTGATGCGGTTTGCGGTGGCGAAGGCGTGGGCGTCGTCGGTGTAACCGTTCGAGGCCATGAAGAAGGCCTTGTCGACCTTCTCGTGGGCCATCACGCCGCGCAGCTCGCGGATTTCCTTGACGCCGACCGGCTTGTTCCACGCCTTGCACTGTACGATGGAGGTGGCACGGGTGGGGTCGGTGTCGTCCTGGAAGAGGTGGATGTCGATGCCGCCGTCGGCGCCGAGCCGGGTGGTTTCGGCGCGGATGCCCTTTTCGCGGTAGAAGGTGCAGCACAGGTCTTCGAAGCGCTTCCATTCGACCCGGTCGAGGACGTCGAGCGACCAGCTTTCGGGGCGTTGCGGCGAAGCGGGCGCGTTGGGCTTTGTCGCTGCGGCGGGCCCGGGCGTGCTGGGTGCGGGCGCCCACACCGGCTTCGGTGCGGCGGGCTCGCTGCGGTTGCCCGCCCAGCCGCGGTTGCGGCCATCCCGGCGCGTGCCGGCTACCTCGCGGTGAAGTGGGTTTGGCGCGGGCTGGGCCGACGCCTGCTTGAGATAGCGGATGAGTGCAATGCAGGCAAAACCGAAAGCGAAGATCCAGGCGACCTGGGTGAAGGCCGCACCGATGGGGCGAAGCACCGGGCTGCCGGCGAAGAACACCGGAACGAGCACTACGCCCACGAAGAGGCTTCCCGCGGCGAGCCCCACGGAGACTTTCCAATCGGAACGAAGCGCGATTGCGAAGAGGCCCTCTTCCCGCTTCCTGTAACGCCGCCGAGCCATTCTTGTGCGCACCTTCGGCAGGCCATCGGGATGAACGATTCACCTCTTCGACATGCTCATTTGATCAAACGGGATGAATAGTACATATCCGCGCCCGAGTATGGCCGGGAGAAAGTCACATGCGGGGGCACTAAGCCGGGCGCGCTGTGGCGGGCGGAGCAGCGCTGACCGCCCGAAAGACTCGCACCGGCCACCCAAGAGCCGACGGCCTGCTTGCGCGATGGGTTATTTCGAGTCTAGGTCCGACCCGATTTCTTCGCTTGTCGGCTGAACTATAGTCATAGGGTGTTGGCCCCTGTCTTTGTGGCAGCTCAGGATGAGTGACTATTTCGCGGTACTTCCGTTGAGCCCCCCGCTCGATCGTGACGGCCTGCGGCGAATGGCGCGGCTTGCCTGTCTGGAGTTGCATCGCGTGCAGTGGGTGCGGGCCTATCTGGCGACGGATGGTGCGCGGATGCTGTGCTGGTACCGCGCACCTGACGCCGAATCGGTCCGCCTGGTGCTTCGACAGCAGGGCACGGCCAGCGCCGTGGTCTGGCCCGCCGAGGTGAGCGACGCTGCCGACCCCGAACCGGCTGAGGGCGGTCTGGACTGCATCGCAGTTGAGCTCGGTTTCGACACCCCACCCGGGCGCGATGGTCCGCGATCGATGCAGGCCTCGGTCGTCGCTGCGCTGGAGGCCGCCGATCACACCGTTTCCCGTGTATTTGCATCCAAGTCCGGGGCACAGCTGTTTCTGCTGGTGGAAGGACGGGATTTGGAGTCCGTGGCCAGCTGCGTGCGATCGACCTCGATAACGCCGACCGACCTGTGGCAATGCGTAGAACTCGATCCTCGACCACCCATGCATTTTCAGTCCAGCGCGCCTGTGCGGCCGCCCCTGAGTACCAGCGCAGACGGTGGCGCCGACCGCGACTTGCCGGAAGTGCGCACGGTGCCCGGCGATGGCGCGGCCGTCCCGGGCGACGGCGGTACGCTGGACGCGGTGATCATCGGTGCCGGCATGTCGGGCATCTGCATGCTGGAACGGCTTCTGCGGCTGGGGCTGCGCGTCCGGGTATTCGAGGGCGGTAGCGACGTCGGAGGGGTGTGGCACTGGAACCGCTATCCCGGTGCCCGGGTCGATTCCGAGTCCTACACCTACGGATTCTCGTTCTCGGAGGAACTCCTCGATGAGTGGGAGTGGCGCGAGCTCTTCGCCTCCCAGTCGGAGGTCTCGGGTTATCTGCACTACGTGGTCGAACGGTTCGATCTGCGCCGGCATATGCGCTTCGACACCCGCGTGACCGCGGCAAAATACGACGAGCAGAGCGGCCTGTGGCAGGTCGAGACCGGGACCGGCGAGCGGGTCACGGCCCGGTACCTGATCGCCGCCTCGGGTTCATTGACCGTGCCGCAGTGGCCGGACTACCCGGGCATGGACGATTTCACCGGCGTGAGCTGCCATACGGCACGCTGGCCGGCGGCGGGCGTCGAGTTGGCGGGCAAGCGGGTCGGCGTGATCGGCACGGGCGCCACCGGCGTTCAGGTCATTCAGAGCATCGCCGGGCAGGTGCAGCAGCTTGTCGTTTTCCAGCGCACACCCACCTACTGCGTCCCCCAGCGCAACCGGCTCCTGACCGACGACGAACGACGCCGGATCCGGCGCGATTGGGCCGACATCCTGGCCGCCTGCCGGGAGTCCTATAGCGGGTTCATGCACACCTTCGATCCCAGGTCCGGCCTGTCGGTCTCCGCCGCGGCGCGCGAGGCGAAATTCGAGGCGCTGTGGCAACAGCCGGGGTTCGCATTCTGGTTCGGCAATTTCGGCGACCTGATGATGAACGCGGAAGTGAACGCGCACGCCAGCGATTTCGTCCGCAGCAAGATCCGCGCGCGGGTGCGAGACCCGGAGGTGGCGCGCAAACTCTTGCCCAACCACCCCTTCGGCTCCAAGCGCGTTCCGCTGGAGAACGGCTACTACGAGGTCTACAACCGCAGCAACGTGCGGCTCGTCGACCTGCGCGAAACACCGATCGAGCGGATCACGCCACAAGGCATCAGAACGGCGCGCGACGCGTATCCGCTCGACGTCATCATCTACGCGACCGGTTTCGATGCCGGCACCGGGGCGCTGACCCGAATCGATCTTCGCGGCACTGGCGGTCTGGCGCTCGTCGACAAGTGGCGCCAGGGACCGGAAACCTTCCTCGGATTGCTCGTCAGTGGATTTCCGAACCTGTTCATTGTCAATGGTCCGCACAACGCGGCTGCACTTTGCAACGCAGGACGCTGTATCGAGCAGAACGTCGACTGGATCGCGCGCTGCATCGGTTATATGCGCATGCGCAAGCTGACGCGTGTGCAGCCCACCGCCGCAGCAGAGAAAGAATGGACCGAGCATGTCTACGAAGCCGCCGATGCCACCTTGCTGAGGGACATGACGGACTCGTGGTTCTTCGGTGCGAACACGCCCGGCAAACCACGGCGGGCGACCATCTATGCGGCGGGCGCGCGCGAGTACCGGGAACATTGCGAGGACGTCGCGCGCGAGGGATATCCGGGCCTCGAGATGGCCTGATCGACAAAGTCCAGCATGGCCGAAACCAGCGTGCAAGCGCGGTGGTGACAAGACGAATACACCTCCCCGCCTGCGCGCCCTCGGGGAAGACGCGCGCTCATGAGCGGCTCCGGGGGCTAAAGATTTGCGTGCTCCGGCCGTAAAGCATGTACCGGTGCGGAAGTTCTCGAGCCTCACTGGAATGGGTTGAGCACGTAATTGCTTGATCGCAGTCGCGCTGTCGTGCCTTTCCTGCCATTTCACCGTCGCATTGCGAAGGACTCTTCATGCGCAGATTCGCCTGCCTCCTGTTTTTGCTTCTTGTCGGCGCGACGCCATCGGCATTCGCCGGGCAGTTCGGCACCACGATCGAGATGCAGGCGAAGAACGGGACCACCTACTACGTGTCGGGACTCATTACCGGACTCGGGGCCATCGACTGGATGGTCGATACCGGCTCCGGCTATATGACCATCAACGAAGAAATCCTCGCGTCGTTGAAGGGAAAAGGTCAGGCACGCTTCGTGAAGCACCTGCGCGGCCGACTGGCGAATGGCAGCGAGCTGGAGGTTCCGGTGTATTCGATCGACGCCATCAGCATCGGCGATGCGTGCTGGTTGCGCGACGTCGAGGTCGCCGTATTCCCGGGCAATACCCGGCCGATTCTCGGACTCAACGTCCTGCAACGAACCGCGCCGTTCATTTTTTCGTTCGAGCCGCCCCAGCTCATGCTGAGCCATTGCGACAACGCGATCGATGCCGTTGCGATCGGTCCGGCCACGCCAACAGAATGAACCCCGGCGTCGGGGCTTGACCGCCGGGGTTGCACTGCGCCGTCGTCCGGTGCGTTGCCGCGACTAGTCGCGGCGCATGGTCATTGGCGCACAAGCTTCATTGGGACATTTTCGGTGTTCCGGGAGCCGTCGCAGGATCCTCGGTTTCCGTTTTCGGCGTCATCGGTGATGCACCCGGCTTGACGACCTCCTTGTCCTGCTCGAATGCCGAGAATTCGGTGATCGACCCGCTGATCGGGGTGTCGCCTTTCACTTCGACGTATTTGTCGGTGTCCGGTGCCTGATCCTTCCGCGCCGCGATTTCTTCCTTGGTGGCTCTCAGCTGCAACTTGTCGCCCATCGGCCTGAGCTCATCGAGCGATACCAGGACGTCGCTCGCTCCCAAGCCGAGGACGCCGCCCACAGAGATCACTGCATGGGCGCTCTTGCGGTCCGGGGCGAGTACGATCTGCTTGATTTCTCCGACCTTGTCGCCGGTGCTATCGACCACGTCCACGCCGTCCAGGTCAGCGGCGGACCGCGTGTACAGCGGATTGTCGGCGCTCGGTCCGGCGGTGGCGCCAGCATTGGCTGCTGCGCCCGATCGCGGTGTTTCACTCATCGGTTGTGCGGCTTTCGGCTGATCGCGCTCGGGTTGCCCCATCTCGGACTTGGTCGGGGCTGGGGTTTGCGCACCCTCTTTCGGGGTGTCGCCGGCGGCCCATGTGGGCCCGGCAAGCAGCGCAGCGATTGCGCCGGCGATCAACGTGGTACGAATATTCGTTTTCATGCTGTCCTCCTGTGGGTGTATCGGCGCCAAATGGTGTCTGTATCCCGACCCATCGGACCTGCATCAGGCCATCGCCTACTGCAAGAGAAGCTTGAGCGCATTCGAGTCTCTCGTATGTACGCTGACCCACCGACCCGGCGTGCTCGGCCGTCGGACGCTTAACCGGCGCTCAATGCCACCCACACCGGGCGCGCGCATGCATTGCGGAAGACGCGCTCCTCGGCGACAATGATGCGAATAGTTCCCATTAAAGCAATTTCGCGGTCCCGCCCGGCGGTGTTCCGCCTCGTTCCGGAGTCCCTATGAGTCGCTATCGCACCACCCGCAGTGCGGCGCTCGGCCGCGCCGTGGTCGCGCTGATCGGCGGGTACGCGCTTGCGTTCGCATTCAGCCTCGGCAGCACGGCCGTGCTCGCGCGGGGGGCCGGCCTCGCCCGTGCCGACGCCTTTGTCGTGTCGGCGATGCTCGCCTTCGTGGTGTGGACCTTCGCCGTGCTCGTCGCCTACGCCGCGGCAAGCGCCCGCCGAGCGGCGGCGTGGGTGCTCGGCAGCGCGGCGGCGCTCGCCGGCATCGGCTGGGTGCTGAGCCCGTTGCCGGCAAGCGTATAACGGTGCGGCCATGAACCGACCCGATGCATCCGCCGCCGAGATCCGTCCGCCGCTGCGCCACGCGATGGACTATCTCCACACCTGGGCCGGGCTGGTGTTCTCGGCGCTGCTGTTCCTCGTGTTCTTCATGGGAACCCTGTCCGTGTTCGACGACGAAATCGACCGCTGGATGATGCCGGCGACCCGGCTTGCGCCGCCCGCCGCCGGTGCGTTCTCGTTCGACCGCGATGTGCGCCCGCATCTCGAGCACCTCGCGCCCGATGCCGCGCAATGGTCGGTCGCCTTTCCGTCGCCGCGGGTGCCGGTCGCGCTGATCCGCTGGCGCGAGAACGGTGAGTTCGTGTCGCGCCTGATCGACCCGGGAAGCGGCGAGCTGCTGCCCGACGTCGGCACCTGGGGCGGCACCGGGTTCTTCTTCCCTTTCCACTTCAGCTTCCACCTGCGCTGGGCGGATCTCGGCTACTGGCTGCTCGCGCTGGTGTCGATCGGCATGCTCGCCCTGCTGGTATCGGGCGTCATCATCCACAAGAAGATCTTCGCCGACTTCTTCACCTTCCGTCCCGGCAAGTCGACGCACCGCACCGCGCTCGACCTGCACAACCTCAGCGGCGTGATGCTGCTGCCCTTCCACTTCGTCATCGCGCTGTCCGGGCTGGTCATCTTCCTGTTCATCTACTTCAAGCCCGCGGTGCCGTTGCTGTACGGCGGCGCGGCGGCGAAGGCGCAGCAGGAGGCGGTCGGTCAGGTCGTGCGCGCGCCGGCACGCGCGCCGGTGGTGCTCGCGGCGGTCGACCCGATGGTCGCGGCCGCGCGGGCGCGCTGGGGCGACGGCGAGGTGCGCAACGTCAGCGTCGCCAATCCGGCCGACCGCAACGCCGTGGTGCAGGTCTTGCGCCGCGTCGACGACCGCGTCACCAACGAGACCTTCAACGTGTATTTCGACGGTGCGAACGGCGCGGTGCTCGGCACCCAGACGCTGTCGGCGACCCTGCGCGTGCAGCGCTTCCTGTCCGGCCTGCACATGATTCCGTTCCAGCACTGGGGACTGCGCTGGCTGTATTTTGCGATGGGACTCGGCGGCTGCGTGATGATCGCGACCGGCCTGCTGCTGTGGGTCGAGCGCCGGCGGCTGCGCCATGCGCGCGAAGGGCATGTCGGCTACCGCATTGTCGACGGACTCGCCTGCGCGAGTTCGCTCGGCGTCGTGGTCGCCACGCTCGCAATGCTGGTCGCGAATCGCGTGGTCCCGCTCGAGCTCGCCGGGCGCGCGCGTTGGGAAGCGGGCGTGTTCTTCGCCGCGTGGATCGCCACGGCAGCGCACGCGGCGTGGCGCGGGCGGCCGGCGTACTCGCGCCGTGCGTGGGCGGAACAGGCCTGGGCGACGGCGGTGTTCGCGCTCGCGGCGCTTGTGCTCAATGCGCTCACGACCGGCGACCATCCGCTCGCGGCGGTGAGCCGCGGGCAATGGGCGGTGGCCGGCGTCGACGCCGTATTGCTGCTGACTGCGGTGCTCGGCGCGTGGACCGCCCGCCGCCTCGCGGCGCGCACAGCGGTGCCCGGGCGCGGCGCGGCCGGCGCCACGGCGGTGACTTCATGAGCGCGTGGAGCGCGTATGCCGGCGCCGTGTTTGCGGCGTGGACCGGGCTCGGCCTGCTGTGCCTGCGAACCCGCGCGGTGCGCACCCGCTTCGGCTGGCCCCCGCTCGGCCGCGCGGCGCACGCGCTGCTCGGTGGCGGCGGCACGCTGTGCTGTGCGCTGTCGCTCGCGTTCGCGCTGCAGGCGGACCCGGCATCGTTCGCGCTGGTGCTGTGGCTCACCCAACTGGGAATGCTCGGCTTGGCGATGGCACTGCTGTTGCCGCGGCGTGCGCACGTGCTCGGCGCGTCGCTGCGGCTCGTCGCCGCTGCGACCGTGCTCACCGCAGTCGTTCCGCTGCTCGCGCGATGAAGGTCGTCCGCAAGACGACACGCTGTCCGACCGCACCTTTGCATTGGCCGCCAGTCCACACAGTGTGTCCTGAACGAGGAGAACACCATGCGCCCGCGACCGCTTGCTGCAGCCCTCGGCCTGCTCGTGTGCCTCGCGCCCGTCCCGCCCGCGCTGGCCGGGGTGACGGTGGAATTCATCGACCCTGAGCGCTACACCGACCCGGGCGCCTACGGACACGACAGCGAACGCAATCTCGAGGCACTCGAACATCATCTGAAGACCCAGGGCGAACGCTGCCTGCAGCAGGGGCAGACGCTCGAACTGCAGGTCTTCGACGTCGACCTTGCCGGACGCAATGAATGGTGGCACCGCGCCGCTTACGACGTGCGGGTGATGCGCGACATCACCTGGCCGCGGCTGGACCTGCACTACGTGTGGCGCGACGCAGCCGGCACCGTGATCGACCAGGGCCGCGAGCGGGTGAGCGACATGAGCTATTTGTGGCGCAGCGCCTACGTGCGCGCCGACCGCGATGCGCTGCCCTACGAAAAGGCCATGCTGCGCGACTGGTTCGAGCGTCGGCTGTGCCGCGATCGCAGCTGAGATCCCGGGAGGGCTCGACCTAGGAGGCTGTCGGACCAGGAACGCGTCGCCTGCCTCTTGTCGCGGACGGCAACGCCCCTACCAGCCCAACCCCTTGCGCAGCAAGACCAACACCCCCATGCCGAGGATGAACGGCAGCCAGGGATTGCGCGAGCGCAGCGCAACGACCAGCACCACCACCGCGGCAGCGAGCTTGGGATTGAAGGGTTGCAGCTCGCCGCCGTCGAGCAGGATGTCGGGCACCACCAGTGCCGCCAGCGCCGCCGCCGGCGCATAGCGCAGGGCACGATGCAGGGCCGGCGGCAGACGTGCCTTTTCGGCCAGCAGAATGAAGCTGCCGCGGGTCAGGATCGTGGTCGAGCCGATCGCGGCGATGGTGATCCACAGCCAGAGGCCCTCGCTCATGCGATCGCCCTCCGTTGCTGCCAGTGTTCGGCGGCGAACCCCGCGGCGATGCCGATGGCGATCCCGGCAAAGAGGCCGAGGCGCAGCGGCAGATCGCGCAACAACACCGCCCCCAGCCCACCCGCCAGCGCGGCGACCAGCATCGGCCGGGTGCGCGTCATCGGGATCATCATCAGCATCAGGGCGATGGTCGCCATGAACTCCAGCGACCAGTCGCGCGGGATCACCGCGGTGCCGAGCACGCCGACCAGCACGAACAACTGCCACAGACACCAGGCCCAGATTGAGGGCGCGATGAAATAGCCCCAGCGCCACTCCGCATCGTCCGCCTTCAGCATCTTGTCCGCACCGATGGCGAACACCCCGTCGACCAGCAGATAGCTGGCGCTCGCACGGCGCGCCCAGGCATGGCCGTGAAAGGCCGGCGCAATCGCCGCGCTGAAGATCACGAAACGCAGGTTGAGCACCAGTGCGGTGACGAAAATCAGCCACAACGGCGCCCCGGTGGCGATCAGCGGCAGGGTGCCGAGCTGGGCGGTGCCGGCAAAGACGAGCACGTTCATGCCCATCGCCTCGACCGGGCTCAGGCCGATCGAGCGCATGGCGATGCCGGTCACCACGGCCCATGGCACCAGCCCGACCGACAACGGCAGGAAATCGCGCCAGCCTTCGCGGGCGCCGAGGCGGAAAGCGGTGTTCATGGTTACATCCGGGAGCAAGGCAGCCTAGCCTACCAGCCCGGTGCGCATGCGCCATGGACGCTTGTGCTGCAATCGGCCGTCACACCTCGCATCGCCCCGGTCCGCCTTTCCGCCGGCTCCGCCCGATTGCCCTTTTTATGGCGTGCGGTTGATGGCATGATCCGCAGGATGATTCTTGTCCCCTATCGTCATGTCCAAGCCTGCTCCACCCGACACCGAAAGCACGCGCCTCGACAAGTGGTTGTGGGCTGCACGTTTCTACAAGCATCGCAGCGGCGCCACCGAAGCCGTGGAGGGCGGCAAGGTGAAGTTGAACGGGCTCTCGGTCAAGCCCGCACGCGGCGTCAAACCGGGCGACCGGGTCGAGATCACCCAGGCCGACACCAGCATCTCGGTCGTGGTGCGCGCCATCGCCGACAAGCGCGGACCGGCGAACGTGGCCCGACAGCTGTACGAGGAGTCCGCAGAGAGCATTGCCCGCCGCGAAGCCGCGCAGGAGATGCGACGCGTTGCGGCGCCCCCGGGGGCCGACCTGCATGGACGTCCGACCAAGCGTGACCGCAGACTGATCCAGCGACTGAAGCACGACTAGACCGTAGCGCCCCAGTTCGCGGACAGCCTGGCCACAAAGGAGCACGGCAGCATGGACACTCGTCCGCCCCCCTCAGCATCGCCCGGCGCCGCACCACAGCTAACGGCCCGACGCCGCTCCGCGCTCGTCACCGCAACGGTCGTGCTCGCCGTGATCGGCGTCCAGTGGCTCGCCTTGCGCCAGTATCGGGCGATCGAACTCGAACAGGCCGGCGAGGCCTTCGAACGCATCATCGATCAATCGACGGTATCGCTGACCCAGCAGACCGCGCAGTATCAGAATGCCCTGCTCGGCCTGCGTGCCTTCTACTTCGCCAGCGACAAGGTGAGCGCAGCGGCATTCGACCGCTATGCACGCGCGCTCGATATCGAACACGCCTTGCCGGGCTTGCGCGCATTCGCGTTCAATCGGGACATCCGCGGCGAAGAGCAAAAGGACTATCTGCGCTGGGTTCGTACCCAGTTGAGCCGCCACGACCCGATCTACACCAACTTCGAGATCTACCCTACCGTCTCAGGATATCGGCACCATGTCGTGGAAAGCATCCACCCCCCACTCGGCAACCTGCGCTCGCTCGGCTACGACCTGCTGAGCAACGATATCCGCAGTCTCACCATCGAGCATGCGCGCAACCGCGGCTTCGCCGCGACGCCGCCGATCCGCCTGCAGCAGGCGCCGAATGCAATTGCAGTGCTGATGATCGCCCCGGTTTCGACCTCGAACTGGGACGGCACCCACTCCACCCGACATACGGTGGCGGCCTCCTTTCTGGTCAGCGAACTGGTCAAAACCGCCATCGCGCCCACGCTGCGCCGGCACTTCCATCTGCAGATCACCGACCTGGGGCCCGACCACGAGCCCGGCACCCAACCGGCGCTGCTGTTCGAAGACGAGCGGCCACTCAGCGACACCCATCCGGCGCTGGCGCCACTGATGCGCACCCATGTTTTCGGGGGACGGCTCTGGGAGATGCGTTTCACCCCGCGCGACGCCGACATCGGCCTCATCCCCATCCCCATCGTGGTCGTATTCCTGGTCGGCGGGGCCTTGATGGCGGGCATGATCAGCCATCTCGCCCAGCAGCGCGCGCGCCGCGCGGCTCGCCATCAGGCGCTCGCGCGCCAGGCTTCGGACTGTGTGCTCGAACTCGACGCCACCGGGGTCGTGCGCACGGCGGACGAGTCGGCCAACCGCATCACCGGCCTGTCTGCGGCCAAATGGCAAGGCCGGACGCTATGGGACGCGGTCGCCGCGGACGATGCCGAGGCGGTCGAGAACGGCTTCCGCAACGTCGTCGCACGCGGAAAACCGTTCGCACTGGAATGCAGGGTGGTCGGCGCCGACGCAACGCCGCACTGGGTGGAGATCCGCCTCGGCAACCAGCTGCGGCGGCGCGAGATCGGTGCCGTGCTGGCGCAGATCTCGGACATCGAAACGCGCAAACAGGCCGAAGCCGAGATCGAACGGCTGGCATTCTTCGATCCGCTGACCCAACTCCCCAACCGGCGCCTGCTGGAACAGCGCGCCGAAATGACCTTCAGCGCCGCACGCCGTCACTGCGGACGCGCGGCCGTGCTGGTGCTCGATCTGGACGGGTTCAAGCAGATCAACGACCAGGCCGGCCATGCGACCGGCGATGCGGTGCTCGCCACCATTGCGCAGCGCTTGCTGGCGGCGGTGCGCGACAGCGACACGGTTGCGCGCCTCGGCGGCGACGAGTTCGTGATCCTGCTCGGCGAACCCGCCAACGAAACCGACGTGCTTGCCGCCGCCGCCCGGCTCGCGCGCGACATGGCCCTGCCGCTCAATGTAGAGGGCCGAAACTGGTTCGTGAGCGCCAGCATCGGCATGGCGCTGTATCCCGACCACGGACTGCACTTCGCCGAGCTGCTGAGCCTGGCCGACATCGCCATGTACCGCAGCAAACGCAGTGGAAGCGGGCTGAGCACGATGGCCGACCCGCCTGCCGTGGCAGGCATGGCCTGAGCCCGTTCAGGCGAGCACCATGGCCAGCGCGATCGGCAGGAACAGAATGCCGGCCAGGTTACCGATCAGCACCATCGAGGCCACCTTTTCCGGTTCCTGATGGTAGCGCTCGGCAAAAATGTAGTTCAGCACCGCCGGCGGCAGCGCACCGAACACCAGCAGCAAGGCCTGCTCGCGCGGCGGCAGGTCGATCAGCAGCATCACCGCCCACGCCAGCAGCATGCCGACCACCGGCCGTGTCACCGCGGCCAACACGCCGAGTCCGACCGAGGTGATCTTCGAATCGGTCAGCCGCACCCCGAGGGCGAACAGCATCAGGGGAACCGCAATGTCGCCAAGCATCTTGATTGCCAGCATCAACGGCGACCACACCTCGAAGCCGGCGATACCGACGACGAGCCCGACGAGCGTTGCCATCACCGACGGGATCCGCCAGATCGTGCTCAACCGGACGCGGTGGTCGAGCAGCCACGCGCCAAACGAGAAGTGCAGCAGGTTGGAGACCATGAACATCACCACCGCCGGCGCCAGCGCCACCTCGCCGAAAGCGAGCACCGCCAGAGGCAGGCCGAGATTGCCACAGTTGTTGAACATCTGCGGCGGCACGAAGGTCTTGACGTCGATCCCGGCGATACGGGCGATCACCCAGCCGACCGCGCCCGAGCCGAGCACCACCACCAGGGTGGCCCCGAGCAGGGGCAGATATTCGGTGACCCGGAACTCCTTGCCCGCGAGCGCGGCAAACACCAGCGCCGGCACGAACACATCCATGTTGAGCTTGTTGGCATGCGACAGGTCGGGCTTCATCCGCCTGCCGACGAAGAAACCGAGCGCGGCGATTGCAAACAGCGGAAACAGGATCGAGACGATGCGCACCATCAACGGTGCCGCATCGCTCACAGCACGTACCGGGCCAGATCTTCACGCTCGGCAAGCATCTCGAGCCGGCTATCGACATAGTCGGCATCCACCTTCAGCGTCTGGATGCCCGCGCGGCCGGCATCGAAAGACACCTCTTCGAGCAGCTTCTCCATCACCGTGTACAGCCGCCGAGCGCCGATGTTCTCGGTCTTTTCGTTGACCTGAAAGGCGATCTCGGCAAGCCGGCGGATCCCCTCGGGGGCAAACTCGAGGGTCACCCCCTCGGTCGCGAGCAGCGCCTCGTACTGGCGCGTGAGGCAGGCGTCGGTACTGGTGAGGATGCATTCGAAGTCGCCCACCGACAGCGATTCGAGCTCGACCCGGATCGGGAAACGTCCCTGCAACTCGGGGATCAGATCGCTGGGCTTGGACAGGTGGAAGGCACCGCTGGCGATGAACAGGATGTGATCGGTCTTGATCATGCCGTACTTGGTCGACACCGTCGTCCCTTCGACCAGCGGCAACAGGTCACGCTGGACGCCCTGGCGCGACACGTCGGCACCCTGCATCTCGGAGCGCGCCGCGATCTTGTCGATCTCGTCGAGAAACACGATCCCGTTCTGCTCCACCGCCCGTACCGCTTCGGCCTTCACCTCGTCATCGTTGACCAGGCGCGCGGCCTCCTCGTCGGCCAGCAACTTGAGCGCCTCGCTGATCTTGAGCTTGCGCACCTTCCTCTTGCCGCCGCCCAGATTCTGGAACATGCCCTGGATCTGCTGGGTGAGCTCCTCCATACCCGGGGGCGCGAAGATCTCGGCCTGCATGCCGGGCGCGGCCACTTCGACCTCGATCTCCTTGTCGTCGAGTTCGCCCTCGCGCAGCTTCTTGCGAAATTTCTGCCGGGTGGTGGAATCCTGCGGCTCGGCTTCGGCATTCATGCCGACCGCGCGCGCGGGCGGCAGCAGCGCATCGAGCACGCGGTCTTCGGCGGCATCGAGCGCGCGGTCGCGCACCAGGCGCATCCCGCGCTCGCGCCCGTCCTTGATCGCGATCTCCATCAGATCGCGGATGATGGTCTCCACGTCGCGGCCGACATAGCCGACCTCGGTGAATTTGGTGGCCTCGATCTTGATGAAGGGCGAATTGGCCAGGCGTGCAAGACGGCGCGCGATCTCGGTCTTGCCGACCCCGGTCGGGCCGATCATCAGGATGTTCTTGGGCGTGATCTCGCTGCGCAGCGGCTCGGCGACCTGGGCACGGCGCCAGCGGTTGCGCAAGGCGATCGCCACCGCCTTCTTGGCCCGGTCCTGGCCGACGATGTGCTTGTCAAGTTCGGAAACGATTTCCGGTGGGGTCATCTGGGTCATGGCGGCACTCGAAAATGGGGTTCAGTCCAGCACTTCGATGGTGTGGCATTGATTGGTATAGATGCAGATGTCGCCGGCGATGGCGAGCGACTTCGCCACTACTTCCTGCGCCGTCAGTTCGGTGTTCTCGATCAGTGCGCAGGCCGCGGCCTGCGCGTAGGCGCCGCCACTGCCGATGGCGACGATGCCCTTCTCCGGCTCGAGCACGTCCCCGTTGCCGGTGATCACCAGCGAGTGCTCGCGGTCGACCACGGCGAGCATCGCCTCGAGGCGGCGCAGCATGCGGTCGGTGCGCCAGTCCTTGGCCAGTTCGACCGCACTGCGCAGCAGGTTGCCCTGGTGCTTTTCGAGCTTGCCTTCGAAGCGCTCGAACAGCGTGAAGGCATCGGCCGTGCCACCGGCAAAGCCGGCCAGGATGTGCCCCTGGTAAAGCGTGCGGATCTTGCGTGCCGAGGCCTTGATGACGATGTTGCCGAGCGTGACCTGACCGTCGCCGCCGAGCGCGACCCGATTGCCGCGACGGACCGAGAGAATGGTTGTGCCGTGATACTGTTCCATAGTGTTTCCTTGGCGGAATAAGTGCCCTTGTTCGTGGCCGTTGCCGGAGGCCGTGCCGGGGTCGGTACGCCGCGTCGACCGCGCCCCGATCCCGCTCAGGGACGCAGCGTCACCTGGGCGACCTGATCGACGCTCATGACCCGCAACAGTGCGCCGACCATCGCATTCACGTTCTGAAGGTCGACCAGCTTACCCTGCGACTGGAGTGTGGCGAGGACGTTGAACAGGGTGCCTGCGCCCACGAAATCGATTCGCCGCAAACGGCTGCAGTCGACCGTCACGACCTGACGCTGCGAGGCGAAAGCCGCCAGTTTGCGAATGGTGTCGTGCGACGACCCGGTCAATTCGCCCTCGAAACGGAAACCTTCGTCCTGGCTCCGATCGGCCTCAAGTGCAGACGCCGTCGCCACGGCCTGCTGTTGCACCTTGAATTCCCACGACGGCGGCGACTCCTCGAAGGTGATCGCATAGTCGACCGCAAGCTCCTCGAAGCGCTCGTGCTCCCCGGTGTACTGCAGCAGATCCAGCATCAACAGCCAGGCGTCGCGCCCCTCGGGCCTTCCCGGTGCGACCTGACCGGCCAGCATGTTGACCAGTTGCGCGGCATTGAGCATCGACACCTTGACCCGATCCGCGGCCAATTGGACCAGCGCATTGCGCAACAGCGTGCATCCGGTGTCGTCGACCGAGCGCAGCCGTCCGAGATCGATCCGGATCGATCCGCTCTTGCGGCCGATCACACAGACCTGCTGGAACTGGGAAGCGGCCTGACCGGACAGGCTGCCCGCCAGGTTGATCAGCGGCGCCGTGTCGGCCCGGCGCCGTTCGGGCTGGGACGACAGATCCTCCCATGGCGGCGGCGAGCGCTCGAAGCGGGTCGCATAATCGAGCACCCGCGACTCGAAGCGCTCGCGCTGACCGGTCAGCCGGTACAGGTCGAGCAGCATCATCCACAAGCCCTCGCCCGCGGTGTTGGTCACGTCGTCCAGCACCGAATTCAGCACGCGCTCGGCCTCGACCATGTTGTCGTTGGCGTAAAGCACCGCTGCCTCCTCGAAGACCGCCCCGATGCCGGCACCGACCTCCTGGACCTCGACCATGCCCGCGCACTGGGCCAGCGCGCGATTCGCGTCGCCCCCGGTGAAGTCGAGCGTCGACAATTCGGTCCGGGGCGAGATCGAGGGGCGGCCAGCACCCGCGCCCGGCGCAGCCGGTGAAGGCTGTCCGGCAGGAGTGGAAGGAGGTTTCTTGCCGAAAAAGGGGAGCGCCACGCCTGAATCAACCGGAAATAGGGCAGGAATGCGGGATGCGATCGAGTTGAAAGGATAGCACTTCAACCCGGGGACTTGCGCATCAGGATGTGACCGCGACATCATCACGCGGCCCTGCCAGCGGCCCATCAGGGAAACGAATGCTTACCTTTTGCGGACATCTTGCTCCCAATGAACCACTATCCTGCCTGGCTGCTCGGCTAGAATGCCGCGATGCAAACGATCCCCATGCCCGACGATCCGGTCATCTCGTCCCGTTTCGTCCTGCCCGTTCGCGTGTATTACGAGGACACCGACGCTGCGGGCGTCGTCTACTATGCCAACTACCTGCGCTTTTGCGAACGGGCACGCACCGAATGGCTGCGTGCGATCGGCTTCGGGCAGCAACGAATGCTGGCCGAAGACGGGCTCGCCTTCGTCGTGCGCTCGGTCAGGGCCGATTATCTGTCACCCGCACGACTCGATGATGCGTTGACCGTGGTCAGCACGATCGATTTGCTGCGACGTGCCAGTATCACCTTTGGCCAGAAGGTCCAGCGCGGGGGCGAGCTTCTGTTCGAGGCGGCCGTCCAGATCGCCTGTGTCGACTGGAACCGCGGCAAACCGGCACCGATTCCGGCTGCAGTCCGTACCCAACTTGAAAGACTCCAATCAACATGAATGTCACTCACGACCTCTCCATCCTCAGCCTGATCAGCCAGGCCAGCGTCCTCGTCCAGCTGGTCATGGCGCTGCTCCTCACTCTGTCGCTGATGTCGTGGTACTGGATTTTCCGCAAGTCGTTCCGGATCCGCGCCGAACGCAGCAAGACGAGCGAATTCGAACGCGACTTCTGGAGCGGCGGCGACCTCAACGCCCTGTTTCAGGTCGCGAGCGCCGGCCGCCACAAGAGCGGCGGCATGGAACGCATCTTCGAGTCCGGCTATCGCGAGTTCACCAAGCTTCGCGCCAAGAGCCACGATCAGGGCGCAACCATCGACGGCGCCCGGCGCGCGATGCGGGCCACCTATCAGCGCGAGATCGACGACCTCGAGGCCCATCTCGCCTTTCTTGCCTCGGTCGGCTCGGTGTCGCCCTATATCGGCCTGCTCGGCACCGTGTGGGGGATCATGAATTCGTTCCGCGGCCTGTCCAATGTCGGTGCGGCGACGCTTGCCCAGGTCGCCCCCGGGATCGCCGAGGCCCTGATCGCCACCGCGATCGGCCTGTTCGCGGCGATCCCTGCGGTGGTGGCCTACAACCGCTTCGCCCATGACATCGACCGCGTCGGGATTCGTTTCGAGAGCTTCATCGAAGAGTTCTCCAACATCCTGCAGCGCCACCTGCGCTGAGCGGAAGGGAAGCCAGTCATGCGCCAGCGCCGCCTGATGAACCAGATCAACGTCGTGCCCTACATCGACGTGATGCTGGTGCTGCTCGTCATCTTCATGGTCACCGCACCGATGGTCCAGCCGGGCAACATCGACGTCCCGTCGGCCGGCCCCCTGTCGTCCCCGCCCGCCGAGGCAATGGTGATCGAAGTCCGCAAGGACGGCACCCTCGCGCTGCGGGCAAGCAACAGTGCCAGCGCGAAGACGCTGTCGAACCTCGAATTCCAGCGTGAAATGAAACGCGCCGTCGAGCGCAATCCAGACCAACCCTTTCTGGTGGCGGCCAGCAGCGAACTGCCCTACCAGAAGGTGATCGACATCCTCGAGTCTGCCCGCGAACTCGGGGTCAGGAAGATCAGCCTGCAGACCAGATCGGGCAGCCGGGGCCAATGAACGAACGCGCACGCCCGCAGGAGTCGCCGGGAAAGTTCGCCTCGCTGGCCCTGACCGTCGCGGTCCATCTGGGTCTGGCGCTGTTCCTGTTCTTCGGCGTCAACTGGCAGAGCCAGCCGCCGGCCTCGCTCGAGGTCGAACTGGTCGCGGCGCCGGCGAGTCGGCCGACCCCGACACCGCAGCCCGAGCCGAAAAAGCCGGAACCGCCGAAGCCGGAACCGAAGCCCGAACCGCCGAAACCGGAACCGCCGAAACCGGAACCGAAGCCCGAGCCGCCGAAACCGGTGGAAAAACCCGAAATCGCCACCAAGGCCCCGGAGAAAAAACCCGAACCGCCGAAGCCGGAGCCGCCGAAACCGGAACCGAAGAAGCCCGAACCGCCGAAGCCCGAACCCAAGAAACCCGAGCCGCCGAAACCCGAACCGAAGAAACCCGAACCCCCCAAGCCGGAACCGAAGAAGCCCGAACCTCCCAAGCCCGTCGTCCCGCCCCGTGATGACTACATGACGAAACTGCTCGAGCAGGAACAGGAACGCGCCAAGATCGAAGGCATGATGCGCGACGATGCCGCACGCGCCGCAAGCGCGCGCAACAAGGGCGCGATCGACGCCTATCAGAACGCAATCCGGACCAAGGTGCGGGGCAATCTGCTCAGTCCGCCGGGGCTGAGCGGCAACCCGGAAGCGGTGTTCGAGGTGGACCAGTTGCCGACGGGCGAGGTCCTGGTGATCAGGCTCAAGCGTTCGTCGGGTATCCCGGCGCTCGACGATGCGATCGAGCGCGCAATCCGCCGTTCCAGTCCGCTGCCGCTGCCCACTCAACGGGAACTTTTTCAGCGTACGCTGGAACTGAAATTTCGTCCGCTGGAAGAATAAGGACATCCTATGGCTATAATCGATACCATTGTTGTGCACCACACCATGACCACGATCCTTGCCCGTTTCCGCCTGCTGCTCGCCACCGCCCTCGCCTTCGTCGCGCTCGGCGCCCAGGCACAGCTATCGATCGAAATCACCGGGGCCGGGGCCACACGCTTCCCGGTGATCATTCCGGTGTTCGAGAACGAGAGCAGCCTGTCGCGCGGTGTCTCCGACATCGTGCGTGCCGACCTCGAGCGCAGCGGCCTGTTCAATCTGGTCGATATCGGCCCGGTCACGGTACCCGAATCGCGCGTCCCCGACCTTGCAGCCATGCGTGATCGGGGCGCCGACGCCATACTGGCCGCCTCGATCCTGCCGCAGCCCGACGGCCGCTACGACGTCCGTTTCCGCCTGTTCGACACCCAGAAGCAGACCGAGCTCGGCGCGATGTCGCTGCGCATGGCACCGGCGCAGAACCGCCTCACGGCGCACCGCATTGCCGATTTCGTCTACGAGAAGCTGACCGGCCTGCCCGGCTATTTCTCCACCCGTATTGCCTATGTGGTGAAGAGCGGCACGCGCTACGAGTTGCAGATTGCCGACGCGGACGGCATGAACGCGCAGGCTGCGCTGGTCTCGCGCGAACCGATCATCTCACCGTCATGGTCGCCGGACGGGCAGCGCCTGGCCTATGTGTCGTTCGAAGCCAAGAAGCCGATCGTGTACGTCCACACCCTGGCCACCGGACAGCGCCAGGTGGTCGCCAATTTCAAGGGCTCCAACTCGGCGCCGACCTGGTCGCCCGACGGCGGGCAGATCGCCGTGGTGCTGACCAAGGACGGTCAATCCCAGATGTACGTGCTCAATGCCGACGGCTCGGGTGTGCGCCGCCTCGCGAGTTCGTCCGGAATCGACACCGAGCCGGCCTGGTCGCCCGACGGGCAGTGGATCTATTTCACCTCCGATCGCGGCGGCAGTCCGCAGATCTATCGCATTCCGACCGGCGGCGGCAACGCCCAGCGGGTCACCTTCGAAGGCAATTACAATGTCACCCCGCGCCTGTCGCCGGATGGCAAGTTGCTCGCCTTCATCACCCGCAACAACGGTCGCTTCCAGGTGGCAGTGCAGGACATCGCCAGCCGCCAGACCACGATCCTCACCGATTCGGCACGTGACGAATCCCCAAGCTTCGCGCCCAACGGCCGCATGATCCTCTACGCCACCGAAAGCGGTGGCCGCGGGGTGCTGGCGGCCGTGTCATCCGATGGCCGGGTGAAGCAACGCCTTTCGGTGCAGGCCGCTGATGTCCGGGAACCCGCCTGGGGCCCGATACAGAAGTGATTCCGCTGCTGTCCGATTCACAATCAAACTCAAATTGGAGATACATCCATGAATAAATTGCTGTTGCCCGCTCTTCTGTCTGCCCTGCTTGCTGCCTGCTCGAGCACCGGTACCGATGCCACCGGAGCCAAGGTCGAAGACCGCGCCGGCGCTGGCGCCGGTGTCGCCACCGTGACGGCGCCTGCCGTGTCCGGCACCGGCATTGCCGCCCTGACCGACCCGAACAACATCCTGTCCAAGCGCAGTGTGTTCTTCGATTACGACAGCTTCGTCATCAAGGCCGAAGCCAAGCCGCTGATCGAAGCCCACGCCCGCTTCCTGGTGCAGAATCCGCAGATGAAGGTGCTCGTCCAGGGCAACACCGATGAACGCGGCAGCCGCGAGTACAACCTGGCCCTCGGCCAGAAGCGTGCCGACTCCGTGCGTCAGGCCCTGAGCCTGCTGGGCGCCAAGGAAATGCAGATCGAGTCGGTCAGCCTCGGCGAAGAAAAGCCCCGTTGCACCGACGCCTCCGAAGAGTGCTACGCGCAGAATCGTCGCAGCGACATCCTGTATTCGGGTGAGTACTGATGAAACGACTCCTGCCACTGGCGGCGTTTGCCGCATTGTCACTGGTCGGGCCCGCGCAGGCGGGTCTGTTCGATGATACGGAGGCCCGTCAACAGGTCAACAGCCTGAGGCAGGAGCTGGAAGGCCGGCTCGAGACGTCCAACCGCGGACAGCTCGAGCTGGCCAACCAGAACGAGCAACTGCGCACCGAAGTCGCCCGTCTGCGCGGTCAGCTCGAAGTACTGCTGAACGAGGTCGAAACCCTCAAGCAGCGCCAGCAAGATTTCTATGTCGATCTCGACACCCGCATGCGCCAGCTCGAGACCGCCGCCACCGCCGCGCCGCAGGCGAGCGCCGATCCGGCCGCCGAGACCGCCGAATACGAAGCGGCATTGAATCTGCTCAAGGACGGCAAGGCACGCGAAGCCCTGACCGCGTTCGAGAATTTCGTCGCCCAGCATCCTGCCAGCGGCAGCGCTCCCGGCGCCCACTTCTGGGCCGGCAATGCCGCGCTTCAGGCCAAGGAAGTCGCCGCCGCCGGTCGCCATTTCAATACCGTCCTCGGCAAGTGGCCCAACGACGTGGTGGCGCCCGATGCCATGCTCGGCCTGGCGAACAGTCAGCAGGCGATGGGTGACGCGAAGACGGCCCAACGCACGCTGCAGACCCTGATCGAACGCTATCCGACCTCCAATGCGGCCCAGGCCGCGAAGCAACGCCTGTCCACGCGCTGAACGATGGCCGGAGCGGAGACCCTGGATCGGGCCGTGACCCTGCGGCTCACCGAAATTTTTGCCTCGCTGCAGGGCGAGTCCACCCGTGTCGGCCTGCCCACTGTGTTCGTCCGCCTGACCGGCTGCCCGCTGCGCTGCACCTGGTGCGACACCGCCTATGCCTTCCAGGGCGGCGAAACCGTCACCGTGCAGGCGGTCCTCGACGAAGTTGCCCGCCATGGCCTGCCCAACGTGTGCGTGACCGGCGGCGAACCGCTGGCGCAGAAGGCCTGCCTGGCGCTGCTGAGCGCGCTGTGCGATGCAGGCTATTCGGTATCGCTCGAAACCAGCGGCGCGCTGGATATTGCCGCGGTCGACCCGAGGGTGTCGCGGATCATGGATCTGAAGGCGCCCGGCTCGGGTGAGGTGGCGAAGAACCGCTACCAGAACATCGCCCTGCTCAACGCCGGCGACGAGGTCAAGATCGTGCTCGCCGACGAGGCCGATTATGTCTGGGCGTGCCAGCAGATCGCCGATCATGACCTCGCCCGCCGCTGCACCGTGCTGCTGTCGCCGGTGGCGGGCGCACTCGATCCGGCACGACTGGCGGAGTGGATCGTACGCGACCGCCTGCCGGTCCGCTTCCAGCTGCAATTGCACAAGATCCTCTGGCACGACGCGCGCGGCCGCTGATCCGGCCGTACCATTCGTTTTTTGCCATTGAGTGTCTCACTCGTCCTGCCCGGAACCCTGCCCATGACCACCACGCCCCGTGCCGTCGTCCTGCTCTCGGGCGGCCTCGACTCCGCCACCTGCCTCGCCATTGCGCGCGACGCAGGCTTCGAAACCTATGCGCTGTCGGTCGCCTATGGCCAGCGCCATGCCGCCGAGCTGACCGCATCGAAGCGGGTCGCCGAGGCGCTGGGGGCGCGCGAACATCGGCTGGCGCGGGTCGAACTGGGCCAGTTCGGTGGCTCGGCCCTCACCGACCCCGGCATTGCGGTACCCGAAGGCGGCGACACCGAAGGCATCCCGGTCACCTATGTTCCCGCCCGCAATACCGTGATGTTGTCGATCGCAATGGCGTGGGCCGAGGTGCTGGACGCGCGCGACGTGTTCGTCGGCGTCAATGCGGTGGACTATTCCGGCTACCCGGACTGCCGCCCGGCCTTCATCGAGGCCTTCCAGACCATGGCCAATCTGGCCACCAAGGCCGGGGTCGAAGGCCACGGCCTGCGCATCCATGCCCCGCTGATCGAGCTTTCCAAGGCCGACATCATCCGCCGCGGCACCGCGCTCGGCGTCGATTACGGGATGACGGTGTCGTGCTACCAGGCCGATGACAATGGCCGGGCCTGTGGCCGCTGCGACGCCTGCCGCCTGCGCCGGGCCGGCTTCGAAGCGGCCGGCATTGCCGATCCAACCCCTTATCAGCACCGGCCCAGCTGATTTCAAATAGAATCGCGGGTCGCCCTGTTCCGGATCCTGCATCATGGAAGAACCCCTGGTCGCCGCCTCCACCATCACCGCGCTCGCCTTCGTGCTCGGCGCAGTGTTCGGCTTTGTCGGCAACAAGACCAATTTCTGCACCCTCGGCGCAGTTTCCGACGTCGTCAACATGGGCGACTGGAACCGCATGCGGATGTGGATGCTGGCGATCGCGGTGGCAGTGCTCGGCACCGCCGCGCTGGGCCTGGCGGGGCTGTTCGACGTATCCAAGTCGATCTACACCGGCAGCAGGCTGATCTGGCTGTCGAGCCTTGTCGGCGGCGCCTGCTTCGGCATCGGCATGACGCTCGCGTCGGGCTGCGGCAGCAAGACCTTGATCCGCATCGGCGGCGGCAACCTGAAATCGCTGGTGGTGTTCTTCTTCCTCGGCATCGGCGCCTACATGACGATGCGCGGCCTGTTCGCAGTCTGGCGGGTGCGCTTTCTCGACGCGGTGGCCATCGAACTGCCGCACGGCCAGGACATCCCCTCCTTCCTCGCCGGTGCCGGAATGGCGCCGGATACCGCGGTCCTGACTGCCGCCGCAGTGATCGGTGGCGGCCTGCTGCTCGCGGCGCTGGCCAGTCGCGAAGCGTGGCGCCGCGACGTGCTGGTTGGCGGCATCGTCATCGGCAGTCTCACCCTGGCCGGATGGTATGTGTCCGGCCATCTCGGCTTCGTCGCCGAACACCCGGACACCCTCGAGGAGGCCTTCATCGCCACCAACAGCGGCCGCGCCGAGTCCCTGAGCTTCGTCGCACCGGCGGCCTACACGCTGGAACTGCTGATGCTGTGGAGCGACAGCAGCCGGGTGCTCACCTTCGGCATTGCCAGCGCACTCGGCGTGATCGCCGGCTCGGCACTGTACGCGCTGACCAGCAAGGGCTTTCGGCTCGAGGGCTTCCGCGCCCCCGACGACCTCATCCGCCATATCGTCGGCGCGCTGCTGATGGGCTTCGGCGGCGTCACCGCACTCGGCTGCACCATCGGCCAGGGCATCACCGGTTTCTCCACGCTGGCCGTCGGCTCCATCCTCACCACCGTGGCGATCATCGCCGGCGCCGCGACAACGATGAAGGTCCAGTATTGGCTGATGATGCGCGAGGCCTGAACCATCCGCCAGCGCGGGGACGGCGCCGCGCTGCCCCCACGACGGCCCGCCCCGCGTCCTGACACCGCGTTCCCCCGACTGCGCTAGCGCGCGAGCAGGCGCGACAACTCGTCGATCGAATGCAGCGGCTCGAGGCAGGTGGTGCCGCTGCACACCCAGGCACTCACCTGATCCGTGCATGGCTTGTCCAGCACCGGCGGCAGTTGCGGCGTGCCCGCGGGAATGGCGAACCGCATCGCGTCGGGCAGATGCTGCCGGGCCAGTTCCCGCTGCCAGGCCTCAAGCGCAGATGCAGGGCCGCGCAACACGATCAGGGTAGGCGGCACCAGTTGCTCTTCGAGCGCCAACGCCAGGCTGGCGCACCCTGCCGGGCTGTCGCTCAGGACCCCATAGAAGGCCTGCATGCAGCGTTCCGCCGCGGCCAGATAACGCGTTTCACCGGTCATGTGGCCAAGGCGGGTGAGCACCCGTGCCGCCACGCCGTTGCCCGATGCGGTGGGGCTGTCGTGGATCGGCTTGGGACGCTGGATCAAGGCCTCGTGGTCGTGCCGGGTGAAGAAGAATCCGCCTGCGGCGCGGTCCTCGAAGCTGTCGAGCAGGGCGTCGGCGAGATCCTCCGCAAAGTCCAGATCCTCGGCCTGGTAGCGGGTCTGCAGGCTCTCGATCAGGGCCTCGATCAGGAAGGCATGATCGTCCAGATAGGCGTTGAGCCGCCCGGGTCCGCCTGCACTGGTCGCCAGCAGGCGGCCGTCCCGCCACAGCCGGGTCCGGATGAATTCCAGCGCCCGCCGCGCCGAGTCGCGCCAGTCGTCGCGGCCGAACACGCGCGCCGCGCGCATCATGCCGGCGATCATCAGTGCGTTCCAGCTGGTCAGGATCTTGTGGTCGAGGCCGGGGCGAACGCGCTCGCCACGCAGGGCGAGCAGGCAAGCCCGTGCCTCGGCCAGGCGGCGGGCGGCGTCTTCGGGCGCCATGCACAGTTCGCGGGCGACGATCTCCAGCGGCCGGCAGACCGCGAGATGCCAGTATCGGCCCTCGAAGTTGGGCGGCGCGTCGAGGCCGTAGTGACGCTCGACAACGGCATAGACATCGGGGCGCAGGCCAGCGCTGATCTGGTCGCGATCCCACACGTAGAAGCGCCCCTCCTCGCCCTCCGAATCGGCATCGAGCGCGCTGTGATAGCCCCCCTCGGGGGCCTGCATCTCGCGCATGACCCACCCCGCGGTATCCTCCGCCACCGTCCGGAACAGCGGATCTTCACCGAGCTGCCAGGCTTCGGCGTACAGCCCCAGCAGGGGGCCGTTGTCGTAGAGCATCTTCTCGAAATGCGGGATCAGCCAACGCGCATCGGTGCTGTAACGGCAGAAACCCCCGCCGAGCTGATCGTAGATCCCGCCCAAAGCCATCCTTTGCAGGGTGAACAGTGCCATGTCGCGGGCCTTGTCGTCCCCGGTGCTGCGGTGGCGCCGGAGCAGGAACGCGAGATTGGAAGGATGCGGAAATTTCGGTGCGGGTTCGAAGCCCCCGTATTGCGCATCGAAGGACGCGCTCAGCAGGTCGCGAAGCGCCCCGAGCGGCTGCGGCCCGAAATCGGAATGGTGACTGCCGCCGCCCGCAGCGCCGACGCGGGCGAGCGCGGCCCGCACGGTGGCGTTCTGTTCTTCGATCGCCGTGCGGTTGACGGCAAAGGCCTGGGCAACGCGCTCCAGGATGTCGGCGAAGGCCGGCAGGCGGTAGCGCGCCATTTTCGGAAAGTAGGTGCCACCGAAAAAGGGCGTCCCGTCGGGCGTGAGAAACATCGTCAACGGCCAGCCGCCGCTGCGCTGGGCGAGCATCTGGTGGGCACTCTGGTAGATCTGATCGAGGTCCGGACGCTCCTCGCGATCGACCTTGATGTTGACGAACAGCCGGTTCATCAGCACCGCGGTCTGCGCGTCCTCGAACGACTCGTGGGCCATCACGTGACACCAGTGGCAGGCGGAGTAGCCGATCGACAGCAGGATCGGGCGATCGAGGCGGCGTGCGAGCGCGAGCGCCTCCTCACACCACGGCCACCATTCGACCGGATTCTCCGCATGCTGCTGAAGATAGGGCGAGGTTTCGGCGGCGAGTCGATTGGGCATCGGGAAGCACCTGCACGTGAATGCGGCGGTCGGACCACAATCGAGCCGCATCGTGGCCGGCTTGCACGTATCCGGCCGTTCAATTGCATACCGCGTATAGGTGACCCGGACATCCGGACAAAGGTTCCGTCGCCAGCAGCGACAATCACCTGGTCGCGCCGCGCCAAGGCCATGCCGCCGCAGCCACCGCCTGCGGTCGGCACGGGTCGCGCGCCCGCCATTTAGTAGATGAACACAAGAAGATTGGTTCCGGTAGTAGTCCGCGCTTGTGTCTTCACCGCTCGTGCCACTACACTGGCGCCTGCGCTGGTTTCCCGCGAAGGGAACGCAAAAGGGAATCCGGTAAGGATGGATGCATATCCATCCGAAGCCGGAGCTGCCCCCGCAACTGTCGTCGGCGAGTCCTGCACAGCACGATGCCACTGGGAGATCGATCCCGGGAAGGCGTGTACAGGACCTTGACCCGCGAGCCAGGAGACCTGCCAGCGCATATTTTCCTTCAACCGGGGCGGGGTGTCCCAGTGGAGCGCTCCTGCCCGTGGTCACCGGTCCGGCGGCACTTTGCCGCCGCTTCGGCACGTTTCCGGGTCGTGGGTGTTCACTGCCGGCTCATCCGCCCCTCGACTCGACGGGGACGTTCGATGAGATTCGACGCAGGCACGACCGCAATCCACTCCACACTGGCTTCCGCCAGCCATCCGGCAGCGACCGCCACCATCGATTTCGCTGCGATGCAGGTCATCCGCCGCAACGGAATCGTGGTCGGATTCGACCCACGCAAGATCACGACCGCAATGAGCAAGGCCTTCCTCGCGGTCGAAGGCCGTCAGGGCGCCGAGTCAGCCCGCAGCCGCGACCTCGTCGCCCACCTCACCGACACCGTGGTCCAGGCTCTGACCCGCCGCCTGCCCGACGGCGGCATGCTCCACATCGAGGACATCCAGGATCAGGTCGAACTCGCGCTGATGCGCGAAGGCTGCCACGACGTCGCCCGCGCCTATGTGCTCTACCGCGAACGCCGGGGCGCCGAGCGCGCGGCGCAGCAGGCCGCACAAGTCGCTGCCGAAGGCCAGCCGGTGCTGCACGTCACCGACGGCGATCTGCGCCGGCCGCTCGACCGCGCCGCCCTGCTCGCGACCTGCCGCGACGCCTGCGCCGGACTCGCCGACGTCAGTCCCGACACCGTGTTCGAGCATACCCTCGCCAACCTCTACGACGGCGTGCCGCTGGCGGCGGTGCGCCAGTCGCTGGTGCTCGCCGCGCGCACCCTGATCGAGCGTGAGCCGGACTACGGCCGCGTCGCCGCCCGTCTGCTGCTGGCGGCGATCCGGATCGAGACCCTGGGCCGCGAGTGCCACCAGAACGACATGGTCGCCGGCTATGCCGGGTACTTCCCGCTGGCGATCGCGCGCGGCATCGAGGCCGAGCTGCTCGACCCGCGCCTGGCCGAGTTCGACCTCGCGCGCCTGGCGGCCGCGCTCGACGCCGAGGCCGACCTGCGCATCGACTACCTCGGCCTGCAGACCCTGTACGACCGCTACTTCCTGCACATCGACGAGACCCGCATCGAGCTGCCGCAGACCTTCTTCATGCGGGTGGCGATGGGCCTCGCGGTGAACGAGATCGACCGCGAGACCCGCGCGATCGAGTTCTACCGCCTGCTGTCGCCCTTCGACTTCATGAGCAGCACGCCGACCCTGTTCAACAGCGGCACCCGCCATGCGCAGCTGTCGTCGTGCTACCTGACCACGGTGGCCGACGAACTCGAAGGCATCTACCAGTCGATCAAGGAAAACGCGCTGCTGCAGAAGTACGCCGGCGGGCTGGGCAACGACTGGACCCCGGTGCGCGCGCTCGGCAGCCGGATCAGGGGCACCAATGGCAAGAGCCAGGGCGTGATCCCCTTCCTCAAGGTGGTCAACGACACCGCGGTGGCGGTCAACCAGGGCGGCAAGCGCAAGGGGGCGGTGTGCGCCTACCTCGAGACCTGGCACCTCGACATCGAGGAATTCCTCGAACTGCGCAAGAACACCGGCGATGAACGCCGCCGCACCCACGACATGAACACCGCCCACTGGATTCCCGACCTGTTCATGAAGCGGGTGATGGAGAACGCCGAGTGGACGCTGTTCTCGCCGGTGGAGGTGCCCGACCTGCACGACCGATTCGGCAGCGACTTCGAGGCCGCCTACATTGCCCACGAAGGGCGTGCCGCGCGCGGCGAGATCCGCCTGTTCAAGACCCTGCCCGCAGTGCAGCTCTGGCGCAGGATGCTGACCATGCTGTTCGAGACCGGCCACCCGTGGATCACGTTCAAGGACGCCTGCAACCTGCGCTCGCCGCAGCAGCATGCCGGCGTGGTGCACAGCTCCAACCTGTGCACCGAGATCACGCTCAACACCTCCGACGCCGAGACCGCGGTGTGCAACCTCGGCTCAGTCAGTTTGCCCGCCCATCTGAAGCAGGACATCGACGGCAGCTGGACGCTGGACCACGACAAGCTGATGCGCACCGTGCGCGGCGCGATGCGCATGCTCGACAACGTGATCGACATCAACTTCTACGCCACCCCCAAGGCGCGCACCGCCAACGTCCGCCACCGCCCGGTGGGGCTGGGCATCATGGGCTTCTCCGACGCACTGCACATGATGGGGCTGGCCTACGCCTCGGATGCGGCGGTCGAGTTCGCCGACCGCTCGATGGAAGCGGTGTGCCATGCCGCCTACTGGGCCTCGACCGAACTTGCCGAGGAGCGCGGGCGCTATTCCACCTACCGCGGCAGCCTGTGGGACCGCGGCATCCTGCCGCAGGACAGCCTCGCGCTGCTCGCCGAGGGCCGCGGCCGCCTGCGCGCGGACGACGAGGCGGGCCGTGGTGCGCTGGTCGAGGTCGAGCGCTCGTCCGCGCTCGACTGGGGTCCGCTGCGCGAACGCATCGCCCGTCACGGCATGCGCAACTCCAACTGCGTGGCGATCGCACCGACCGCGACCATCTCCAACATCATCGGCGTGTCGGCCTCGATCGAGCCCGACTACCAGAACCTGTACGTCAAATCCAACCTGTCGGGCGAGTTCACCGTGGTCAACGCCTACCTCGCACGCGAACTCAAGGGGCTCGGCCTGTGGGACGAGGTCATGGTTGCCGACCTCAAGTACTTCGACGGCATGCTCGGCCCGATCGACCGCATCCCGGCCGAACTGAAGGCGCGCTACGCCACCGCGTTCGAGATCGACCCGACGTGGCTGATCGAGGCCGCCTCGCGGCGGCAGAAATGGATCGACCAGGCGCAGTCGCTCAACCTCTATGTGGCCACCCCGTCCGGGCGCAAGCTCGACGAGATCTACCGCCTGGCCTGGCTGCGCGGACTCAAGACCACCTACTACCTGCGCACCCTCGGCGCCACCGCGATGGAGAAGACCACCGCCCACGGCAGCGCCGCCACCGCCATTGCCGCCGAGGCCGCGCCCCGGGCGTGCTCGATACTCGATCCCGAATGCGAGGCCTGCCAATGAACGCCTTCTTCAACGACTGGGACCTGCCTGCGCCACCGCGCGCAGCCACCTTGCCGGCCGATCCCCTCGCCCGCCCGCCCTCACCGGGCGTGGGCCCCGCCGCAGCGTCAATCACGGCGAGGCCCGCTGCGCGCGCGATCGACACACAGCCCCCTTCCGCGCTCGCGCTGGCCCCGGTGCGCGCCGCCGACAAGCGCATCGTCAATGGCAAGGCCGACATCAACCAGCTCGCCCCGTTCAAGTACCCGTGGGCGTGGGAGTTCTTCCTCAACGCCAACAAGAACCACTGGACCCCGCTCGAGATCCCGATGGCGCAGGACGTGCACGACTACCACCACACGCTCACCGCCCCCGAGCGCCATGTGTTCGAGAACGTGCTGTCCTATCTCACCACCTCGGACATCCTGGCGATGCGCAACATCGGGCTGGCGGTGATGGAGAAGATGAGCGCGCCCGAACTGCAGATCTACCAGGCCCGCCAGGTGTACGAGGAAGCGCTGCACACCTGGACCTACCAGCACTGCATCGAGAGCCTAGGCCTCGACCAGCAGGAGATCTACAACCGCTACCGCGTGGTGCCGGCGATCCACGCCAAGATCGCGCTCGCCAACCGCCGCCTGGAGCGGGTGATGCGGTCCGACTTCGATCTGACCAACCGTGACAACCTGCACGAGTTCGCCCTGTCCTACCTGTTCTTCGCCGGCATCTTCGAGGGCTGCTGGTTCTACAACGGCTTCTCGCCGATCTTCGCCCTGCAGCGGCGCGGGCTGATGAAGGGCACCGCCGAGCAGCTGCAGTACATCATGCGCGACGAGGTCCTGCACTGCGCCTTCGGCATCCGCGTGGTGCGCACGCTGATCGCCGAGGAGAACCTGAAGCTCGACCCGGACGCCCTCGCCCGCCTGTGGCAGGAGGCCGCGGCCGCCGAACAGGCCTACGCCGGCTACCTGCTGGCCGAGCCCATCCTCGGCTATTCGGCGGCGCAGCACATGGGCCAGTTCCGTTTCGTCGCCAACCGCCGCGCCCGCCAGCTCGGCATCGCCGAACCCTTCCCCGGCGCCGACAACGTGCTGCCGTGGCTGGACGAGCAGGCCAACATGCGCAAGGAGAAGAATTTCTTCGAGACCCGCGTCACCGAGTACCAGACCGGCGGCGCACTGGCCTGGGACTGAATCGTCCGCGCCACCGGCCCACCGCCATCAACCGGTGGCGCGCGGAATGCCCCTCCGGCAAGGGCCGCGGTGCGGCCGCCGCGGCCAGAGTCCGCCGCCCGATCCGTGGGGCGTTGCCCCCGATGGTCGTGCCCCGGTTCGGTCCGCACGGGATGCAACGACGACCGCAACAGTCGTGTTGCAGCGCAGATCGACGCCACGCGGGCAATCCGTTAGCGTATGCATATATTCGGATACAAGGAACACTGATGAGACAGCTCCTCGCGCTGCTGGTCGGAGCGTGCTGTGTGCTCGCCGTGTCGTCGGCCCGAGCCGTGGACATGACGCCGCTCAAGGTCGGGCCGCACAGCTGGTACGTGATGGGGACGGCCGGCATGGCGAGCGCGGCCAACGAAGGCTTCATGTCCAACGCCGGCTTCGTGATCACCGGCGAAGGCGTGGTGGTGTTCGACGCCCTCGGCACCCCGGTGCTCGGCGAACAGTTGATCGCCGAGATCCGCAAACTGACCGACCAGCCGATCCGCCGCGTGGTGGTGAGCCACATGCACGCCGATCACTACTACGGTCTGCAGGCCTTCAAGGCCGTCGGCGCCGAGGTGTGGGCCCACCATCGCGGACGCGAGGCAATCGAATCCGAAGGCGCGCAGGCGCGGCTGGCGCAACGGCGCACCGACCTGTTCCCCTTTGTGGACGACAACACGCGCCTGATCGCCGCCGACCGCTGGCTGGACGGCGACGCCGAGTTCCGCCTCGGCGGCCTTACCTTCCGCCTCAGCTATGTCGGCCCCGCCCATGCCCCCGACGACCTCGCGATGGAGGTGATCGAGGACAAGGTGATGTTCGCCGGCGACATGCTGTTCCGCGGCCGCATCCCCTTTGTCGGCGACGCCGACACCGCGCAGTGGCTGCGGGCACTCGAGCGCCTGATCGCGGCAAACCCGGCGGTGCTGGTCCCCGGCCATGGCCCCGCCACCACTACCCCGCAGGCCGACCTTGCGCTGACCCGCGACTACCTGCGTTTTCTGCGCGACGCCATGGGCCGTGCGGTCACCGAACTGAAATCCTTCGACGAGGCCTACCGGGACACCGACTGGAGCCGCTGGGCCACGCTGCCGGCCTTCCGCGAAGCCAACCGCGCCAACGCTTACAGCGTGTTCCTGCAGATGGAGAAAGGCTCGCTGAAGTAGTCGGCGGGCGACGCCGCGCCTGCCTGACGGCCGCCCTCACCGCCGGGACCGTCGCCATGTCGACCTATGCATCGGACGCGGATACAGTCTTGACGTCCGCGACCAGTACCACTAGACTGTTGGGCTCTTTCGGGGTCGTTAGCTCAGTTGGTAGAGCAGCGGACTTTTAATCCGTTGGTCGCGTGTTCGAGCCACGCACGGCCTACCAAGAAAATCAGGGAGATAGCCGGACCTTGGTCCGGCTATTTTTCTATCGAATCCGTTGTTTGCTCCGGTTTTTGGTCCATTCCCGGCGCCCAAACCTGCCCGGACCCACCGCTTGCGCGTCTGTATCGATCCGGCAAGCGACACCACCGCGGTCTTGCCACATCGGCCGCCAGTAGCGCGACGCGTGTACGCCTCACCCCCCGCGTCGCCCTCCCCCTGCCGCCCTGCGTGCCGGGGTTGCCATCGAAACACCAGACGCTCGGCCCGCCGAACACCGCGCCGATTCAACCAGATCCCGCCCGCGCCCTCCGCGCCGGCAGAAAGCTGGAGCAAGCTTGCCAGGGCGGTGGCGAGCATGGGCGACCGACACCCACTACCATGGGACACGGTTCGCCGCACCAAACAAGGAGCCAACATGGCCAAGGAAGAACTGATTGAAATGCAGGGCACCGTTGACGAGGTCCTGCCCGATGCACGCTACCGTGTCACCCTGGAAAACGGTCACAAGCTGATCGCCTACTCCGGCGGCAAGCTGCGCAAGCACCACATCCGCATCATCGCCGGCGACAAGGTCTCGCTCGAGATGTCGCCCTACGACCTGAGCAAGGGCCGGATCACCTTCCGTCACATGCCCGGTCGTCAGCCGATGGCCTCTGCAGGGGCGCGATAAGCCCCGAGCCCCTGCCCGACAGGACAGGGGCTGCAGTACCCGAACAGACACCCACCGCAACGACAATGCAGATCTGGGTCGACGCCGACGCCTGTCCGGCCGTGATCAAGGACATCCTGTTCCGCGCTGCCGCGCGCGCAGGCTTGCAACTCACCCTGGTCGCCAACCAGTTCCTGCGCACCCCGCCGTCGCCGCTCGTCCGCATGGTGCAGGTCGCTGCCGGCTTCGACGAGGCCGACAAGTACATCGCCAGCCATGTCGTGGCGGGCGATCTCGTCATCACCGCCGATATCCCGCTCGCCGCCGACATCGTCGCCAGGGATGCACACGCCCTCAGCCCGCGCGGCGAACTCTACGGCAAGGAAAACATCCGCGAGCTGCTCGATCTGCGCAACTTCATGGACACCCTGCGCGCCACCGGCGTGGATACCGGCGGACCGACCGCATTCAGCCACGCCGACCGCCAGACCTTCGCCAACCGGCTCGACCGCTTCCTGCGTCGCCCCTGAGCAAGGGCATGGCGCCGCGGCCGGGTCGGGCCCGGAGCGCCGGCCCGCGTCGGGGTCGCGAGCTGCGTCGCTCTGCCGCACGTATCGCGCCTGCGCTACACTCGACGCACCTCGTTCCCGATCGACCAGACCCGGCCCATGCCCCGGCTCCGCCACTACATCCATCTGGTATGCGTGCTGCTGACGGCGGTCGCGCCCGCTCCCGCATCCGCCGGCGAGACCTTGCGCGTGCTGGCCTGGCCGGGCTACGCCGATGCCGACGTGGTCAGGGTTTTCGAACAGCGTACCGGGAGCCGGGTCGAGGTGACCGTGATCGACTCGGACGAAGCGCTGTGGCGTAAGGTCAGTCACCACGACGCAGCCGAGTTCGACGTGTTTGCAGTCAACACCGCCGAACTTCAGCGCTACATCGCGCGTGCCCTGGTGGTCCCGATCGACCCGGCCGCGATACCCAATCGCGCATTGCAGCTGCCGCAGTTCCGCGATCCGGACGCGGTGCCCGGAGTGATCCATGACGGCAGGCTCTTTGCGATTCCCTACACCTATGCCGAGATGGGCCTGATCTACGATCGCAAACAGATCAGTGAAGCGCCCGACTCGATTGCCGCGCTGTGGGATCCGCGCCATCGCGGGAAAGTGCTCATCTACAACAGCGGCTCACATTCCTTCTCGCTTGCGGCGCAGGCCCTCGGCTATCCGTCGCCGTTCAGACTCGCCGAGGCGGACTGGCCGGTCGCGGTGGACAAACTGATCGCCTTGCGTCGCAACGCCCTCACCTTCTATACCCAGCCCGAGGAGTCGGCCGAGCTGTTTCTGAGCCGGCACGCGGCGCTGCTGTTTGCCAACTATGGCTCACAGCAGCTCCAGCTGCTGAGGGCCGCGGGCGCGGATGTGGGCTATGCCATTCCCAAGGAAGGAGCGCTGGCCTGGCTGGACTGCTGGGTGATCACCCGTGGCGTGCGCAACAAGGCGCTGGCCGAGGCGTGGATCAACTACCTGCTGGAACCGGAGCCCGGTGCGGTGCTGGCCACTCGCCAGGGGCTCGCCAGCACGACGTCCAGACCGCCCTACCAAGAGCGCAACGGGCGGCTGGTGTGGCTGGAGCCGGTGGAAGATATCGAACGCAGAACGCGGCTATGGGAGCGAATTCTGTCGGGCGACCGCGCAGCAAGGGTGCTGGCCCCATGAAGGTCGGCATCGCGGTGAAGCTGGGTCTGTTGCTGGCGCTCGTGGGCATGCTTGCGGCGGGCGTCACCGGATTCTATGCCTACAACGCGAGCAGGGACCTGTTGGTGGATTCGGCAAAGAACGAGCTGCTGACCTCGACCCATGTCCTTGCCCGCCGCATCACGCTTGCCCGCGAAGAGCTCTCGCGCAATCTGCAGACCCTCGCCGGACATCCCGCAGCCCTACTGTCGCTGCAAGGACACGGTGAGGCGCCGGAAGATGAGCTGGCGACCCTGTTCCGACTGCTGATGGAGGCGAACCCCGAATACTTTCAGATCCGTCTGATCTCCGCCGCCGACGGCGGCCTGGAACGGATCCGGATCGACCGCGATGGCAACGCGCTGGTTCGGGTCAGCGGCGACGAACTCCAGGAGAAAGGGCATTACCCGTACGTTTTCGACACCCTGAGCCTGCACGCCGGCCAGACTTACCTGTCGCGTGTCGTCATCAATCACGAGCACGGTTCGCACTCGGCGCTCGGACGGCCGTCGGTGCAGTTGGCGATGCCGGTGGCGGATCAACATCAGGTCGCCCTCGGCGTCGTGGTCATCAACGTCGATCTGAATGGCCTGTTCACCCTGCTGGCGACCGATCTGCCACAGGAGTTCCAGTTGTTCTTCGCCAATCGTCAAGGCGACTTCCTGATCCACCCGGACAGCACACGCAGCTTTGGTTTCGACAAGGGCAGGCGGGTCCTGATACAGGACGAGTTCCCCGCCACCGCGGAGCTGGTCGAGGGCAGAACTGATGCGGTCTTGATCGAAGCGCGCGCCGGAAGCTATGCAAGCACGCCGGTGGTGGCTGCCTTCATCGGCCGCCGCACCACGGGCCCGTCGAACGAGACCGGCTTCATACTCGGTCTGGCCCAACCCCTCGCTTCGGTGGTGAAACAGGCCGACGCACTCGGAACGGTCACCCTGCAGATCGTGCTGGGGCTCTGCCTGGCGAGCATCCTGGTCGCCGTGCCGGTGGCCCGCGCGGTCACCCGCCCGATCAATTCGATGAGCGCGGCAGTGCAAGGCTTTACCGACAACCAATGGGCGACGGAGCTGCCGCTACGACGCCAGGACGAGATCGGCGTGCTCGCCCGCAGCTTCTGCCAGCTGCGCAGCCAGATCAGGCAGCAACTGGCCGAATTGCAACAGCGCCGGGTGGAGCTGGAGCACCTGGCACAGCACGATACGCTGACCGGTCTGCCGAATCGCGCGCTGTTTGCCGACCGGATGGAGCTCGCCCTGTCCACCGCGCGTCGCGACAATGCCCGCCTTGCCCTGCTGTTCATCGATCTCGATCGCTTCAAACCGATCAACGACCGCCTCGGACATGCCACTGGCGACCTGATCCTGAAGGGCATGGCCGATCGCATCCGGGGCGTCATTCGCGAGTCCGACACCGCAGCCCGAATCGGTGGCGACGAGTTCATCGTGCTGTTGCGCAACATCCAGCACCGGGAAGATGCAGAGAACGTGGCGGACAAGATTCGCGAAGCGGCGGCCCGGCCGTTCGCCTGCGATGGCCAGACCGTCGCGCTTTCGGTCAGCATCGGCTTTGCCCTGTACCCGGACGACGGCGCCGACCTGCTGTCCCTGTCAAAGCACGCCGACAAGGCCATGTATTGCGAAAAGAGCCGGCATCGCGGGCCGGAGATGGCCGACCGCGGCTGAACAGCGCGCGTCGACCTCGCCAAACGACGTGGTCGCAACTGCGTGGCAGCCGCCGCACACGCGTGATGAAATGGTGGGCGACCGTCGGGCAGATCGTGATCCTTGTCTCGCTATCCGGCACTTACCGGCATCGGCGCGACATTCTGCGCCCGCCGCAGCGTCGATTTCGGGGAAAATGGCGGATAGCTGATCAAACATGAGTACCACCGTGTCGTGACCTGCCATGTCACGCCCGAACTGTGGGGGACGGCGTGAACAGGAAATACTTTTGATGATGCGATGGATCGCCTATGCCTGTCGCCTGGTGGGATTCCGGCCGGGTAGGCTGGCCGTTGTCGCGCTCCTGGCGCTCGCCGGCCAGGCCGACGGAGCGGCCGCGCGCGAGGTGCGCGTCGGCATCTACGAGAACCCGCCGAAGATCTTCTCCGATGCACAAGGCATGCCGACCGGCCTGCTGATCGAACTGCTGCAGGAGATCGCGGTACGCGAGAACTGGCAACCCGTTTTCGTACGCTGCGACTGGAACACCTGCCTCGAGCAACTCGAGCGCGGCGGTCTCGATCTGCTCCCCGACGTCGCCTACACTTCCGAGCGCAGCAAGCGCTTCGACTTCCACCGGACTGCCGCGCTGCACAGCTGGTCGCAGATCTACCGTCGTGACGACACGGTGATCGAGTCGATACTCGATCTGAAGGGCAAGCGCATCGCCATGCTCGCCGGCAGCATCCAGGAGCAGGCCTTGCGTTCGATGCTGATCGGTTTCGAGGTCCAGTTCGAGATCGTCCCCACTTCCTCGCCGGCCGAAGCGTTCCGGCTCGCCGCCTCGGGCGGGGCAGACGCCGCCGTTGCCAGCCATCAGTTCGGCGCGTACAAGGCGGTCGATCACGGTCTCGTCGACACGCCGATCGTCTTTCTGCCCTCGAGCCTGTTCTACGCCACGAGCAAAGGACGCAATGGCGATCTGCTGGCGCACATCGATGCCCATCTCAAACCGTGGCAACACGACCCCGCTTCTCCGTACTTCCGCATTCTCCACCGCTGGAGCGACCGCACGCCCGACGTCCTGGTGCCGCCGGCAGTCCGCAATGCCTTGCTGATTCTGGTCGGACTCGGCATTGCGCTGTCGGCCGGGATCGTGCTTCTGCGCCGCAAGGTCAAGGCCAGCACCCGCGAACTGGCCGAAGTCAACCGCCAGCTCGCCGCCACGCTCGACGCGATTCCCGACCTGCTGTTCGAGGTCGACCTGGACGGGCGTTATCACGACGTGCGCGCAGCGCGTACCGAGCACCTCGCCGCGCCCCCGGACATGATCATCGGCAAGACCATCGCCGAATTGCTGCCCCCCGAGGCCGCGGCCGCCTGCTTGGACGCGCTGCGCGAAGCCAACGCCAACGGCTGGTCCAGCGGCAGACAGATCGCGTTGCCGCTGGCGAGCGGGACGATGTGGTTCGAGCTCTCGGTCGCCAGAAAGCAGCCGGCCCCCGGCCGACCACCGCACTTCATCGTGCTGTCGCGCGATGTCACCGATCGCCACCTGGCCGAAGCCGGCGTCCGCCGGCTCACCCGCCTCTACGCGACACTGAGCCAGTGCAATCAGGCGATCGTGCGCTGCGCCGACCAGGCCGAACTGCTGCATCAGATCTGCCACGATGCGGTGATTTTCGGCGAGATGAAGATGGCCTGGATCGGTCTGATCGACGAGCACGACGGTATGCTGAAGCCGGTCGCCGCCTTCGGTGACGGTACCGCATATCTCGACGACATCGCGATCTCGACTCACGCCGACGACCCGCACGGTTGTGGCCCGACCGGAACCGCAATCCGCGAGGATCGTCCATTCTGGTGCCAGGATTTTGCCCGGGATCCGGCCACGGCACCCTGGCATCAACGCGGCAGCCGCTTCGGCTGGGCCGCCTCGGCGTCCTTGCCGCTTCACCGCGATGGCATCGTGATCGGCACGATGGCGCTGTATGCCGGCGAGGTCAACGCATTCGACAGCGCGGCGCAGAAGCTGCTCGTCGAGATGGCGATGGACATCGATTTCGCCCTCGATCGCTTCCGCAAGGATGCCGAACGCGCGCGCATGGCCGAGGAACTGATCGAGCGCGAGGAGAAATACCGGGAACTCACCGAGAGCATCAACGACGTGATCTGGACCCTCGATCCCGCGTCGTCACGCTTTCTCTATGTCAGCCCGTCGGTCCTTCGGCTGAGCGGCTACACCGCCGACGAAGTCATGGCCGCGCCGCTCGAGGCTGCATTCACCGCGAACAGTGCCGCCCGCGTGCACCAGGTCATCCGTACCCTGCTGGCGGAATTTCACGCCGGCACACGCAGCAGCAACGACTTCACCATCGAGGAGGTCGAGCAGCCATGCAAGGACGGCGCCACGGTGTGGACCGAAGTCGTCATCAATGTGGTGCGAAACCTGAAGACCGGAAACGTGGAACTCCGCGGCGTGACCCGCAACATCACCGAACGCAAACGTGCCGAGGCGCAGATCCAGTATCTGGCCCATTTCGACCAGCTGACCGGCCTGCCCAACCGGACCCTGCTCAAGGACCGCTTCGCCACCGCCTTGAGCCTGGCACAACGCAGTGGCGGGCGGCTGGCGGTGATGTTCCTCGACCTCGATCATTTCAAGGACATCAACGATACCCTTGGGCACGAAGTCGGCGATCAGCTGTTGGTCGAAGTCGGGCGCCGGCTCGAAGGCTCGATGCGGGCCGGCGATACCGTCTCCCGCCTCGGCGGCGACGAGTTCATCTTCATCCTGCCCAACACCGACGCCGACGGCGCCGCCCATGTCGCCGCCAAGCTGCTCGACGCGATCTCGAAACCCTACCTCGTTGATCAGCACGAACTGGGCGCCACGCCTTCGATCGGAATTGCAATGTATCCCGACGACGGTGCAGACATGGATACGCTGTCGAGAAACGCAGACGCGGCGATGTATCAGGTCAAACGCGAAAACCGCAACGCCTACCGCTTCTTCACCCGCGAGATGCAGGCGCATTCGGTGCGCGCCCTGATGCTGGCCAACGCGCTTCGGCATGCGCTCGATCGGGACCAGTTGTCGCTGCATTACCAGCCCCAGATCTCGCTACACGATGGTCGGGTGATCGGGGCGGAAGCCCTGCTGCGCTGGCAGCACCCGGAACTCGGTGCGATCTCGCCGGCCGAGTTCATCCCGATCGCGGAGAGCAACGGTCTGATCATACGGATCGGCGAGTGGGTGCTGCGCCAGGCCGTCGCCCAGGCGCAACGGTGGACGGAGCACGGCTTGTCGGCCTTGGTCATCGCGGTGAATATTTCGGCGGCGCAGTTCCGCCACCCCAATCTTCCCGAACTGGTCACCCGGATCGTGGACGAGGCCGGCTTCCCCGCCGAACGACTCGAACTGGAACTCACCGAAGCGGTGGCGATGAACGATCCGCAGACTGCCATCGCGGTGATGGACAGGCTGTTCGAGCGCGGCGTCAACATGTCGATCGACGACTTCGGCACCGGCTACTCGTCGCTCAGCTATCTGAAACGATTCAAGGTCACCAAGCTGAAAATCGACCAGTCCTTCGTTCGCGACATTGCCGTCGATGCCGACGACAAGGCGATCGTCATCGCCATCATCAACCTCGCCCGCAGCCTGGGCATGCGCACCATCGCCGAGGGCGTCGAGACCGCGGAACAGCTCGACTTCCTGCGCCAGCATGGCTGCGAGCAGGTCCAGGGTTACCACTTCAGCAAACCCCTCGCCGCCGACGCATTCGAAACCTGGGTGCGGGCGCGGGCACTGCCGGCACCAGGCACCACCGACAAAAAAAGAGCGCCCCGGTTTCAGGCGCCCACGTGTTGATGCCGATCGGCCGTCTTACTGCACCCGGATCTCCACCCGCCGCGCTTCAGCAGCATCGGCACCGCCCAGGGTGACGGCCGGGCGGCGCATCATCACGCGCTCGGCCGGCACGCCCGCCGCGATCAGGGCTTCACGCACGCCGAGCGCCCGATTCTTCGCGACTTCGGCATTCACGTCGGCGGTGCCGGTTTCGTCATGGAAGCCCGACAGCAGCGCCCTGGCATCGGCACGGGCGGCCAGCGCTGCGACCACACGTCCGAGCGCGTCGCCGGCATCGGCGGGAAGCGCGGTTTCGCCCGGCGCGAAGTAGAGCTTGGCCAGCGGCTCGCCCACTTCGGCGACGTCGACGAAGATCCCGTCGGCACCCTGAGCGGCCGGCATCGCCTGCGCTGCTGCATTGTTGCGGCCCATCGAATGCACACCCAGACCGATGACAAAAGCGATCACCAGCGCGATGATGCCGAACAGAACCCCCATGACGACGTTCAGTTCGCCGTCTTCCTGATCAAACATGCATTTCTCCCGCTCAAGTCATTGTGTTGTTTGGCAAACAGCTCGTGAGTCTAACCGAAGCGGGCGCCGCCTTCATGCATTTTGCGCAACGCAACAGGGGGGCCGGGCACGGCGTGCAGAATGCTTTTGTGAGAATATTTACCCGCTTGATATGAAGCACGGCTACATTGACCAGCGTAGCACCCAAGTACACAAGGAGATTGCCATGGGTTTGTTCAGTTTCATCAAGGACGCAGGGGAAAAACTCTTCGGCAGCGGCGAAGCCAAGGCCGCGCAGGACGCGGCAGCCAAAGCACCGAGCCCGGAATCCAAAGCACTGGCCAATGCCAAGGCCGCCGAGGCCATCCGCCACTACATCGATACCCTCAAACTCGCCACCCCGGATCTGAGCATCGGTTTCGACGGCGCGACGTCCACGGTAACGGTCAGTGGCAGCGCCCCCGACCAGGCCACCAAGGAGCGCATCCTGCTGGCTGCGGGCAACGTCCAGGGCGTGAGCAGTGTCGAAGACAAGCTCGTCGTGCTCAATCCTGAACCCGAAGCCCGTTTCCACACCGTCGTCAGCGGCGATACCCTGTCGGCGATCGCCAAGACCTACTACGGCAATGCCAACAAGTACCCGGCGATTTTCGAGGCCAACAAGCCGATGCTGAGTCATCCGGACAAGATCTATCCGGGGCAGATGCTGCGCATTCCGCCGCAGGCCTGAGGCGTCCGGGGCGCACGCAACGCGGGGCGGCGTGGATTCCGCCCCGCGGATCGCGACCGCCACCGGTGACCGACTTGAACTGCAGCGCCGGCGGCGCTAACGTCGACGGCCGCGTGCTCCGCACACCTCCCCCGCGCAATTCGCCGACATGTCCCGCATCCACATCGACCTCCCCGCCGGCCTGCCCTTTTCGACCGAGATCCCGCTCTACCTGAGCCACATGAATGCCGCCGGGCATCTCGACAACGCCCTGCTGCTGACCGTCGTGTCCGAGGCCCGCGCGCGCTATATCGAGTCCATGGGCTATACGGAACTCGACGTCGATGGCGCCGGCGTCATCGTGGCCGACGCGGCCCTTCAGTACAAGTCGGAAGCCTTCCGTGGCGAGACCATGGCGGTGGCGATGGGAGCATCCGCCTTCAGCAAGTACGGTTGCGACCTGCTGTGGCGCATGACCGACCTCGCCTCCGGACGCGAAGTGGCGCGCGGCAAGACCGGCATCGTGTTCTTCGATTATGTCGCACGCAAGATCACGGCCGTACCCGAGAGCTTCCGCCGGCGTTTTGCCGCGGAAGCCGCAACCTGACGTGGCCGCAGCACCCCGGGTGGTCGCCGTCATCGGTGGAGGCCCCGCGGGCCTGATGGCTGCGGAGGTACTCGCGGCAGGCGGCGCGGCGGTCACCGTGTACGACGCCATGCCCACGGCTGGACGAAAATTTCTGCTCGCCGGTCGCGGCGGGCTCAACCTCACCCACAGCGAACCCGACGACGTGTTCCTGTCGCGCTACGGCGAGCGGACGCACGAACTCGCACCGATGATCGCGGCGTTCGGCCCCGGAGCATTGCGCGACTGGGCCGCCGCATTGGGCGTCGCAACCTTCGTCGGCACGTCCGGACGCGTATTCCCGCATGAGATGAAGGCTGCGCCGCTGCTGCGGGCATGGCTCGCACGCCTGCGTGCGGCCGGCGTACGTTTCGCAATGCGCCATCGCTGGCAGGGCTGGGCCCTGCCAGCAACCAGCGACGGCCGCCAGCTGCTGCGGTTCTCGACGCCGGACGGCCCGCAGGAGGTGTGTGCGGACGCCGTCGTCCTCGCGCTCGGCGGAGGCAGCTGGGCCAAACTGGGTTCGGATGGTGCCTGGGTGGCGATCCTGCGCGAGCGCGGGGTGGACGTGTCCGACCTGCTGGCCGCCAACTGCGGCTTCGACGTGGCCGCCGGCGGCGAGGGCGGCCACGGCTGGAGCACGCATTTTGGCGAGCGACACACCGGCGAACCGGTGAAATCCGTGCGCGCCCGCTGCACCGACCTGCACGGCTGCGTGCATGAGCGCAGCGGCGAATGCATGATCAGCGCCACCGGCGTCGAGGGCGGCCTGATCTATGCCCTTTCCGCCCCCCTGCGCGACACCCTCGCCGCCACCGGATCGGCCTGTATCGAGCTGGACCTCAGCCCCGGGCGCAGCCTCGAGCGCCTCACCAGCGAACTCTCCCGCCCTCGCGGCAGCCGCTCGATGGGCAGCCACCTGCAGGGACAAGCCGGAATCAAGGGGGTCAAGGCCGGTCTGCTGCGCGAATGTCTGCCCGCCGCCGACTTTGCCGACCCGGCGCGGCTCGCGGCCGGCATCAAGGCCCTGCCCGTGCGTCTGAGCGCGGCACGACCGCTGGATGAGGCGATCAGCAGCGCGGGCGGCGTGCGCTTTGCGGCACTCGATCTGCAGCTGATGGTGCGCGCCCTGCCCGGTGTGTTCTGTGCCGGCGAGATGCTCGACTGGGAAGCCCCGACCGGCGGCTACCTGCTCACCGCCTGCCTTGCCAGCGGCCGGTCGGCCGGACACGGCGTGCTGCACTGGCTTTCGGAGCACCTGCGCAGTGCATTGTAAGAATCCTTGGGGTAGCAACGACCAATGACAGCGCAGGCAACCGCCTGCCCGAACTCACGACATGCAACGAAAATGACACGCCCGGAATCCGGCATCGCCCGCAAGGTCGCCCTGCACGCGTTGCTCGAAGCTGCTTGCAAGGGCCCTATCATCAAGGCGGCGGCCAGGGTCGCGCTGGTGGTCGGAACGGCATTGAACCTGATCAATCAGAGTCCCCAGATCCTAGCCGGCGACTCAATCAACCTCTGGCACCTGACGCTCAATTATCTGGTGCCCTACTGTGTGTCCAGCTACAGTGCGGCGAGCAACGAACTTCGGCGCAGGACATGACCATGGATCAAGCCAGCTCCCTCGGCGCAGGCGGCAGTGCCGCCAGCCAACTGACCGACCCGAAGATACTCGCGGGTTTGCACCACGACATGCTGCGCTTCGCCCGGCTCCAGCTGCGGGACAAGGCCATGGCCGAAGATGCGGTCCAGGAAGCGATCGAGGCGGCACTGATCGGCGTCGCCCGCTACGCCGGCGACGCCACGCTCAAGACCTGGGTCTTCGGCATCCTGCGCAACAAGATCGTCGACATCCTGCGCCGCGGTCAGAAGACCGTTTCGCTGAGCAGCGTACTCGGCAATGACGGCGACGATGACCCCGACGCCGCACTCGATGCGCTGTTCCGTGAAAACGGCCACTGGCAGACGAACTCGCGCCCGGCCGCGTGGGCCGCGCCGGAGCAGTCGTTCGAGAACAAACAGTTCTGGGCCGTCTTCGAAGCCTGCCTGGATCGCCTGCCGGAGAACATCGCGCGCGTGTTCATGATGCGCGAGATGCTCGGTCTCGAAACCGCAGAAATCTGCGCGGAGGTCAGCATCACCACCAACAACTGTCATGTCATTCTGCACCGCGCGCGCACCAGTCTGCGCAGCTGCCTGGAGTCGACCTGGTTCGTGAAAGGGGAGTGCCGAACATGTTGAGCTGCAAGGAAGCCACCCGTTTGTGCTCGGAGTCGCTTGATCGGACGCTCGACCTGCGCGAACGCCTCACGCTGCGCATGCACCTGATGATGTGCTCGGCCTGTACCAACTATCGCGAGCACATGGCCTGGCTGCGCCAGATATCGTCGCGGTATGCGGACGGTGCATTCGTGGAATCCACAGCCGAGCCCACCACCGACAAGGCCGACGACACCGGGAGCGCGCGCGAGCCCTGAGCTGCGGGGCCCGGAGCACGATTACCGATCGGTGTAAGAATCCGCGCCCGGCGCCGACCAACACCGATAAGGACCCAACCGCCAAGGAACCCCACCATGCATGACCTCGTCCAGGACTACTACGGCCGCCAGCTCGCCACCTCCGCCGACCTGAAGACAACCGCCTGCTGCGACCTCTCGCAGATGCCCGCCTGGCTCAAGCCGCTGCTCGCACGCATCCACCCCGAGGTCCTGAGCCGCTACTATGGCTGCGGCCTGGTGTGCCCGACCCTGCTCGAGGGATGCCGGGTGCTCGACCTCGGCTGCGGATCCGGTCGGGACGTCTATGCCCTGGCCCAGCTCGTGGGGGAAAGTGGCGAAGTGGTCGGTGTGGACATGACCGAAGAGCAGCTCGCGGTCGCCATGCGCCACCAGGCCCATCATCGTGAAGCCTTCGGCCACACCAGCAGCAATGTGCGCTTCGTGCACGGCTATATCGAACGTCTGGATGAACTCGGACTCGAGCCAGGCAGCTTCGATGTCATCGTCTCCAACTGTGTGATCAACCTCTCGCCCGACAAGGACGCGGTGCTGAGCGGTGTGTCGCGTTTGCTCAAGCCGGGTGGCGAATTCTATTTTTCCGACGTCTATGCCGACCGCCGGGTGCCTGCCACGGTACGCAACGACCCGGTGCTATATGGCGAATGCCTCGGCGGCGCCCTGTACTGGAACGACTTCCTGAGCCTGGCGCGGCGCAGCGGCTTTGCCGATCCACGTCTGGTCGAGGATCGTCCGCTCGAGATCACCGATCCGCTGCTTGCAGCCAAGGTCGGCAACATCCGTTTCTTCTCCGCCACCTACCGCCTGTTCAAGCTCGACACCCTCGAGAGCGCCTGCGAGGACTACGGCCAGGCGGTCATCTACCGCGGCGGCATTGCGCACCAGCCGGAGCGCTTCATCCTCGACAAGCATCACGAGATCGAGGCCGGCCGCATCTTCCCGGTATGTGGCAACACCTGGCGCATGCTGCGGGAAACCCGCTTTTCCGGGCACTTCGATTTCGTCGGCAGTTTCGACCGTCACTACGGCATCTTCCAGGGCTGCGGCACCAGTTCCCCCTTTGGCCGCCAGACCGCGGACGACAGCGAGGATTGCGGCTGTTGCTGAGCCGGAGCCGGCTCGCGGCGTCCGGGGCGCGGGGCTAGCCTGCGGCCCTGACTGCATTGGGCAGTGCGCTCAGGTCGGCGATCTGACCGTCCGGCGTGGCCGGAATCCGCTCCGGCTGAAAGCCGTAACGGTTGCACCACAGCACGCGAAAACCGAATGCCTTTGCCGAGTAGGCGTCCCAGCCGTTCGAGGACAGGAAGCAGATCCGCTCCGCGGCAACGCCGAGGCGGTCGCAGGCCAGTTGGTAGACCGACGGGTGCGGTTTGAACACCCCGACCTCCTCGACCGACAACACGGCATCGAACACCGCGTCGAGACCGTTATGGCGCACGGCCGCATCGAGCATCGGGCCGGTCCCGTTCGACAGAATCGCCAGCCTGACGCCCTGCGCCTTCAGGCGGCGCAGCGCGTCCGGAACCTCGGGAAAGGTGTCGAGGTGAAGATATAGCTCCATGAGGCGGGCTTTCAGGTCCGGGCGATTCAGTTCGAACGTGGCGAGGGCGAAATCGAGCGCGTCGCCGGTGACCTGCCAGAAGTCGGCATGATGATTGGCGAGCCCGCGCAACCAGGTGTATTGAAGCTGCTTGTCGCGCCACAGCAATGACAGGCGCTGCCAGTCGGCCCCCAGTTCGTCGCGCGCGGCGGCCGCCGCGCTGTTGAAATCGAATAGCGTCCCATAGGCGTCGAAGACGCATGCGTCGATTCCGGGAAGTGGTGCTGTCTTCATTCAAGTCTCCTCGTCAATGCCGTGGGCTCTCCGACCGCCTCCGAAGAACAAAGGATGACACCTCTACCGGAGCCGGTCCAGAAGGCACACCCGGGACGCTGGACGCAGCGCCCTGGCACATCTACCCGCCTCAGTCTTGTCCGCTCCAGCGCCGTCCCTCAACCTTTGGATCCCGGGGCGTGTGGAAAAGGTGAAGCGCGGGGGGCGACGCGGGCCGCGCCACCAATGGAGAACGAAGTCGAATCAGGCGACGGTCGCGAGCAACTCGGCGATCGGCACCCTGGCTGCTGCGCCATGCACGACGCGCGAGATCAGATCGGTATCCGGGTCGGGCTCAAGGTCGGCGGGCATGCCGATCCGCCCCGTCGGCACCGCGTGCCGGAGCGCCCCGCCATCGCCTTGCAGCTGATACTCGCCACCGCAGGAACGACAGTAGACGTTGTCACCCGTCTGCGCTTCGCGCCTCACCGCCAGGGTCGGGCCGCACATCATGCAGCTCTGCAGGGGAATGCCGTGGTCGCTGTGCCCGGCGATGTGGGTGAGCGCGCCGGCGCGACCAAGCTCGATAAAGCGCTCGCCAAGGCTGCGGTCGAACTGGGTTCCAAGATGCTCCTGAATGATCACTAGCGCCTGCTCGATCGGCATCCCCTTGCGATATGGACGGGTGCTGGTCATCGCATCGAACGCGTCGGCAATACCGACGATGCGCGCATCGAGCGGCACGGCTTCGCCTGCGAGCCCGTGCGGGTAGCCCCTGCCGTCCGGCGTCTCGTGATGGTGCAATACCGCCGCACGAACCAGACGGGCCAGCGGATGCGCGGCAAGCATGCGCGCACCGACCTCGGGATGGGTCCTGATCACCGCATATTCATCGTCGGTCAGGCGGCTGTTCTTTCTGAGGATCGCATCGGGAATGCCGATCTTGCCGAGATCGTGCAGGAAGCCGCCGATCTCGATCCGCGCCAACTCCCCCCCGCGGTGCCCCGCGTCCTCGGCGAGTACGGCCGAATAGCGCGAGACCCGCCACAGATGCCCGCCAGTATAAGGATCACGTGCCTCGACCACCCAGGCCATCACCAGCAGACTGACCAGCAGCTGCTCCGCGGCATCGTCCCGCGGCCTGGCCCAATTCGTCAGATGATTGAACAGCTTCATGCTCCCTCCGCAGTAATGGGCGACCGAATCATCGTTCCGTGCCCCCTCGCCCATGCGGCGCGCGACCGACGAGCGCAGGACGACGGATATGCACCGACCTCAGCCCGGCCGCCCGATACTGCCCGGACAGCGCCGACGGCGCGCATCGCGCACCCTCCGGAACGCCGCCGGTCGCAAGAAAGACCGACCGGCTGACAAACAGGGGATGCTGATCCGTCAGTTGCCAGGGCGAACGCCAGCTCAACCAGACGGACTGCAGGCGACGCAGCAGTCCACCGCTAAGGCGCACGTCAAGCCAACCCCACTCGGCTCCCGAATCGTACATCGCCTGCTCGATCAACTGGTCTGCAAGAGCGGGCAGCACCACCCCGTGGTCCATGATCAGCAACACCTCTCCGCAGGCAAAGGCGGCCGCCACATTGATCTGCCGGGCTCGCAAGTCCGGCACCCGGATGACCCGACTGGCAAAGCGCCGCGCGATCGCGGCGGTGTCGTCAACGCTGCCGCCATCGACCGCAATCACCTCCACCCCGCAGCGCCGCAGCGGTGCCATCAGACGCAGCTGCGCATAGGCCAGCGCCGCCTCGTCGAGCACCGGCACGATGATGGAGAGGCGAACGCCCGGCTCCCCGCAAACGGCCTGAATCAGCGGTTCCTGTACGCGCAGACGACGTCCGTCACTCACCGCAGGCCGGCTTCAACGGCGATCTTCCCGCTCGTAGGCGCTGTGTTGTGTTTCGAGGACAACCCGCTTGTCGGGCCTGCCCCCGATCGCCACCGGTCCGGCCCTGCCCGCCTGACCGACCGGCGCAGCGGCAGTTTCCCGGATGAATTCATAAGCGCTGTTGCGCGTTTCGAGCGGCGTCCAGTCGGATGCAGCCCCCGTCCGCCCCGGAATCTCGCTCGGGCCCGCCGGACCGGCCTGCCCCGCCTGCATCGCTGTCGCGCTCAGCTGCGCAGCCAGTTGATAAGCACTGTGTTGTGTTTCGACGACTTCGGCCATTGCGATCCCCGAAGTCCCTGCGAAGAGGCTGACGGCGATGACAGCGGCGAGATTGTGAACTTGCTTTTTCATGATGCTTCTCCTTTTACTGCGGTTTGTGGTTTCACCGAGCAGCGTCAACGTTGCCGGTTAGGAGTTAGTCAAACCACGCAGCCAGTTCATTACAGGTTTTCTTCAGCTTTTCTGCCATCGGCTCGCACCGCGGATCCTCGATCGCACGTCCATCCATCCGAACCCTCTAATAAGTGGAATGCCGGGAGACGCGAGGTGCCCAGGCTGTCTCGCGACCAAGGCCCGCCATCGCAGCTCACCGCATAGACAACAACATTCCAACGAGTGTTAGACTGTATGCAGGCAACGTCGGATTCGCCCCCAATGAACTTCGAGCCATCCCTCCTCGCAAACGAACCGGTGATCCGGCTGGCTTCCTTTGTGGCCGTTTTCGCCGTTGTCGCGTTATGGGAAGTGCTCGCGCCGCGGCGGGCGCTGACGCTGTCCAGGGGGTTGCGCTGGGCCAGCAACCTGGGGCTGGTCGTCCTCAACACGATCGTGCTGCGGCTGCTCTTTCCGCTCGCGGCCGTAGGGATGGCGGCCTTCTGCACGGAAAACGGGTGGGGCCTGTTCAATCATTTCGCCCTGCCCTACTGGCTGGCCGTGGTCCTGTCGGTGATCGCGATGGATTGCGTCATCTGGCTCCAGCACGTGATGGTGCACGCGGTCCCGGCCCTGTGGCGGCTGCATCGCGTGCACCACGCCGATCCGGACTACGATCTGACCACCGGCGCCCGTTTCCATCCCCTCGAGATCATCCTGTCGATGCTGATCAAGTTCGCCACCATCATGGTGCTGGGCGCACCGCTGCTGGCGGTGGTGATCTTCGAGGTGCTGCTCAATGCCACTTCGATGTTCAACCACGGCAACATCCGCCTGCCCCACCGACTCGATCGCGTATTGCGCTGGTTCGTGGTCACCCCGGACATGCACCGCGTGCACCACTCGATCGAGGACGACGAGACGAACTCCAATTTCGGCTTCAACCTGCCATGGTGGGATCGCCTGTTCGGGACCTACCGCGATCAGCCACGCGCCGGTCACCTGGCGATGACCATCGGCATCCGCGATCACACCGACCCCCGCGAGGTCGCGCGCCTCGACGGCATGCTGATGCTGCCCTTCCGCGGCGAGATCACGGACTACGCGATCAATCGTCGCAGTTGGCCCGGCGACACGCGCGACCGCCGGAAATGACCCGCCACGTGACTGACAAGGAGCCCGAAAGGACGCCCTTCATCCCCTTCATCACACGCCTCACCAGTTCGACTCCCGCTCCGGCGTAGACGTGATGCGGTGAATGGACAGATCGGCCCCGATGTACTCCTCCTCCTGGCCCAGCCGCAGGCCGACGCTGAGCTTGAGTACACCGTAGATGAGGAATCCGCCGCCGAGCGCAACGCCGATACCGAGCGTGGTCATCACCAGTTGCGACATGAAGGACACACCGCCGAGACCGCCCAGGGCGGTGGTGCCGAAAATACCGGCGGCGAGTCCGCCCCACGCCCCGCAAATACCATGCAGCGGCCACACCCCGAGCACATCGTCGATCTTCCAGCGGTTCTGGGTCAGGGTGAACATCATCACGAACAGTCCTCCCGCCACACCGCCCACCGCCAGCGCACCGAGCGGATGCATGATGTCCGAGCCGGCACATACCGCTACCAGCCCCGCCAGCGGTCCGTTATGCACAAAGCCGGGGTCGTTGCGGCCCACGACCAATGCCATCAGGGTTCCGCCCACCATGGCCATCAGCGAGTTGATCGCCACCAGACCGGTGATCTTCTCCAGGGTCTGGGCCGACATCACATTGAAGCCGAACCAGCCCACGATCAGGATCCATGCACCCAGTGCGAGAAAGGGGATCGATGACGGCGGATGTGCGGAAATCGCGCCCGTGCCCAAATAGCGCCCATGGCGCGCCCCCAGTAGCAGCACCGCCGGCAACGCAATCCAGCCCCCCATCGCGTGAACGACCACCGATCCGGCGAAGTCGTGAAACTCTGCCCCGAAACGCGCGGCAAGCCAGGCCTGAATGCCGAAGGCCTGATTCCAGGCGATGCCCTCGAACAACGGATAGACGAAGGCGACGATGAAAAAGGTGGCCACCAGTTGCGGATAGAATCGGGCACGCTCGGCAATCCCGCCCGAGATGATCGCCGGGATTGCCGCGGCAAACGTGAGCAGGAAGAAGAAGCGGGTGAGCTCGAACCCGCTCTTGTCGAGCAGCGTGTCTGCGCCGGTAAAGAAGTGCACACCATAGGCAATGCCGTAGCCAACCAGGAAATAGGCCAGCGTCGATACCGCGAAGTCGGTCAGGATCTTGACCAGGGCGTTGACCTGGTTCTTCTTGCGCACTGTCCCGACCTCGAGAAAGGCAAACCCCGCGTGCATTGCGAGCACCATGATGGCGCCCATCAGGATGAACAGGACATCGCTGCTTGACTTGAATGCTTCCATATAAGCCTCCGAACGGAATGGAAGCCTCTAGCAAGCACCGTTCCAGTGCATATTTCATTGATAAGTCGGGATATTCGCCCCAAGCAAGGGCGATAGAAGGCACTATAACGGTGCATCAACGACTTTCAATGCACATATCCGGTGCATTGACCTGTCCTTGGGGGCTGGATGCACCATAACCGTGGCCCGCACATCGGGGCGGCTCCCACGCTGCACCATGATGGCGAGTGCTGACGATCTACGCGCCACCCCGGTGCATGATCGCAGTGCCGACGCAGACGCGTAGAATGCCCTTTTTCCCGCCTGCCGCAGCCATGACTTACGCTTCTCGCCGCCCCGAACTCCTCGCCCCTGCCGGCTCCCTCGACATGATGCGTACCGCCTTCGCCTACGGCGCCGATGCAGTCTACGCCGGTCAGCCACGCTATTCGCTGCGCGTGCGCAACAACAGCTTCGGCAAGCTCGACGTTCTCGCCGCCGGCATCGCCGAAGCCCGTGCCGCGGGCAAGGCCTTCTACCTGGTGGCCAACATCTACCCGCACAACGCCAAGATCCGCACCTTCGAGGAGGACATGGCGCCGATCATCGAGCTGAAGCCCGACGCGCTGATCATGGCCGACCCCGGCCTGATGATGATGGTGCGCGAACGCTGGCCCGAGGTCGACATCCACCTCTCGGTCCAGGCCAACACCACCAACTACGCCACCGTGCGCTTCTGGCAGTCGATGGGGGTGAAACGCATCATCCTGTCGCGCGAGCTGTCGCTCGACGAGGTGGCGGAGATCCGCCAGGAATGCCCGGACATGGAGCTCGAGGTTTTCGTCCACGGTGCGCTGTGCATCGCCTACTCCGGGCGCTGTCTGCTGTCGGGCTACTTCAACCACCGCGATCCCAACCAGGGCACTTGCACCAACTCGTGTCGCTGGGATTACAAGATGCATGAGACCATCGAGAGCCCGTCCGGCGATATCGAGGCCCGCGACCACGTTCCGGCGCTGGGCAATCCGCGCGACTTCGGCACCGTCGGCACCGCACTCGGTGGCGGACCACGCCACGCCAAGGCCGACAAGGTGTGGCTGCTCGAGGAAGGCACGCGCTCCGGCGAACTGATGCCGATCGAGGAGGACGAGCACGGCACCTACATCCTCAATTCGCGCGACCTGCGCGCGATCGAACACGTAAACCGGCTGGTGGAAATCGGTATCGATTCGTTGAAGATCGAGGGCCGCACCAAGAGCCCGTACTACGTCGCGCGAACCAGCCAGGGCTATCGTCGGGCGATCGACGACGCCATGGCCGGCCGGCCCTTCAACCTGCAATTGCTCGGCGAACTCGAGGGCCTGGCCAGCCGCGGCTACACCGACGGCTTCTACCAGCGCCACAGCACACCGGAACACCAGAACTACCTGCGCGGCCATTCCGAGTCGGGCCGCAGCCTGTTGGTGGGCGAGATGGTCGGCTACGACCGTACCCGCGCGCTGGCGGAAATCGAAGTGAAGAACCGCTTCGGGGTGGGTGATCGGCTGGAGTTCATTCAGCCCGGCGGGAACTTCACCGGCGAGATCCTGCGTATCGAAGCTGCCGACGGCGCATCGATCGCCTTGGTACCCGGCAGTGGTCGCCGGGTCTGGCTTGCGCTGCCCGAGGGTGCCGATCCGGCACACCCCTGCTTCATTGCCCGCTTCGTCTGACGGATGACGCCCCGGCGCCCCGCTCAGTCGCGAGGCCGAGCGGCCACGTCCTTGCGCAGCAGCGACCGGGAATCGTTCCAGGCGACCATGCCGCCGAGCAGGAACAAGCCCCCGATCAGCCCGATTGCGCCGAACGGTAACACCAGCCCCAGCAGCGGCCAGTTGAGCGAACGTTGCAGCATGGCCTGATCCGGCGAGTTCGGATTCACCCAGGCGGTAAGCTCCGTACCGACCGGCAATCGGGCGATATGTGCCTTCACTGCACCGCGATGATCGACGCCATTGTGCAGATCGAACCGTGTGCCGACGAAGTCCGCACCGTCGAACTGATAGCGGTAGCGCACCTCGAACGCCGGCAGGGGCCGATTGCGCAGCAGCTGCGCAGGCGCGAGGCGCACCGCTTCGAGGGTAGCGGGAACCGGCGTCCATTGCCGACTGCGCATCGCATCGACCAAAGGCAAAACGCCAAACGAGACGACCCCGAACAATCCCGATACCAACAACGCCACCCCGAGCAGCGGAAAGACCACGCGGATGGTGCCCTCCAGAAGGAACAGCTTTAGCGAGACTCGAGACATGGTGGCGTCGGCAATACAGGAACCCCTATTCTATAAGGGGTATGTCCGATCGTGAGAACTTATGGGTGGCGCGCCGTGACGGACATCCTGCTGCCGACAAAATTTTCCTCCCGACCACGACTGCGGTGTTCGACCCGTCCCAATGGAAAGCCCCATCTCATGAAATCCACCCCTCCCGGAGCGGCAGTCGCCGCCGGCCTCCGCATCACTCCGCTCAGGCTCGCACAGCCCGCCCATGCCGAAGCCTTCCTCATGCTGCTCGACCACTACGCGCGCGACCCGATGGGGGGAGCCAAGCCACTCGACGACACGGTCCGTGCGACACTGGTCGGACATCTGCGGCAACGCCGCGATTTCGTCGCCTTTCTTGCGTTCAGTGGCGACATCGCATGCGGACTGATCAATTGTTTCGAGGGATTCTCCACGTTTGCCGCCCGTCCCTTGCTGAACGTGCACGACCTCGTGGTGCACGCCGACTACCGCGGCCAGGCGATCGGCCGGGCGCTGCTGACCGCCGCAGAGCAAGCAGCGCACGCGCGCGGCTGTTGCAAGCTCACCCTGGAAGTGCTGTCCAATAATCACGCCGCGCTGTCGGCCTATGAGCGCGCCGGCTTTCGCCCCTATGTGCTCGACCCCGCAGCCGGCCAGGCACTGTTCCTGCAGAAATGGCTGTAGGCGGGCGTTTCAGCCGCGGCCGGCGGCGTAAATGCGGCGGCCCGCGGGAAGCGCCAAGTGCACTGCAGCAATACACGTCTTGCGCTATAATGCAAGGCTTTGTTTTATCTGAATAACAGGATTTCAAGTGCTCGTCGCCGCCAATATCACCATGCAGTTCGGGGCCAAGCCCCTGTTCGAAAATGTCTCCGTCAAGTTCGGCGACGGCAACCGCTACGGTCTGATCGGGGCCAACGGCGCGGGCAAATCCACGTTCATGAAGATCCTGTGCGGCGAACTCGAATCGTCCGCCGGCAATGTTTCCAAGGATCCGCACGAGCGCATGACCTACCTGCGCCAGGACCAGTTCGGCTACGAAGAGATGCGCGTGCTCGACGTGGTGCTGATGGGGCATGAGGAAATGTGGGCGTGCATGGCGGAAAAAGACGCGATCTACGCCAACCCGGACGCGACCGAAGACGACTACATGCACGCCGCCGAACTCGAAGGCAAGTTCGGCGAATACGACGGCTACACCGCCGAAGCGCGCGCCGGTGAGTTGCTGCTCGGCGTGGGCATCGCGACCGAACTACACAACGGCCCGATGAAGAACGTCGCGCCCGGCTGGAAGCTGCGCGTGCTGCTGTGCCAGGCCCTGTTCGCCAACCCCGACATCCTGCTGCTCGACGAGCCGACCAACAACCTCGACATCAACACCATCCGCTGGCTCGAGGATGTGCTCAACAACCGTGACTGCACGATGGTGATCATCTCCCACGACCGTCACTTCCTGAACCAGGTCTGCACCCACATGGCCGACCTGGACTACGGCACCATCACGGTGTACGCCGGCAACTACGACGACTACATGGAAGCGGCGACCATCGCCCGCGAACGCCAGTCGGCGGCCAACTCCCGGGCCAAGGACAAGATCTCCGAGCTGCAGGAGTTCGTGCGCCGCTTCTCGGCCAACAAGTCCAAGGCCAAGCAGGCCACCAGCCGGATGAAGCTGATCGACAAGCTGAAGCCGGAAGACGTCAAGCCTTCCAGCCGCCAGTACCCGTGGATCCGCTTCGACTATGACGAAAAGGACAAGCTCCACCGCCTGGCGTGCGAGGTGGACACCCTCTCCTTCGCTTACGAGGGCATGGAGCAACCCTTGATCAAGCGACTGTCGCTGGCGATCGACGCCGGCGACAAGGTGGCGATCATCGGCGAGAACGGGGTCGGCAAGACCACGCTGATGAAGCTGCTGGTGGGCGAACTGACACCGCAGAAGGGCGCGGTGAAGTGGGCCGAGAAGGCCAAGCCGGGCTACTACGCGCAGGATCACTCGTCCGACTTCGCCACCGACATGAGCCTCACCGAGTGGATCGCCGACTACGCCCGGGTGACCGCGGACGCCGTCGGCGGCGACGTCGAGACCCTGATCCGTGGCACCCTGGGCCGCCTGCTGTTCTCCGGCGACGAGGTCAAGAAATCGGTCAAGGTGATCTCCGGCGGCGAACAGGGGCGCATGCTGTTCGGCAAGCTGATGCTGTCGCGACCCAACGTGCTGCTGATGGACGAACCGACCAACCACCTCGACATGGAGTCGATCGAGTCGCTCAACAACGGGCTGGAAAAGTTCAACGGTACGCTGATCTTCATCTCGCACGACCGCGAGTTCGTCAGTTCGCTGGCGACCCGCATCATCGAGATCAAGCTCGACGGCACCATCATCGACTACCGCGGGACCTACGAGGAGTACCTCTCCAGCCAGGGCGTCGAGTAAGTGAGCGGCCGCCCGCGGACAATCAGCGCTCGCGGACGGCGTCCTGGATGAAGTCGATCAGTTCGTCCATCTGGAATGACTTGTCGAAAAAGTGCTCCACGCCCAATGCGGCGCAACGGGCACGGACCGTGCTGTGACCATGATTGGAAAACACCACTGCACGCGGCCGACCGAAGCGCTCCGGTTCGGCACTGAGCCGGCTCAGGACGCCCAGTCCGCTACCTGCACGCAATTCCAGATCCACGATCGCCACGTCGGCGCGCTGGCCTTCCAGTTCGGCAAGGGCACCTGACTCGTCATCGGCATCGCCAACCACCAGGACGCCCTCGATCTCGTCCAGCATGTCTCTGAGCATCGCGCACAGAATGGGCGAATCCTCGATCAGGAATACACGGAGCGGAGCAGATGCGTTCTCGTTCATTGCCGGACTTCGATCCACAACGGGTTCGTGCCATCGGAGACGGTTGAGCGGTCGGTGCGCCCTTCCGGCTACTGTAAAGCCGCGCCACGCCGGAAGCGCGGTACGACATCACGCCCACGCGCTGTCCTAATGCCGCCGCGATGATAGCTCAACCGTCCGGGGCGACGTCGAGCTGCATGCTCCGGGTGGCGCGATGCAGCCAGGTCGGGGCTACCCCCGCCACCTGAATCGGTTCGCCCTGCTGAGCGATGCTTCGCGATCGCCCACGTCCGACCGCGACGATGTCGATGTTCATGACGTTACCTCCTTGGGTCGGAAACGCGGTCTCGCAGGACAAGCGCTGTCTGGCGTGCGTGGCCCGGGCGGCCCATGGCTCCACTGTACGCAAGTCCGCAATGCCCCCCCATCGGCGGCATCCTAGAGCCGCGTCAGACGATTCCCACAACCCGTCGGCGGAGAGCGCCCCTTGGTGATCGGTTCGGGCGCTCCGGCGGCTTCGGACTGGCTTGGCCCCACCGGGACGAAGCGCGCACCGTGCAGGCAAACGCCTACACGACGATCCGAATCGACGGACAGACCGCCGCCATTCGCAGGCCTAGAGTCGAACTGCATCGTGCAGCCAGCCGACTGGCCCGCACCGATCACCGACAATACCAACACGAAGGAGCACGATCATGAAACATGTTGCCGCCACGCTTGCACTTTCCGGCTTGCTCGGTTTTACCGCCGTCGGTTGCGCGGTCACGCGCGATCAATCGACGGTGGGCGAGTTCGTCGATGACGCCGCCATCACCACCCGGGTGAAAGCCAAGTTTGCCGAAGATCCGACGGTGAGCATGATGTCGATCAATGTGGAAACGCTCAAGGGCACGGTACAGCTGTCCGGGTTCGCGAAGAGCACCGCGGAACGCAGTCGCGCCGGTGAAATCGCGCGCGCGACGCCAGGCGTGAGTTCGGTGAAGAACGACATCGTGGTCCGGCAGTAGGCCGTCGTTGCGAGCCGACGTGCGCCAACGGGCATCGTCCCTGTCCGTTGCGCGTACCCCTGCTCGTTCGCCGGGATGGCGGGGGCGGAAACATGCCGAACGGAACGCGCGGATGACAGGCGTCGGCCCCCGCAACCCAGCGGTGAACGAGCACGATGTGGAAGGTGGCCGCTTCCGTGGGCACATTCCGGCCTGCGGGGGGCATAATTCACTACGATCCGGTTTGCGCCGGAATGGGATCGGGACCTTGCACTGACCACCAGACGCCATGGCACTCTCGTCCGCGCCCGTCGCCCGCTTTCGCCCGGGCAAACTGCTCACCCCGCTGCTGCTGCTCGGATTCGTGCTCGGTGCGGCGTGGCTTGCCGCCAGCCAGTGGCAATCCACCTCCAGCAGGGAAGCGCTGGAGAAGCTGCGTGCCCAATCGAGCCGGCTCTACCATGTCGAAGCGCTGCTGCGGCATGTGCTCGACGCCGAGTCGGGCGTCCGCGGCTACATGCTGACGCAGAATCCGGTCTATCTCACCCCTTATCAGGACGGTCGCGCCGAAGTCGAACGGACGCTTGCACAGCTGCGTCAGGGCGACTGGGCGGATGAGGATCAGCGCAAGATGCTCGACCTCCTGAGCACGCTGTTCGACGATCGGTGGTCGCTGATGAAGCTTGGCATCGAACACGGCGTGGGCGACAACGCGGACTCGGCTTCCGGTGGCACCGACAAACAACTCACCGACCAGATCCGCCGCATCGTAGGCACATTGCGCACCCAAGTGCTGCGCGACATCGACCGGACCCTGGATGCCTCCCTGTCACGCTTTGCGGATGTTCGCGCCACCAATCGACTGCTCGGCCTGTCCATTCTGGCGCTGCTGCTTGCGCTGGCGGTCGTGCTTTACCGTCAGGACGCGCTGCGGAGGCGAATCGCCGACATCCTGCACTCCGAGAACGAACGCCTGCAGACCGAGGTCGAGGTGCGCACCACCGAGCTCACCAGTCTCGCCACCTATCTGACCCGAACCCGAGAGCTCGAGCAGGCCCGGCTGGCCCGCGAACTCCACGACGAACTGGGCGCCCTGATGACGGCGGCCAAGCTCGATGCCGCGTGGATCGGCCGCAAGCTCCCGGCCGAGGTGATGGCGCCGCTGCGCAGCCGTTTCGACCGCCTGATCGACACCCTGAACCAGGTCATCTCGATCAAGCGCCGGGTCGTCGCCGACCTTCGTCCGCCGCTGCTGTCCGATCTCGGGCTGGTCGAGGCCTTGCGCTCGCTGGCCCAGTCGGGCGGCGTCGGCGACCACGACGGGCGGGTCGATCTCGAACTGTCGGACGACCTGCCGAGCCTGCCGGAAGACCTGTCGCTGGCCTTGTTTCGCATCGCCCAGGAGGCCCTGACCAACGTTCGCCGCCACGCCCACGCCACCCGTGTCCGCCTGGCACTGGAGGTCGGCGACGATACCATCTCGCTCCGGATCGAGGACGACGGCGTTGGCTTCGATCCGGAGCGGTCGCGCCACAATCGTCACGGTCTCGCAGGCATGGAGCACCGGGTGCAGATGCTCGCAGGAAAACTCGAGGTGCTCAGCACGCCGGGCAAGGGAACCCTGGTCACCGCGCGGGTACCGCGCCCCCGAAGCTGACCGCGCGGACGGCACCCACCTCTTGCGCAGGGCGAGCGGAGGCGATCCGCCGCCGCGTCAATCCACCATCAGCCCGTGCCGAATGGCATAGGCGGCAAGCTCGGCGTTGCTCGACACCTCCAGCTTCTCGAGCAGGCGGGCGCGGTAGGTACTGATGGTCTTGACACTCAGGTGCAGGGCTTCGCCGATATCCGACACCGATTCCCCGCGGGCGAGCCGCAGGAAGACCTGCAGCTCGCGGTCGGAAAGCTTTTCGTGGGGCGCAATCGCGCCGCCTCCGGTGAGCTCTTCGGCCAGCAGTTGAGCGGTACGCGGCGACAGATAGCGCCGTCCCTGCGCCACCGTATGAATGGCAGAGAGCAACTCGTCGCGCGAACAGTCCTTGCACAGGTAACCGTCGGCACCATTTCGGATCATGGCCAGCGCATAACGATCCTCGGGAAACCCGCTCAGCACCAGGATGCGCAGCTTGTCGTAACGCTGACGTGCCGCCCTCAGGACATCCACGCCACTCTGTCCAGGCAGCGACAGATCGAGCAGCAGGACGTCGGTTTCGATCTCACGCAGCTGCTGCATCGCTTCTTCACCGGTAGCCGCCTCGAATGCGACGGTGAATCCGATCTCTTCGGAGAGCAGCTCCCGGAAACCGGCTCTGACGATCTGATGATCATCGACAATGGCAATACGGAGCATGTCAGCCCTTCTGTGAAAACATTGCTGATGTGTCGATGATAGTCCACGCGAACGAAGGGCCGGCAGACTGCGGTCCCGGTAAACATGCAACGGAGTGAAAAAGGCAACGGTGTGCTCAGCGTTTGCGCGCTAGGCCGATTACAAAGCTTGCAATCGCCATCACCAGGAAGACCACGAACAGGATCTGGGCAATGCCTGCTGCACCGGCGGCACTCCCGCCGGAACCGAAAACGGCTGCGATCAACGCGATGACCAGAAAGACAATGGCATTGTTCGGCATGGCTTTTCCCTCGACGAAGATTGGCGGCGGCAAGCCCTGCGAAGGAGACGGGATCCACTATAGGCAGGCCGTCAATGCCACCCCATCGGCATCATCCGAAACGCGCGTCAGACGAATCCCACACCCCCAACTCCGAGCGCCGACTGTAAACCATCGAGATCGAGCGGCTTGGTCAACACCAGATCAAACTCCCCGCCGCAGGTGACATCGCGAATGTCCGCCGCCGAATGGCCGGTGAGCGCGATCAGGCGAATCTGCTCCCCGCCCTCCTGGCACCGCACCCAGCGGGCAAGTTCGTCGCCCCCGATGCCGGGCATCGAGATGTCGAGCATCGCGAGCTCAGGCCGCAGGGCACTGATGACCGAACGCGCCTGGATGCCGTCATAGCAGGTATGCACCTCCAGTCCGAACGAGGCGGCGACCTCGGACAACAGATCGGCGATGTCGCGATTGTCGTCCACGATCACGATCCTTCGCGGTGGGCTCATCTTCTCCACACTCCTTGCTCCTTCCTCGTCCACCGACAGAACTTCCGATCCGCCTCGCGGACCGATGACATGCACCGGGCATGGGCACAATGGCTTCGTCCGTCCCGAATGCAGTACACGCAGCTCTTTTACCGTATTGCGGCCGCGTGCATTACGTCATTTGACATAGGCCGGGCGCGCCCTTGCACCGGATCCCCGGGGCAGCACCAACACCGGCGTCGTCCTACAGCACGATCGGGAAGCGCCGACAGTCGTGCCGGCACCCTCGTTCGTACAATGAAACCGGTTCCTGTGCTCCGGTGCGCCGGCTACCCGGGCAGCCGGAAAACATCACGGGCAGCGGGGAAGCCGGCCCCGACCGACGCTGTCCGCCCATGTGAGGCGCAAATCATGGAAACCGCCTGTGTCGACTGCTTGCTGCGAAAGCTGCCGTGTTTCGAGCGTTACACGGACGACAAGGTCGCCTTCATTCAGGCCATGAAGCTCGGCGAGCTTCATGTCGGCAGCGGTGGCACCATCATTCACGAAGGCGCCTCGGGCGGACATCTTTACTCTCTGCTACGGGGATGGGCATTCCGCTTCAAGACCCTCAGCGATGGCCGGCGCCAGATTCTGAATTTCCTGCTCCCGGGCGATTTCCTCGGGCTCCAGCAGAAGATGAGCACCGAATCGCCCCACGGCATCGAAGCATTGACCGAGGTTGCCCTGTGTGTATTTTCCCGCGATGCGGTATGGAAGATCCATCGCCACCATCCCGAAGTCGGCTACGACATCACCTGGCTCGCTGCGCATGAAGAGGCGCTGGTCGATGAGACCCTGCTGTCGGTCGGTCGCCGCAGCGCCGCGGAGCGCATTGCGATGCTGCTGCTCCTGCTGCACAAGCGCGCCCGCGCGCTGGGTCTCGGCGCGGCCGACGGCTCGGTGCCGTTTCCCCTGACCCAGCAACACCTGGCCGATGCCCTCGGCCTGTCGCTGGTCCATACCAACAAGACCTTGCGCCGGCTGCAGGCCCTCGGCCTGCATTCGATCGCCAATGAGCGCCTGACACTGCATCGCCCGGATGCGCTCGCCTCCCTCGCCGACTTCTACGCCACCACGGCCAACGCCCCTCGCCCGCTGCTGTGATCCTTGCTGCGCCACCCGCGCCCGTCGTCAGGCGGCACGATCGATCGCATTGAACTCCGCGCCGCAGGCGTGCACCGCGATTCGGGCCCGAATCGACCTCGTGCCGGGGCCACGTAGCCTTCGGCAAACTCAGTCGCAGTCGCGGTCGTGCCAGGCGGCAAACAGCTCCGCCGCCGGCAACGGTCGGTCGTAGAGATAGCCCTGTCCCACATCGCAGCCTTCGGCCCGCAGGAAGTCCGCCTGCTGCGGAAGTTCGATCCCCTCGGCGACGGTCTTCAGACCCAGGCTGCGCGCGAGCGCAATCACCGCGCGGATGATGGCCTCGCCGTTGGGATCGCGCCCGATATCGCGCACGAACGACTGATCGATCTTGAGCCGGTCCAGCGGCAGGCGCTTGAGGTAGGCAAGGCTCGAATAGCCGGTGCCGAAGTCGTCGATCGCGAGCGTCACGCCCAGATTGCGCAAGCCGCCGAGCGCTTCCAGCGCCTGCTCCGGCTGACGCATGATCATCGACTCGGTCACTTCGAGTTCGAGCCGGGCAGGCGACAATCCAATCTCGATCAGGACGCCGGCGGTCAGCGCGATCAGCTTGTCGCGATCGATCTGCTGTGCCGAAAGATTGACCGCCACCTGCGGCACCACCAGCCCGTCCGCCTGCCACGCCACCATCTGACGGCAAGCCTCGCGCAGCACCCAGGCACCGATCTCGCCAATGATGCCGATCTCCTCGGCCAGCGGAATGAAGCGGGCCGGCGACACCAGGCCCAGCTCGGGATGCTGCCAGCGCACCAGCGCCTCGACCCCGGCCAGCCCGCCACCGCCGAGACCGATCTGCGGCTGGTAATGGAGCACCAGTTCGTTGCGCGTGACCGCCCCGCGCAGGGCGTTTTCCATCAGCAGACGTTCGAACGCACCCGCGGTCAGCGTGGGGGCGAAGAACTGGTAGTTGTTGCGCCCCTGCGATTTGGCCTCGTACATCGCGAGGTCGGCGTGCTTGAGCAAGGTGTCGGCGTCGTCCCCATCCTCCGGATAGAGGGCAACGCCGATACTGGCGGTGACGGTCAGATCGCGTCCGCCAATGTGCTGCGGCAAGGAGAAAACCTCGAGCAACTTGCGCGCGACGATCGCCGCCTGGTGCGCCTCCGCGTCGTCCTCGAGCAGGAGCACGAACTCGTCGCCTCCCAGCCGGGCGAGGGTGTCGCTGGCACGGATCGCCGCCCCGATACGCCGTCCGACCTCCACCAGCAACTCGTCACCGACCGGATGACCGAGGGTATCGTTGACGCTCTTGAAACGGTCGAGATCGAAGTACAGCAAGGCCAGCGGCGCCTTGTCGCGCGCGGCGCGCTGGAGCGCATGGCCGAGGCGGTCGCGGAACAATACCCGGTTCGGCAACTCGGTGAGCGGATCGTGATAGGCGAGAAAATCGATCTTCTCCTGTGCGCTCTTGACCGTGGTGATATCGCTGAACACGGCGACATAATGCGTTACCCGACCGTCCGCATCCTTCACCGCGCTGATGGTGAGCCACTCGGGATACAGTTCGCCGTTCTTGCGCCGGTTCCACAATTCGCCCTGCCATTGCCCGGCCAGCTTCACCTTGAGCCACAAGTCGCGATAGAACTCGGGGCCGTGGCGCCCCGACTGCAGGATGCGGGGATTCTTGCCGATCACTTCCGCCTTGCTGTATCCGGTGATGGTCTCGAACGCCGGGTTAACGGTCAGGATGTTGCCGTCTGCATCGGTAACCGCCACCCCTTCGAGGGTGCAGTGGAATACCCGGTCGGCAAAGCGCAGCTCCTCCTCGGTCTTCCGGTGTTCCGTGATGTCGCGCGCGAACCCCACCGTTCCCTGCAGCAGCCCGTCCTCACCGGCGACTGCCGCCTTGAAGGTGGAAAACCAGCGCCGCACGCCGCCGACCGCAACGTACTCCTCGATCGACTTGCTGGCACCGCTCGCCATCACCTCGCGGTCGTCGGCCCGATACTGCTCGGCCAGATCCTGCGGCCACACATCGAAATCGGTCTTGCCCTTGAGCACCTCGGTCGATTGGCCACAGGCGGTGGCAAACACCTGGTTTACCGCCAGATAGCGGGAGTCCTTGTCCTTGAGCCAGACCATGAACGGAAAATTGTCGAGCAGCGCCTGCTGGTAGCGCAGGCGCTGTTCCAGGCTGGTGTTGAGTTCGCGAATCCGCGCTTCGGCCTCGCGCTGGTCCTCGAGCACGCTGAGCAGCACCCGGCGGGCGTGCTCGGCCTCGGCCAGCAGCCGCGCCATGTCGTCCTTCGCCCGGCGCGCAACGAACTCGGCCTCGCGGCGCTCGCTCACGTCCAGACATGTACCGACGACTGCCGGCCGCCCCTGGTAGTACGCGTTGCGGCCATGAATCTCGACTTGCACACGGCTGCCATCGCGCCGCACCCCGGTGAAGACGTAGCGGAGATCGGGCACGTCATCCCCGATGCGACACCGGATGTTCTCGGCGACCCGCCGGCGATCCTCGGGGCTGACCAAATCCCTCACCGCAACCTGATCGATCAGGGCCGCCGGGGAGCGGTAGCCAAACATTTCGGCGAAGCCGGAATTCACATACCGGAAGCGGTCGTCCTGGATGACGTAGATGCCCACCATCGACTGCTCGACCACGGCACCGAACAGCAACGCCCGTTCATCCATATTCATCGTGTCAGTCCCCGTGGTCCGGTTCGGGCGGTGAAGCGCAGGCGTACCGCGCCGGCTCGCCCAGTCTGGCAAGCAGGGCGTTGACCTCCTCCTTCAGTTCCAGCACCCGGGTCTCGCGCCCCAGCGTAGCCTCGTACCAGCGACGCAGTTCGGCGACCCCGGTCGAGCGTCGGGCCGCTTCCTGATGGCGCTCGATCGCAATCGCCATCAGGTGGCTGACACTCGCGATCTGACTGCGCTCCAACTCGGAAGCCGAACGTGGGGTCCGGTAATAGGCGGCAAAGGTTCCGAGGACGCCGCCGTCGGAGGCGAACAGCGGTGTCGACCAGCATGCGCGCAGCTCATGGGCAAGCGCCACCGCAGCGAAGTCTGCCCATAAGGGGTGGCTGGCGATGTCACTGACGAAAACCGCCTGGCGGGAATACGCCGCGGTGCCGCAGGAGCCCACCCGCGGGCCGATGGCAACGCCTTCGATCGCCCGGCAATAGGCCTCCGGCAGACTCGGCGCCACGCAATGGTGCAGATGCGCCCCCGCGTCGTCGAGCAGCAGGATGGAGCACAGCATCTCCGGATGCTGCAACTCGAGTTCGGCGACCACATGCCGGAGCGTCTGCTCCAGTGGTGCCCCGCGCGCGATCAGATCGAGGGCTCCATTGGCCAGTTCGAGCATCACCTGCGCGCGCTTGGTTTCGGTGATATCGCGTGCCACGCCGAGCACGCCGATCAGTGTACCGTCGGCATCGAACATCGGCGCCTTGTGGGTCTCCAGCAGCTCGCGATGGCCGTCGGCAAATGTCACCCAGTCGGCGTGGCGCCGGGGCTGGCCGGCTTCGAGAACCTGGCGATCCTGGGTGCGGATGGATTCGGCCAGATCCGCGGGCAACAGCTCGTAGTCGCTGCGGTCGATGATGTCCCCGGGCGGAAGACCGAACACGGCTTCGAATCGCGGGTTGCACGCAAGGATCAAACCCTCGGGACTTTTGAGGAACACCAGATCCGGTATGCTGCGCAGCAGCGCCGCCAGCAGAACTTCGTTGGTCATCTTGGTCGGTCCGTGGAATACCCAGTCTTCAGCATGCTCCGCCCATACGGCAATCCCGCAGGCGGAAAAGGGCCGCCCGATAAAATGATGGCGGCAACCCGTGGCGGCCCGTGACTCCGCCCGCTCCCATCCGGATATCATGCAGGATGCCGGCACAGGGCACCGTGCAATGTGCCGCACTCTGCAGCCACCGACGGCTCTCGCGGCGCCTGAACATGGTGCGGCAATCGTTGTCGCGAAACAAGGCGGACAAGGCCTTGCGATATCGCTGCTCCACAGTGCACCCGAACCTGCACCTGCAGTATGAGCGCGGCGGGTACCATCGGCTACAATCGCCCGAAACCTGCGGAACCTACAATGATCGGAATCTTCCTCATTACCCATGGCACCCTGGGCGAAGCACTCATCCAGTGCGCATGCCATGTGCTCAACAAGCGCCCGTCGCAGATCGTGCAACTGGGCGTATCCGCGCAGGACGATCCGCTCGACCTGCAGCCAACGGCGCGGCAGATGCTGGCGTGGGCCGACGACGGTCACGGCGTGCTGGTGCTGACCGACATCTACGGCGCCACCCCCTCCAACATCGCCACCAAGCTGCTCCAGCCCGGCCATGTCGAAGGCATCTCCGGCGTCAACCTGCCGATGCTCCTGCGAGTCCTGACCTACCGCGAAAAGGACATGCCCACGCTGATCCAGCGCGCCATCTCGGGCGGCTGCGACGGCGTGATGCAGATGAAATGAACACCCTGCGAAAACACATCACAGACAAGGCGAGCGAGACGTAACATGCCCAGAGCGGACGTGGAAATCATCAACAAACTCGGCCTGCATGCACGGGCCTCGGCCAAGCTCACCCAGTTGGCCAGCAGTTTCGGCGCTGAGGTCTGGCTCGAACGCAACGGCCGCCGAGTCAATGCAAAGAGCATAATGGGAGTCATGATGCTGGCTGCCGCCCGCGGCACCACGATCACGGTGGAAACCGAGGGCGTCGACGCCGACAACGCGCTCGCACGCATTATCGAACTGATCGTCGACCGCTTCGGCGAAGAGGAATAGCTCCATGGCCTTTACCCTGCACGGCCTGCCGGTATCCCAGGGGATTGCGATCGGCCACGTGCATCTGGTGTCGCACGCACTGCTCGAAGTCAACCACTACCACGTCCCGCCCAAACACCTCACCGACGAACTCGGGCGGCTCGGTGACGCGGTGGCCACCGTGCAGGGCGAACTGGTCGGCCTCAAGGCCGCCTCCGGCACCGGGCAGACGCACAGCGAGGTGGGTGCCTTCGTCGACCTGCAGCTGATGATGCTGGCCGATCCGATGCTGATCGACGCCGCCCGCGGCCTGATCGAATCGCGCCGCTGCAACGCCGAGTGGGCGCTGGTGCAGCAGATGGAACTGCTGGTCGAGCAGTTCCGCCAGATCGAGGATCCCTATCTGCGCGAGCGTCAGGCCGACGTGGTGCAGGTCGTCGAACGTCTGGTCAAGGTCCTGCTCGGCCACCCCGGTCATCTGCCGCCCAAGCGTCGCGACGGACTGGGCACCATCGTCGTCGCCCACGATCTGTCGCCGGCCGACACCATCGGCTTCCGCGACCACAACATCGCCGGCTTCGTCACCGACGTCGGCGGCCCCACCAGCCACACCGCGATCGTTGCGCGCAGCCTGTCGATTCCGGCCGTGGTCGGCCTGCACCACATCCGCGATCTGGTCGAAGACAACGAGCTGATCATCATCGACGGCACCCGCGGCGTGGCCATCGTCGGCCCCGACGAGACCGTCGTCCAGGAATACCGCCTGCGCCGCTCCGAGCTCGAACTCGAACGCTCCAAGCTCAACCGGCTCAAGGACACCCGGGCGACCACGCTCGACGGCGAAGACGTCAACCTGCTGGTCAATATCGAAGGCCCCAAGGACATCGGCCAGGCCAGGGCGGTCAACGCCGACGGCGTGGGCCTTTACCGCACCGAATTCCTCTTTCTCGGCCGCGACACCCTGCCCGACGAAGACGAGCAGTACGAGGCCTACCGTGCCGTGCTCAAGGCCATGCCGAGCAAGCCGGTCACCATCCGCACCTTCGACGTCGGCGCCGACAAGGCACTCAACGGCCGCCCCGGCCGGATCGAGGCCAACCCGGCCCTCGGCCTGCGCGCCGTCCGCTATTCGCTCGCCGAGCCGCAGATGTTCATGACCCAGCTGCGCGCCCTGCTCCGCGCCTCGGTGCATGGCAAGCTGCAGATCATGGTGCCGATGCTGGCCCACGCCCACGAGATCGACCAGAGTCTGGCGTTGATCGAGAAGGCGAAGGTCGAGCTGCGCGCGGAGAAGGTCAAGTTCAACGAAAACGTGCCGGTCGGCGGCATGATCGAGGTTCCCGCCGCCGCGCTGGCGCTCGGCATGTTCATCCGCCGCCTGTCCTTCCTGTCGATCGGCACCAACGACCTGATCCAGTACACGCTGGCGATCGACCGTTCCGACGAAGCCGTGGTGCACCTCTACGACCCGCTCCATCCCGCAGTGCTCAAGCTCATCGGCGGCACCATCCAGACCGGTGCGCGCTACGGCCTGCCGGTGTCGGTATGCGGCGAAATGGCCGGCGACCCCGCCTATACCCAGCTCTTCCTCGGCATGGGCCTGCGCAATTTCTCGATGCATCCGGCCCACATCCTCGAGATCAAGCAGCAGGTGTTGCGCTCGGACGTCGGCGAGCTGGCCCCCAAGGTGCAGCGCATCCTCAAGATGGACGAGCAGGCGCGCGTACGCGATGCGGTGGAGCGCCTGTGAGTCCGCTGCCCGCCGTCCGCCACTGCCCCGCCCTGTTCATTGCCGCACCGGCCTCCGGACAAGGCAAGACCACCGTCACCGCAGCGCTTGCCCGACTCCACACCCGGCTCGGCCGCCGGGTCCGCGTATTCAAGTCGGGCCCCGACTTCCTCGATCCGCAGATCCATGCAGTGGCCAGCGGTGCGCCGGTGTACAACGCCGATCTCGGGATGTGCGGCGAGGCCGACATCGCCCACCGCCTGTACGAGGCCGCGGGCGCAGCCGATCTCATCCTGGTCGAAGGCGTCATGGGCCTGTACGACGGCACGCCTTCCGGCGCCGACATTGCCTGCCGCTTCGGTCTGCCGGTGATGGCCGTGATCGATGCGCGCGCCATGGCACAAACCTTCGGCGCCATCGCCCACGGCCTCGCCACCTTCCGCGCCGGACTGCCGTTCGCCGGCGTGCTCGCCAACCATGTCGGCAGCGAGCGCCATGCGGAAATGCTACAGGCCGCACTGCCGGCCGCCATGCACTGGTTCGGCGCGGTGATGCGCGATGCCGATGCGGCCCTGCCCGAGCGTCACCTCGGCCTGATGCAGGCGGTCGAGATCGACGACCTCGACGCCCGCCTCGATCGACTCGCCGACAGCCTGGCACTGACCGGTGCCGCCGATCTTCCCGCGGCGGTGCCGTTTGCGGCGATCGCGGCACCCGCGCTGCCGCCGCTGCTCGCCGGAACCGCAATCGCGATCGCCCGCGATGCCGCCTATGGCTTCATCTATCCGGCCAACGTGGACACGCTGCGCGCGCTCGGCGCCACGCTGACCTTCTTCTCGCCGTTGGCCGGTGATGCGCTCCCCGAGTGCGATGCGCTGTGGCTGCCGGGCGGCTATCCCGAACTGCACGGCGAACGCCTCGCCGCCAACCGCGGCTTCTGGCATGCCCTGCGCGCGCATGTCGATGCGGGCAAGCCGGCACTGGCCGAGTGTGGGGGGATGATGAGCCTGCTCGACACCGTGGTGGACAAAACCGGCGCCGCACACCCCTTCGGTGGCCTGCTGCCCGGTTGCGCAGTGATGCAGCGGCGCCTGGCCGCGCTCGGCATGCAGGTGGCCGAACTGCCCGAAGGCCGACTCACCGGCCACACCTTCCACTACTCGAAAACCGACACCCCCCTCGTCCCCCTGGTCCACGCGCAGACCCCGGACGGCCGCACGGGCGAAGCGATCTATCGCCGGCAGCGGCTCACCGCCTCGTATGTGCATTTTTACTTTCCGTCGGACCCGGTGGCGGTCGGCCGTCTGTTCGGGAGCGTTGCCGCATGAAGCTGGCGCGACTCTATCAGCCACGCAACCCCGCGTTCTGGCTGATGATCGTGCTCAACCTGCTGTCCACGGTGCTGGCCTGGATCGCGCGCAGCTACGAGTTGCTGCCGCTGGCCGCCGTGGCCGTGACCGGGCTGGCAGTGGCCAACGCGGTGATCGGTATCCGGCTCGCGCTGCAGCTGATGCGCGCGGCGCCTCCCGATACCGCACACGGGGCCGGGCGGCGTTGAGCGCCAGCCCCCCGGGCCGATCCATGTCCGCAGCCCTTCCCTCTGCCGACGCCGATGCCGCCGCCCGCCCCGACCGGGTCGCGGGCTGGCTTCCGCTGCTCCTGCTGTTCTGCCTGATGCTGCCGGTGACCGCGATGGTGCCGGTGCTGCCGGCGCTCACCAGCGGGCGCTTTGCCGGGCTCGGACAGTTCGAGAGCCACCTGTTCATGTCGATCAACATGTTCGGCGCGCTGCTCGGTGCCCCGGTGGCCGGGCTGCTGTCGGACCGCATCGGTCGCCGCAAGGCGCTCGCCGTCGGCGCGCTTGCCGCCAACGGGCTGTTCCTGCTCGCGCTCGGCTTGGTGGACTCCTACCCGCTGGCGCTCGGCTTGCGCATGCTCGAAGGCTTTGCCCACATGTCCGCACTGTCGCTGCTGATGACGCTGGGCGCAGAACATGCCGCCGAAGGCCGGCTCGGTGCCCGGATGGGTGCGGTCGGCGCCGCGATCAGCTTGGGGGTGGCTGCCGGGGCGCCCCTCGGTGGCTGGCTGGGCGGGCACGATGCGCTGTGGGTGCCGCTCGGCGGCGGCGCGCTGTCCCTGTGCCTGGCGCTGTTGGCCCTGGTGGGCGTGCGCGAATCCACCCTGGTGCGCCGGCGCCTGCCTGCGGTCGAGGTCCTGCGTGCCTTGCGCGGTCACCGCGAACTGCTGGTGCCGATGGCATTTTCCTTCGTCGACCGCCTGACCGTCGGCTTCATCGTGTCCACGGTGGTGCTCTATCTCGGCGCCGTGCTCGGCTTCGATGCGCCGGCCATCGGCGCGGCGATGGCGGCTTTCCTGATTCCGTTCTCGCTGTTGACCTGGCCGGCCGGCCATCTCTGCCACCGCTTCGATCCGCTGCGCATGATGATCGCCGGCAGCGTGCTCTACGGGGTCTTTCTCGGTGCGCTCGGCTTCGTACCCGAACGCTGGATCATCGCTGCGATGGCCGCGGGCGGCGTCATCGCCGCGCTGATGTATGCGCCCTCTCTGGTGCTGGTCGCCAGGTACGCCGGCGCCGACTGTCGCGCGAGTGCGGTGGCGGCGTTCAATATGGCCGGTTCGCTGGGCTTCGCCTGCGGACCACTGCTCAGCAGCGCGTTGCTCGCGCTCTACCAGTCGTTCCTGGATGCACCCTATGCGGCCGTGTTCGTCTCCGTGGGTGCGATCGAGGTCGGACTCGCGCTCGGCGTCTACGTGCTGCTGCACGGCAAACCGGCCGTGGCCAGGGGCTGAGCGCTTCCTATGGCTTGCGTTGCATCAGGCGCCCGACGACGCCCTCGGCCTCGAGACTGTCGAGCGCTGCGCGGGTACGGGCCACGACGACGTCCGCCGTCGACCGGCTGTAGGCCATGAACAGGCCGGCGGACAGCGCATCCAGGGTCAGGACCCGCTCCAGCACCGCGAAATCGATCCCGGCCTCGGCACAGAACAGCACCGCGTCGCGCTCCGGCATCGGCACGAGCTGGACCTGTTGATTCAGCAGCTTGCTGAAGTTGTCGGCGTTCTGCGCGGACACCACCAGCTTGGTGAATCCCTGCGCCATCAGATACTGCTGGCGTACATCGTCGCGCAGCACACCGACGCTATAGCGCTTGGCGGCCTGCAGGTCGCGCACCACGATGTCCTCGCGTGCGCGCAGCTTGTAGAGGTGGTATTCGTTACGGGTGAGCTCGCCGACCCATTTGAACAGCGCCTCGCGCTCCGGCGTGCGAGCGATCAGGTAGATCAGCACGTTCGGTTGCTGCAGCGCCATGTCGTACGCCCGCGCCCACGGATACACGGCGATCCGGAAATCGGTCAGGCCGGCACGGTGGAGGGTCGCCTCGACGACCTCGCTCGCCGGCCCGATCACCTTGCCGTCCTGCTGGTAACTGTACGACGTGCTTTCGGTCACCACCGTGATGGTCTGCGACTGGCTGCCGCTGCAGACCAGGGCCAGCACCAGGGCGATCCAGGCGGGCGGGCGTGGCGTCATCGCGATCTCCGTGGGGTCATCAGTCGGCGACCCGGTTGCGGCCCTGCTCTTTTGCGCGGTACAGGGCCTGATCCGCGCGCTGCAGCAGTTGGTCGAAACGATCCATCGAGGCCGGCTCGAACTGGGCCACGCCGATGCTCAGCGTGACATGGGGCGCCACCGATGAGGCGGCGTGCTCGATCGCGCGGGTGACCAGCGCCACCCGCAGCCGTTCGGCCGCATCGCATGCACGCGCGCCGGAAAGGCCGGGCAGGAGGACGACAAACTCTTCACCGCCAACACGCGCCACCAGCTCGCCCGCGCGGCAGAAGGTATTGCGTAGCGTCTCGGCAACCATTTGCAGGCAGCGGTCGCCGAGCGCGTGGCCATAGGTGTCGTTGTAGAGCTTGAAGAAATCGACGTCGCACATCAGCACCGACAGCGGCTGCCCCATACGCAGTGCGCGCCGCAATTCGACATCTTTCAGCTCATCGAAGTGGCGCCGGTTCGCCAGTCCGGTAAGGGGGTCGATGCGTGACAGCTCTTCCAGCCGGGTATTGGCCGCGCGCAGTTCGGAGGTGCGCTCATCGACCAGACCGGCCAGCCGGTCGCGGTGCGCAGCCAGATCGCGCTCGTACTGCCGCTGCCTTTCGAGATAGGCCGACAGCTTGCCTTGCAGGTCGTTCACCCCGGCCTCGAGCAGGCTCAGTTCATCGCGACGCGATGCCGGCCGGTCGATGCGCAAGGTCTGATGGAGGTTATCGGGCGACAGGTCGCCCAGATGGCGCGCGATATGGCGCACGTGCACCGTCACCGAACGGTTGAACATCCACATGATCAGCCCGGCAAGCAGCAGCGACTGGATGATCTGGGTGACGACGATGCTCAGCACCTCGCGCTGCAGCCGCTGCCACAGCAGCCGCTCGTCGCCCTCGAGAGCGAGTTCGCCGACGGTTTCGCTCGCCCCGGCATAGGGTTCGTAGGTGAGAATCCGCTGCAGCGACGGCGCCAGTTGCGAGGTCACATGAGCCGCGCGGCGGTGCTCCAGCACTTCGGCCGCGCGCCCGGGGCGCAGGATACGCAGTTCCACCCGCCCCACCGGGGCCACCTTGGCAACGCTGTCGAGCTGGGTTTGCAGCGTCTCACGATCCATCTCCCAGATCGCCTTGGACAGGGTCCGCTGGAACACCTGGTCGATCAGCTTCAACTCGGCGGTCATCGTCTCCAGATTGCCTTCCCACGCCGACCAGGTGCGGACCGCGACCGTCACCACGGTGAATACGACGCAGAATGCCAAGGTCGCCAGCACCAGCCGGCGTCCGAGCGAGCCGGCCGGCCCGCCCGGAGGCGATATGGCATCTGCGGGGGCGCTCAGCGGGGACGCCGACACGCTATAGCCACTTCTTGGCGATGGCGTCGTAGACACCATTGCCGCGGATCGTCTCCAGCCCCGTGCGGAAGCGCTCGACGACGGCGTCCGGCGTGGTCCGGCTGAACGCCATGTGCAGCCCGTGCTCGCCGTCCAGTTCGGTCAGGCTCAACGCACGCACCACGGCGTCGGCCGGATTGTCACCGGCCTGACGAATCAGGTGCAGGGCATTGAGTTCGATGGAGATCCACAGGTCTACCCGGCCGAGCTTGAATTTCTCGTAGTTGTATTCGTATTTGTTGCTCGACTGCAGGTTCTTGCCGATGGCAAAACCCTTGGACAGCAGGAACTGCTCACCTGCGTCCTCCTTGACGGTCGCAATCTGGTACTGGCGCGCGTCGTCCAGGCTATCGAGCCGGATCTGGCTGCCGGGCCTCGAGAACAGGTACCAGTGCACGGGCGCGATGACGCCCACCCATTTGAACAGGTTCTCACGCTGCGCCGTGCGGGTAATCGAGTAGATCAGCACGTTCTCCGAATTCAGGGCGATGTCGTAGGCACGCGCCCAGGGCAGCGACTGAATGCGCGCCGCCACCCCGACTTCCTTGAACACGGCTTGCACGACCTCGGTGCTCATGCCGGTGATGCGCCCGTCACGGGTCATGTTGTAGGGCGGCAACTCCTCGGTGACGACGCGGATGTCGTCGCTTGCGATCGCCTGCGCCGGCAGGACGGCGAGCATCGCGAGCACCAGGACATGGGCAATCGTGCAGGCAACGCGGAGCGGCTTCATCGGCTTGGCGACCTTCTGGAGTGTAAATATCTGTTACAGCAGCGGTGCACGACGAACATCGCCGCGGTCACCGGTAAAGAGACTACACCGTCCGTTTCGGGACCGATCGGAACAACATCACGCCACCGACTCCGCACCTGGCCGAGGACGCCGGCCACCCGCCCGTCCCTTCCACCACGACGCTTCGCGTCCATCCCCGGGAACCGGACCGGGTCCGCAATACTCCGAAACACGATCGGCCAAACTCCCCCGCCACGCGTGCCAGGCGCAAGAAATCGGTTGCGCCTGGTGACGGCTGTACGGAAGATGACCGATCCAGCCAGGACTTTCGGCGTCGGACCCGACTGGTAGACTGCGTGCAGCCGCCTTCCTAAACTTGGCGCTACCGCCGTCCCCCGGGGCCAGGCCGAACCTGACCGGCATTCCTCGACTATCGTGCTGGAGCATGCTTCATGAACCGTAATCTGCTGTGGGTCCTGCTGACGTTGACAACGACGGTACAGGCCGCGAATCTTTCATCGCCCTCGGTACCGCTGCAACCTCTCATGGCCCACGCGGAGACCGCCGGCGTCAGCGCCAACCTGCTGTCGCGCTTCCACTATCAGGCAGCGTCGCTCGACGACGCCCTGTCGGCAAAGATCTTCGATCGCTACCTCAAGGCGCTCGACCCCGAACGGGTGTTCTTCGCGCAGAGCGATATCGACCAGTTCGGCGCCGCGCGCACGACCCTCGACGACGCCATCCTGAAACAGAACCTCGAGCTTCCGTTCGCGATCTTCGGCCGCTACGAACAGCGTGTCCGCGAGCGCCTTGCGGCGGCGCGCGCTCTGCTCCTCGGCGGCTTCGATTTCGGCCGCACGGAAAGCTATCGTTATCTGCGCACCGACGAGCCCTGGGCCGCATCGGACAAGGAGCTCGACGAACTGTGGCGCAAGCGGGTCAAGAACGACTGGCTGCGGCTGAAGCTTGCCGGCAAGGACGACAAGGCCATCCGCGAGACCCTCGACAAGCGCTACGAGAACATGCAGTCACGTGCGCTGCGCAGCAAGAGCGAAGACGTCTTCCAGCTGTTCATGAACGCCTATGCAAGCTCGATCGAACCGCACACCAACTATCTCGGACCACGTGCCTCGGCAGACTTCGCGATCTCGATGAAGCTGTCCCTGGTGGGCATCGGCGCGGTGCTGCAGGAGCGCGAGGACTATGTCACCATCCGCGAACTAGTGGTCGGTGGCCCGGCGGCCAGATCGGAGCAGCTCGCCATTGGCGACCGCATCGTCGCGGTGGCGCAGGGCGAGGACGAGCAGCCGGCGGACGTGCTGGGCTGGCGGGTGGACGACGTGGTCGGCCTGATTCGCGGCACCAAGGGCAGCACCGTCGTGCTCGATGTTCTTCCGGCAGATGTCGGGCCGGACGGCAAGCACAAGCGCATCAGCCTGGTGCGCGACACGATCAACCTCGAAAAGCAGGCAGCCAGCAAGTCGATCATCCACACCGGCGCCGGACAGGCCGCGCAACGGGTCGGCGTGATCACCCTGCCGACCTTCTATCAGGACGCCGGCGCGCGCAACAAGAGCGATGGCAGTTTCCGCAGCGCCACGCGCGACGTGGCCAGGCTGTTGGGCGAGTTGAACGCAGAAAAGGTCGATGCGGTGCTGATCGACCTGCGCAACAACGGCGGCGGCTCGCTCGACGAGGCCATCAAGCTTACCGGGCTGTTCATCGACACCGGCCCCGTGGTCCAGCAGCGCAACGCGCAAGGCCAGATCCGCATCGAGCACGACGTCGACGCCGGAGTGGCGTGGGACGGCCCGCTCGGCGTCCTGATCAACCGCGCGTCGGCTTCGGCCTCCGAGATCTTCGCAGGCGCGATTCAGGACTACGGCCGCGGCGTGATCATCGGCGATCAGAGTTTCGGCAAGGGCACCGTGCAGACCCTGCTCAACCTCGACCAGATCGTAAAAAGCGAGAAACCGGAGTACGGCGAACTGAAGATGACGATCGCACAGTTCTATCGCGTCACCGGCGACAGCACGCAGCTGCGCGGCGTCGCGCCCGATATCGCGCTGCCCTCGCCGATGGATGCCGAGCGTTTCGGTGAGTCCGGCTTCGACAACGCGCTGCCGTGGACGCAAGTCGCCCCGGCCCCGTTCAGAGCGGCCGGAAGCACATCCGAACTGCTGCCGATACTGCAGTTGCGCCACGCGTCCCGGGTTGCCGACGATGCCGAGTACCGCTATCTGGTGGAGGACATTGCCGAACTGAACGTGATGCGCCAGCGGCGCGAGATTTCGCTGAACGAAGCCGAACGACGCCAAGAACGCGCCACCCAGGAGGCGCGACTCAAGGCACGCGCACTGGCGCGCAGCGGCGAAGCCCTCGCCCCCCCGATCGCGGAACTGCGCGACGACGGCCTGCTGGCCGGGGAGCGCAGCCTGCAGGCCGAGCTCGCCGCCGAACAGTCGCGCAAAGCGGCCAGGGACGTCCTGCTCGACGAAGCCGCACACATCGTGAGCGACATGGCCGATCTGCTGAAGACGGACAGCGGCCTCGCGGCGCGGGTGCTGCCGCGGCCGGGGATGCCCGTCAACTAGGGTCGGGGGCGCCGATCGGGCGTGCTCCGGTGGAGGACGGCCCGCGCCAATGAATGGTGACACGGAGGTGGGGTGGAGCGGGCGAAGGGAGTCGAACCCTCGTCATGAGCTTGGGAAGCTCAGGTAATGCCGTTATACGACGCCCGCTCGATGGCAGCAGCCGAAGAGCTCTGCAGGACAGGGCGCCATTCTAATGGCGGAGCGCGCCGGGTGCAATGACGGCAATGGACATCCGACGCGGATCGAAACGCGCAGGCGCGAGCAAGGCAACCCTGCCCCGCGCTGCAGCCCGGCACGCGCGTCATCGCCGCGAACGCTCAACGCTCCGGCTGATGGACTACGGTACAGCCCGCGTGCGGCGGGTGGGGAGCTTCGCTGTCTGTCTTCGGCTCGAACCATGCCAGCCGCGGATACAGTCCGACCACGCCGCCGACGATGGTCAGGGCCGGCGGACGGACGCCGGCTTCATGGACACGATCGGTCAGGGTCGCCAGATCGGCGGTGACCACGCGCTGCGCATCGGTCGTGCCGCGCTCGATCACGCCGGCGGGGGTCGTCGGCGCCAGGCCGTGGGCGACCAGCTGGCCGCAGATCTCCGCCAGCCGTGAGATCCCCATGTAGATCACCAGCGTCTGTCGCGGCCGCGCGAGCATTGCCCAGTCGAGGTCGAGTGCACCGTCCTTGAGAAAACCGGTGGTGAAGATCACCGACTGCGCATGATCGCGATGCGTCAGCGGAATGCCCGCGTAGGCGGCGATGCCCGCTGCCGCGGTGACTCCGGGTACCACCTCGACGGTGACGCCGGCAGCCACCAGCACCTCCATCTCCTCGCCACCACGGCCGAAGATGAACGGATCTCCGCCCTTCAGACGTACGACCCGCTTGCCCTCGCGTGCCAGGCGCACGAGCAGATGGTTGATCCGGTCCTGCGGCAAGGTGTGATCGGCCGCCTTCTTGCCGACGTAGATGCGTTCGGCGGCGACCGGCGCGAGGCCGACGATCGCCGGACTGACGAGGTTGTCATAGACCACCACATCGGCGCCCTCCACCAGACGGGCCCCGCGCAGGGTCAGCAGTTCCGGGTCACCCGGCCCGGCACCGACGAGGTAGACATGGCCGGGCTGCGGCCCCGGACGGACGCCGGGCAGAACGGGCACACTCATCTCACCACTCCATGCCGGCCATCGCCTTGATGCCGGCGGCAAACGCGTGCTTGACCGACGTCATGTCGGTCACGGTATCGGCGGCTGCGACCAGTTCGGGCGGTGCCGCACGGCCGGTGACGACCACATGCTGCGCCTGCGGACGCGCCAGCAGGTCGGCCACCACCTGGTTAACGTCAAGATAGCGGTACTTGAGCGCAATGTTGAGTTCATCGAGCACGACCAGGCCGATCGCGGGGTCGCCCAGGAATTTGCAGGCCTGTGCCCAGGCGGCCTCGGCGGTGGCCACATCGCGCGCGCGGTCCTGGGTTTCCCAGGTGAAGCCCTCGCCCATCACATGCCAGCTCACCGCCGGCTGGCGGCGGAAGAAGGCCTCCTCGCCGGTGTCGGAACGGCCCTTGATGAACTGCACCACCCCCACCTTCATGCCATGCCCCAGCGCCCGCGCGACCAGGCCGAAGCCGGCGCTGGACTTGCCCTTGCCGTTGCCGGTGTTGACCAGCAGGACGCCGCGCTCGGTCTGCGCGGCGGCAACCTTGTGGTCGATCACCTCCTTCTTGCGCGCCATGCGGGCATTGTGGCGTTCGTCTTTTTCGCTGTTCTCAGTCATTTTTGCTTTCTCTGTCAGTAAGGGATCGAATCTGCAGCGCGCATGGCGGCACCCGCAAGACGTTGCGCGCCGGGGTCGAACTCAGGGTTTCATCTGCTCCGCGAGCTCGGCCAGCCCCTTCAGCATGTCCGGCCCGGGCTGGAAGAAATGTTCACCGGTCACCATCACCAGCCGCACCGGCAGCATCCCGAGTTGCGCATTGCAGTGCTCGGCGGTGACACGGTGGAGCGAGATGACCACGTCCGGCTTGAGACGCTCGACCGCGGAGAGGAGGTCGGGGATTTCCTCTCCCTCACGCAGGTGACGGATGCGCGGCGCGGTTTCGACCACGTCGAAGCCGGCATGCGCGAACAGGTCCCCCACCACATGCCCGCGGCCGAACGAATAGGGCGAGGCGGAACACGCCGACAGCACCAGCGCGCGGCGGCCACCACCACCGACCGCCGCGGCGGCGGCACGCCAGTCGCGGGCGAAGGCATCGACCCTGGCCGCGCCGCCGGGCGCCGCCGACGTCCGCGCCAGTTCGCGCAACATGGCCTCGGCACCGGCCATCGACTCGAAGCCGTCGACCTGGACCACCCGCGCCGGCGGGCTCAGGTCTGCACCCAGGACCGCCGCGTCGGTGGCGCGCGAAACGAGCACCAGGTCGGGATCGAGCAGGTCGATCGCCAGCGCGTCGGGATCCTTCACCCCACCGGTACGCGGCAGTTCCGCACGCGTGAGGTCGTAGCGCGATACACCGACGATGCACTCGCCGCGCCCCAGCCATTCGAGTGCCGCGGTCAGATACGGCGACTGGGTGACGATGCGCGGGCAAGCCGCCGCAGCCGGCAAGGCGAGAGTCAGCAACAGGCAGCCGAGCAGGCTGCGGATCTTGGTGTTCATGGGATCAGTCCGGCAAGAAGGTGACGCGGCCATCGAGCACGTAACGCCGCAGGGGATGGCCGAAGGCGTCGCTGAGGCGGTCGGCCTGCAGCACGGTGTCGCGGTCGCCGGCCAGCACCCCGCCGCGGCCGTCGAGCAGGATGACGTGATCGGCGTAGCGCGCGGCCAGGTTGATGTCGTGCAATACCATGACCACACCGCGGCGCCGGGTGGTCAGGCTGCGGAAGAGGTCGAGCACCGCGATCTGGTAGCGCAGATCGAGATGATTGAGCGGCTCGTCGAGCAGGAACAGCTGCGGCGCCTGCGCCAGCAGCGCCGCCACTGCCACCCGCTGGCGCTCCCCGCCGGACAGGGTGAGGATGTCGCGGTGTTCGAGGCCGGTCAGCCCCACGTCGGCGAGCGCGGCGCGGGCGGCTTGCTCGTCGTCCTCGCCCTCCCAGCCCCAGCGCCCGAGGTGCGGGTGACGGCCGATGAGCACGGTTTCGAGCACCGAGGCGGCAAAGTGATCCGGTTGCTGCTGCGGCAGCACGCCGCGAAAGCGCGCGGCGTCGAGCGCCGACCACGCCGCATAGGGCATGCCGCCGATCCGCACCGCGCCCACGCTCGGTTCGCGCAGCCCGCCCAGCGTGTGCAGCAGCGTGGTCTTGCCTGCGCCGTTGGGGCCGAGCAGCACCAGACACTCGCCGGCCGCCAGGCTCAGGCTGAACTCGCAGCACAGCCAGCGCTCGCCGACCTGTAGCGCCAGGCGCTCGGCCTCGAGCAGTGGTACATCGACATCGACCGGTAGCATTGCGGCGGCATCCATGTCAGCGGGGGTGACGCGCAAGCAGGAACAGGAACACCGGCACTCCGATCAGCGCGGTAAGCACCCCCACCGGCAGTTGCTGCGGAGCCATCACCGTGCGCGCCAGGGTATCGGCCACGGTGAGCAGGATGCCACCGGCCAGCGCCGCCACCGGCAGCAGGATGCGCTGGTCGTTGCCGAGCGCGAGCCGCACCAGGTGCGGCACGATCAGCCCGACGAAGCCCACCGAGCCGACCAGCGTCACCGCCACCGCGGTGAGCAGCGAAGCCAGTACATACAGCACCCGGCGCAGGCGGTGCACGCTGACGCCGAGCGCGCGCGCGGTCATTTCGCCGCGCGCGAGCACGTTGAGATCGCGCGCGAAGGGCAGGATCGCCACCAGTCCGGCCAGCAGCACGACGAGCGCCGGCCACGGGCGGGCTGCGCCGCTGGCATCGCCCATCAGCCAGAACAGCATCGACTGCACCCGGGTGTCCGGCGCCAGCGCCAGCATCAGCATCACTGTCGCGCCGCAGCCGGCGGCGACGATGACCCCGGTCAGCAGCAGCCGGGTCTGGGTCCAGCTGCCGTCGCCGTGCGCCAGCCCGAACACCAGCGCCATCGCACCCAACGCGCCCGCAAAGGCCCCCGCATCGACCCAGAAGGTCGCAACCCCGAGCGAGATCGCCGACAGCGCGCCGACCGCCGCGCCGCCCGAGATTCCGAGGATGTAGGGGTCGGCGAGCGGATTGCGCAACAGCACCTGCATCAGCGCGCCGGCGGTCGCCAGCAGTCCGCCGCAGACCAGGGTCGCCACCGCGCGCGGCAGGCGCAGCTCACGCACCACATTGGCGGCCATGCCGACCTCGTTGCCGAACAGGGCGCCGGCGACCTCGGCAGGCGAGATCGGCAGATTGCCGGCGGACAGCGCCCAGGCAAAGACCGCCACGCCGGTCACGACCAGCGCAGCGATCACGGCCGCGGCCCGCCCGCCGCGCGTCATGCGTCGCCGGTCCGCCGCTTGCAGCCGGGATCAGCGCGGCGCAAAGCGGACACCGACAAACAGGTTGGCGCCGGGCGTGCGATAGCCGCGCGCAAGTTCGTAGTCCTGATCGAGGAGGTTGTTGGCGCGCAGCTCAAGCCGCCAATCCGGGGCAAAACGATAGTGTGCATAGGCATTGAGCAGACCGTAGCCGTGAAGCTCCACGGCATTCGCGGCATCGTCGTAGCGGCGGCTGGAGGCATTCACCTCCACCCCCCAGTTCAGCTTGTCGGCAGCATGGTCGAGCCGCACAAAACCAGCCGTCCGGGCCCGTCGGGGCAGGCGCCGCCGGTTGATCTCGTCCTTGGCATCGAGGTAGTCGAGTCCGGCCGCCAGATTGAACGCGCCAAGCGCCAGGAAATAACCGATCTCCACTCCCTCGAGACGGGCTTCGCCAACGTTGACCTGCTGCCCCCTGAGCGCGGAGACCGGGTTGCTCGAAATGAGATCCTTCACCCGGTTGTTGAAGTAGGTCAGTTCGAGCATTTGCGCACCCTGATTCCACCGGACTCCAAGCTCACGGTTGAGTGCCTGCTCCGGTTTGAGATCGGGGTTGCCATGGTAGCTGGTCAGCGAGGTCAGGGGCCAGTACAGCTGATTGAAAGTCGGCGCATTGAACGCCGTGGCCACGCTGCCGTGCACACGCCATGCGCCGCTCAGGTCGTAGCCGTAGGCAAGCAGACCGGTGGTCTTGCCTCCGAACTGGGAGTTGTCGTCGTGGCGGGCATTGAGCTGCAGGTGATGGGCATCGATCCGCGCGGACCAGCCGAGCACGGCGGAATTCACCCTGCGGCTGTCCTTGCGGTAGGTCGTCGTACTGTTCAACTTGCTCTCGACGTACTCGTAGGCCAGCATCAGGCTGCCGACCGGCAGGCCGATGTCATGCTGCCATACCAGCTGATCCTGCCGGGTATCGAAGCGGCCCGGTTCGGCGCTGCTCGCCTTGTTGAGCGACCTGTCCTCGCTCTGGCCGAGACGAAGGGTGCTGGTCCAGCCCGCGAACAGGACATTGCGCATGTATGCGTTTGCCGAATTCGACTTCTTGTCGAGATAGGAGTCGAAGTAGCTCAGTGCGGAAGCGTCGTAGCGGTTGCGACCGTCCGATTGCAGAAAGCTGACGCCGACTTCATCCTGGTCCCGGAAGCCGAGCGCCAGCGAACCACTCATGTAGTCGTTGCGGAAGCCGTCATCATCGTCCCAGTACGATGTCCGATTGGGGTTGCTGGGGCTGACCCAATAGGCCGGATCCCGCTTCGAGTTGAAGCCGTCGGTGCGCTCCCTGCCCGCGCTCAGGCTGTAACGCAAACGCTCGATGCCGCCCGCCAGGTTGATCGAGCCCTGGAAGCTGTCGTCCGTCCCGTAGCCGGCGAAGACCTCGGGGTGGAAGCCCGCCTCGCCCTTGCGGGTGAACACCTGGATCACGCCGCCGATGGCCTCCGAGCCGTACAAGGCGCTGGCCGGCCCGCGCAGGATCTCGATCCGGTCGATCATCCCGAGTGGAATGCTCTCGAGGGTCGGCGCGCCCGAGCTTGCCGAACCGATCCGGAGCCCGTCGATCAGTAGCAGGGTGTGACGTGCCTCCGCGCCGCGAATGAAGACATTCGAATTGGAGCCCGGCCCCCCGTTGGCGCTGACCTGCACGCCGGGCAGCGCCCGCAGCACCTCGATCAGGGAAGAGTGCCCGGCGCGCTGAATGTCCTCGCGCTCCAGCACCTGGACGCTCGCAAGACTGTCTTCTGCGCGCTGACGCTGACGGGTGGCGGTGACCACGACCGACTCGAGGGCCGGCTCGTCAGACGCGGAAGCAGCGGAAATGGACAGGGGCACGGCCGCCGCAAAGCTCGCGCAGAGCATCGAATAGCGAATAGGGATCATGAGTGAACACCTAGCGCGGCGCGTAACGAACGGCGATGAAAGCGCTGGCCCCCGCCGTGGAGAACCCGCGGGCAAGCTGATACTCCTTGTCGAACACGTTGTTCGCCCGCAACTCGAGCCGCAGTTCGGGCGTCAAGGCGTGATGGAGCCAGGCGTTGACGATGCCGTACCCGCTCAGACGCTGCCCGTCTTCGCGTGCGCTCTGCCCGCGCCACTCCACACCCCAGGTCCATTTTCCGATGTTGCGGTCGATCCCCAGCGATGCGCTGCGTTTCGCCCGCCGGATGAGTCGTTCACCGGTGTCCTCGTCTTTCGCATCGAGCAGATCGATCGTCGCCCGCACTCGGTAATCGAACACCATGGCGCTCGCGCCCCACTCCACCCCCTTCAGCCTGGCCTTGCCGACGTTCTCTGGCGTGTTGCCCCACTGGATGAGGTTCTCCACCCTGTTGTCGTAGTAGGTCGCATGCGTGCTGAACCGGTCGTGCTCCCAGACCACGCCAAGCTCGCGATTGAGAGACTCCTCGGGCTTCAGGTCCGGATTGCCGCCGAAACAGCCGAACGGAGGGAAACAGGCGAGCGGGAAATACAGGTCGTTGAAGGTCGGCGCCTTGAATGCGGTCCCGACGCTGCCACGTACCTTCCACTGTGGCAGAAACTGGTAGCCGTAGGCGATCAGACCCGTCGTCTTGCCGCCGAACTGCGAGTTGTCATCGTGACGGGCGTTGATTTGCAGGTGATGCTTGTCGAACTGTCCGCCCCATCCGATCAAGGCCGAATTCACCAGGCGCCGGTCGCGCTCGAAGGTGCCCGTGGTATCGATGCGCTGCTCGAGGTGCTCATAAGCTGCGAGCAGCGAACCGCCCCCCACGGCGATGTCGTTCTGCCACATGAACTGGGTCTGCACCGTGTCGAACCGGTCGGCCGGCGCCGACGTGGACCGGGTGTGCGAGCGGTCTTCGCTAGTGCCGAGGCGCAGCGTACTGATCCACGCGTCCGCGAGCTTGTTGCGCAGGTAGACACCCGCGCTGTCCAGGCCCTTGTCCACATAGGAGTTGAACGGCTGATCGGCGTCGAACCAGTTGCGCCCCTCGGAATGAAACAGCGTGAGCCCGAGCTCGTCGTCCTCGCGCAGGCCCAGCGCAGCCGAAGCGCTCAGGTAGTCGTTGTGGAAACCGTCGCGATCGAGGTCCGCTGCGGTAGAGACCTGCGGACGAGCATTGAAGCCATCGGTCCGGTCGCGTCCCGCCGACAGGCTGTAGCGCAAGCGCTCTTCCCCTCCGGCGAGGGACGCGCCGAGCGTATAGGTGCGCTCGGTGCCGGCACCGACACGGACACTCGGATGGAAGCCCGCTTCGCCCTTGCGCGTGAAGATCTGGATCACGCCGCCGATCGCGTCCGAACCATAAAGCGCGCTCGCCGGTCCGCGCAGGATCTCGATGCGCTCGATGAGGGCGGTCGGAATCACCTCCAGCGAGGGTTGTCCGGTGGTGGCGGAACCGACCCGCATGCCATCGATGAGCACCAGCGTATGCCCGGAATTGGCGCCACGGATGAATACACCCGTGTTTGCACCCGGGCCACCCGTACTGCTTACCTGGATACCGGCCTGCGAGGCCAGGAGTTCGATGAGCGTGCTGTGCCCGGCGCGCTCGATCTGCTCGCGCCCGATCACGTCGATACTGAAAAGGGCCTCATCGGCACGCTGTTGCTGACGGCTGGCGGTAACGACGACATTGTCCAGTTCGGTTTCGGCCGCTGCCTGCAGGGGCACGACCATCGCTGCCGCGAGTGCGGCACAAGAAACACGGATTCTCACTGATTTTCTCCCGGCCCCACGGTTTGCGTCCCCGCACCGCGTGAAGCGATTGCCAAGGACATGCCAGGGAGAGAACCGAAGAGAGCCGCAAGCCGCCTGCACCCGTCGTCGCCACCCCGCGACACATCCGCCATTTCGCATTTGGGCCGGTATCCGGGCTCATGAGCGGTGCCGGTCAGAATCGACCGGACCCGACGCATCGCCTTCCCGGGCAAACGACACCCAGTGGCTTTTCGATGCGCCTTACGCTCACTTACCGTTGCGGGGGCAGCACAGGCATTGCGCGCCAGAAGCGACGCTCACCTGTTTCCCGTTTAACCCTCGGGCGAGAACCGCCTCCGGGCACCACAAACGCGCTACCCCTTTCGGGGCAGTGGGGGCGGATGATACCGTGTCCGGCCTTGTCGTGCACTGCAAAATCGATACCACCAATGACCTGCGAACTCATCCTCGGCGGCGCCCGCTCCGGCAAGAGCCGCCATGCCGAACAGCGCGCACGTGAATCGGGCCTCGCCGTCACCGTGATCGCCACCGCGGAAGCCGGTGACGAGGAGATGGCCAGCCGCATCCGTCGCCACCAGGCGGACCGTCCGCGGCAGTGGCGCACCGTCGAGACCCCGGTCGCACTGGCCGCGGCGCTGCGCCGCGAGGCCGCAGCCGATCGCTGCGTGATCGTGGACTGCCTCACATTGTGGTTGTGCAACCTTCTCACCGGCGCCGAGAAGCTGCCCCCCGCCGCCACCGCCGATGCCTTGCCGCTGTTCGGCCGCGAACGCGACGCCCTGCTCGCTGCCCTGCCGACCTTGCCCGGCAGAATCCTGTTGGTCGCCAATGAAGTCGGCCTCGGACTGGTGCCAGACAGTGCGCTCGGCCGCCTGTTCCGCGACGAGGCCGGACGCCTCAACCAGGCGATCGCGGCCGCATGCCCACGGGTGGTTTTCGTTGCCGCCGGCCTGCCGCTGATGCTGAAGGGCGGCTGACCCGCCGTGCTACCATCCGCCGCGCCCGCCTCTCACCGCCCTCGCAGGACAGCCATGCACTTCCGGATCAGCGCTCCCGACCACGCCCTTGCCAGCTCGCTGCAACACAAGATCGACCAGAAGACCAAACCGCCTGGCGCCCTCGGACGCCTCGAGGCGCTGGCGCTGCAGATCGGCCTGATCCAGCACACCCTCGCCCCCGAACTGCGCCAGCCGCACATCATGGTGTTTGCCGGCGACCATGGCGCGGCCCGCGCCGGGGTGTCGGCCTTCCCGCAGGACGTGACCTGGCAGATGGTGGAGAACTTTCTTGCCGGCGGCGCCGCGATCAACGTGTTCAGCCGCCAGCTCGGACTCGGACTCACCGTGATCGACGCCGGCGTCAATCACGATTTCGGCCAGCGCCCCGGGTTGATCGGCGCCAAGATGGGCCCCGGCACCGCCAACTACCTGGAGCAGCCGGCGATGGCGGCCGAAGTGCGCGACGCCGCGCTCGCCCGCGGCCGCGAACTGGCTTATGCGCTCGCCGCCAACGGCTGCAACTGCGTCGGCTTCGGCGAGATGGGCATCGGCAACACCGCCGCCGCCTCGCTGCTGACCCACTGCCTGATCGGCACCACCGGCGGCGCCGACCTCGCCATCGTCACCGGCCGCGGCACCGGTCTGGACGATGCCGGGCTCGCGCGCAAGCTGGCCTTGCTGGAGCAGGCGCTGACCCGCGGCGGCCGCCCGGCCGACCCGCTCGCCGCACTTGCCGAATACGGCGGTTTCGAAATCGCGATGATGGCCGGCGCCATGCTCGGCGCCGCGGAAAAGCGCATGGTGCTGCTGATCGACGGCTTCATCGTCACCGCCGCGCTGCTTGTAGCCCAGCGCATCGCGCCGGACATCCTGCCCTATTGCGTGTTCGCCCACCGCTCGAAGGAGCCCGGCCACACCCTGCAACTCGCCCACCTCGGAGTCGAGCCGCTGATGGAACTCGACCTGCGCCTGGGCGAAGGCACCGGCGCCGCGCTCGCCTTCCCGCTGGTACAGGCCGCAGTCAACTTCCTCGGCGAGATGGCGAGCTTCGAATCGGCGGGGGTCAGCGGCAAGGCCTGAGCTCCCGATGCGCTACCAGCTCGAACTCTTCTTCACCGCGCTCGGCTTCTTCACCCGCTTGCCGGTGCCGGCCTGGGTGCCGTGGTCGCCGGAACGGCTCAATCACGCCGCGCGCTATTTCCCGCTGGTGGGCTGGGTGGTGGGCGCGATCGGCGCGCTCAGCTATCTTGCGCTCGCGCTGCTGCTGCCCGCCGCACTGGCGGTGATCCTGTCGATGGCGGTCACCATCCGTGCCACCGGCGCCTTTCACGAGGATGGCTGGGCCGACAGCTGCGACGGCCTCGGCGGCGGCTGGAGCAGGGCGCAGGTGCTGACGATCATGAAGGATTCGCGGATCGGCAGCTACGGCACGGTCGGCATGGTGCTGATGCTGGCGGCCAAGATGGTGGCGCTGATCGAGCTGGGCGCTCACGGCGACCCCGCGGTGGCGGTGGCATTGCTCGTGGCGCATCCGCTGTCGCGCCTGGCCTCGACCAGCCTGATCCACCTGCTGCCCTATGTGCGCGACGACGAGAGCTCCAAGTCGAAGCCGCTCGCCCGCCGCCTGAGCGCCCCGGAGCTCGCCATCGCCGGCGCCTTCGGGCTCTTGCCGCTGGCGCTGCTCGCACCGCTGGAGGCGCTGTGCGCCACGGGAGCGACGATCGCGGTCACCGCATGGGCCGCGCGCGTGTTCCTGCGCCGGCTCGGCGGCTACACCGGCGACCTCCTCGGCGCCACCCAGCAGGTCACCGAACTCGCCTGCTATCTCGGCATCCTGGTCGCATGGAACTCCATCTGATTCGTCATCCCCGGCCGGATGTGCCGCCCGGCGTGTGTTACGGTCAGTCCGATGTCGGCCTCGCGGAATCCGCAGCGGCGGTCGCCGACCGCCTGCGCCCGCTGCTGCCGGCGCGCTTCGCCTTGCATGCCAGCCCGCTTGCCCGCGCCCGCCTGCTCGCCGAAGCGCTCGGCACCCCGCAGCTCGATCCGCGATTGCAGGAAATCAGCTTCGGCGACTGGGAAGGTCGCCGCTTCGACGACATCGGCGCGGCGATCGACGAGTGGGCCCGCGATCCCGTTGGATTCCGGGCCCCGGGCGGCGAGTCCGCGCGCGACATGTCGGCACGGGTGTTGCAGTGGCTGGACGAACTGCGCACCGCCGACCCCGTCGACCCGGTGGTGATCGTCGCCCACGGCGGCCCGCTGCGCGCGCTCGCCGGCCACCTTCTCGGCCTGCCGGCCGAGCGCTGGCTGGGACTGGACTTCGCCTGCGGCCAGGTCACACGGCTCGATGTCGAGGCCTGGGGCGTGACCCTCAGGTGGTTCAATCGCTAGCCGCCCGGCCGGGGCCCGAACCGCCCTGGACCCGAAGTGCAACGCCCGCCCTCGTCACCGACCGCGCCCGCCGCCACCGGCCGCGTGTCGACGACAACGCGGTCGCTGTCCTCGCCTCGCGCCCTTCGTGGGATAATCGCCGCCTTTCCAACGCTTTGCCGCGCCTACATGCCCATCTCCCTGCCCGACTTCTCTGCCGGCCGCCTCGTCATCGTCGGCGATGTCATGCTCGATCGCTACTGGCACGGCTCGACCACGCGCATCTCGCCGGAAGCGCCGGTGCCGGTGGTCAAGGTGGAGAACGACGAATACCGCGCCGGCGGGGCGGGCAACGTCGCGCTCAACGCCGCCTCGCTGGGGGCGAGCGTCGAGCTGGTCGGGCTGGTCGGACGTGACGAACAGGCGCGCCTGCTGCGCGAGCAACTCGAGAGCGGGCGCGTGAACTGCCGGTTGCTCGAAGCCCCACAGCACCCGACCATCACCAAACTGCGCATCATCAGCCGTCATCAGCAATTGATCCGGCTCGACTTCGAGGACAACTTTGCCATGCTCGAATCGGCCGGGATCGAGCAGGCCTTCGAACTGGCACTGCCGGGAACGGGCGCGGTGGTCCTGTCGGATTACGGCAAGGGCACGCTGTCGCAGGTCGGCAGCCTGATCCGCGTCGCCCGCGAACGCGCGCTGCCGATCGTGGTCGACCCGAAAGGAACCGATTTCGGACGCTATTGCGGTGCCACCGTGATCACCCCGAACATGACCGAATTCGAGGCCGTGGTCGGCCACTGCGGCGACGAAGCCATGGTACGGGAGCGCGGCGAGGCGCTGCGTGAGGCGCTCGACCTCGACGCGCTGTTGATCACCCGCTCGGAACGCGGCATGACCCTGCTGCAACAGGGCCATCCGGCGCTCGACCTGCCGACCCGCGCCCGCGACGTGTTCGACGTCACCGGCGCCGGCGACACCGTGGTCGCGGTACTCGGCGCCGGACTCGCGTGCGGACTGTCGCTGGCCGACGCCACCGCACTGGCCAACCTGGCTGCCGGTATCGTGGTCGGCAAGCTCGGCACCGCCGCGGTCAGCCTCGCGGAACTCGCGACGGCACTGGCTGCCACTCATTGATTGAACAAGGAGTTCGCATGATCATCGTCACCGGCGGCGCCGGCTTCATCGGCAGCAACATCGTGCATGGGCTCAACGCCCGCGGCTTCACCGACATCCTGGTGGTGGACGATCTCACCGACGGACGCAAGTGCCTCAACCTCGCGGACGTCGACATCCGCGACTACATGGACAAGGACGACTTCCTCGGCCGGCTCCAGGCTGGCGAGGATTTCGGCACCGTCGAGGCCGTGTTCCACGAGGGCGCCTGCTCCTCCACCACCGAGTGGGACGGCCGCTTCGTGATGAAGGTGAACTACGAGTACACCAAGACCCTGCTGGCCTGGTGCGTGGAACGCCGGATTCCGCTGATCTACGCGTCGTCGGCCTCGGTCTACGGCATGGGTCCGAACTTTCGCGAAGAGCGCCGGTTCGAGAAGCCGCTCAACATGTACGCCTACTCCAAGTTCCTGTTCGACTGCCATCTGCGCCCGCAACTGGCCGCTCTGCCCAGCCAGGTGGTCGGCCTGCGCTACTTCAACGTCTATGGTCCGCGCGAGCAGCACAAGGGCAGCATGGCGAGCGTCGCCTTCCACTTCAACCGGCAGCTCGACGAGGCCGGCCGGGTGCGGCTGTTCGAAGGCTCCGACGGCTATGGTCCGGGCGAGCAGCGGCGCGATTTCATCCATGTCGACGACATCGTCGCGGTCAACCTGTGGCTGCTCGACAATCCGCAGGTCCGTGGCATCTACAACCTCGGCACCGGCCGGGCGCAGAGCTTCAACGAGGTCGCCCGCGCCGCGATCAAGTGGTACCGCGCCCGCGGCGAGGAGGGCGGCGGCATCGACTACATCCCCTTCCCCGATCACCTGAAGGGCCGCTACCAGAGCTTTACCGAGGCCGACATGAGCGCGCTGCGCAGCGCCGGCTACGACCGCCCGTTCATGGACGTCGAGGCCGGCGTGCCGCGCTACCTCGACTGGCTCGCCAGCCGCGACTGAATCCGTGGACGCCAATTCGATGCGCAAGATCCTGGTGGTCGGTCCGTCGTGGGTGGGTGACATGGTCATGGCCCAGAGCCTGTTCATGACTCTCAAGCGCGGCGGAGAGTGCGCGATCGACGTGCTTGCGCCGGGCTGGTCGCTGCCCATCCTCGCCCGCATGCCCGAGGTCCGGCGCGGGGTGGCGATGCCGCTCGGCCACGGCGAGTTCGGTCTGGGGGCGCGCTGGCGCCTGGGGCGGACGCTCGCAGCCGAAGGCTATGACCAAGCCATCGTGTTGCCCGGCTCGCTGAAGTCCGCGCTCGCCCCCCTCTTCGCCGGCATTCCGCGCCGCACCGGCTTTCGCGGTGAGATGCGCTATGGCCTGCTCAACGATCTGCGCGTGCTCGACAAGCGCGCGCTGCCGATGACGGTGCAGCGCTTCGTCGCCCTCGGACGTCCGGCCGGCGCCCCGCTGCCCGAGCCCTTCCCCTATCCGCGCCTGCTCGCCGACCCCGACAACCAGGCCGGCCTGCGCCAGCGCCTCGGCCTCGCCACCGACCGCGCGGCGGTGGCTTTCATGCCCGGCGCGGAATATGGTCCGGCCAAGCAGTGGCCGCTGCCGCACTTCGCCGCGCTTGGCCGCGAACTGGTGGATCGCGGTTACCAGGTGTGGGTGATGGGTGGCCCCAAGGATCATGACGCAGCCGAGACGATCGCCGCCGGCAATCCCGGGGTGCATAACCTCGCCGGTCGGACCGAGCTGGGCGACGCGGTGGACCTGCTCGCGCTCGCCGCTGCGGCGGTGACCAACGATTCCGGCCTGATGCACGTCGCCGCCGCGCTCGACGTCCCGCTGGTGGCGATCTACGGATCATCCAGCCCCGAACACACGCCGCCGCTGTCGTCGAGGGTGTCGATCCGCGACCTGCGCCTCGAGTGCTCGCCGTGCTTCGAGCGCACCTGCCCGCTCGGTCATACCCGCTGCCTGGTCGATATCACCCCGGCGAGCGTGGTGCACGCCCTCGCCACCCTCGGCGTCGGCACCCCGCATATCACCGCCGGCACCGGAACCTGAGCCGGCGATGCGGGTACTGATCATCAAGACCTCGTCGCTGGGCGATGTCATTCACACCCTCCCGGCACTGACCGATGCAACCCGGGTGTTCCCCGGCATCCGCTTCGACTGGGTGGTGGAAGAAGCCTTCTCCGAGATTCCATCGTGGCATCCGGCGGTCGAGCGGGTGATCCCGGTCGCCGTGCGGCGCTGGCGCAAGCACCCGCTCAAGGCGCGCAAGAGCGGCGAATGGCGGGCTTTCCGGCAGGTGGTGTCGACCACCGACTACGATCTGGTGATCGATGCCCAGGGCCTGCTCAAGAGTGCCTGGCTCGGCCGCCATGCATGCTGCCCGATCCATGGGCTGGACTGGCAGTCCGCGCGCGAGCCGCTCGCCAGCCTGTTCTATCACCATCGCCATGCCGTGCCCTGGGGCCGTCACGCGGTGTTGCGGGTGCGCGAGCTGTTCGCCCTCTCGCTCGGCTATGCCCTGCCCGCCGAGGCCAGCGGCGAACGCGACGGGGCTGCGGAGGCCGGCGCCGCCGCCTACGGCCTCGACCATGCGCGGGTCCTCGCCACCGCGGCGCACCAACCGGACACCAGTGCGCCCTACCTCGTGTTCCTGCACGGCACCACCTGGGCCACCAAACACTGGCCCGCGATCTACTGGCGCCAGCTCGCCGAACGGGCGAGCGCGCATGGCTGGCAGGTCAGAGTGCCATGGGGCAGCCTGACCGAGCGCGAGCGCGCGGAGCGCATCGTCGCCGGCATTCCCGGCGCCAGCATCCTGCCCCGGCTGACCCTCACCGACCTCGCCGCCGAACTCGCCGAAGCCAGCGCCTGCGTGGCGGTCGACACCGGCCTGGGCCACCTCGCGGCCGCCCTCGATGTGCCCACGCTGTCGCTGTTCGGCCCCACCAACCCCGGCTTCACCGGCGCCTGGGGACGCAGGCAGGTCCACCTCGCAGCGGATTTCGGCTGCGCGCCGTGCCTGAAGAAGGTCTGCAGCCACACACCGACCGCTGAAGAGCGCAGCCGCTTCGACCTCGCCACCGAACAGCCGCTGTGCTTCACCCGGCTCGCCCCGCCCAGGGTGTGGGCCGAACTCGAAGCCTTGCTCACCCAGCACGCCACTCCTCCGAGGACGCCCGTCTGATGCAACTTGCATTCTGCCTGTACAAGTACTTCCCGTTCGGCGGCCTGCAGCGGGACTTCCTGCGCATCGCGCTCGCCTGTCAGGCGCGCGGTCATGCAATCCGGGTCTATGCGCTCGAATGGGAGGGCGAGATTCCGGCGGGATTCGAGCTGATCAAGGTGCCGGTGCAGTCGGTCTTCAACCATCGCCGCTATGCGAAGTTTACCGCCTGGGTCCGGGCCGACCTCGCCCACCGCCCGGCCGACCGCCTGATCGGCTTCAACAAGATGCCGGGGCTCGATGTCTATTACGCCGCCGATCCGTGCTTCGAGGAAAAAGCGCGCACCCTGCGCAAGCCGCTGTACCGTTACAGCCCGCGCTATCGCCACTTTGCGGCCTACGAACAGGCCGTGTTCGGGCCCGAAAACCACACCGAGATCCTGATGATCTCGACCACCCAGCAACCCCTGTTCAAGCGTCACTACGGCACCCCCGCACGGCGCTTTCACCTGTTGCCGCCCGGGATCGCTCCCGACCGCAGGGCGCCGGCCAATGCCGCCGAACTGCGCACCGCGGCGCGCACCCGCTTTGCGACCGAATTCGATCTGCATAGTGGCGACCTGCTGCTGGTGCAGATCGGCTCTGATTTCCAGCGCAAGGGGCTGGATCGCAGCATCGAGGCGATGGCCGCCCTGCCCGAGCCGCTCAAACGCCGTACCCGCCTGGTTGCAATCGGCGCCGACGATCCGGCGCCGTTCATCGCCCAGGCCGGCCGGCTGGGAATCGGCGAGCGGGTGTTCTTTCCGGGTGGGCGCAAGGATGTTCCCGATTTCCTGCTTGCCGCCGACCTCCTGCTGCACCCGGCCCGCCACGAGAATACCGGCACGGTGCTGCTCGAGGCGCTGGTGGCCGGCCTGCCCGTGCTGGCCACGGCCGCCTGCGGTTACGCCCATTACATCACCGATGCCGACGCCGGCGATATCGTGGCCGAACCGTTCAAGCAGGCGGCACTGAACGATGCCCTCGCGGCCATGCTCGCCAACCCGGAGGCACGCAGCTGCTGGCAACACAACGCCCTCGTGTTTGCCGACAGCGCCGACCTCTACAGCCTGCCCGAACATGCTGCCGATGTGATCGTGGGGCAGCACGGATGAACCGGCTCGAGCTCGAACCGCCACTGGCAGCGATGTGGGCCGGGCGCGACCCGTTCGCCGCGGCGGCCGAGCTCGCGGACCGGGCCGCCAACGGCGACCTGGTGCGCGACCTCGAAGGACGGCGCACGCTGCGCTTCGAGGTCGACGGCCGCGGCTATTACCTCAAGCTGCAGAGCGGGGTCGGCTGGGGACGGATTGCCGAGGAATTGATCCACCTGCGCGTGCCGGTACTGGGCGCCGGCAACGAGTGGCGCGCAATCCGGGCCTGCCACGCGATCGGCGTGCCGACGATGACCGCGGTCGCCTACGGCGAGCGCGGCGCGGGGCCGGCCCGACGCCTATCCTTTCTCGTCACCGAGGCGATCGAGCCCGCCGTCGACCTCGACGTGTTCACCCGCGACTGGCGCGAGCGGCCACCGTCGCCCGCGCTCAAGCGCGCACTGATCGCGGAAGTCGCCTCGATCGCCCGCCGCATGCACGCAGGCGGCATCAACCACCGCGACTTCTATCTGTGCCATTTTCTGCTGCACCAGACGCCGGGACCGGCGCCGGACGTGCCCCGGCTGGCGCTGATCGACCTGCATCGCGCCCAGCTGCGGACAAGCACGCCGCGACGCTGGCGCGACAAGGACCTTGCCGCACTGTATTTTTCGGCGCTCGACATCGGCCTCACCCGCCGCGACCGATTGCGCTTCCTGCGCGCCTATTTCCCCGCCCCCCTGCGTGACACGCTGCGTCGCGAGGCGCGCCTGCTGGAACACCTGGAGCGCGAGGCCGCACGGCTCAAGCGTCGCTTCGAGCGCAAGTTCGCCCACCGTCCGGCCCTGCAACGATGACCGACTGGACGCTCGACGAAGCGGCACTCGACGACGCCGCACGGCGCAGCTTCGCGTCGCTCGAAGCGGTCTTTGCGCTCGACGGCGAGTCGATCGCGAGCGCCCCGCTCAGCCAGGTGCTGCGGGTGACGGTCGGCGGCCGTCGCTACTACGTCAAGCGCTATCACGGTGCGGGCAAGAATCCGCTGCGCCGCTGGCTGGGGCGGCCGCGGGTACAGGCCGAATGGGAGAACCTGCAGCATTTCGCGGCATGGGGGATTCCCACCGCGACGCTGGTCGGCTGGGGCCTGCAGCGCAAGGCCGGCGAGTTCTGGCGCGGCGCCATGATCACCGCCGAACTGAGCGATACCACCGACCTCAACCAGCTCGCCATGCACAAGGACCCGCGCCTTTCCGACCCGCGCTGGGTGTCCGTGGTGTCGCACCAGCTTGCCCGGATCACGCGCACGATGCATGCGCACCACTTCACCCACAACGACCTGAAGTGGCGCAACCTGCTGGTGGACAACGGACCGACCCCGACCCTCTATCTGATCGACTGTCCGTCGGGCGAATTCTGGTGGGGCCCCTTCCTGCGCTACCGCATCGTCAAGGATCTGGCCTGCCTGGACAAGGTCGCCAAATACCATCTCAGCCGCACCCGGCGCCTGCGCTTCTACCTCGACTACGCGCAGAAGCCGCGCCTCGGCGCGCTGGACAAGCAGCGCATCGGCAGCATCGTCGGGTTTTTCGAAGGACGCGAGTGAGGTCGGTGTGAAAGACTATATTGCCGACGATTTCCGCGCCCTGCTCACCCGTCACCGACTGGCCGAGTTCAGCACCCTGTGGGCGCTGGAACTCGCCTCGGTCGACCTGCCCAACACCGGTCGCGGCGGCTGGAGCAGCGTCAGCCGGATCGAACTGGCGGACGAACAGGGGCAGGTCCACGCCTTCTATCTCAAACGCCAGGTCGACCATCTCAGCCGCAGCCTGCGCCATCCGCTCGGCGAAGCCACCTTTGCGCGCGAGTTCCGCAACATCCGCCAGTACGAAAGGAACGGCGTGCCCGCCCTGGAGGCGGCCTACTTCAGTCAGCGCCGGATCGGGGGCAAGGCCTGCGCCATCCTTGTCACCCGCGCGCTCGACGACTACCGCCCGCTCGACGCCTGGCTGCGCGACTGGCCCGTCCTCCCGCGCGCGACCCGGCGTTATCTTATCGACCAGACCGCGGCCCTGATCCGCAGCCTGCACGGTGCCGGCATACTGCACAACTGTCTGTACCCGAAGCACATCTTCGTCCGTCCGCCGGATTCGTCCGCCACCGGGCCTGCCGCCCGCCTGATCGATCTCGAGAAGACGCGGCGGTTCGGCCTTGGCACCGGCGATCGCGTACGTGACCTCGACACCCTCAACCGCCACAGTCACGGCCCCCGTGCCGGCGAGCGCCTGCGCTTCCTCCTCGGCTATGCCGCCGTGCACAAAATGGACGGCCCGACCAGGCAACTGGCGCACGCGGTGATCAAGCGCGAAATCCGCAAGACAGCACGCCGATGAGCGCCCACCCCTCCCCCCCGCCCGCGGAGGCGACCCAAGGGCACAGCCCCATGGTCGACGCCGCCGCCCTCCGTGCCGCCGGACGCACCCCGCCGGCGCCGTTCCGCATCCGTCTCGAGGGCGGGCGCGAGCTCCTCGTACTGCGTGTGCTGCGGGTGCTTCCGGGCAAGCGTGTGGTCGGCGAGGCTCGCCTCGACGGGATCGCGATGCTGGCCAAGCTGTTCATCGACCGCAGCAGCGCCCGCCACTGGGCGCGCGAACATCGCGGCATCGTGGCGCTCGAACGGGCCGGGGTGAACACGCCGCCGCTGGTCCTTGCCGCCCCCCTGCCTGCGGGCGGGCATGTCCTGCTGACCCGCTTCCTCGACCGCGCGACGACGCTGCTCGAAGACTGGCGCACCCTGGCCCACCCGGCGCGGCCCGGCGATGCGGCCGCGGTCGCCCTGCTCGCCCCGGCATTCGCCCTGCTCGGCCGGGTTCATGCCGCCGGCCTCAGCCACGACGACCTGCACCTGGGCAACTTCCTGCGTCATGGCGACAGCTTGCTGCTGATCGATGGCGACGCCGTACGCGACCACGGGCCAAGGCCATTGACGCAAGTGCCCGCCGCGCGCGACCTCGCCATGCTGATCGCGCAGCTCCCGCTCACCTGGGACGGACACCTCGAACCGTTGCTCGATGCCTATCGCGCGACCAATCCGGGGCTGCCCGCAACACCGACCCTGAGCGCAGCCCTGAAAGCCGAGCGGAGCTGGCGCCTGCGCGACTTCCTGGACAAGACCGGCCGCGACTGCTCGCTGTTCAGGGTATCGACGCGCTTTCATCGTTTTGAAGCGGTGGTCCGCACCGAAACCGCCGCCCTCGGACCACTGCTCGACGACCCTGACCGCTGGATGGAAGCCGGCACCACGCTCAAGCGCGGCAACACGTGCACGGTGGCACGGGCCGAAGTCGGCGGCCGCAGCGTGGTGCTCAAACGCTACAACCTGAAGAGTCTGCGCCACGGCCTGTCCCGGCTGTGGCGCCCCAGCCGCGGCTGGCATTCGTGGCGCGAAGCCCACCGCCTGCGCCTGTTCGGCATTGCCACCCCGGCGCCGCTGGCCCTGATCGAGGAACGCTGGGGCCCGCTCCGCGGCCGGGCGTGGCTGATCACGGAATACTGCCCGGGCCAGGATCTGCTCGCGCACCTCGACCCCGAGCGGGAACCGCCGCTAGCCGTGGCGGCCGCGCTGCAGACCCTGTTCGCCACCCTGCATCGCCAACGGATCAGCCACGGCGACCTGAAGGCGACCAACCTGCTCTGGGATAACGGCGAGATCACGGTGATCGATCTGGACGCCATGCGTCAGCACCGCAGCGCGGCCGCGCACAGGCGCGCATGGCAACGCGATCGTAAGCGTCTGTTACGCAACTGGCCGGCGGGAAGCGCGCTGCATCGCTGGCTGGACGAACACCTGCCTGCGGTCTGAGCACCCCCGGCCGCCGTTCGACGACGCCGGTGCAGGCCGCGCGCCGGAGTCGATGCCGGCCGCGGACAACAACAACGGCATCGGGCTTCGCGCCCCCCGGCCGCACCCCGTGCGCCGCATACTATTGCGCGCTCGCGACACTCGGTTAACTCGGCCTTCGATTCCGGTTATTCTCATGCGCCTACATTCTGCACACAGGGTTATTGCATGTCCTTTCTGCACTCGCGCCGGATCCGCTTTCTCGGCGCCGGCGTGGCACTCTTTTTCGCCCTCTTTGCAGCCCTGCGCGTCGCCTTCCTGATTGGCTTCGCCGATCATGCGGCGGTAGCCGCCGAACGTACGGGTGTTGTCCTGCAGACACTGTCGATCGGCTTGCGCTTCGATCTGCGCCTTGCGCTGCTGCTGATGCTGCCGGTCGCGATCGCGGCCGCCCTGCCACGGGTCAACCTGCTGCGCAGCAAGGTGACGCGGACGCTGACCGGCCTCTATCTCGCGCTGGTCACCCTCGCCGTGCTGCTGGTCTACGTCCTCGACTTCGGGCACTACTCCTATCTGGGCCAGCGCCTGAGCGCCACGGTGTTCCGTTTCATCGGCAACACCGACATCTCGGCGCGGATGATGTGGGAGAGCTATCCCGTGGTGTGGATCACGCTGGGCTGGCTGGCCCTGTCGGCAGCATTCATCGTGCTGTTGTCGAGGGCGGCGAAGGCGACCCTGGACCGTCCGCCGGCGCGGGCGATTGGCCTGCCTGCAGCGATCGCCGGCGTCACCGCGATCGTCGTTGTGGGCCTCCTCGGCATGCTCGGGCGAGTCGATCACATCAACGTCGAAAACCCGGTCCCCCTGCGCTGGAGCGATGCGTTCTTCTCCGGCAACACGGCGGTCGGCGCGCTCGGGCTCAACCCGGTGGTGTTCGTCTACGACACCCACCGCATCCCGGTGGAACAATACGACCTTGCCGAACTGCGCCGTCACTACGACACCCTCGTCAGCTACCTGTCGGTGGCGCAGCCGGACCCGGCAACGCTGTCGATGGCGCGCACGGTGGGGCCGCAGCCCCATCGCCTGAACACCACGCGTCCGCCCAACGTCATCTTCATCATGCTGGAATCGCTGGGCGCGAGCCGCTCGGCCCTGTACGGCAACCCGCTCGACCCCACCCCGAGGCTCGACGCACTGGCACGCGAAGGCTGGCTGTTCCGCAACCTCCACGTCCCGGTGTCGGGCACCGCCAAGACGGTGTGGGCAAGCATCACCGGCATCCCGGATGCCGCACGCAGCGAAAGTGCCACCCGCAACCCGTTCATCAGCAACCAGCGCACGGTGATCAACGCCCTCGAGGGCTACGAGAAGATCTACGCGATCGGTGGCAGCGCCGGCTGGGCGAACATGAATGCGCTGATCCTGGGCAGCATCGACAACGTCAAGCTCTACCAGGAAGACCACTGGACCGCGCCCAACGATGACGTGTGGGGCATCTCCGACCTCAACCTGTTCCGCGAAACCGACGCCATTCTGCGCGAACAGGCAAAGAAGGGGCCGTTCTTCGCCTACATACAGACAGCGGGCAACCACCGTCCATACACCATCCCGGAAGACAACGACGGCTTCGTCACCAGCACGATTCCGGAAGCCGAGGCCGAAGCCGCCGGATTCCAGAGCACCGCGCAGTTCAACGCAGTCCGCCTGCTCGACCACAATGTCGGGCGTTTCATTGAAATGGCACGCAAGAGCGGCTACTACGACAACACCATTTTCGTGCTCTTCGGCGACCATAACGGCCGCATCTCGACCCTGCCCTTCATGCCGCCGGCGTTCGAGCAGCTCAATCTCGAGAGCACCCACGTGCACGCCCTGATCCACGCACCGAAACTGCTCCAGCCCAGGGAAATCGACGAAGCGGCCAGCCTGGTGGACCTGATGCCGACCGTGGCCGGCATGCTCGGCCTGAGCTACGAGACCTCCGCCATGGGGCGCGACCTGCAACTGCCCGCCCCCGAGGGCGAACGTGCCGTACCTGTGATCATGCGCGAAGGTCCGTTCCCGCTGATCGGCGCAGTCACCCGCACCCACTTTGTGCGGATGAACGCGGACGGCAGCCAGGCAACGATGCACGATCTGGCGGCAAGCGACCCGCTCAACGACGTCGCCGGCGCCAACCCGGACGAATTCGCGCGCCTGTCGAGGCTCGCCCGCGGCCTGCATGAGGCCGCCCGTTTCATGATGCACGACAACATCAGGAAGGAACGCGGAGCGGCCGCCATTGATCCGGGTTAACATCTCGCCCCATGAAAAACCGGACGCCACCTTGCATACTGGAACATTCCAGATACCTGGAACTGCGTGCGGGCGCCCGCGTGATCGAAGCGGACGAACATGGCGACAAAGTCCTGCTGCTGACCGACGGGACCTATCTCAAGCTGTTTCGCCGCAAACGCCTGCTGACCTCCGCGGCGTGGAAACCGTACGCCCGCCGTTTTGTGGACAACGCCGCGGCATTGGCCAGAATCGGCATCCCGTGCCCGACCGTGATCACGCACTATCGCATTCCGTCGATCGGCCGTGATGCCGTGCACTATCATCCGCTCGAAGGCCACACGATCAGACAAGTGATCGCAGCCGGCATGCCCGATGTCCGGGCGACACAGCTTCGGGCGAGACTGCTCGGCTTCATCCACCTGCTGCATTCGCTGGGGGTCTTCTTTCGCTCGGCCCATCTGGGCAACATCGTGCTCACCCCGGACGATCGACTCGGGCTGATCGACATCTCCGATCTGACGATCACCTGGCTGCGACTCGGCCCCTTTCGCCGGCGCCGAAACATGAAACATGTGCTGCGCTATCGCGAGGATCGCGAATGGCTGATGCAGAGCCCTGACTGGACCAGCTTCGATACATGAAAACCGACCCGCTTCCCGTCGCAAGCACGGTCTGCGAACGCGAGTCCTGTTCGCTTGCCCTCGCCGACTGGCCCACCCGGACGGTCGACCAGCTCACCGACAAGATCCTGCCGCTCGGCATGCTGTGCCTGTTTACCGGCATGATGTGGGCCGGTGACCGGCAGTTTTTCCACCAATTGTTCTACGGTCTGGTCGCGCTGCCGGCCTTCGTCCTGGCACTGATTTCCCCGCAACTTCGAGCGGCGTTGATCCATAACCCGATCTTCATCGCCGTCCTGTGCTTTGCCGCCTACGTCGCGGTCAGCGTCGCCTGGACGGGAGCAGAAGACAGCGCGCTGTCCTTGCTCAAACGTCCGCTCTATGTGCTGCTGCTGTTCGTGGCCATGACCGGGGTGGCGCGCTATCGCCCGGACCGGTTCGCACAGGTGCTGCGCCTGTCCGCGGTCCTCGCGGTATTTGCCGCCAGCGTCGTCCTCGTCCTGTTCTATCTGTCCAATACCACGGGACGTCTGACCGGCTATGGCGCGCTCTACAACCCCTTGCTGACCTCGCATGTGTTCGGCTTCTTCCTGGTGCTGTGGATCGCGTACTGGATCCAGCAGAAGCGGCTCCTGCTGCCGCAGGCCATCGTGGCGGTGACGATACTTGGCGCCCTGATTCTCGCCACCGGCTCGCGTACGCCCCTGCTTGCCCTGTCCGCAGCCACCATCTGGATGGGCGTGCTGCTGGGCAACCGCCGCGGCGCCATTGCATGCGGGCTGTTCATTCTTGTCGCCGCGGTGATCGTCGCGGTCTGGCCCGAGGCAGTGGCACAGCGCGGGCTATCCTACCGACCCGAGATCTGGGCCGAGGCGTTCAGACAGGTGCGCGAACTCCCGTTCTTCGGCCACGGTTACAACCACCCGCTGCGCGTGCATGTGGAAGGGATCAACTACGCCTTCTGGGACCCGCACAACATGACGCTGTCGGTGCTCTATCAGGGCGGCGTGGCCGGACTGTCGCTGTGGGCGGCGCTCTATGTCACCGCATTGCTCGCGTGCTGGAAGCGCCGCAGGAATCCGCTCGTGTTCGCCCTCTCCGCCACCATCGTCTATGGTTTCGCCGCCAGCATGACCGAAGGCGGATCCTTCCTCTCGCGCCCGAAGGAGCACTGGTTCCTGATCTGGATCCCGATGGCACTGGCTGCGGCCGCCACTTTGAGGACGACCACGGATGGGCGCTGAGGGTGGCATCCTGGCGGCGCTGAAGCGGCGTTTCCGGAAGAAGAAAGTCCCCCGGTTCTACCGCGGTCAGGTCAGGTTCCGCGAGCGCTATCCCGGCTTCGAGATCGGGGTCGGAACCTACGGCATGCCCGAGGTACATGATTGGGCGCAGGGAACCACGCTGTCGATCGGCGCCTATGCCTCGATCGCGGACGACGTACACGTGTTTCTCGGCGGCAACCACCGCACCGACTGGGTGAGCACCTACCCTTTCCCCGCCTACCTCGAGGAAGCCCGCGACGTCGGCGGACACGTCACCACCCGGGGATCGGTCCGCATCGGCAACGATGTCTGGCTCGGGTCCGGCTGCCTGATCCTGTCCGGGGTCACGATCGGGGACGGCGCCGTGGTCGCAGCGCGCGCGGTCGTCACCCGTGACATCGCCCCCTACGCGATCGTCGCCGGCAACCCTGCCCGCATCATCGGCTGGCGCTTCGACGAACCGACCCGGATCGCAATGCAGGCCACGGCGTGGTGGACATGGCCCGAGACCGAGATCCGGCAGATCGTCCACCTGCTGTGCTCCGCGGAGGTGGGGCGCTTTCTCGACTATGCCCGCAACCGGACGCCGGACGATCCCCCCGGCGGGCTCGAACGCACGCGGCAAAGCGGGGGCTGAGGCGGGAGCAGGATCCGGCCGAAGCGGCGTTCAGCGCCCGCGCATCAGCGACACGTAGCGCAGCAGGCCGCGCGCCGTCTTGCCGTTCCACGCCCGCAGCGGGATCTGCCGGAGCAGCTCGAGCGCCAGCCGGCGATCGCGATTCGAACTCTTGAGGAACATCGAGTTGAGAAAACGGATACGCACCTCCTCGTACTGCGGGTGGTCGGCATACTCGCGGTAGATCTTCAGGATGCTCTCGCTCATGAAGCGGATATTCTTGTAGCTGTTGGTCTGATGCTTGCGGTAACGGGCGAGCGGAACCCCGAGCGCATCGATGAAGTATCCGGCCCGGGTGATCTTCAGTTCGATATAGAGGTCCTCGAGTCGGATCTCGGGATTGAAGCCGCCCGCCGCCTGCAGGGCCTCCTTGCGGAACAGCAGCGTCGGCGCCGGCGGATAGGGCTTGCGTTCGAGGAACATGTCGTCGAAATCGAGACGGCGGAACGGAATATCCACGCGCTGGCGCGGCTCGGCATACGGCGTGCCGTCGGCGTGCATGAGTTCGATATTGCCGGCACAGATCCCGACCTCGGGCTTGCCCGCCATGTATTCGACCTGCAGAGCGAGCCGCTCCGGCAGCATGATGTCGTCGGAGCCGAAGGGGGCGATCAGGCTGCCGCGCGCGCGCGCGATCGCGTCGTTCAGGGTGCGGGTCAGGCCCTGGTTCGGCTGTACCCTGAAATCGAAGTCGTGTTCGGCCTGGAGCGCCCGGATGCGCGCCACGCTGTCGTCGGTAGACCCATCGTCGATCACCAGCAGTTCGACGAAGGGATAGGTCTGCGCCAGTACGCTCCGGATCGAGGCCTCGACGTAGGGCCCGTGGTTGTACGAGGCGATGATGACTGTCACCAGCGGCTTGTTCGTATCCCTGATCAATTTCCGTCCTTTCGGTTTGCCCGCAGTGCGTCCTCGATCAGGCCGCGGTAGGCGGCCCGATACTCGGCCACGCCATGATGGGCCCGCACATAGGCATGGCAGGCGCGGCCCCGGCGCTCGAGTTCATCGGCAGGCAAGGTCAGATAATCATCCATGGCAGCAGCGAGCGCATCGACATCGCCCGGCGGCACCAGTACACCTCCGGCGCCGGCGACCAGGTCGTGCATCGAAGGAATATCCGATGCGATGACGGGAAGGCCACCACTCATGCCCTCGAGCAGGGCCAGCGGAAAGCCCTCCTCGAGCGAAGGCATGACCCAGATGTCGAACGCGCGCACATACTTCATCGCATACGGGCGTGCCCCGGGCAGATGCACCCGCCCGGCGAGCCCGAGACGCTCGACCGCCGCCCTGAGCCCGGCATGCTCGCGACCGTCGCCGATCAGAATCAGTTCGGCATCGGGGTGCTTCTCGGCGATCTTCGCGAACGCGTGGACCAGGCACGGATAGGCCTTGACCGGCACCTGGCGGCCGATCGTGCCGATCACCCGCGCCTGTGCACCGAGCCCCAGCGCCTGCCGCGCATCCGCGCGCGTCAGCTGCAAGGACTCGGCCTGATCGACATCGATCGCGTTGGTGATGGCAACCGTGTTCCGCGTCGTGAACCCGCAGCCATAGCCGAGCAGCTCGTCGCGGACCGCGGCGGAAACGCCGACGAAGCGCCAGCGCCCATCCGCGCTGCGTCCGACCTGCCGACGACGATAGACGCGCGCATAGTCGCCGAGGTTGTGCGCAATGCCGATACACACCGGTACCCGCAGCCAGCGGTTCAACACCAGCATCATGTTGACCGGTTTGAAGCGATTACAGATCACCACGTCGAAGCGCTCCTCGCGGCAGAAGCGGTACAGACGCCACAACGCCCCGAGTCGTGCGCCCTTGAGTTGCGCATCGGAGAACTCGAAGTACACTGAACGCCCGGCACGGCTGACGGGCTCGCCGTCGGCCGGCCGCCCTTTCAGGAACGCGGACACGACCTCGTAGCGGTCGCTCGGCAGACTCAACACGATCTGCTCGGCCAGATCGGCAAAGCTGTGCGCCTTGACGTTGTAGTCGGGCTGCAGTTGCAGCACCTTGATGCGTCGTTTGGTCATCGGATCGGGTGAAATCCCGTTGCGTTGATCTCCCAGCTGCCCGCGGCCGCGAGTTCGCTCAGCGCTGCAGCGCCGGGCAGCGCCAGCGCCGACCATTCGTTCTTCTTCCACACCGGAAAATGGAAATAGGGAAACGTCCGTTCACCGTCACGATCGTTGGTCAAAACGCCGTCACGCCAGAACCAGCGTCGGGGAAAATCATGGCTGCCATCGATCCACGCCACCTTGGCGCCCGGCGTGCTGTAGGCCTCCACGAACCGGGCGCGGCGATACCAGGGATTGCAGCGTGCGCCGAGGCGGAACAGCCAGCCCGGCCAGTTCTTGTGGCGAATGAAGATCCGGCTGAAGGCGCCCTCGTCGAGCGCATGATGCGCCTGGTCGGCGAACAGACTTTGCCAGCGCGGTATCCGCAGGAACGCCTCCCGCATCCGCTGGTTATTGCGGAGCAGGCAGCAATGCCCCGATACCCGACGGGCGTGGGTGGACAGCAGCTCCTTTCCTTCGAGCTGCTCCGCGGTGAAATAGGCGCGCAGATCGCCAAACACCAGGTCCAGATCGCCGAAGGCCCAGAAATCGTACGCGCGCAGCTCCGCTTCGTGGATGTAGCCGAGGGCCGGCTTCAGATCGCAGAGCTTGTACGGATTCGCAGGGGCGAACGCGATCCCCAGCGCCGCCGACACGCGCGCGCAATAGTCGGCATAAGCGGTGTCGACGATGCGGACGTTGGGCGGACACTCCGCCAGCGGCCCGCAATCCGAGAACAGCAGCCAGTCGATATCCGGATTGGCCCGGCAACTGGCGAGGAAGAACGGCATCCAGAACGGCCACTTGCCGAAGTAAGGAATGACGAAGCACAACCGGGGATGCGCGCCAGCGCTCGCCATCATCCGGCCCCCGACCCGAGCACCGCGCGCACCATGGGCAGGGCGAAGAAGCGACGGCGGGCGGCCTCGTCGGAAAAGGCGTCGTACAGCCTGGCCCGGCCGCGCTCCGCACATGCCGTTCGTTCGGCTGCCGACCATCCGGCATGGGTCACCAGCAGACGCGCCAGCGCGTCCGCATCGCCGAGCGGAAACAAGGCGCCGACATCGCCCACGACCTCGGGCGCACCGCCACAGTCGGTCGCGATTACCGGCACGCCGGCCGCCATCGCCTCCAGCAGCACCATGCCGAACGGCTCATGATCGGAACTCAGCGCGAACACGTCGAAGGCGGCAAACGCCCGCCAGGCCTCGGGCACCTGCCCGAGGAAGCGCACCCGGGCGGTGATGCCGAGTTCGTCGGCGAGGGCACGCAGGCGCTGCTCCAGCCGCCCCTTGCCCAGAATCGCCAGCACCGCGCCGACAGGCAATTGCCCGAGGGCCAACGCGAAGGCACGCAACAACGTGGCCTGATCCTTGTCTGGATGCAGGCGCCCGACGTTGCCGACCACGAACGCGTCCGCCGGCAGGTCCAGGCGTTCGCGCGCCGCCGCGCGCGCTAGCAGGCCGGTGCGCACGACATCGACATCGATGCGGTTGTGCAGGGTTTCGATGCGTTCCGCCGGCCACGACGGCACGCCGCGGCGGATGTCGTCGCGGATCGCGTCCGACACCCCGAGCAGCCCCAGACGCTTGCCGAACCAGCGTGCAAACAGCCGGTGCGAGAGGCGTTCGTAATCGCCGAAGGCGTGATGCACGCCGATTACCGGCAGCTTCGTCGCCCAGCACGAAATGTAGATCGGCTTGAACCGGTGGGCGACGATGAGACGGATGTCGCGCTCGGCCACAATCTGCCCTAGCCGGCGCATGGCGTCGAGCTTGAGGCCGCGCACATCCCTGCCGTCATAGTCGAGAAAGATCACCTCGTCGGAGGCGGACCCCTGCACGACGCTCTCGCTCGGCGGGTCGGTCAGGTAGACCGTCGTGACCTTGTAGGGCGTATCGCGGAACAGGGTCGCGTACTGGCGGGCGACGTCCAGAAACGGTCCATAGTGGCAATGGCAGAATTGCAGGATTCGGGGGTCGGACAAAAAAGACTCCTGCCTGGAGTTTGGGGCACCCGCCACGGCGGCGTGCCCTTTACGAAATGAAACCGCGCCGACTAGGAGCCCGGCCCGGCCGCGGATTATACTCCGACACCTCCGGGATGCAGGGATGGCACCCGGACGCCCGACGCCGCCAGCGGAAGACAAGACCTGCCCTTGCGCGCACACGCTTAACCAGGGACGCGCGCCCGCAAGACCGGAAACGACACATGCCCTCACTTGCGACTCGATCACCCCTACACGTCGATGCGGTGCTGTGCATCAGTCTCGAATCGCGCGCGGACCGTCGCGCGCTGATTCTCGAACAGTTCGCCGGGAGCGGACTGGATATCGAGTTCGTACTGGTCGGCAAGGACACCGACGACCCCCAGCGTGGCTGCTTCACCTCGCATCAGGTCTGTGCGCGACACGTCCTCGAACGCGGTTATCGCAACGCACTCATCCTCGAGGACGATGCCACCCTCGAACGCTACGACCCGCGGACGATCCGCAGAATCAACCGCTTCCTCGACAAGGCCAAACCGGAACTGCTTCACCTCGGCGTCATTCTCGGCAAGATGTGGCTGACCCGAGCCCCGGGCATTGCCCGCTGCAGGGCGGCGGGCGCCCACGCCTATATCATTTCGCGGCGGGCGTGCGAGATCCTGGTGACCCACGCATACAGCGGCCTCGGAATCGATACGCTGTATCGGCGGATGTTCAGGCAGTACTGCGTGTTCCCGATGATCTCCGACCAGCAGCCCGAACGCATCGTGGCGAGCGATATTGCCGACGTGCGACAGCGTTACGCCAAGGTCGGAACATGGCGCTGGAACACCCGGAAGCAGTACCTGCAGGTGGTCGGCAACCTGTGGAGGACAGTGCTGGGGGTCGACCTCTGAGCACCCGGGTCAGGTCCCGTCCCTGAACTGCATCGAGTGCAGCCGCGCATAATGGCCGGCTGCCGCGAGCAGCTCGGCATGGGTTCCGCGCTCCACGATCCGCCCCTGGTCCATCACCAGAATCATGTCGGCCCGTTCGATCGTGGACAGCCGGTGCGCGATCACCAGCGTGGTGCGCCCATGGGTGGCGCGGTCGAGGGCGGCCTGGATATGGCGCTCGGACTCGGTGTCGAGCGCGGAGGTCGCCTCGTCGAGAATCAGGATCGGCGCATCCTTGAGCAGGGCGCGGGCAATGGCCAGACGCTGGCGCTGACCGCCCGACAGGGTCACGCCGTTCTCGCCGATTCCGGTATCCAGACCCTGCGGCAGGCGGTCGATGAACTCCTTCGCGTACGCCGCCTCTGCCGCCAGCTCCACTGCGGCCCGCGGTGCGCCGGCAAGATCGCCATAGGCGATGTTGTTGGCCACGGTATCGTTGAACAGGGTCACCTGCTGCGTCACCAGGGCGATGTGCCGGCGCAGATTGCGCAACGCGTAGTCTTCCACATCCACACCGTCGATCAGGATCTGACCGCTCTCGTGATGGTAGAAGCGCGGGATCAGGTTGGCGAGGGTCGACTTCCCGCTACCGGAGCGCCCCACCAGTGCCACCATCTGCCCGGGCTCGACTTCGAAGCTAATGTTCTCGAGCACATTGCGCTCACTGCCCGGATAGCTGAAGCTCAGGTCGCGCACCACCAGCCGGCCGTCGACGCGCTCGCGCTCGACGGTGCCGGTGTCGCGCTCCGGCGCCTCGTCGAGTTGCTCGAAAATGCTCTCGGCACCGGCCACCCCTTTCTGGATCGTGGAACTGACCTCCGACAGCTGGCGGATCGGCTTGGGCAGCAATCCGGCCGCGGTGATATAGGCCACCAGGTCGCCCGCGGTGGCATCGCCGCGCAGCCACAGCACCAGGAACAGCACCACCGCCATTGCCGAATAGGTCACCAGTTGCAGCGTCGGGGTATAGGTGGCGCCGGTCTTGACCATGCGCAGCTGCTTGCGGGTGTTGTCCTCGCTCGCCGCGCGGAAGCGGGCGGACTCGTAGATCTCGCCGCCGAAGCTGCGCACCACGCGGTAGCCCTGGATGGTCTCCGAGGCCACATGAGTGACGTCGCCCATCGCGACCTGGATTTTCTTCGCCTGCTTGCGGAATTTCTTGCTCGTACTGCCCACCAGCACCGCGATCACCGGCAGGATCGCTACCATCACCAGGGTCAGCTTCCAGTTCATCCACAGCAGGTAGGCGAACAGGAACACGATCGTCAGGCCCTCGCGGATCACCACCTTGATCGCATCGGTCGCCGCACCGGTGACCATGGTCACGTTGAAGGTGATGCGCGAGATCAGGTGGCCGGAGTTGTGGGTATCGAAGTAGCGATTGGGCAGGCGCAACAGGCTGTCGAACAGCGCCAAGCGCAGGTCATGCACCAGCCCGAGCGAGACCTTGGCCAGAAAATAGTTGCCGAGGTAGGAACCCAGGCCCTGCCATGCCGCGATCGCCACGATCAGCAGCGGCACCGCCTGCATCAGCGCCAGGTCGCCAAGCAGCGGCACCCCGGAAAATACGGCCAGCGACGGATCGGTCAGACCGTCGACGAAGTACTTCAGCACCCCGGCCAGCATCGGTTGTGACGAGGCGAAGATGACAAAACCGACGATGCTGACCGCAAACAGGCCGATGTAGGGCCGTACATAGGTCAACAGGCGAAAGTAGATCTTGAGGCTGGAGCTTGCAGTCGAGTCGGGGTGCGACATTCGTTACCTGTAATGACGGGGTGGCCGATGGTAGCACGGCCCCCAGCGCCTCAAATCACGCCGATCGAGGGATGGCGAAGCAGAAGACGACAGCTTTTATTGGCCTCACCAACCGGGACCGCGACTCCCCGCCCGTGCGGGCCACCGGGGACGTCCGATGCGGTCGCGCCGACAAACGGCGCCGTGCACGAAAAAACGGGCGCCGAGGCGCCCGTTCTAGCCAAACTCGCTTGAAGGCGAGATCAGAAGGTGTGACGAATACCCAGGTTGAAGCCACGCTGGTAACCGGCGTTGGCGTTGGTCGCATCGCCAACCGACGCGGTGATGTCGGCATCGTTGTCGTTGTCGATCTTCGAGAACGCGGTGTAGAGCACGGTGCGCTTCGACAGACCATGCTCGTAGCCGACGGCCCACTGGCTGGCCTCGTCGTCGTTCAGCTCATGCCGGGCACGGCTGTACGAAGCCAGCACCTTGCCGGCCGGGCCGACCGGAACGGTCACGCCCAGCATGGCCTTCTTGGTCTTGTCGCCAGCATCAGGGTCGTCGAGACCGATAGCGGCAGCCAGCTTGACCACGCCGAAGTCGTAGCTACCGGCCAGGTCCCAGACGTTGACGGTCGTGTCCGACGCGCCGGTGATGCGGGCTTTGTGGAAGTTCAGACCGACGTGGATCGGGCCGTTCTTGTAGTTCGGGTTGATGGCCCAAACGCGGACGTCGCCTTCATTGCCATTGTTTTCTTGGCCGGCCGCGTTCCAGGTCCAGCCGGCGACCACGTTGAAACCGCCGAAGGACGGGGAGATGTAGGCAGCCAGGTTATCCAGGCGGGTCGGGTAGGTGGCGAAGGGAGTGCCCATACCCCAGATATTGACGATCTCGCCGGCCGTGCCATTGCCGAACGGATCAATCGCCGACATCAGCGAATGCTGCGGGGTGTATTGACGGCCCATGGCGAAGGTACCGAAACCGCCCGACAGGCCGACGAAGGCCTGACGGCCGAACGTGCGGCCGCCTTGAGCCGAGGTGCCGACGTCGGCGTTGATGCCTTGCTCGAGCACGAACAAAGCCTTCAGGCCATTGCCCAGATCTTCGGTGCCCTTGAAGCCCAGGCGGGAACCCGAGTACTGACCGGAGTCAAATGCATTCTTGTTGTCAACGCCGTCGGTGACGTGGTCACCCAGGTTCTTGTAACCCATGTCGACGATACCGTAGATCGTGACGTTCGACTGAGCGAAGACCGGGGCCGACATCAGGCCAGCAACAGCCAGCGCGATCAGTTTCTTTTGCATGTGTTTCTCCTCTAGTTGAAGTTGAGACCACAGCCTTGGCTGGGGCCCGACTTACCTCTCATGCGAGAAGTTGAAGCGATTCTGGGCACCGGGCCATGACTCACGCAAGCGTCAACACAAAAAACCAACGCTTTCGGGTCAAACCTGTTGCGCGTGTGCAACAAGCCGACACAGTCCCCGCCTTTCTCAGCCGCACGCAGCCTTGACCGGCATGTGGCCGGACCGGCACCGGCGCCCTACAGCATCGCGCGGGGCTGTGCGCAGCGCCAACACGCGCTATGCTGGTAGTACCTTCGTATCAACACGGATGTGCTCCCATGATTGAAGGCGACAGGCCGGGCAACGGCGCCCGCACCGACTCCGACACGCGCCCCGGGAATGGTTGTCCCGGGAGGCGGTCAGACTTGAGACTGATCTATTGCGCCAGTGGGAATGGACGCAACCGAGGCGGTCCAAATCCACCCGTTTTTTCGTCGTATGGGATGACCATGCGTCTCGCAAACGGTCGAATCGGTCCTCGCTTTCCCACCCGGCTGATGACGATCGTCCAGGTTCGACGCGCTCCGCGGGCGGGGTGCGCGTCGCCCCGCAGACGTGGGTCTGTCGAGTCGGCCCGCCCCCCCGGCTGCCCCGCCTCGTCCTGCAGGATGCGGGCATGAGCCGCTCCGGCACGGCGGAAGCCCTGCTGCTGCGGGCCACCTATGCCGACGGTAAGGTAAGCGCTGCCCTGGTGCATCAGCCGCCGTCGCAGGCCGCCATCCGCATGCATGGCCTCACGCCGGCCGCAGCGGCGACCACGGCGCCGCGGCTGTTTGCGTCGAGCGGTCAGGCGCACGGCATCGCCGCCAGACTGGCGTGTTCGGCAGCTGCCGGCGAGCACGCACCGGATGCGGCCGCGGCGATCGACGTCGAGCGCGAGCTTGCCGCCGAAGCGATGCAGGAGCACCTGTGGCGCCTGCTGCTCGACTGGCCGCCGCTGTTCGGTATCGAGGCCCGACGCAACCGCTACGCCGAACTGCATCGCCGGCTCGCCCGCCCGCAGGAGCCCGAAGCGGCCTTCGCACTGGGTGGAGACGTCCTCGACCTGGTCGCACGCGAGCTGCTGGCGGGGTTTTTCCGCCACACCCGCGAGCCGCGCAGCCTCGCCGAATTCGTCGATTGCGCAGGGGCCGGCGGCAACCTCGGCTCGGTGCTGACCGGACTGATCGGTATTGGCGCAGCCGAGGTGCCGGCCACCGGCGTGCCGGTACAGACCCTGCCCCCTCTCGACGCGGCCGAATGGGCTGCCGTGCTCGGCGGCATGCCCGGCGCGGATTTCTGCGCGGCCCCGGTGTTCGGTGGCGAGCCCGCCGAAACCGGGCCATTTGCTCGCCACCGGGACTCCCCCCTGGTGCGCATGCTGCTGGAGCACGGTCATCGCATCGCCGCGCGCCTGCTCGCCAAGGTGATCGATCTCGCCGACTGCGCCACCCGATTGCGGCGTCCGTTGGCCCCCGAAGTCCCCGCGCTGGCCGATGCCGCCCCCTGCGGGCCCGGCATCGGCCTTGCCTGCGTGGAAACGGCGCGCGGTCTGCTGCTGCATGCGGCACGGATCGACAATGGACTGATCGCCGACTACGCGGTCTGCACCCCCACCGAATGGAATTTCCATCCCTCCGGTAGCTTCGTGCGTGAAGGTACGGGCTGGACTGCGGCCTCGCAGGACGCGGCGACGCTGCGCCTGAACGCCCTGATCCTTGCCCTCGATCCCGGCATGGGCTACCAGCTGGAGATCGCGCGCCCCGGCGCGCGCCGTAAACCTTCTATCGGGAGCACGCGATGAACGACGACCTGGGAATCTCACCTCGCCCCCTGCCCCGACCCGTACCCCACATCGAGCGCCGCCGCCTGCGGGTGCATGGCGTGGTACAGGGTGTCGGTTTTCGGCCTTTCGTCTATCGTCTGGCACAGGAACTCGACCTGTGTGGCTGGGTGCGCAGCGATGGTTGCGGCGTCGAGCTCGAGGCCCAGGGCACGCCCGGCAACCTGTCGGCACTGATCGCGCGGCTGCATGGCGAAGCCCCGCCGATGGCGCGGATCGATCGTCTGGAGGGCGAACTGTGTCTGCCCGACCCCGCCGACCGCGGCTTCACCATCACCGCCTCGCAGGGCGGTGGGGCAACCACTGCGATCGGTCACGACAGCTCGGTTTGTTCCGACTGCCTCGCCGAACTCTTCGACCCGAGCAACCGGCGCTGGCGCTATCCGCTGATCAACTGCACCCACTGCGGGCCGCGCTACACCATCACTCGCGGCCTACCCTATAACCGCGTCAGCACCAGCATGGCGGCATTTGCGTTGTGCCCGGATTGCGCCGACGAATACGGCCGTGGAGCCGACCGCCGCTTTCACTCCGAGCCCAGCGCGTGCCCGGCCTGCGGGCCGAAGCTGAGCCTGGTCGAGGCCTACGGCGTGACCGTCGCCACCCGCGACCCGGTGGCCGACGCCCTGCTGCGCCTGTTGTGCGGCGAGATCCTGGCGGTGAAAGGGCTCGGCGGCTTTCACCTGATGTGCGATGCGCGCAACCCGGAGGCGGTCGCGCGGCTGCGCGAGCGCAAGTCGCGCGACGACAAGCCGTTCGCGATCATGGTGGCAAATGCGGCCTCGGCGCGCCTGTGGGCGAAGCTGTGCGAAGCCGACGAAACCCTGTTGACCAGCGCCGAGCGTCCAGTGGTGCTGTGCGACAAGCGTGACCGTGTCGATACCGAACTGTGCGGGATTGCCCCGGAACTGGCCTGGGTCGGGCTGATGCTGCCCTACACCCCGCTGCACTACCTGCTGTTCCACGATTTTGCCGGCCGCCCGGCGGGTACTGCCTGGCTTGCCGCGGCCCAGGAGCTGACGCTGGTATGCACCTCGGCCAACCCCGGGGGCGAGCCGCTGGTGACCGGCAACCGCGAAGCCACCCGCCGCCTGATGGGGATCGCCGATGCCTATCTGATGCACGAGCGCGAAATCGTGGTGCGCTGCGACGACTCGGTGGTGCGCAGCCTGCCCGCGGTGCGCGCGGGCGATAGCGGCATCCAGTTCATCCGCCGCTCGCGCGGCTACACGCCGCGCGCGCTCAAACTGGCGGATCGGGGCGCAGCAGTGCTCGCCTTCGGCGGCCTGCTCAAGAACACACTGTGCCTCACCCGTGGCGACGAGGCCTTCCTGTCGCAGCACGTCGGCGACCTGTATTCGGCCAGCGCCTGTCAGGCCCTCGACGAGGTAGCCGAGCACCTGCGGCGCATCCTTTCATTGGCGCCCGCCGCGGTCGCGCACGACCTGCACCCCGACTTCCCGTCCACCCAGGCCGCCGAGGCGCTGGCGGAAAGAATGGGCATTCCCGCCTTTCCGGTGCAGCATCATCACGCCCATATCGCTGCAGTGCAGGCCGAGCACCAGCATCGCGGCGCAATTATCGGACTGGCCCTCGACGGCACCGGCCTTGGCACCGACGGCAAGGCCTGGGGCGGCGAGTTGTTGCAGGTATACGGGGCGCACTTCAGCCGCATCGGCCACCTGGCGCCCTTGCCGCAGCCGGGCGGCGACAAGGCGGCACGCGAACCGTGGCGGATGGCCTCGGCGGTGCTGCACCTGCTGGGCCGCGGCGCCGAGATCACCAGCCGCTTCCATGCCGAAGCGGCCGCCTGGCGCATGGCCGAATTGCTCGCCGCCGGCACCCGCTGCCCCACCACGACCAGCCTGGGGCGATGGTTCGATGCGGCCGCCGGCCTGCTCGGGGTGTGCAACCGGATGGGCTACGAAGGCGAGGCGGCCATGCAGCTCGAGAGTATCGCCACCCGCTATGGCGCAGTGCTGCCGGTGCATGGTGGCTGGCGCATCGACGAGCACGGCAGCCTGGACCTGTTGCCGCTGATGGCCCTCCTTGCCGACGAGCGCAACCGCAACCGCGGCGCGGCCCTGTTTCATGCGACCCTGGCGACCGCGCTCGAGGCCTGGGTGCTGCGTGCGGTCGATATGCAGGGCATCCGCGCCGTGGCGCTGTCCGGCGGCTGTTTCGTCAATCGCCTGCTGTCGCGCGACCTTGCCCGCCGGCTCGCCGCCCGCGGTCTGGATGTACTCGAAGCGCGTCAGGTTCCGCCCAACGACGGGGGCCTGGCGCTGGGTCAGGCGCATGTCGCGCGTCACATCCTGAACCAGGGACCAGACTGAAAGTGGCTGCCCCCCGCAGTGGGCGGGACGATCAGACGACGAGGTAGCGGTAGGCCCCGCCGAAATAGATCAGCGGATCGGCGGGGGTGCGATCAAAGCGCACCACCTCGCTGATGAAGACGGTGTGGTCGCCGCCTTCATGACGTGTGGTATTGCGGCACTCGAAGCGCGCACAGCAACCATGCAGCAGCGGCGCGCCGCCCAGCCCATGGTCGAACCCCAGCCCGGCAAAGCGATCGCCGAGGCGGCTGGCGAAACGTTGCGAAACGGCTTCCTGATCGGCCGCAAGCACGTTGATCGCGTAATATTCGCAGGCTTCGAACAGCGCCCGACTGGGGAGGTCGTTCGCCAGGCTCCATACGATCAGCGGCGGATCGAGCGACACCGAATTGAACGAATTCACCGTCAGTCCGATCGGCTCGCCGGCGGGCGTGCGCATCGTGACCACGGTGATGCCGGTAGCGAACATGCCGAGGGCGTTGCGAAAACTGCGCGCTGCATCTTCGGCGGCGGTGGGCTGCTGGGACATGGAGAGGACTCTGGTGCGGCGCAGGCTACGCCCGGAAGAATTTGATCAGGCGGCGAATTATGGCCGCGCACGGGGGGGACGTCGAGTGCCGTGCGGCACACGGGCACCCCAACTGCTACACGAATACCGGAAACAGGCACCACGATGAGCAATTTTGCCCGCCGCCTGATCGAGTGGCAAGGCCATCACGGCCGCCACGACCTGCCCTGGCAGGGCAGCCGCGACCCCTACCGGGTCTGGCTGTCGGAGATCATGCTGCAACAGACCCAGGTCACCACCGTGATTCCATACTACCAGCGCTTTGTCGGCCGCTTCCCGGACGTGGCCGCGCTCGCCGCGGCTCCGGTGGAAGACGTGATGGCCTTGTGGAGCGGCCTCGGTTACTACGCCCGCGCACGCAACCTGCACCGCGCCGCGCAGCAAGTCATGAGCGACCATGGCGGACGTTTCCCGCGCCACTCGGCGCAGATCGTCACCCTGCCCGGCATAGGTCGCTCCACCGCTGCCGCCATTGCCGCCTTCTGCAGCGACGAGCGCGCGGCCATCCTCGACGGCAATGTCAAACGGGTGCTGTGCCGGGTGTTCGGCGTGGACGGATTTCCGGGCGAGAAGGCGGTCGAGAACCGGCTCTGGGCGCTGGCCGAATCGCTTCTGCCCGACACCGGTGTCGGCTCCTATATCCAGGCCCAGATGGACCTCGGCGCCACCGTGTGCACCCGTGGCAAGCCGGCTTGCGCACGCTGCCCGCTGGCCGCCGAATGCATCGCCCGCATCACCGGCCGCGTCGCCGAGCTGCCGGCCCCGCGACCGCGCAAGGCCGTCCCGCGGCGCAGCGTGCAGGTCGCGGTCATCGTCAGCCGCGGCGCGGTTCTCCTCGAACGCCGCCCGCCGAACGGCATCTGGGGCGGCCTGCTGGCCCTGCCCGAGGTGCCCGCGCAGGCGCAGGACGTGGCGGCCTGGGCCGCCACGCTGGGCATGGTCGGCGGACCGGCAAGCCGGCTTGCGCCCCTGACCCACACCTTCACCCACTTCATCCTCGACATGCAGCCATGGCGCATGGAACTCACGGCACCGCCGAGCGGCGTCGAAGAAAGAGGCAGGGTATGGCTCGACCTGACCCGCACCGACGACGCCGCCCTGCCGACGCCCGTCCGCCGCATCCTGGAGCGGATGGCAGGGCCGGATCAATCCGGTTGAACGCGCGGCCGGTCTTGAAGTTCGCCCCCGCCGACACCACCTGAGCGCCATCGCATCCAACACGGCCACCCCAAATGAGCGACGCCCTGCACCTTGTCTGCCCCCACTGCAACGCGGTCAACCGCGTGCCCGACACCCGCCTCACCGAACAACCGAACTGCGGCCAGTGCCATCGCCCGTTGTTCGCCGGCCATCCGCTGGAGCTGACGACTGCCAGCTTTGCCCGTCACATCGGGCGCAATGATATCCCGGTGCTGGTCGACTTCTGGGCGCCCTGGTGCGGACCCTGCCGGACAATGGCGCCGGCCTTTGTCCAGGCCGCGGGCATGCTGGAACCTCATGTTCGGCTGGCAAAGGTCGACACCGAAGCCGAGCAGGCGCTCGGCGCACAATACGGCATCCGCAGCATCCCCACCCTGGCGCTGTTCCGCCAGGGACACGAGATCGCACGGCAGGCGGGCGCGATGGGCGCGGCCGATATCGTGCGCTGGACACGAACCCAGCTCGGCCGCTAGGAGGCGCCGGGCGTACGACGGACGCCCGGCTAAGCGCGCAGCCGGCGCGCGGTCTCGACCAGCGCCGCGGCCACGCCCTCGAGCGCGGCCTGCTGCTGCGGATCGACCAGTCTGCCGTCGGACCCGACCGCGGCCCCCGCCCGCCCGACCGCGAGCTGCTGCGGAATCACCTGCATACCGAGATAACCGAGGATGTCGCGCACATGGAACAGTGCCCGCATGCCGCCCAGCGCGCCCGGCGAACTGCCGACCAGCGCGGCGGCACGACCGGCATAGACCGCTCCGCCGGAGCGCGCAGGATCGGCGGGGTTGGGGCGTGAGCACCAATCCAGCGTGTTCTTGAGCAAGGGCGTGATCGAGCCGTTGTACTCGGGACTCACCACCAGCAGGCCATCGCACGCCGCTAGCTGCCGCTGCAGGCGGACGATCGCGGGCGGCAGGCCGGATTCGGCTTCGAGATCGCCGTGGTACAGCGGTGCCGGATAGTCGGCGAGTTCCACCAGCGTGACCTCGGCGCCCGCCGCCTGCAGCGGTGCAACGCACACCAGGGCGAGGTGTCGCGCCAACGATGCGCTGCGTGCGCTGCCGGCCATGAGCAGGATGTTAGGGGTAGGCATGGGATGTGGCTCCGGTTGCGTGGTGAGCGAGTGACGGTAATCCGGTTTTCGGCCAGAACGCTGGTGACGCCGGCCATTCTGAATGGCAGCCTCAGCCGATATCGAGCAATCCGTGCTGGCGCAGGTACTGCTGCATGATTTCGAGCCGGCTGATCACGTCGTCGAGTTCGAGCAGACGCTGACGTGCGATCGCCGGGATCGGCAACATCTCGGCGTAGCGGGCGCCTACCCAGGCGGCATCATCGAAACGGTGCGGCAGCGGCATGCGGTCTCCGGCTTCGATTGCCAGTACCTGCAGCAGCGGCAGGATGTCGGCCTGCGCCGCCGGCACCGACTGCACCGCGGGCTCGGGCAGCCAGACCACCTCGCCGGTGAGCAGGCCATCGCGCTCGACCTCGTGGTCGACGATGCGAAAACGCCGTACCCCCCGCACAACGAGGCCCAGCACGCCCGGCTCGTCCATGTCCCAATGTTCGATGCGGGCCTCGGTACCGACCGGATGCGGCAGCGCCGCCTCGCCGACTTCGGGTCCTGCGGCGATCAGGCAGATGCCGAAACCGCTGCCGTCGCGCATGCAGCGCGTCACCATGTCCATATAGCGCGCCTCGAACACCCGCAACGGCAGCAGACCATCGGGAAACAGCACGGTGTTGAGCGGAAACAGCGGCAGGCGGACGGATGCGCTCATGCTGCGCCCCCTTCGTCCTCGCCCCAGCGCGCCATCAGTGCATGCTGCACGCCGAGCTGGTCGAGCACACGGGCAACGACAAAATCGACCAGATCCTGGACCGATTGCGGATGGTGGTAGAAACCGGGGTTGGGCGGCAGGATGCACACCCCGAGGCGCGCGAGCTTGAGCATGTTCTCGAGATGGATCGCCGAGTACGGCGTCTCGCGCGGCACCAGCACCAGCTTGCGCTGCTCCTTGATCACCACGTCGGCGGCACGCTCGATCAGGCTCTGCGACAGGCCGGCGGCGATCGCGGCCAGCGTCGCCATGGTGCACGGACAGACCACCATTGCGTCGGGCGGATTGGAGCCGGAGGCCGGTGGCGCGAACCACTCCTCGCGCCCGAACACCCGCAACTGGCCGGGCGCCGTATTGAAGCGGGCGCCGAGTTCGGCCTCCACCTCGGCCGGCCGGCCGGGCAGGTTCCAGTTCATTTCCTGGCGGGCGACGATCTGCGCCACCTGCGAATACAGCAGCCACACCCGGCAACCGGCGTGCAGCAGGCATTCGACCAGACGCAGCCCGTAGGGCATGCCGGAGGCCCCGGTGAAGGCCACGGTGATGGTGCGCGGAGTACTCATATCGGGTCGCGTCCTGTTGTCCGGTTGTCAGCGTACCCGATCACTTGAGGTAGTCGGTAAGGATTTCCCAGCGCCCGTCGCGAATCTGCGCCAGCCGGCCATGGCGGTTGCCGAGGTGGTCGGTGGCGCTGAAGCGGTATGGCGGGCTGTCGAAGAAATCGCGCGTGGCTTCGAGCCGCTCCAGAGCAGAGACGAAGCCGGGAACGGTGAGTTCCCGCCCGGCTGCATCGACCGCCCGGACGAACAGGTCGGCGACGCTGTAACCCATTGCGCTCCATACGTTGGGAGCGACCCCATAGCGCTCGCGATAGCGCGCGATCCAGCCGGCCAGCGCGCGGTCGGCCCCATCGGCATAAGGATGCGGCAGTACGCTCACCCCGAACAGCCCCTCGACCGCGGCACCGCCGAGCTCGTGGGTCTGGGCGGAATAGCCCGAAGCGGTCACCAGCATGTCCACCACCCAGCCGACCTTGCGCGCCTCGCTCATCGCCGCGATGGTTTCGCGCACCACGGTGGCGAGCACCACGAAATCGCAGCTCGCCGCGCGCAGGCGGGCGATCTGGCTGGAAAATTCGCTCGCCCCGCGCTTGTAGCTGGTCTTCTCCACCAGTTGCTGGCCGATCCGCACCAACCCGGCCTCGACCCCCTTCATCACTTCCAGGCCGTAGTCGTCGTCCTGGTACAGCAGACAGGTGCGCTTGTAGCCACGACTCTGCACCATGTGACGGGTGGCCGCCTCCATGTAGTCCTGGTAGGGCGCGAACAGCTGGAACTTGAGCGGGTGCAGCGGTGCGTAAGTGGATTCGTGTGGCGAGAACGGGAACAGGTGCAAGCGCCCGGCGTCGACGATCAAGGGCATGGTCGCCATCACCACCGGGGTGCCGAAATTGGCCAGAAAGGCAAACGCCTGGTCGCGCTGGATCAGCTTGCGCGTGGCCAGCACCCCGCGCTTGGGATCGTAGCCGGTGTCCTCCACCACCAGTCGCAAGCTGCGCCCGTGGACACCGCCAGCCGCATTGACTTCCTCGATCCGCATCAGCATGCCGTCGCGCACCGGCGTCCCGACCAGCGCGGCAGGACCGGACAGGTCCTGGATGCTGCCGAGCACGATCTCGTCGTCGCTCACGCCGGGAGTGGTGGCGCTCACCAGCAGCGCGTGGGCGGCGAGGGCGAGACCCAGGGCGAGGTGACGGACGAACATGACGGTAGTTCCGGACGACAGAGTCGGAATTATCCGACATTCCGGGCCCGAACCGGCACCCATCAGTGCGCAGCCAATCGCACCGGGCGGCGCTGCGGCGCCACCATGCCGGGAGATTGCGGGAACCTGGCCACACCTCATCTGCGGGTCACCGCGGAGCCAGCCCCTGCGGCCGCAACACCACCACCGCAACGATGACCGCGCCGAACAGCACCGCTTCGACCCCGGCGCCGCGCGCCCACTCGCCGGGCAGGGCGTCTCGCAGCAGGGCGATGGCCTGCGGCAGGCTGACGATCACCAACGCGCCCCACAGCGCACCGGACAAGCGACGCGCACCGCCGATGAAGACCAGCATCAGCAGCTCGAAGGAGAACATCAGGCCGAACTGGTCCGGACTGACAAAGCCGATCCAGTGCGCGTAGAGCGCTCCGGCAAGGCCGGCCAGTCCGCCGCCGATGACAAAGGCCGACAGCTTGGCGGCCGCAGGATCGATGCCGCAAGCTTCGGCGGCAGCGACCTCGTCCTCGCGCAACGCACGCCAGGCGCGCCCGCTGCGTCCCGCCAACCAGCGCCGGCACGCCGCCAGCGCCAGCGCCAAAGCAACGACGCTGACCGCAAGCTGCGCGGCCGGCCCACTCGCGGCGAGCCCGCTCCAGCCCAGCGCGGGAACGCTCAGCCCGGCACTGCCGCGGGTAAGCGATTCCCAACGGACCAGGCCTTCCTCCACGATCAATGCAAAGGCCAGTGTGCTCATGGCGAAGTAGAGACCTCCGAGGCGTCGCGCCGGCAGGCTGGCGAGCGCACCGCCCAGCGCAGCAGCCGCCACCGCCGCCGGCATCGACAGCACCGGCGGGACCCCGCGCAGCGCGAGCACGGCTTCGACATAGGCCCCGAGTGCAACCAGCGCACCCTGACCGAGGGTGATCTGCCCGGCCTGACCGACAATGATCACCAGCCCGAGCCCGGCAATGGCGTAGGTGGCGACCAGTGTGGCCTGGCCGAGCGCATAATCTGCACCCAGCACCACAACCGCCAGCGCAAGGATCGACGCCGCCAGCAACGCCCCCCGGGCGCCCCTCACCGTCGTCTCCGCCAGCCGCCCGCCAGGCCGTCGGGAAACAGCAGCAGAGCCGCGATCAGCAGCACATAAGGCACCACATCCTTGACCCCTTCGGGCAACACCAGCCCCGCCAACGCCTCGGCCACGCCCAGGAACACGCCGCCGGCGAGCGCGCCCGGCAGGCTGAACAGTCCGCCCAGCACCGCGGCGGGAAAGGCCTTCAGTGCGATCAGCCCCATATTGAGATGGACGAAGGTGATCGGCGCGAGCAGCAGTCCGGCCACGGCCGCGAGCGCGGCACCGAGCGCCCACGCCAGCGTGTGCATCGACGCCACCGGCACCCCCATCAGGGTGGCGATGCGTGCATCCTCCGAGCAGGCCCGCAGCGCCAGGCCGGCGCGGGTATGGCGAAAGAACAGCGTCAGCAGGACGGCGAGCACCACCGTCGCGACGATCACCAGCACATGGCTGAGCGACAGCACCAGGGGCCCGAGCCGCAGCACCGCATCGGCGAACGGCAGGCGGTACATGTCATGACTCGCCGCCGGCACGGCGGTAACCGTGCCGCGCAGCATCAGCCCGAGGCCGAAGGTGAGCAGCACCGCCACCAGATGCGGCTGACCGATCGCCCGGCGCAATACCGCGCGCTCGAGCAGCGCACCGAGCGCGGCCAGCGCCACCACCGCGGCCACTGCTGCCAGCCACAGCGGCCAGCCCGCACCCACATGCAGGGCGACGGCGGCAAAGGCGCCGACCATCAGCAACTCGCCCTGCATGAAACTGACGGTCTCGGTGGCCTTGTAGATGAGCACGAAAGACAGCGCCACCAGCCCGTAGACGCAACCGATGGCGATACCGCTGGTGACAACCTGGATCAGGGCGAGCATGGGCGCGAAGGATAGACCATCCGATCTCGCCATGCTCGGCCGGTAGCCGGGGCCGGCCACCTCGACGGCGGGCTCACCGCCCGCCACCCCTCGACAAGGACCCTTTCCGGGCCGGCCTCCCTGGCGGGGCAGACGTTCGCGGCCTTCGGCTTCCCGGCGGAAAAGGCGCCATCGGGGCGGCGACGCAAACTCGCCCTTCGGGCTCAGACATGCGTCGCCTTCTTCCCCGCTGACGCCTCTTCCGCCGGCGCTCTCGACAGCCCCGCCAGGGACACCGGCCCGGAAAGGGGTGGCTCAGCGCCCCCGCAGCCCCGGACTGACCGGCAGCGCGCAAGCCGCCAGATACTCCGCCTCCAGCCGATCGACCAGTTCCGCCACCGTCGGCACGTCGTGGATGGTCGCCACCCCCTGCCCCGCGCTCCACACATCGCGCCAGGCGCGCGCCTCGTCGGCCAGGTCGTGCAGCTTGCCCTTGGTATGGCCGGCCAGCAGCTGGCTACGCTCGAAACCGGCCTGCTCCAGGCTGGGCCAAAGGAAATTCGCATTGGTGCCGGAGATCGCGTCGGTATAGACGATCTCCGACGCCCCGCAATCGACGATCATCTGCTTGTAGCCGTCCTGCGCCATGGCCTCGCGGGTGGCGATGAAGCGCGTGCCCATATAAGCGAAATCCGCCCCCAGCACCTCGACCGCGCGGATTGCGGCACCATCGGAAATGCTGCCCGAGGCGATCAGCACGCCGTCCCAGAACTCGCGGATCTCGCGGATCAGACTGATCACGCTCTGGGTACCCGCATGCCCGCCCGCACCGCTGGCCACCGCGATGATTCCGTCCACGCCGGCCGCAGCCGCCTTTTTCGCATGGTAGGCATGCACGATGTCGGAGAACACCAAGCCGCCATAGGCATGCACCGCCTTCACCACTTCGCCCGGGTGACCGAGACTGGTGATCACGAAGGGCACGCGGTGGCGGACGATGGTGGCAAGGTCTTCCTCCAGGCGATTGTTGGACGGATGCAGGATGAGGTTCACGCCATGAGGGGCGCATGCCGCAGCCAGGTCCGCCTCGCGACGTCCGGCCAGTGCGCGATCGATGCGGGTCAACCATTCGTCGAGTTGCGCCGCCGGGCGGGCGTTGAGTGCCGGAAAACTGCCGGCGACCCCGGCCTTGCAACTGGCGATGACGAGCTCGGGGCCGGACACGAGGAACATCGGCGCGGCGATCGCCGGCACCCGCATGGTGCCGCGAAAGGATGCGGGAATGGACATGCTGTCTCCTGTTGGTTCTGGGCCGCGCGGGGTGAGGCGTGCGGCGCGAGCACGCACTCTAGCATGGCCGCGCGGCAATTCAAACGATCGTTTGAATTGCCGCGCACATGCTCCCGACCATCTCCTGCGTGATGCTATGCTGCGGCCCCATGAATGGAATCGATACCCTCATCTACGGCATCGGCATCGGTGGTGTGGCGGCCCAGGCGGCCGCCGGCGTGCTCGACGCCGGGCGCAAGCCCTTCGACCTGTTCGGCATGGTGGTGGTGGCGCTGGCCGCCTCGCTCGGTGGCGGATCGCTGCGCGACCTGCTGCTCGATCGCACCGTGTTCTGGATCGCCGACCAGAGCTATCTGATCGCCGCCGTCGTCGCCGGCCTCGCCACCTTCGCCTTGGTCCGCTTCGTGCGGCTGCCCGCGCGCCTGTTCCTGCTGCCAGACGCGATCGGGCTCGCCCTGTTCACCGTATCCGGCACCCAGGCCGCGCTCGCGCTCGGCACACCGTGGCTGGTGGCCAGCCTGATGGGCGTGATCACCGGCGTGTTCGGCGGCATCGTCCGCGATGTGCTGTGCAACGAGGTGCCGCTGGTGTTTACCGCCGAGCTCTACGCCACCGCGTCATGGGCCGGCGCAGTGCTGCTGATCGGCTTGATCGACGCCGGCGTCAGCCCCGGCTGGGCGGCGCTGGCGGCGGGCTCGCTGGTGCTTGCGATCCGGCTCGGCGCAATCCGTTACAAGTGGCGACTTCCGGTATTCGTGGCCCGAAGCTGAAGCGGGCGTAACCCATGGTGGATAGGATCGCCCGATCCGGATAACATCCCGGCGTCACCGCGGGCACGGCCGTCAGGGACCAGCCCGCTCAACCCGTCAGGAGAACCGTCATGAGCATCATCAAGGAATTCAAGGAATTCGCGATGCGCGGCAACGTCATCGATCTCGCTGTCGGCGTGATCATCGGCGGCGCCTTCGGCAAGATCGTCGATTCGCTGGTCAAGGACATCGTGATGCCGATCGTCGGGCGCATCGTCGGCGGCGTGGACTTCCGCCATCTCTATCTGAACCTGGGCAGCGACACCTACGACACGATGGAAGCGGCAGAGAAGGCCGGTGCCCCGCTGGTGAAGTACGGAGCCTTCATCAATACCTCGATCGATTTCATCATCATCGCGTTTGCGATCTTCGTGGCGATCAAGGCGATCAACAAGCTCAAGCGCGCCGAGCCGCCGGCGCCGGCCGAACCCCCGCCCGAACCCGACGAAGTGAAGCTGCTGCGCGAGATCCGCGACACGCTCAAGCAGCGCGCCTGAACGGCCTCATCCGCCACCCGCGGCTTGCGCCTGCGTCCGAGTGCCGGGCGCGGGTGTCGCGTCTTCAGCCGTAGGGGCCGCCGACGAAGGGATTGCTCACGCGCTCCTCGCCGAAGGTCGAGGTCGGTCCGTGTCCGGGGAGGAAGGTGATGTCGTCGCCGAGCGGGAAGAGCTTGTTGCGGATGGAGCTGATCAGCGTCTTGTGATCGCCGCGCGGGAAATCGGTGCGCCCGATGGAACCGGCGAACAGCACGTCGCCGACGATGGCCAGGCGCGCACCGGGATGAAAGAACACGACGTGGCCCGGGGTATGACCCGGGGTGTGGATCACCTGCAGCGTCTCCTCGCCCACCGTGACCGTGTCGCCGTCGTGCAGCCAGCGGTCCGGGGTGAACGACTCCACCTCGGGGAAACCGAACATCTTGCTCTGCTGCGGCATGCCGTCGATCCAGAACCGGTCTTCCTCCTGCGGTCCCTCGATCGGCACCCCGAGCTCGCGCGCCAGCTTCGCGGTTCCACCGGCGTGATCGATATGGCCGTGGGTCAGCAGGATCTTCTCGATCGTGACCCCGAGCTTTTCCGCCGCGGCCAGGATGCGGTCGAGATCGCCGCCCGGGTCCACCACCGCCGCCTTGCGGGTCTTGTCGCACCAGATGAGGCTGCAGTTCTGTTCAAACGGGGTGACGGGGACGATACGGACGTCGATCATGATGGCGAACACAATTCGGGGAAACGGACCCCGATGATAACGCGCCCGAGCCGCTCAGGCTCGGGGTGCGGAACGGTTCGCCGGCACCGGCCCGCGATTACTTGTCGGCGTTGGGAAAGAACAATTGCTCGCCGCCGATCGTGTAACCGGCGATGGTCTGCTGACCGGCCGGCGAGATCACCCAATCGACGAACTTCTGCGCGTCAGCGGCCTTCACGTGAGGGTGTCGCGCCGGATTCACCACCATCACCCCGTACTGGTTGAACAGACGTTTGTCCCCTTCGACCAGCACCTTGAGGTCGGCCCGGTTCCTGAAGTTGAGCCAGGTGCCGCGATCGGCCAGCACATAGGCACCGGACGAGGCTGCCATGTTGAGCGCCGGCCCCATGCCACAGCCGCATTCCTTGTAGCCGGAACCCTTGTCCGTTTCTCCCCCGGCGGCCTTCCAGTAACGCAGCTCGGCTGCATGGGTGCCACTCTTGTCGCCGCGGGAGATGAAGCTCGCGTTGGCTGCGGCGAGCTTCTTCAGGGCGCCGACCACATCGGTGCCGCGCAACCCGACCGGATCCGCCTCCGGCCCGATCAGCACGAAATCGTTGTACATCACCGGATAGCGCCTGACCCCGTAGCCTTCGGCGACGAAGCGCTCCTCGGCCGCCGCATCATGGACGAACAGCACATCGGCATCGCCGCGTCGTCCGCTGTCGAGTGCCTGCCCGGTGCCGAGCGCGACCACCTTGACCTCGACGCCGCTGGCCGCGGTGAACGCAGGCAGCAGATGGGCGAACAGCCCCGACTGCTCGGTGGACGTGGTCGATGCCATCACGATGGATTGGGCCGATGCAATCGACGCCGCCGACAGCAGTACGGCGAGCACACAGAGCCTGGGGAAAGGAGCGGAAATGATGTCGGACAGTTTCATGCGACCTCCACGGGTTGGGCGATGATTACCGCCAGCGGCGGTTTCTCTCGATTTCCGGTAACGTAAGTGCCCGCGGGACTTCCATCAATATGAATGGCCATGCATAGGATCCACTTTCACTACACCCTCGGTGACGACGCCAGCCCGGCGAGCATCCGCAACCCGCTGATCGACCTGCTGCAGGCGGTGGCCGAGAACGGCTCGATATCGGGTGCGGCCAAGAAGCTGCAGTTCTCCTATCGCCACGTCTGGGGTGAGCTCAAACGCTGGGACGCGATCCTCGGTCAAAGCCTCGTCGTGTGGGAAAAGGGCCAGGCCGCCCGCCTGACCGAATTCGGCACCAAACTGATGTGGGCCGAACGTCAGGCCCAGGCGCGGCTGCTGCCGCAGATCGAGGCGCTGCGCGCCGACCTCGAACGCGCGTATGCCGTGGTGTTCGACGACCGCGTGCATGTGCTGACCATGCACGCCAGCCATGACGAGGCCCTGGCCGCGCTGCAGGAACACGCCCGCCAGCCGGCGCATCGCCTGCACCTGGATATCCGCTACAGCGGCAGCGTCGACGCGATACGCGCGCTCAACGAGGGGCGCTGCCTGATGGCCGGTTTCCACACCCTGCACGGTGCGGGCAACGGCAGCCTGACCCAGCGTACCTACAAGCCGCTGCTGCGTCCGGGCAAGCACAAACTCATCGGTTTCGCGCGCCGCACCCAGGGCCTGATCGTGGCGCCGGGGAATCCGCGCGGACTCCATGCCCTGGCCGATGTGAGCCGGAGCGGTGCCCGCTTTGCCAACCGCGCACTGGGCACAGGAACCCGGGTATTGCTCGATGAACTGCTGGCGCGGGCCGGCGTCGCGCCGGAATCCATCCGCGGCTACCAGCACGCCGAACCCTCGCACGCGGCCGTCGCGCAGGCAGTCGCCTCGGGCGCAGCGGACGCCGGGCTCGGAATCAAGGCCACCGCACTGGCCCGCGGGCTGAGCTTCGTGCCGCTCGCGGAAGAACGCTATCACCTTGCCTGCCTGAAGTCGGCACTGGACGAGCCAGCAGTCGGGGCTCTGCTGCAGTTGCTGCGCGATGGCGCCTGGCAGCGCCAGCTGGGAAGCCTGCCCGGCTACCAGCCGGCACAATCGGGCGACGTCCTGTCCATGCGGCAGGTGCTGCCGTGGTGGAGTTTCCGCGGCCCGAAGCCATGAGGCCGGATCAACCGAACAGACTGTAGAGCATCTTCAAGGACAGCAGCACCAGCACCCCGGCGAACACCTTCTTGAGCATGGCCACCGGCAGGCGATGTGCCAGGACGGCGCCATAGGGCGCGACGAAGATGCTGACCACGCCGACCAGCACCAATGCGGGCAGGTAGATGTAGCCCAGGGTCTGTGGCGGCGTGCCCGGCGCGCCCCAGCCGTTGATCAGGTAGCCCACCGTTCCTGCCACCGCGATCGGCAAGCCGATCGCGGCCGAGGTGCCGATCGCGTGCTGCACCTTGACGTTGCACCAGGTCATGAACGGCACCGACAACGACCCCCCGCCGATCGCCACCAGTGCGGACACCCCCCCGATCCCCAGCCCGGTCGCGGTCATGCCGCCCGTGCCGGGCAGCTCGCGCGAGGGCTTGGGTTTGACGTTGAGCAGCATCTGGAACGCCACGTAGGCCATGAAGCAGGCGAAGAAGATCGCCAGCGGCACGGTATCCACCCGCGATGCAATGAAGGTGCCGCCGAAGGTGCCGAGCAGGATGCCCGGCGTGAGTCCCCGCACGATGTCCCAGCGCACCGCGCCGCGCGCGTGATGGGCGCGCAGGCTCGCCACCGAGGTCAGCACGATGGTGGCCATCGAGGTGCCGAGCGCCAGATGCACCACCTGCTCGTGGGCAAAGCCCTGGGCGAGGAAAAAGGTGGTCAGCATCGGCACCATGATGCCGCCGCCGCCCACCCCGAGGAGCCCGGCAAAGAAGCCGACCACGCCGCCGAGCGCCACATAGGCCAACCACCATAGATCGAATTCCATTGTTCCCGACATCCCGGCGCACCGTGGCGACCGCCGCCACGGCAAAGGCGGAATGGTGGCCAGTTCGGCGAGCCAACGCAAGGCCGGGGCGCAGGATCACCGGACGGGGGAACTCTGCCGCCCATCCCGCCCAACGCCGTAACCCCACCGCCGTAACATGGAGCGACTGCGATCCGCAGCCCGCCCCGGACCCGAACGGTACTGCGCGCGGTAAAGTCCACCCATGAACACGCAGCCGCCCCCCGCCCCGTCCAGCCCCCCGCGACCGTGGCGCAGTTACGTGCTGGCAGCCGCCGCGGTCGGCGCGGTGGCGGGCGTCGGCGCACCGCTGCTGGGTCAGTTCGATCTGGCCAATATCGCCATGCTGTTCCCGCTGGTGGTGATGCTCGCCGCTGTCCGGCTGGGGCGCGGTCCGGCGGTACTGGCCGCCTTCCTGTCGGTGGCCCTGTTCGATTTTTTCTTCGTGCACCCCCATTTCACCTTTGCGGTTGGCGATATCCAGTACCTGCTGACCTTGACCGTACTGCTCGCGGTCGCACTCACCACCGCCGAACTGGCCGCACGTCTGCGACGCCAGCGCGACGTCGCCGAAGCGCGCGAACGCGAAGCGCGCCAGCTCTACCACACGGCACAAGCCTTGTCGGCGGCGGTCAGTGCCGAGCACATCGAGGCCATCCGTACGCGCACCCTGCCGCCGCAGCCGGGCACGGCGGCGTCCGAATCCCTGCGTGAAACCTACGCCACCCTGTTCGCCACCGCGCTCGAACGGGTACAGTACCTTGCCGAGGCCGAACGCAGCCGGATCGAGATCGAGGCCGAACGCATGCGCAGTGCCCTGCTTGCCACCCTGTCGCACGACCTGCGCACTCCCTTGACCGCCCTCGCCGGGCTGGCCGAATCGCTGCCCTTGGCCGGTCCGCCGTTGCCGCCGGCACAAGCCGAAGTGGCCGAGGCGATACGCGCAGAGGCCTTGCGCACCCACGCGCTCGCACGCGACCTGCTCGATCTGGTCCGCCTCCAGTCCGGCGCCATCACCCTGCGCCGGACATGGCTGCCGCTCGAAGAAGTGGTCGGTGCGGCACTGCAGGCGCGAGCCAGCCTGCTGACCATGCATCGCGTACGTATCGAGCTGCCCGACACCCTGCCCCTGGTCGAGCTCGACCCGGTCCTGATGGAACGCGTGCTGTGCAACCTGCTGGAAAATGCCGCGCGCCATACGCCGGCCGGCGGCTGCATCGGGATCGGCGCAAGCGCGCACGCCGACACGCTGGAGCTCAGCGTGAGCGACAACGGCCCCGGCCTGTCGCAGGGCGACGCGCAGCCGGCGGGCACCGGCCTGGGGCTGGCGATCGTGCGTGCGATCGCCGAAGCACATGGCGGCCAGCTCCAGACCGGCAGGCCGGAGGGCGGCGGGGCCCGGTTCACCCTCCGCTTGCCGCTCACGCCACCGCCACAGTTCCCGGAGCACGAATCATGAGAGAACCCAACACACCGGCTCCGATCGTGGTGATCGTCGAGGATGAGCCCGGCATCCGCCGCTTCGTGCGCACCGCGCTCGAAGCGGCGGGCTGTTCGGTGATCGAGGCCGGCACCGCCGAGCGGGCCGGCATCGAGATGGCCGCGCGCAAGCCCGACCTGCTCATCCTCGATCTCGGCCTGCCCGATGACGACGGATTGACCGTACTCAGCGCGCTGCGCACATGGTCGAGCATTCCGGTGTTGATCCTGTCCGCGCGCAGCGACGAGCACGACAAGGTCGCCGCACTCGATGGCGGCGCCGACGACTACCTCACCAAGCCCTTCGGCATCGCCGAATTGCAAGCCAGGGTGCGCGCCCTGCTGCGGCGCACGCTGCGTCCGGCAGAGGGATCCGCGCGCATCAGCTTCGGCGACATCGAGGTGGATCTCGCCCGCCGCAGTGTCACCCGGGGGGGTGCGCCGGTGCACCTGACCCCGATCGAATTCAAACTCCTCGCTCATCTGCTTACCCACGCCGGTCGCGTCCTCACCCACCGCCAGTTGCTCACCACGGTATGGGGACCGAACCACGTCGAGCACAATCATTACCTGCGGGTCTATATGAGTGGGCTGAGACGCAAGCTGGAAGCCAATCCCGGCTTTCCCGTCCACATCCTGACCGAGTCCGGGGTGGGATACCGGCTGGAGCTGTAGCGGTGCGCTCAGCGGCGCCAGAAGGCCGGGGTCATCACCACCAGCAGGGTGAAGATCTCGAGCCGGCCGAGGATCATGCCGAAGCTCAGGACCCAGGTCTGGAAATCGCTCAATCCCTGGTAATTGTCGGCCGGCCCCACCGCGCCCAGCCCGGGGCCGGTGTTGTTGACGCAGGCCACCACCGCCGAGAACGCGGTGAGCAGATCGAGCCCGGTGGCCGACAGGATCAGGGTCAGCGCAACCAGACACACCATGTACATGAAGCTGAACGTCAGCACCGCCAGCAAAACGCTCTCCGACACGGGCTGGCGCCCGAGCCTGACCGGCAGCACCGCATTGGGGTGCAGGGAGCGCAACACCTCGCGATACACCTGCTTGTACAGGATGATCGCGCGCATCATCTTGATCCCGCCTCCAGTGGAGCCCGAGCACGCGGCAAAGCTGCCCAGGAACAGGATCCAGACCTGCGCGAACAGCGGCCACAGGGTGTAGTCGTAGGTGGCAAGACCGAGCGAGGTTGCCAGCGAAACCGCATGGAACGAGACGTAGCGCAGGGTGGTAAGTCCGTCCTCGTGCGCGTTGAAACGCATCAGATACAAGGTCAGAAAGGCGATGGTCGCGATCAGCACCACCAGGAGCCAGGGAATCTCGGGGTCTTCGGCATAGGCCCGAAAGCTGCGGCGGGCAAACGCGAGATAGTGGGTCGCGTAGTTGAACCCTGCCAGCAGCGCGAATCCCATGGTGACCACTTCGACCGGGACGCTGTTGAAATACCCGAGACTGGCATCCTTGGTCGAGAACCCGCCCAGTCCCATCACCGTGAAGGAGTGGATCACCGCCTCCCACGGATCGAGCCCGGCCCACCACAACGAGAACCCACAGGCGATGGTCAGCAGTACGTAGACCGTCCACAGCCCCTTCGCAGTCTCGGTAATCCGCGGCGTCAGGCTGGACTCCTTCATCGGCCCCGGGGCCTCGGCCTTGAACACCTGGCGGCCGCCGATGCCGAGCAAGGGCAGCACCGCGACCATCAGCACGATGACGCCCATGCCGCCGATCCAGTGCATGAAGGTACGCCACAGGTTGATCGAGATCGGCATCGCGTCGAGGCCGGTGAGCACGGTCGCACCGGTGGTGGTAAGGCCTGATGCCGCCTCGAAGTAGGCATCGGTGAATGACAGCTCGGGCATGAAGAACAGCAGCGGCAAGGCGCCGAACACGGGGACCACGACCCAGGTCGCGGCCACCAGCAGAAAGCCGTCGTGCACGCGCAGGTCGCGTCGGTGGTGGTGGGTGAGCAACCAGGACAGCAGGCCGGCGGCGACGGTGACCACGATGGCCAGGTCGTAGGCCTCGGTCGCTCCGTCGTCGAGAAAGAGGGACACCAGCAGCGGAAAACCCATCACCAGGCCGAATAGCATCAGCACCAGGCCGAACGCACTGATAACAGGAAAGTAACTGCGCATCCGATCGGACCGGTGTGCACGCATGCCCACCGGCAAACAGAGGAAAGGCTGCGGATGCTAGGGGGGCGGATGTAAAGATGGTGTAAAGATCCTGCACCGCAACATCCGGATCACATGTTCGGGCAAACACGGATAGGCAGAACGCAGGGGAGGAGGCACATTGCAGGGGTCGCAAACAGCGGGACCGCAGATCGGATGGCCTCGACTGCAGGTCCCGGATGAATCCACAAGCAAAGGCAGGAGACCCTCGATGAGACTGATCCGCACTCTCGGCCTGACGGCCGGCATGATGCTTGCCGCCACGGTCGGCACGGCCCAGGCGCAGCAGCAGTTCATCAACGTACTGACCGGCGGCACCAGCGGCGTGTACTACCCCCTCGGCGTCGCACTGTCGCAGGTCTTTGGCAAGGCCTTGCCCGCTGCCAAGGTCAGCGTGCAGGCCACCAAGGCCAGTGCGGAAAACCTGAATCTGCTGCAGGCCGGGCGCGGCGAGATCGCGTTCTCGCTCGGCGACGCGGTGTCCGATGCCTGGAAGGGGGTCGAGGACGCCGGCTTCAAGACCAAGCTCGGCAAGCTGCGCGGGGTGGCGGCGATCTACCCCAACTATATCCAGATCGTGGCGGCGGCCGATTCCGGGATTCGAACCCTGGCCGACCTGAAGGGCAAGCGGGTATCGGTGGGTGCGGCGCGCTCGGGCACCGAACTCAACGCGCGCGCAATCTTCAAGGGCGCCGGCATGGGCTACGCCGATCTCGGCAAGGTGGAGTACCTGCCCTTCGGCGAATCGGTCGAGCTGATCAAGAACCGCCAGCTCGATGCCACCCTGCAATCGGCCGGTCTCGGCGTGGCTTCGCTGCGCGACCTGGCGAACGCGCTCAACATCGTGGTCGTCCCGGTGCCCGCCGACGTGGTGACCAAAGTCGGCGATCCAGCGTATGAGGCCGGCGTGATTCCGGCCAACACCTACCAGGGCCAGACCGCGGATGTCCCCACGGCACGGATCCGCAACATGCTGATCACCCATTCGGGCGTGTCGGACGACACCGTATACGCGATGACCAAATCGATGTTCGATAACCTCGACCAGCTCGTCTCCGCCCATGCCGCAGCCAAGGGGATCGTGCCCAAAGAGGCGATTGCCGGCATGCCGATACCGCTGCATCCGGGTGCGGAAAAGTACTACCGCGAAGCCGGCATCCTCAAGTAAGCGCAACGCGGCCGATCTGATCCCCCCGCCCATTCCCGCCGGCAGGGCGGGAATGGGCACTCTGCCCGGAGTCTACATGGCCGAACCCACGCCACTCACCCCTTTCGGCTGGGAACGCGACAAGGGCCTGCAGGGCCGTGCGCTGTTCCTGATCGCGGTTGCCTTTTCGGCCTATCAGATCGTCGTTGCCGCCTACCACCCGTTCTCCTCCCAGGTGGTGCGGGCGGTCCATGTCGGCTTCCTGCTGCTGATGACCTTCGCCTCGTTCCCGGTGTGGCTGCCACGCGGGCGCAGCGTGCCGGCGCTGGCCTGGCTGGTCGGCATTACCGGGTTTGCACTGGCCTTCTACCACCCGCTGTTCGAGGCCGAGCTGATTCAACGCGCGGGAGACCCGACCACCGCCGACCTCGTGGTCGGCACCATCACCCTGGCCCTGGTGTTCGAGGCGGCGCGGCGCATGATGGGGCCCGCGCTGCCGCTCATCTGCCTGGGCTTCTTCGCCTATGCCGCCTTCGGCCAGCACCTGCCGGGGGACCTCGGCCACCGCGGATACGACTTCTCGCAACTGATCGAACACCTGAGCTTCGGCACCGAGGGCATCTACGGGGTGCCGACCTACGTGAGCTCGACCTACATCTTCCTGTTCATTCTGTTCGGCGCCTTCCTCGAGCAGGCCGGCATGATCCGGCTGTTCACCGATTTCGCGCTCGGCACTGTCGGCCATACCCGCGGCGGCCCGGCCAAGGTCTCGGTGATCTCGTCGGGGCTGATGGGCACGATCAATGGCTCGGGCGTGGCCAATGTGGTTACCACCGGTCAGTTCACCATTCCGCTGATGAAGCGTTTCGGCTACCGCCCCGAATTCGCCGGCGGCGTCGAGGCGACGTCCAGCATGGGCGGGCAGATCATGCCGCCGGTGATGGGTGCGGTGGCGTTCATCATGGCCGAAACCATCGGCGTCGCCTACGTGGAAATCGTCACCGCAGCGATCATCCCGGCCCTGCTCTACTTCGTCACCGCGTTCTGGATGGTCCATCTCGAGGCCGGCCGCGCCGGCCTGCACGGCATGGCGAAAAGCGAATGTCCCGACGCCTGGGCGGCCGTCCGCCGTAGCTGGTACCTGCTGCTGCCGCTGGGCATCCTGGTGTGGCTGCTGTTCTCCGGCTACACCCCGCTCTTTTCCGGCACGGTCGGCCTGGCCCTGACCGCGGTGCTGATCCTCGGCGCGGCGATCGCGTTGCGCCTGCAGGGCATGGCGCTGCGGGTGGCGTTCTGGGTCGCGCTCGGGGTGGCCTGTGCCGGCTTCCTGAAGTGGGGCATCGACGCCTTCTTCGTTCTCATCACCGTGCTCGCGATTGGCTGCGCCTTCGTTCATGGCGGTCGCGAGACGCTGCGACTGGCGGTCAATGCACTGGCCGACGGCGCGCGTCATGCATTGCCGGTGGGGGTGGCCTGCGCGCTGGTCGGCGTCATCATCGGTGTGCTGACCCTGACCGGCGCCGCCACCTCCTTCGCCAACCTGGTGATCGCGCTAGGCGAGAACAACATGCTGCTGTCGCTGGTGCTCACCATGCTGGTGTGCCTGCTGCTGGGCATGGGCATCCCGACCATTCCGAACTACATCATCACCTCGGCGCTCGCGGCCCCCGCCCTGCTCGAACTCGGCGTGCCACTGATCGTCAGCCACATGTTCGTGTTCTACTTCGGCATCCTTGCCGATCTCACGCCGCCGGTGGCGCTGGCTGCCTTCGCGGCGGCGCCGATTGCCGGCGTATCGGGCATGAAGATCGGGGTGCAGGCGGTGAGGGTGGCGATGGCCGGCTTCATCATTCCCTACATGGCGGTCTATGCCCCGGAACTGATGCTGCAGGGCGATCCGACCTGGCTGGCCGTGGTGTGGATCGTGTTCAAGGCGCTGCTCGCGATCGGACTGTGGGGTGTGGCTTCGGTGGGCTACCTGTGGCAGCCGGTGAGCTGGCCGGAGCGGATCTGGGCTTTGGTCGCAGCGATCTTCCTGGTCGCGGCGCTACCGATCACCGACGAGATCGGAGTCGGTGCAGCCGTGTTGTTCTTCGGCCTTCAACTGTGGCGTCGCCGTCAGGCGCACCAAGCCTCGGGCTAGGATGAAACAACCCCCACGCTCACTGCGTTCGAGAAGGGCCGGCTGTGCACAACCGACCCGTTCGGCAGGCACGGCGCAATGCGCCGCGAAACCCCTGCCTCACCCCCCACGGGGGCTTCAGTACGCTTGGGGCGGCCCGGCGCATACTGAATGGCAAAAAAATGCGCAGCGTAAGCTGCGCATTTTGTGAGGTCCCCCGCCAGTGCCGTCTCCGCCGAATATCCTGAACGCAGGGTTCAGGGAGGTCACTTTCCTTCCGCTTCAGGCTCACCCGGCGAGGGGCATGCACACCAGCGGCATCTATGGTCGGCAACCAAGTCTCTCGACTATTGGTTCAAGGAATTAACGACTTCGTCGAACACGGCAGGGGATTGATTTTGCACGCCTTTTCCAAGCTCAAAAGAGCTTGTCCTGCTGGGCCAGGACCCCGTCGAGGCGTGCTTGCATGAGTCCGATTCTACGCTTCACGACCGGCATGTCAAACCCGTTTCCACGCTGATGCTGAAGAAATTCGTGCGCGATATTGAGCGCCGTCATCACGGCCAGTTTTTCGCCCGAGGAGCTGGTTTTTCCCGCCAGCTCATGCAGCTTGCCATCGACATAAGCCACCGCGGCGAGCAATCCGTCCTTGTTCTCGGGCGTGCAGGACACGCGGTACTCCTTGCCCAGCAACATGATATCCAGAGATTCCATACGGTCTTCCTCAGGCTTCCGGCAACTTGGCGAGCACGGCTTCGAGTTTTTCGGTAGCCAGTTGCACCTTGGCCGCCAACTGATGGTTTTCGGCTTCGAGCCGCGCGACCCGCAAGCGCAGCTCGCGGTTCTCGCCCTTCAATCCGGCGTACTGGCTGATGAGCTGCTCGAGCTGGGCTTCGAGGCGGGTAAGTTCTGCGTCCATGGCGGCGATGGTAGCGGGGGGAGAATGAAGCGGTCAATAAAGCCGTATGGCTCGTACAACCGGGCCCACTGAGCCCGGTGGTGCGGGCGTTCAGCGCTGAACTTGAGTCACGTCACGCACCGCCCCGGTATCGGCCGAGGTGGTAAGCGCCGCGTAGGCTTGTAGTGCGGCCGAGACGACCCGCTCGCGCTTGACCGGCTTCCATGCCGCGGCCCCCTTGGCCTCCATCGCGGCACGCCGACGAGCGAGCTCGTCGTCGCCGATGGCAAGGTGGATGCGGCGGTTCGGGATGTCGATTTCGATTGTGTCACCGTCCTCGACCAGCGCGATCGCGCCCCCGCAGGCCGCCTCCGGTGAGGCGTGGCCGATCGACAGGCCGGAGGTGCCACCGGAGAAACGCCCGTCGGTGAGCAGCGCGCACTCCTTGCCGAGCCCTCGGCTCTTCAGGTAAGAGGTCGGATACAGCATCTCCTGCATGCCGGGGCCGCCCTTGGGGCCTTCGTAGCGGATGATGACCACGTCACCGGCCTGCACGGTCTCGTCGAGGATGCCATCGACCGCGTCCTCCTGGCTCTCGAACACCCGCGCCGTGCCGGTGAACTTCCAGATCGACTCGTCGACCCCCGCGGTCTTCACGATGCAGCCCTTCTCGGCGATGTTGCCGTAGAGCACCGCCAGGCCCCCGTCCTGGCTGAAGGCGTTCTCCTTGTTGCGGATCACGCCGTGCGCGCGGTCCATGTCGAGCTCGTTCCAGCGCCGGTCCTGGCTGAACGCGACCTGGGTCGGCACCCCGCCGGGGGCGGCGAGGAAGAAGTCGAACACCGACTTGTCGTGGGCCTGCATGATGTCCCAGCGCGCCAGGGCCTCGCCCATGGTCTTGCTGTGCACGGTCGGCACATCGCGATGGAGCAGACCGGCGCGGTCGAGCTCGCCGAGAATGCTCATGATGCCGCCGGCACGATGGACGTCCTCGACGTGCACGTCGGCAATCGCCGGCGCCACCTTGCACAGGCAGGGCACGCGGCGCGAGATGTGGTCGATGTCCTTCATCGTGAAATCCACCTTGGCCTCGCTGGCGGCGGCCAGCAGATGGAGCACGGTATTGGTCGAGCCGCCCATCGCCACGTCGAGGCTGATCGCGTTTTCAAACGCCTTGAAGCTGGCGATCGAGCGCGGCAGCACCGATTCGTCATCATGTTCGTAATAGCGTTTGGCCAGGTCGACGATACGGCGCCCGGCTTCCTTGAACAGTTTTTCGCGATCGGCGTGGGTGGCCAGCGTGGTGCCGTTGCCGGGCAAGGACAGGCCGAGCGCTTCGGTGAGGCAGTTCATCGAATTGGCGGTGAACATGCCGGAACACGAACCACAGGTGGGGCAAGCGGAACGCTCGATGGCGTCGACCTCTTCGTCCGAACAGCTCTTGTCGGCGGCCTTGACCATCGCGTCGACCAGATCGAGCGAGATCACCTTGGCCTCCCACTTGACCTTGCCTGCCTCCATCGGGCCGCCGGACACGAAGATGGTCGGGATGTTGAGGCGGAGGGCAGCCATCAGCATGCCCGGGGTGATCTTGTCGCAGTTGGAGATGCACACCAGCGCATCGGCGGTGTGGGCGTTGCACATGTATTCGACGCTGTCGGCGATCAGCTCGCGCGAGGGCAGCGAGTAGAGCATGCCGCCATGGCCCATGGCGATGCCGTCGTCGACCGCGATGGTGTTGAACTCCTTGGCCACCCCGCCGGCCTTTTCGATCTCGCGCGCCACCAGCTGACCGAGATCCTTCAGGTGCACATGACCAGGCACGAACTGGGTGAAGCTGTTGGAGATGGCGATGATCGGCTTTTCGAAATCGCCGTCCTTCATGCCGGTGGCGCGCCACAACGCGCGGGCGCCCGCCATGTTGCGGCCGGCAGTGGAAGTACGGGAACGATACTGGGGCATAACGACGCTCCGGAAAACTGTGCGGGAAAGCCGACGATTCTAACCCCTCGGACAAGCTTCGGCATAACGCTGAAAAGCACTGGTCCCGGGAGGGAAATCAAATGGATGCGCGATCGAGTCGCGCCCCCGTCGGCTACCTGCCGGTGCGCGGTCCGGCGTGCCCTTTTGCGGTCGTCCACACCGGCACCGACCGCTGCGCTCGGGGGATCTCCGGCGTTGAACCCCGATCGGTCATCGGATCGTAACCAGCGCGTCACCGTGCCGCAACGCAGGCTTTCGAGAATGGCGTCATCGACAACGGACAGGGATGCACGCCATGCTCCAGACCCGCCAGCAAGTTTCCACCCGCCCCGGGCGCAACCTCCACGTCGGCCTCGCTGCCTGCGAAACCGAGATCCTCGAGGCGCAGAAGCTGCGCTATCGGGTGTTCGCAGAAGAAATGGGCGCCCGCCTCCCCACCCGTACCCCCGGCGTGGATCGCGACATCTACGATCCCTTCTGCGAGCACCTGATCGTGCGCGACGAGGACGCCGGCCGCATCGTCGGCACCTATCGCATCCTGTCGCCGTCGGCGGCGCGCAAGGTCGGTGGCTACTACTCGGAGAACGAGTTCGACCTCACCCGCCTGCAGCACCTGCGCAGCCAGATCGTCGAGATCGGCCGCTCGTGCATCGATGCCGACTACCGCAACGGCGCGGTGATCACCCTGTTGTGGTCGGGAATCGCCCGCTACATGCGCGAGAACGGCTACGGCTACCTGATCGGCTGCGCCTCGGTGAGCATGGCCGACGGCGGGCACCTGGCCGCCAGTCTGTATAATCGCCTGCGTGAAATGCACGCTGCGCCGCTTGAGTACCACGTGTTCCCGCGCTGTCCCTTGCCACTCGACATGCTGCGCACTGACCTGCCGGCGGAAGCCCCACCGCTGATCAAGGGCTACCTGCGCGCCGGGGCGTGGATCTGCGGTGAACCCGCGTGGGATCCCGACTTCAACACCGCCGACCTGCCGCTGCTGATTCCGATGAACCGGGTTTCCGACAAATACGCCAAACACTTCCTGGGACGCAAGGACTGAACCCCGAGATCGCCAGCGCACCGCGCACCCCGACCGGCCACGCCGCCAGCCGCTTGCTGCAGCGTGGCTGGCGCCGTTTCGGCCTCGCCCTCCATGTCGTGCATGGCATCCTGAGCATTGCGCTGATCTATCCGCTCGTTGGCCCGGCCACCCGCCTTCGGCTGCGACAACGCTGGTCGCGCCGGTTGCTCGCCGTGCTCGGCGTCCGCCTGCAGACCGAGGGCGTGGCGATCGCGCCCGGCTGCATGCTGGTGGCCAATCACATCTCCTGGCTCGACATCTTCGTGATCAATGCCTTGGCGCCGTCCGCCTTCATCTCCAAGGCCGAGGTGCGTGGCTGGCCGGTGATCGGCTGGCTCGCGGCGAGAAGCGAAACCGTGTTCCTGCGCCGCGGCAGCCGCGGCCACGCGAAGATCGTCAATGCCGAGATCGCCGCGCTGCTCGATGCCGGTCGCAACGTCGCGGTGTTCCCCGAAGGCACCACCACCGACGGCAGCCAAGTGCTGCATTTCCACGCCGCGCTGCTGCAGCCGGCGATCGAAGCCGAACGTCCGCTGCAGGCGCTGGCCCTGTCCTACCATGCCGCCGATGGCAGCCCGAGCCGCGGCCCGGCCTACGATGGCGACCTCAGCCTGGGTGAATGCCTGGCCAACATCCTTGCCCACCGTGAGCTGATCGCGCGCATTGCGACGAGCACGCCCGTGCCGACCACGACCGCCAGTCGTCGCCGCGAACTGGCGCAATTCACCCGCGACCTGATCGCCGCGCGACTCGGTGCGCAGCCGCAGGCGCCACATGAAGGCCAGGCCGGGCAGGCGGCGGGCAGTTCCGACCCGGGCATGGCGCACGCCGGTACGGGCTGAGGCCTTGATTCCACGAGCAAGGCAGAAGAACGGCGATGCTTGATCGAACCGCGCGCCGGGACCAGACCTGTCCGGATCCGGCAGGCGACATTGCAGTACTCAGGACTGGACCTGAAACACCTCACCATCTTCGAGACGGAACGCAGTGAGCTTGCCGCCCCATACGCAACCGGAATCGAGTGCGATCAGCCCATCGGTGCGGTAGAAGCCGAGTGCCGACCAATGACCACAGACGATCGTATGGGTGCGATTGAACCGGTCGGGCACGGCAAACCATGGCCGCGTCCCTGGCGGCCCCTTGTGCGCCGCACCTTTCGCGCGCAGCGCCATGCGCCCGGTCGGGGTACAGAAGCGCATCCGGGTGAGCGCGTTGACGATGACCCGCAGCCGGTCCCAGCCGGTCAGATCCTCGCTCCACCGGTCGGGACGGTCACCGGCGAGATGAAGGAGGAATTTTCTTGCATCCGGCCCGCACAGTACGGTGCTGACTTCGCCCGCCAGCGCCAGCGCCTTCGAGATCGTCCATTGCGGCAGCAGCCCGGCATGGACCACCGCGTAGTCGCCCTCCACGTGCATCAGCGGACGCTGCGCCAGCCAGTGCAGCAGATCATCGCGATCGGGGGCCTCGAGCACCTGAAACAGGGTGTCGTCCCGATCGCGATGCCGGTACCCGGCAGCGACCATCAGCAGGTAGAGGTCGTGGTTGCCGAGGATGACGGTGGCCGTGTCACCCAGGTCACGCACGAAGCGCAGCACATTGAGCGACGCCGGGCCACGATTGACCAGATCGCCCACGATCCACAGGCGATCCGCAACCGGGTCGAACGCCACCCGCTCCAGCAGTCGCCGGAGCGGGTCGTAACAGCCCTGGATATCACCAATTGCGTAGGTTGCCATTGCTCGATGAGTGCGTCATGACGGTAGCCTTCGATCTTAACCGAGGGATGCGACAAACTTGTGAGACAAATCTTTCCGCTGTCGACGACGGTCCGGCGCCGGGAATCGCAGCCGATTCCGCTCCTCACACGAAAACCGGCTCGGGCTCCAGCATCAGCTCGAAGCGAGCCTGGACATCGGACTGGATGCGGCGGGCGATCCGCTGCACGTCGGCGCCGGTGGCGCCGCCGCGATTGACCAGCACCAGCGCCTGGCGCTCGTAGCAGCCGACCGGACCGAGATCGCGTCCCTTCCACCCGGCCTGCTCGATCAACCAGCCGGCGGCGAGCTTTTCGCTGCCGTCGGCTTGCGGATAATGTGGCAAGGCAGGATGGGCGGCGAGCAGACGCGCGCAGGCGGCGGCATCCACCACCGGATTCTTGAAAAAGCTGCCGGCATTGCCGATCTCGGCCGGATCCGGCAGCTTGCGCCGGCGGATTGCAATCACTGCGTCGGAGACGTCGAGCGCGCTCGGGTGCGCGCGGCCTTGGGCCGCCAGTTCGCGCGCCACGTCCGCGTAGCGGGTCAGCGGCTGCCACGCCCGCGGCAGGCGAAAGCGCACCCGGGTCACCAGCCAGCGGTCGGGCTGCTGCTTGAATACGCTGTCGCGGTAGCCGAAGCGGCAGGCCGGCGCATCAAACACGCGCTCGCTGCCGTCGTCGAGATCGACCGCGTCGAGCGAGTCGAAGCGTTCGGCCATCTCCAGCCCGTAGGCGCCGATGTTCTGAATCGGCGCGGCACCGACCGTGCCCGGGATCAGCGACAGGTTCTCCAGCCCCGGCCAGTCCTGCGCCAGCGTCCACCGCACGAAGTCGTGCCAGTTCTCGCCGGCACCGGCCTCGACGATGCGCACCTCGTCGTCCTCGCGCAGCAGCCGGCGGCCGGCGATCTCCATCTTGAGCACGGTGCCGGCGAAATCGCCGTTGAGGATCAGGTTGCTGCCGCCGCCGAGCACCAGCCGGGGGGCTTCGATCCGGGAGCGATCGGCGACCAGGCTACGCACCGCATCGATCGACCTCAGCCTGAGCAGGCGCGCTGCCCGCGCGGGCAGGCGAAAGGTGTTCAGCGCCGACAGGTCGGCGTCCTCGATACAGTGCGGCATGACAGGATTCCGGCTCATCAGGGTTTGTCGAGCGCGATCGGGTAGCGCTGGGGGGCAATCGGAAACAGCCGGTCGTAGCCGATGTTGAACAGCAGCGCATAGACGGTATAGGCGAGCGCAAGACCGATGTCGGCCACCAGCGCCTCGACCCACCCCAGTCCGGTCCAGGCCATGATGACCGGCAGGGTCAGGAGCAGCAGCCCGACCTCGAACAGCAAGGCATGCACGAGCCGCAGCGGCAGCGGCCGGCGGTCGGCAGTGCGCCCGGTGACACGTCCCTCGACCCAGTCGAACGCGGTATTGAAGCTGCCATTCCAGATCGCGGCGACCAGTGCCAGCACCGCCAGCAACGCGACCGATTCGGCCAGCGGCACCCCGCTCGCCCACGCGAATGGCGGCGTGATCAGCAGCAGGCCGCCGATCTCGAACAGCACGATCTGGCGCAGGCGGTCGCGGAAGGAGCGAAGCTTGGGATGAGGGGCGGACAAACCGGAGGACCTGGACGACGAGAGGCGACGAAGATAGGCCGCATACGACCGGAACGCAACTACAGGAGACTTCATGACGGGCTCACCTCGAACCCGGGCCGTCCCGGCAAGAAAGCCGACCGATCAAGCGCACGGGGCCGTCCCCGCGTCGGCAAACTGGCCGCCATGATCGCAAAGCACGCGCCTTTTGGCAAACCGGCGGCGTCGCGCGCACCCGCCGCACCACGGCGGGCTCAGGCCACGGTATGGCGCTGCGGCAGGTAGTCGTCGATCCGTACTTCGTCGATCTGCGCGGGCTGCATGAAGCGGTCCGCGTACTGTCGATACACCCCGCTGCGCAGGAAGAGCTCGAACAGGTCGGGGTCGATGTGCTGCTCGTCGCGCATCCGCGCCATGATCCCGATCGCCTCGGTCAGGGTTTTGCCGCGCTTGTACGGCCGATCCACCGCGGTCAGCGCCTCGAAGATGTCGGCGATCGCCATCATCCGCGCCACCGGGCTCATCTGCTCGCGGGTCAGGCGCTTCGGGTAACCGGTGCCGTCCATCTTCTCGTGGTGGCTGCCGGCAATCTCGGGAACCTCGCGCAGATGGCGGGGGAAGGGCAGTTGGGCGAGCATGATCTGGGTCTGCACGATGTGCTCGTTGATCTTGTAGCGCTCCTCGGCCGACAGGGTGCCGCGCGCCACCGACAGGTTATAGAGCTCGCCCTTGTTGTACAGCAGCTCCGGCACCTCCATGCGGAAGCCCCAGCGGTTGTCGGGCTCGATGCGCTCCTGCGCGCTGCGCTCGAACCGGTGCTCGGGCTTGTCGGCGAGCAGGCGCTCGCGCACCGGCAGCGGCGGGGCCGGTGCGCGCTCCATGCGCAGACGTTCCTCGTACGACGTGCCCAGGCGATCGTCGAGGGTGCGCAGCCAGCTGCGCTGTGCAATTTCGCCGAGACGCTCGACCAGCGCCGGCGCCATGAACTCGCCGCCCTCGTTGCAGCGGGCGACGAAGGCGAACTCCTCGTCGAGCTGCGCCCATTCCTGCGCCAGCCGCGCCCGTGCCTCGGACTCCGGGGTGCCGGCGCGCATGCGCTCGAGGCAGTCGATCTCGGCATCGCGTTTGAGCACCTCGAAGCGCATGCGGATCTCGTGGATGCGGTTGTACAGGGTCTCGAGCTTGGTCGCCTTGTCCACCACGTATTCCGGGGTGGTGACCTTGCCGCAGTCGTGCAGCCAGGCGGCAACATGCACCGCTTCCCATTCCTCGTCGTCGAGCCGGAAGTCACCGAAGACACCGTCCTCCACCTCACACGCGGCGCGGGCGAGCATCTTGGTCAGTTCCGGAACACGAGCGCAATGGCCCCCGGTATACGGACTCTTGGCATCGATCGCCCCGGCGATGAGCTGGATGAAGGACTCGAACAGCACCTTCTGCGCATTGATCAGCGCTTTGTTCTCGAGCGACAGCGCGGTGGAGCCGGAAAGGGCCTCGATGAACGACAGCCGCGCCCGGTCGCTCTCCTCCCGGCGCAGCAGCAGCATCGCCCCGACCTGCTGGCGCTCGCGATTGAGCAGCGGAACCGCGATCGCATGGACCGCCGCGGTCGCGGCGACCGCCGCCTGCAGGCCGAGAACGCGGATCGCTTCGGGATCGAGCCGGCCAGCCAGCGCAATCCCGGTTTCCAGCGCCCGTCCGAGCAAGGGCGCGCCGCCGTCGAGTGCCTGGCTGGCCGCCGCGCCGGGCAGTGGCGTGCCATCGGCCTCGAGCGCCGCGGCCGGTACCAGCCGGTTGTCCTCGACCAGATACAGCACCCCGCCGGCGGCATCGGCTGCCGACACGGTTTCGCCGAGCAGGCGCGGCAGCAGCTCTTCGAAACGCTTCTCGGCCGCCACCGCCAGGCTGATGTCGAGAAAGCGCCGGATATTGCGCTTCATGCCCTCCATCGTCAGCGCCAGCTCATTGACCTCCTTGACCAGCGAACTCACCCCCATCGGACGCGAGAAGTCGAAATGCCGGACCGCCTCGGCGTCGCCCACCAGCACCTGCAGCGGGCGGGCGATACCGCGTGCCATCGACCAGGTGACCGGGATGGCGATCAGGAACACGAGGCCGGTCAGCATCGCCGACTGGCTGCGCAGGCGCAGGGCATCGGCGAACAGTTCGCTCTCGGGCACCGCGGAGACCAGGAACAGCGCCGGGGCGCCTTCGAGGTGCAGGCGCGCGATGCTCGTCCGCCACAGCTCGTCGCCGACCCTGAGCGTCTGCCCGCCCGGCGCGACCGACAGCGGCAGGGCGATCCGCTGCAGCACCGGCACGCCGAGCGCGTCCATGCGGACGAGCTTCACTTCCGCGGTCGGGTCGTCGGCCCGCGGCAGCAAGCGGTCGATGTGCTCGTAGGCGACCACCCCACCGTCCGCATCCACCAGCGCGAGTTCGGTCCCGGGGGTCACTTTCTGCTGCGCCAGCGAACCGCTCAGGGTCTCGAGCAGGATATCGGCGCCGACCACGCCGGAGCGGTCGGGCACATGCACCGCGATCGTGGTTCCGATCCGGAGGTTGGAGAAGAACACATAGGGCGAGGTCACGATCCGGCCGCTCGCGGCAAGGGCCGACCGGTACCATTCGCGCGCACGTGGATCGTAGGCGGTCGCGTACTCCGGTCGTTCGTCGACCCGCAGCACCGCCAGCGCCGCGTCCAGATGAACGTAGCGCCCGCGCGCAGGTTCCGTTGCGCGCTCGATGCTCTGGACGATGTAGCGGGTACCGGCCGGCGCGTCGAAAGCGGCCGCCTCCCTGGCGTCGTGCAGCCTGCGCACAAAAAAGAAATCGCCGCTGGCGTAACCGATATAGATCGAGGACAGCAGATCCGAGCTGCCGAGCGCCTCGACCATCAGTGCCAACGCACCCATGCGCTGGTCGTGAGTGGCGGCGCTGGCGAGCACGGTGTGGCGAACCAGGCTGGTGGCGGTCTCGGCCGGCGCAGTGGCCAGGTTGAGTTCGGTCAGGGTCTCGCGGTTGATCCGGCTGGTGAGCTCCGCCGCGCTGGCCTCGAGCTGATCGCGACTGAAGCTGTAGCCCAGCCAGCCGATCAGGCCGCCAACCACCAGCACCAGCACCAGGAACAAGGTGGAGATGTGCACACGCAGCGGAAACGGGCGAAGGGACTGTTGCAACATCACGGGGCACGCTCCAGGAAGCCGGGAGGTTGCGGCCGGAGGCCGACCGCGGACGCAAACGCCGATGACATGCTGACACGGCAACCCCGGGCGGACAACCCACAATTCCGCACCGGCGCACGACGTGGCGCTCAGGCCCCTTCGCTGCCGCCGATCTTCTGCAGGGCGGCGCGGCGCTGCAGTTCGCGGAAAGCGGCAACCTGCTCATGCGTCTCGAAAAGACCGCGCACCACCTTGAACACGCGCCGGATCTCGTCGCTGGCAAACAGCGCGCTGGTTGCGGACACGGCCAGTTCGTGATCGCCGAGGGCGAAGGCCGCGCGGATGATATCGACCCGGGTCTGCGCGCAAAACGGTGTTGCCAGCCAGGCCGCGCGCAGCGCGGTCATGCGCTGGCGCTCGGCATCGGGCGCCATCAGCGCGCGCAGCGCCTGCCACGAGGCGCGATCGTCGAGGGTTGCGGTTTCCAGCCGTTGCGGGGAGATTTCCCCCAGCGCCTGCTCCGCCTCCATCAACGCGCCGGCCTCGACCTGGCTGCGGACCAGCATCAGCCGGTCGGCGATCGTCACCGCACCGGGAGCGCTATCGTTGCGGATCACGTCGGCCATCGCGGCACGAGCCGTTTCGGTGTCGCCGCCGAGCAAAGCGGCATCGGCGAGCAGGCGTTTGCGCACATAGTTGCGGCCGGTCTTGAGGGAGGCCTCGGCGACCGTGCGCTGCCCCTCCTCGTAATCGCCCATCTCCATGCAGATCTGCGCCTTCAGGTCGAAACCGCCGAAGAACGTCGGCGCGTCGACGACCACCTGGTCCATGATCGCGCGCGCCTCCGGCAACCGGTTCTGGCCGACCAGCGCCCGCGCCTTGCCCGCCCGGGCCCACGGAAAAGGATGGGTATCGAGGATCTCGTCGAACGCGACCTGGGCCGCCGCCGCGTCGCCCTTGAGCAAGGCCACCTCGGCACGCTGGCGCATCAGCTCGAAACGCTGCAGCTGTCCGTCTTCGGTTTCTCGCACCTGCTCGAGGAAGCGCTCGGCAGCCGCGTAATCCTGCGCGCGCTTGGCGGCGAACAGCGGCTTGAAGAAGCGCTTGCGCTGCAGCACGCGGTCGAGCCGTAGCTTGAGGCGGTCGGGCGAGAACGGCTTGATGATGTAATCGTCGGGCGCAAGCTCCACCGCCGCGACCACCTGCTCGTAGGATTGCTCGGCAGTCACCATGATGAAGACCGCATCGTCGGTCAGCAGGTCGAAACGGCGCAGCTCCTCGAGCAATTGCTGACCGGACCGGTCGGCGCCCAGCAGGTAGTCGCACAGGATGATGTCCGGCACGGTCCGACGGATCCGTGCAATCGCATCCTGGTAACCCGACGAAAACTCGACCGCAAAGGCGCCCATGGTCTGCGCGCAGATCCGCAGGCTGTCCCGCGCCACCGACTGGTCATCGATGACCAGGAAACGCAGCGCGCGATAGACCTCCGGACCGAGTTGGCTCACGGCAACCACAAGTCCAGGATGGCGCCGCCCAGTTCGCCGCCGTTGTGGAGTTCGATGCGCCCCTGGCGGCCATGGCGGCGGTGTAATGCGGCCAGTTCGTGGGCGACGAACAGGCCGACGCCGAACCGGGTCATGCGCGCGATGTCGGGAACCTCGAAGCCCGGACCATCGTCCTCGACCCGCAACAGCAGGAAACCGTCGTCGTGGCGGGCGGAGATCCGGATCTGCGCGCGCGCGAAGCGGCTCGCGTTCTGCAGCGCGTTGGACAGGATGTCGAGCACCAGTTCGCGGTCGAGCGGCCACGGCTCATTGGCGGTGCTGTGGGCACTGACCTCGAGCCCGAGCCGCTCGCAGTGGCCGCGATTCACCAGCACGGCCTCCTCCAGCAGTTCTCCCGCCGATGCCATGCCGATCGACAGGGTCTCGACATGGCGCTGCAGCTTGTAGGCGGCAAGCACGCGGCTCAGCCGCAAGGCCGCGAGCTCGATCGCAAAGCGGGCCTCCCCCAGGGCTATGCCATGTTCCGCCTCGGCCTGAACCAGCAAGGATTCAGCGCGAAAAAGCTGGTTCTTCGCGTCATGAACCCCCGAGCCGAGGATGTCGAGTACCCGGTGCATTCGATGCTCCCTCGAGGTGCGTGTCCGAACGTATCACTCGCCGGCAAATGCCGCCAGCGCTTCGGCAAGCTCGGCCGCGGACACGCCCGCGGCCAGCGCACCGGAATCGCCGGCATCGCCGCCCTGCTTGAGGCGCGCAATCGTCTGCCCGGCCTCCCGCGGCGACTCGAAACCCCGGCTTTGCAGCAACAGCCGGCCGTCCGCACCCACCAGCTTGAAATAGAAGCGGCCATCCGCTTCACGATATTGCTTGAATTGCGGCAAGGCCTGGACCTTGGGCCGCGCGACGGGGGCCGCCACGCTGGCGCTGTCGAGGCGGCGCAGCCCCACCGCCTGGCGGATCTCGGCCAGGAAAGGGGTGGCAATGGCGCGCGCCCTGGCCGCCCCCTCCTGCAGGCGTTGCTCGATCAAGGCCGGCTGCGCAATCAGGGTTTCATAGTGCTGGCGCATCGGCAGCACAGCGTGCTCGATGCGCTCGAACAGGGCCTGCTTGGCCTCGCCCCAGGCGATGCCGTCGGCAAATGCCGTGCGCATCGCCGCCGTTTCCGCCGGGGTGGCGAACGCCTGATACAGCTGGAACAGCGCGGAGCCCTCGGTATCCTTGGGCTCGCCCGGCAGCCGCGAGTCGGTCACGATCGAAAAAATCAGCTTCCTGAGCTCGGCCGACGGCGCGAACAGCGGAATGGTGTTGTCGTAGCTCTTGCTCATCTTGCGGCCGTCGAGGCCCGGCAGCGTCGCCACCGATTCGTCGATCGCGGCTTCGGGAAGCACGAAGTGTTCGCCGTACAGGTGATTGAAGCGGACGGCGATGTCGCGCGCCATCTCGATATGCTGAATCTGGTCACGCCCGACCGGCACCGAATGGGCCTTGAACATCAGGATGTCGGCCGCCATCAGCACCGGGTACATGAACAGGCCCATATTGACCCCGGCGTCCGCGTCTTCGCCATCGGCGGTGTTCTTGTCCACCGCCGCCTTGTAGGCATGCGCACGGTTGAGCAGCCCCTTGCCGGCAACGCAGGTCAGCAGCCAGGTCAGCTCGGTGATCTCCGGAATGTCCGACTGGCGGTAGAACCACACCCGGTCGGTATCGAGTCCGGCGGCCAGCCACGAGGCCGCGATCTCCAGCGTGGAGCGCTGCACCCGCGCCGGGTCCGCGGTCTTGATCAGCGCATGGTAGTCGGCGAGAAAGTAGAAGCTTTCGGCGTCGGCCCGCCCGCTCGCTGCAATCGCGGGGCGAATCGCACCCGCATAGTTACCAAGGTGGGGCGTTCCGGAGGTGGTGATCCCGGTAAGAATGCGCTGTGCGGCCATGATGCGATCCGACGAGTCAAAGGCCGGCAGTTTAGCGCTTTGGCCGGGCACACGGGATGAATCGGCACTTCGGCCGCGCGCGCATCGCGCCCCGTCCCACGCAACGGGGCAGCCACGGCGCTGCGCCGATCGCGGCTGGTGCGGAAGCTCACTGCGGGCGGGCCGTTCAGTCCGCGCGCCGCACGCGCCCCGTCCTCACTGTGCGGGCGCGCCTTCGCCCTTGATGCCGCGCACCAGCGCCTTGCTGCCGTCACGCGCGGCATGCCCCACTGCGCGGGCACCCTCGCCGACCGTAGCCGCCACCTCGCGGGCGACACCGCCGACGCCGCGCCCGAATTCGGCAGCGCCGCGACCGACCTCGCGTCCGAGGTCGCGCGCGCCATGCCCGATCTCGCGGATCGTCGATCCCACCGCGTACCCGGCTTCCCGGCTCGTCGAGTGTTCGGCCGCCGCAGCCACCGACCCGGCCGCCATCAACAACGCGAGAAAAAGGCCCGCGAGCGCTGTCCGGCGCCAGACGCTGACGTAGTCATCCTCATGGACCGTGTTCATCTGCATTTCCCCTTATCCGGAGCAAACCCGTTGGCGCGGCGATCGATCCGGCCGCGGCATCCACATGCGCCGACAGCCGCACCCGGCTCGCCGCCCATTCAGACTAACGTGATAGCCGCCGACCCGCAGTAAGGAGGCGTAAGCGGCCGGCGCCGGCGCACGAGTTCGGCAATCGGGTTCATCGTGTTACAATATTTGTCCAAATTTATTTGCGCGGCCGCGATCGTCTGCCAGCCCGCTTGTGCACCACCGTGCCGCTGTCAGGTATGGCCCGGCGTCGCGACCGCCCACCCAATGCTCCCTCATCTCATCCCGATCGGAGCCTTGCTCGCCGGGATTGCGCTCCTGCTGCTCGGCACCGGCCTGCTCAACACCGTGCTGGCACTGCGCGGCAGCCTCGAAGGCTACTCCGACGCCACCCTGGGCCTGATCGGTTCGGCCTATTTCGCCGGATTCTTCCTCGGCACCTTCGTCGCGCCGCCGCTGATCCGTCGCATGGGCCATGTGCGCGCATTCGCCTTTTTCGCCGCGGCCACCGCGGCGTGCGTACTGGTGCACGCGCTGGTGGTGTCGGCGCCGGTGTGGATGGGCTTGCGGGTGATCACCGGGACGGCGCTGGTGGGGCTGTATATGGTGATCGAAAGCTGGCTCAACAGCGAAGCGCCCACCGCGCGCCGCGGGCAGATCTTCGCCACTTACATGGCGGTAAACCTCGGTGCACTGGCGGCGGCGCAGCAGTTGTTGCACCTCGGAAGTCCGGCGGATTCGACCCTGTTCGCGGTCGCGGCGATCTTCGTCTGCCTCGCGCTGATGCCGGTCACCGCCACCCGCCTGCCGCCACCGGTGCTCACCGACAGCCCCCGCCTCGGCCTTGACCAGTTGTGGACGGCGGCGCCGGTCGCCTGCGCCGGGGCGCTGCTTTCCGGACTGGCAATGGGCGCCTTCTGGGGAATGGGCGCGGTGTATGGCAACCGCATCGGGCTGGACGAATCCGGGGTGGCGCAGTTGATTACGCTCTCGATCCTCGGCGGCGCGCTGCTGCAATGGCCGATCGGGCATTTTTCCGACCGCGTCGACCGCCGCCGCGCGCTCGGACTGGTGGCTGCCGCAGCCTCTGCAGCAGGCCTGCTGTGGGCCGTGCTCGGCCATTTCGGCGCCGCAGTGCTGATCGCCGGCTTCCTGTATGGCGGCGCCGCATTTGCGCTCTACCCGATCGTGGTCGCCCACCTCATCGACCACCTCGCCCACGAGCACATCCTGTCCGGCAACGCCGGCCTGCTGCTGCTGCACGGCGCCGGTGCCGCCGTCGGGCCGGCTATCGCCGGCCTGCTGATGAGCCGGTTCGGCGCGGTGGCGCTGCCGCTGCACTTCGCGCTGATGCTTGCACCGCTGGCCGCGTTTGCGCTGTGGCATGCGCGTCGCGGCAAGGACGAAATCGTCGACGGGGCCGCGCACTTCATGCCGATGCTGCGCACTTCGGCGACCGTGCTGGAGATGATGACCCCGACGGACACCGCATCCCCGGACGTGCCGGTCACCACCGACGATGCGGCCGAGATCGAGCCCGAATCCGCGATCGCGGCCCCCGTCACCTGATACACCCAGTCGGCACCCGTGTCGGCGTTCACCCACAAGGAGAACCACACATGCTGCTCGCAACCGATCTCGATGGCACCTTTCTCGCGGGCCATACGGAAAACCGCCAGCGTCTCTATCAACTGATCAGCGCCCACCCCGAGATCAAGCTCGCCTTCGTCACCGGACGCGGCCTCGAAGTCGTGCTGCCCATCCTGTCCGACCCGACCGTCCCGGTGCCGGACTACATCATTTGCGACGTCGGCGGCACCGTCGTCGACGGCCGCACCCGCCAGGCCGTACAGCCGCTGCAATCCGATATCGACGCGCGCTGGCCGGGTGAGCGCGCGGTGGCCGAAGCAATGGCGGGCTTCGAGGCGATCGAGCGCCAGGAAGTGCCACAGCAGCGACGCTGCTCCTACTTCTGCGACGCCGGCGCCGTGTCCGCGGAGATCGAACGGGTGGCGACCGAACTCGGTTGCGACCTGCTCTACTCGGCCGACCGCTATCTGGACATTCTGCCGCGCGGGGTCAACAAGGGCAGCACCCTGTCCGCCCTGGTGCGCCACCTCGGCCTCGCCCACGACGAGGTGCTGGTGGCCGGCGACACCCTCAACGACTTGTCGATGTACGAGGCCGGCTTCATCGGCGTGTGCGTGGGCGAATCCGAACCCGCGCTGCTCGATGCCACCCGCGACCGCGCCCGCGTGCTGCACGCCACCCACACCGGCTGCGGCGGCATCATCGAGGCCCTGGCCCATTTCGGTTTCCTCGGCAGCGGCGGCATCGAGGCCGAAGTCCGCGCCATGGAAGCACCCGGCAAGGCCGATCTGGTGATGGTCTACCACCGCCTGCCCTACGAGGAGGTGTTCGACAACGGTCGCCTGACCCGCCGCCGTCCGACCTCGCCCAACGGCATCATCCCGACCCTGTTGTCCTTCTTTGGCGATGGGCGCAAGGGCTCGTGGGTGGCGTGGTCCATCCATGACCCGAAGAAAGCGATTCCCTTCGAGATCCACACCGAGGTCGACACGGCCTTGTACCCCAAGCTGCTCGCAGCCCGCGTCGCGCTGGCCAAGGACGACGTGGACACCTTCTACAAGCGCTTCTCCAAGGAAGCCTTCTGGCCCACGCTGCACACCTTCTGGGAACGGGCGATCTTCCGCGAGGAAGACTGGGTCGTGTTCCTCAAGGTCAACCGCCTGTTCGCCGAGCGCACCGCCGCCGAGGCCGCCGAGGGCGCGGTGGTGTGGATCCACGACTACAACCTGTGGATGGTGCCGGCCACTTTGCGCGAACTGCGCCCCGACCTGAAGATTGCCTTCTTCCACCACACCTACTTCCCTTCGGCCGACGTGTTCAATGTGCTGCCGTGGCGGCGCGACATCGTCGGCAGCCTGCTGCAGTGCGACTACATCGGCTTCCATATCCCGCGCCAGGCGGAGAACTTCGTCGATGTCGCACGCGGCGTGGCACCGCTGAAAGTGCTGGAAACGAAAGCCTGCGCACCCCGTTACCTGACCTACGGCTGCGCCCTCGGGCTCGACGAAGTGACCACCGCGATCGAGGTCCATGGTCGCCGCATCGGCCTCGGCGCCCACCCGGTGGGGATCGACATCGGCCGCGTTCGCGCCGTGCTCGACGCCCCGGAAACCGCCACCCGCATGGCCAGCCTGCGTCGCGATCTCGCCGGCACCCGCGTGATCCTGTCGGTCGAGCGCCTCGACTACACCAAGGGCACGCTGGAAAAGCTGATCGCGTTCGAGCGCCTGCTCGAGGAGCATCCCGAGCTGTGCGGCAAGGTCTCGCTGCTCGCGGTGTGCGTGCCCGCAGCCAAGGAGATGACCGTCTACGACGAACTGCAGACCCGCATCGAACAGGCGGTGGGCAAGGTCAATGGGCGCTTCGCCCGCGTCGGCTGGACCCCGGTGCAGTTCTTCTTCCGCGCCCTGCCGTTCGAGGAGGTGGTGGCCTGGTACGCGATGGCCGACGTGATGTGGATCACTCCGCTGCGCGACGGGCTCAACCTGGTGGCCAAGGAATACGTCGCCACCCAGGGCCTGATCGGCGGCCAGGGCGTGCTGGTGCTGTCCGAATTCGCGGGTGCGGCCGCCGAGCTGCATGGCGCGGTGCTGACCAATCCGCACGACATTCACGACCTCACCGCCAAGCTCTATTTCGGCATCGCGATGAACCGGGCCGAGGCCGAGTCGCGCCTGCGCGAACTGTACGACGTGGTCTGCCACAATGACGTTCAGCGCTGGGGACAGGACTTCCTCGACGCAGTCAATGCACCGCCACCGCTCGCGCCCGAGAACGGGGCGACAGTCCAGTCCGCCGAGCAGCCCGATGTGCTGACCACGAAGGACGCTGCCTGACTGCCTGAAACCAATTCGTCACCGGAGTATTCATGATCGACACGATCACCTCGACCGACTGGCTGCACACCTACGCCCTGCCGTGGGGCTTCAACCTGCTGTTCGCCATTGGCATTTTCATCCTCGGACGCTGGCTCGCGCACGGGGTCATCGCACTGAGCCGACGCCTGCTCGGGCGCGCCGGGCTCGACGAGATCCTGGTCAATTTCGTCGTATCCATCCTCCACGGCCTGCTGCTGGTGGTGGTGCTTATCGCCGCACTCGACCGCCTCGGCGTGGACACCACCTCGATGGTCGCGCTGATCGGCGCCGCCGGCCTCGCAATCGGCCTCGCGCTGCAGGACTCGCTGAAGAACTTCGCCGCCGGCGTGATGCTGATCGTGTTCCGCCCGTTCCGTGCCGGCGATTTCGTCGAGGCCGGCGGCACCCAGGGCGTGGTCGAGAAGATCAACATCTTCAGCTCCACCTTCCGCACCCCGGACAACCGCGAGATCATCGTCCCCAATGGCGCGATCTACTCGGGCGTGATCACCAACTACTCGGCGCGCGGCACCCGCCGCATCGACCTGCTGTTCAGCATCGGCTACGAGGACGACATCCGACAGGCGCGCGCGGTGATCGAGCGCGTGCTCGCTGCCGAACAGCGACTGCTGGCCGATCCGCCGCCCTTCATCGGCGTCGCCGAACTCGCCGCGCACAGCGTCGATCTGCACGTGCGCCCCTGGGTCAGCACCGCGGACTACTTCGCCACCATGTGCGAGCTCAAGGAGAAGGTGAAACTCGCCTTCGACGAACACGGCATCACCATTCCCTACCCGCAAATGGAGATCCATCCGCGGAAAGCCGCCTGAAGCACGTCGCGGCGATGGATGCCGCTGCCGATTGCTGGGACACCCGCATCGGCGCCGAATCGCCGCAGATGCTGTTATCCGAATCAAGCGCCCGTTCCGGGCACACCCGCCGTGGCGCGGATTTCAGTCCGCCGCAGGAGGTGATTCGGCCACCCGTGCCAGGCGAGCTCATCGACGGCATTGTGCCGAACGGTGGCCGGTCGCATTGCCCGGGCGGCAGAACGTAGTACGCTCACGCACCGAGCAACATTTCTCGCGCAGACAAGAACACCATGTTCTTCCGTTTCGCGGCCGATGCCGTCCTTGTGCTGCACCTGGCCTTCATCGTGTTCGTGGTGCTGGGCGGCATCCTGTCCTTCCGATGGCGCTGGATGCCGCTCGTCCACCTGCCAGCCGCAGGCTGGGGGGCCTTCGTCGAGCTGAGCGGCCGCATCTGCCCGCTGACCCCGCTCGAAAACCTGCTCCGCCTGCGAGCCGGCCAATCCGGCTATGCGGGCGGCTTCATCGAGCACTATGTTCTCGGCCTGATCTACCCTGCCGGGCTCACCCGCGACTGGCAGTTCATCCTTGCCGCAATCGTCATCTTTGCCAACATCGCGATTTACGCCGGGGTCGTCCTCAGACGACGCAGAGACCACGGCCGTGCGCCGACACACCCCGTGCCGCCGGCATAAGTGGGCGCGCCGCACGTGATCAGCGCTCAATCCGGGCGCCCCCGTCCCGCCGAAGGGGGATAACATTGCGCCTGTTCCGCGCAACAGCGCGTGTGCTTATCGAAAACCGGCCCCGCTCCCCGACCGCCCCGTGACCAGCAAACCCGACACTGCCCCTGCGCGCATCCCGACCATCACCATCGGCCTGCGCCCCCATATCGCGCCACTGATCGAAGACAGGCCACCCGCGGTGCGTGCCATCCTCGCCACGCTGCACGCGCTGCCCGACGGCGGCGTCCGTTTCGTGTTCGAGCTCGAGGGCGATCCCGCCCAACTGCGTATCCCGGCGCCATCCACCACGGACACCGCTGGCGCCGCTGACGCGTTGTGGCAGCACACCTGCTTCGAGGTTTTCCTCGCCGTGCCAGACGAAGAGGCATACCGCGAGTTCAATTTTTCGCCCGCGCGTCAATGGGCAGGCTACGCCTTCAGGGGCTACCGCGAACGCGACCAGGACTTCGCCACCACTGCCATACCGAGCATCCGTTTCGAACAGCGCACCGACAGCCTTACGCTGGAAGCGGAGTTGCCCGCGGCCGCCCTGCCGGCAGTGGCAGCCGGCACCGACCTGCGCGTCGCCGTGTCCGCGGTGATCGAGCGCAACGACGGCGAGATCGAATACTGGGCCGTCCATCACCCGGCCGCACAACCGGACTTCCACCATCGCGACGGCTTCGTCCTCGTCCTGACCACGGCGGCAGCGGAGGCGCCATGAGCAGCGCAATCCATTTCGGCCTCGATCGCCTGCTCGCCGACGCCGAACTGCGCCGTCCGCTCGCCGGCCGCCGGGTCGCACTGCTTGCCCACCCGGCCTCGGTCACCCGCGACCTCACCCACTCGCTCGATGCGCTCGCGACCCTGCCCGACCTGACGCTGACCGCCGCCTTTGGCCCACAACATGGCCTGCGCGGCGACAAGCAGGACAACATGGTCGAGTCGCCCGACTTCGTCGACCCGGTGCATCGCATCCCGGTGTTCAGCCTGTATGGCGAGGTCCGCCGCCCGAGTGCGGCGATGATGGACAGCTTCGACGTGCTGCTGGTCGACCTGCAGGACCTCGGTTGCCGCATCTACACCTTCATCACCACGCTGCGCTACGTGCTCGAGGAAGCCGCCCGCCACGGCAAGGCGATTTGGGTGCTCGACCGCCCCAACCCCGCCGGCCGACCGGTGGAAGGCACCCTGCTGCAAGCCGGCTGGGAGAGCTTCATCGGCGCCGCCCCGCTGCCGATGCGCCACGGCCTGACCATGGGTGAGCTGGCGCGCTGGTTCGTCACCACGCTGAAGCTCGATGTCGATTGCGAAGTGATCACGATGGATGGCTGGCAGCCGGACGCCGCCCCCGGCTTCGGCTGGCCGCTGGGCGAACGGAGCTGGGTCAACCCCAGCCCGAACGCGCCCAACCTGTCGATGGCGCGCGCCTATGCCGGCACCGTGATGCTGGAGGGCACCACCCTGTCCGAAGGCCGCGGCACCACCCGCCCGCTGGAGCTGTTCGGCGCCCCGGACATCGACGCCCGCGCCCTGATCGCCGAGATGCGGGCCCTCGCCCCCGACTGGTTGCACGGCTGCGTGCTGCGCGAATGCTGGTTCGAGCCGACCTTCCACAAGCATGCCGGCAAGCTGTGCCGCGGCGTGCAGATCCACGTCGAGGACCTGCAGCATTACGAGCATGCCGCCTTCCGCCCGTGGCGGGTACAGGCGCTCGCGTTCAAGGCCCTGCGCCTGCTGCAGCCCGACTACCCGCTGTGGCGCGACTTCGCCTACGAGTACGAGCACGACCGCCTGGCCATCGATCTGATCAACGGCAGCCCCTCGCTGCGCCTGTGGGTCGACGACGCCGATGCGCAAGCGCGCGACCTCGATGCGATCGCGCTGCCCGACGAGGCGACGTGGCGCGAACAACGTGCCCCCTTTCTGCTTTACCCCTGATCCCCGCCCAAGCAACCGGAGCCGTCGCGATGAAACATGCCCTCAAGATCTTCGCCTGTAATTCCAACGACGGTCTCGCCACCGAAATCTGCAACCGCCTCGGCGTACGTCTGAGCCAGATGGAGATCTCGCGCTTCTCCAACGACAACCTTCATGTCCAGATCCAGGAGAACGTGCGCGAGCGCGACGTGTTCGTGGTGCAATCCTTCACCGCCCCGGTGAGCGACCACATCATGGAACTGATGATCACCCTCGACGCGTTGCGCAGCGCGTCGGCCCAGCGCATCACCGCGATCATCCCGTACTACTCCTACGCCCGTTCGGACAAGAAGGACAAGCCACGGATCTCGATCACCGCGCGCCTGATCGCCGACATGCTGGCGACCGCCGGCGCCAGTCGGGTGCTCACCATGGACCTGCACGCCGACCAGGTGCATGGCTTCTTCAGCGTCCCGGTCGACCACCTGACCGCGATCCCGACCATCGCCGAGCACTTCCGCCAGCGCCACGACCTGTCGAACATGGTCGCGGTTGCCACCGACGCCGGCGGCGCCAAGCGCGTGGGGCGCTTTTCCGAGCGACTGGGGATTCCGATGGCGATCATCGACAAGCGCCGGGTCAGCGATACCGACGTCAAGCAGGGCGAAGTGGTGGGCGAAGTGCACGGTCGCGACGCGGTGATCTTCGAGGACGAGATCTCCACCGGCGGCACCCTGATCTCGACCATCGAGACCCTGCGCGCAGCCGGCGCGCGCAGCATTCACGCCTGTGCGGTGCATGGCGTCCTGTGCGGCCCGGCGATCGACCGCCTGCGGGACGCGCCGATCGACTCGATCGTGGTCACCAACACCGTGCACGTCGCTGCCGAAAAACGTCTCGACAAGCTCACCGTGCTCACCGTCGCCCCGCTGTTCGCGTCGGCCATCGAACGCATCCACAGCGGGGAGAGCGTCGGCGCGCTGTTCGAATAAGGCGAACTCGCCACTGCGCGCACCTTCATCCAAGGGCAAAAAAAAACGACCCATTGAACGGGTCGTTTCTTTTGCTTCGGTGTGCCTGAATTCGGCTTAGCGTCGTCCGCGCAGCCGCATTGCACCGATACCGAACAAGCCGAGTCCGATCAATGCAATCGCACCGGGTTCCGGCACCGCCGCCACCGCGGTGTCGGGCAGCAAGGCAAACGCGAAATGGGTGCTCGATCTCGCGTCCAGGCGGCTCGCGGTATAAAGCGTGTCGCCATTCAGGTCCTTGAACACGACCTCGTAGATGTCGCGGTTCGAGCAGCAATCGGTACGCCCCCAGATCGCGATCGACACCAACTCCTGCACGCTCGGCAAAGTGATCGTCAGCGTATCGCCGGTCCGGGGGTTGCCTTCATGAAAAATCTGGCCCGCTGCCCAGTTGCCCGCAGTGATGCCGTCGATTGCCTTGGAAGGCGACGATGCCGCGTCCCAGGAATCGGGCGCGCTCGCGGTCGCGCCGAAGCTCGTCAGGGCGACGTCGACCGCGAGGTCATTGATCGCGACCACTTCAGCAACCTGAAGCCATTCGCCGATCGAATTCGAAACTTCGATTGTCTTGACGCCGACCAGCCCGGCTTGCGCACTGAATGCAGTGCACAGCATCAGCGCAGCCGCGACGCCCAAACGAGCAAACGGCACCATTTTGCTTTTTTTCATGAATTTGTCCTGTTTGTTTATGGGATCGCGCAATCCAACCTTAAGTTGATATCGGCGCGTTTTTAACAAACTTAGCAAATTCAGTGCCAAATCTCGCTATGGAATTTTCTCTTTACAATTCATGGAGATGGAAATTCCAGTCACGCGACGATGCGGTTGACGGCAGCTCAGTGTAAAAAAATCCGACACGCCCGGTTCGGCTCAGCCGGCCTGGGTACCGTCTTGCTGGGTGGCGATTTCGGCCCGCACCTGCTCCATGTCGAGCCCGCGCACCCCTTCGATCACCTGCTGCAGACTGCTCGCCGGCAGCGCCCCGGACTCGCGAAAGACCATGATGTTGTCACGGATCACCGCGATCGTCGGGATCGAGCGGATCTGGAAGGTGCCCGCCAGTTCCTGCTGGGCCTCGGTGTCGATCTTGCCGAACACGATGTCGGGATTCGCGGCGGCAGCGGCTTCGTAGACGGGCGCAAAGCCGCGGCACGGCCCGCACCACTCGGCCCAGAAATCGAGAAACACGATATCGTTGTTCGCGATCGTGTCGTTGAAATTGTCTGCGGTGATTTCGACGCTGCTCATGCTCCGGCTCCCGTTGAGGTTTGCCGGCAGCTTACAACATGAGGCAGCAGCCCGTAAGCGACGGGCGTGCCGGTATGGGTGCAGGCTCGGGCGCTCCGCCTGAGCCTGCACCTCGATACAAGGCTTTTTTTCCCCTACTTCCTGCCGCCGAACACGAACAGCAGACCGCCCGCTGCGATGGCGCCGATCCCCGCCCACATGGGGACATTGATCGTCTCCGTTTCCTTTACCGTCAGCTCGAGCGGACCCACCTTGACCGCGGTCGTGTCCTTCGTATAGCTGAAGCCACCGTAGATCAGCGCGAGAACTCCGGCCACGACGAGCGTGATCGCTACCAGTTTTACCGAATTCATATCATCCACTTCCTGCGCTCCTGGCACCCAAGCTTCAGCGCGGGCTGCGCCGAGATTAATGCCATGATGTCATTGAAGCACAGCTTGACCTGTATCGGCGCCCGGCGGTGCTGTAACAGCGTTTGTAACCGGGCGGCGCAGCCGGCCGCTTGCTGCACGACGCGCCGGGTGTCGGAGATCGGCCGGCCGCAGCCTCGAGCGCAATCCTCCCGCGATATTCCGCAAGCGGATCCCCGGCCCACCCCGAGGACGTTCCGACACGTCACACGTGGCGAATCTGCCGACTATAGTGTATGCATACTTCACACGCGGATCGGTCGCGAAAGCCCGCCGGCCACCGCCCTCATGGCGTGCAGATCTTCCTCTCCTACTCGTCGAGCGACAAGGACACGGCCGAGACGCTCTGCTGCACACTACAGGCCGCGGGGCACGAGGTGTTCTTCGACCGCGAGGATCTTCCACCCGGCCAGGATTACAACGAGCGCATCCGGCAAGCGATCCGCGACAGCGACCTGTTCATCTTCCTGATCACGCCCGAGGCCGTCGCCCCCGGCCGCTACACCCTGACCGAACTCAAGATCGCCAGCCGCAAGTGGCCCAACCCAGCGGGACGGGTGTTACCGGTCATGGTCGCCCCCACGCCTTTCTCCAGCGTGCCGGCCTACCTGTCGTCGGTGACCGTGCTCGTTCCGGTGGGCAACCTCGCGGCCGAAGTGGCGCTGGAAGTCGCCGATCTTGCCGCGAGCATCCAGCCTGCGCCCGCCGCCACATCCGATCATCCGCAGCCCTCGCCGGGCGGCGAGGAGGCGGGGATTCGCTACCAGTCGCTGGAACTGCGCTTCAGCCCCGGCCACGACGGCCGCTATCCGCTCGCGCTCGGCGCCACGCCCGACCGCGCATCCGAACAGGAGAGCTGTCCGCTCGACCCCGCGGCGCTCGAAGCCCGCCTGTGGGCCGCTCCCACGGCGGCTGCCGGCGAGGTGCGCCGCGGTGGCGCCCCGGTGCAGACATGGCTGCCCTCGGCGGCCGATGCGCGCGAAGTGGGCCGGCAACTGTACGAAGCGCTCTTTTCCGGGCCGTATCGACCGCTGCTGGACCAGCACCTGCGGTCGATCGACCCCCAGCGCGGCGAAGGCCTGCGCTTCCTGATCAACACCACCGCCACCCCCGACCTCGGGCGTCTGCCATGGGAATTCATCTATAGTCCGGCGCAGGACGATTTCCTGTTCTCCGACCGCATGAAGCCGGTCGTGCGCTGGCTCGATGTCGACGCACCGGCGCCCACGCTGGCCGTCACTCCGCCGCTGCGCCTGATGATCGCGATCGCGGCACCGGCCGGGCGGCCCGATCTGGCCGTGGGCGAGGAGCTCGCCCAGCTCGACACCGCGCTCGTCGAGCTTGCCGACGGCGGGCTCGTCCACATCGACCGATTGCCGCACACCAGCCTGGAAAGTCTCGACAATGCGCTGCTGCAGCATCGCCCCCATGTGCTGCACTTCATCGGACACGGCGATTTCACCGGTGACGACGGCATGATCGTGCTCGAAGCCGAACGTCCGTCTGGCGCGGCCGACCCGATCACGGGGCGCCAACTCGCGATCCTGCTGCGCAACCACCTCGCCAGCCTGCGCCTGGTCTTCCTCAACAGCTGCATGGGTGCCACCACCTCGCAACTCGACCCTTTCGGCGGGGTCGCCCAGAACCTGATCCGGCGGGGCATTCCGGCGGTGATCGCAATGCAGTTCGCGATTCCGGACCACGCTGCGATCGCACTGGCCCGCCATTTCTACCGTTACCTCGCCGCCGGCCAACCGGTCGACACCGCCCTCACCTCGGCCCGCGCCTTCCTGTTTGCACGCGGCTATCCAGTGGAATGGGGGGCCCCGGCGCTGCACATGCGCGCACCCGACGGGCGCCTGTTCGACATCACCGCGCGTCCCGCCCCTAACGCTGCACCCCTTGCCATTCCCGCCACCGAGCCGCCGGCCGATAACCGGAGCGCGGCGCAGGAGCCACCTGCAGCGATGGCGCCCGCCCCACCCGCTTCGCCGCCACCTGGCGCACAAGCAGCCGCCCCGCGTCGGCGCGGACAGGTGTGGGGCGTCGTGGCGGGCGTGGCGGGGCTCATGCTGTTTGCCGGCTGGTGGCTGGCGACGACCGGACTGGAAGACGAAGCCCCGCCCACAGACCTTGCACCCGTCGCCGTTGCACCCTCGCCGACGCCCGCTCCTGCCCCAACTCCTGCCCCAACTCCTGCCCCAACTCCTGCCCCAACTCCTGCCCCAACTCCTGCCCCAACTCCTGCCCCTGCTCCTGCCCCTGCTCCTTCACTACCGGAACCCGCACCGGCACCGCCCCTGCCCGCGCCGGCATCGGAAGCGGTACCCTACGCCCACGCACTGAGCTCGCTGCAGCAAGGCGCGGAGGATGAAGGACTGGGCCAGCTCGATGAGGCCCTGCGGGCGGACGACGGCCTCGCGGCCCTGTCCACCCTCCCCGCCGGGCAGCGCGCCGAACTCGCCGCCCGTCTGCGTGCGATCGCGACCCAGGCGCTCGCCGCCGACCAGCCGGGCAAGGCGGCCGGCGCCGCGCAGATGCTGATGGAGGTCGAACCCGAACGCCCGGAGAACCTCGCCCTGCTGCACGAGATCCTGGCGCATTTTCCGACCGCGACGATCGACCCCGCCGCCGGCGAGGAGCCGCTCGCGCCGGGCGCAGGTGCAGGCACCGACACTGGCACCGGCATGGGTAGCGGTTCCGGTAGCGGTTCCGGCGCCATCTTCACCTATACCGTCCGCCGCGGCGACAGCCTGTGGCGCATCGCCGCGCATCACTACGGCGATGGAGCGCAATGGCCGCGCATCGTCGAGGCCAACCGGCCGCCGCTGACCGACCCGGACCTTATTTTCCCCGGTCAGCAGCTCGAAATCATCGACCCCGTTGCCACCGCCTACCGGGTCGCGCCGGGCGACACCCTATGGCACATCGCCGCTCGCTTCTATGGCGACCCGGATCAATGGCCCCGCATTCACGCGGCCAACCGCCGCACGGTGATCAACCCCGACCGTCTCCGCCCCGGCCAGTTGCTGTGGCTGCCGACGCCGCCCTGACCACATGGATCGTGTTATCCGAGTCAAGCACCCGTTTCGGGCACAGCCGCTGCAGGACGGGTTTCAACCCGCAGCAGGTGGTAATTTGGGCACGAGCGCCGAGGCCGGGCACCTGTGGCCGACTGAAGTCGGCCCTACGGAAACCAGCAGCCCGCCACACTGCACTACGCCTGCGCCGGCACGAAGCGCAGCGCCACGCCGTTGTTGCACCAGCGCTTGCCGGTGGGCTTCGGGCCGTCGTCGAACACGTGGCCATGGTGGCCGCCGCAGCGCGCGCAGTGGTATTCGGTGCGCGGCAGGATCAGCTTGAAATCGCGCTCGAGTTCGAACGCGCCCGGCAAGGTGGTGAAAAAGCTGGGCCAGCCGGTGCCGCTGTCGTACTTCATGTCCGAGGTAAACAACGGCAGTTCGCAGCCCGCACACACATAGGTGCCCGTGCGCTTTTCGTCGTTGAGCGGGCTGGTCCACGGCGCCTCGGTGCCTTCCTTGCGGAGCACCTCGTACTGGGCGGGCGTGAGCAGTGCTTTCCACTCCGCATCGGTTTTCTCGATTTTGTCGATCATCGGCCCCTCCGGTTTGTCCTCGCGCGCGGCAAAGCTGCGCACGAACGGGTAGCTTGCCGCGCCGATCAGGCCGGTCAGGAAATAGCGTCGTTTCATGGTTGTTTCTCCTTCCGGAAACCCGGAGTGTGTCACCCTGCCTGCGGCAGGGCGAAGTCGATACAGGTGCCGCGCTGGCGTTCCGACTGCACCCGCATCGCGCTGCCATGCAGGTCCAGGATGCGCTTGACGATCGCCAGGCCCAGTCCGGCGCTCGGGCCGGGGGCGGTCTGGCTGGCATCGCTGGCGCGCCAGTAGCGCTCGAAGATGTGCGGCAAGTGCTCCTCGGCGATGCCGCTGCCGGTGTCGCTGACGCTGACCCGGTATTGCGCGGCCTCGGCGCTGACGCCGAGCGACACCGTGCCGCCGGCGGGCGTATGGCGCAGCGCGTTGTCGATCAGGTTCTGCAGCACGCGCTCGATCAGGGCGATATCCGCCACCACTTCCGCCTTGCGATGACTGTCGCCCGACAGGCACAGCGTGACGCCGCATTGCTGGGCATTGAGCTGGTAGCTCTGGATCACGTCCTGCAGCAGTTCGGACAGGCAGAACACCTCGCGCCGCGGCTCGACCCGCCCCGACTCGAGCTTGGACAGCTCGAACAGGTCCGACACCCGGGCGCCGAGCCGGGTGGCGTGGCGCATCACGGTGCGCAGGTGCTGCTCGCGGGTGGCCGCATCCAGTTGGTCGCCGCCCAGGATCAGGGTCTCGACATAACCCTGGATGCTGGCGAGCGGGGTGTGCAGATCGTGCGAGATGTTGCTGATCAGTTCGCGGCGCATGCGGTCGTTGTCCTCGATCTGCGCGAACTGCTCGGCCACCCGCCGCTGCAGCGCGTCGGTGGCGTCGCGCAGCAGCGCGATCTCGTCGCCCTGCGCGGGTACCGGAGCGGCAGGGTCGCCGGCGCGGAAGGTCTGCACCTGCGCGGTGAGCTGGCGCAGCGGGCGGGTCAGCGTGCGCAACGCGATCGCCAGCACCAGGCCGGCGAGCACCAGCGCGAGCGCGACCCCGATCGCGATCTGGCGCAGCGCACTGGAGTTGGCGAGCGCTTCGGTCAGGGTCTGGGTGTCCTGGCCCTGCAACACCACGTACAGATAGCCCGCGGCACTTCCGCCCTGCGGCAGCGGTGCGACCGAGATGATATTGCGCTGTCCCGGGCGGCGCGGGTCGTCGCCGAACAGCGGCAGTTTGGGGGCCGCGCGGCCGGCGTCGACCAGTTGCCGGATCGGCACGACATCGACCCGGGCGCCGAGCGGCACGCTGTCTTCGAGCGCGTGGCCGATCACGCGCCCGCCGGCGTCGAGCAGATACACCTCGACCGCCGGGTTGATCATCATCACCTGGGTGGCCATGGTCTGCATCAGCTCGATGTCGGGCCGACCGTCCGCGCTGATCAATGGCCGCGGCTGGTGGGCGACGATGTACTGCGCCAGATCCAGATTGAGGCGCTGGGTGGCCTCGAGCGCGGTCACCACGCCGTAATGGCGCGCCAGCCCGAGCAGTGCCGCCCCCATCAGGGTGAGCAGCAACAGCACCACCAGCGTGATGCGCACATGCAGGCGGCGCCGGAACGGGATGCCCTGGCGGCGGCTCACGGCACGGCCTCGAAGCGGTAGCCCACGCCCCACACGGTGTGGATGTAGTTCGCGTCGGTGCGCTCGTCGCCGAGCTTGGCGCGCAGGCGGTTGATGTGGCTGTTGACGGTGTGGTCGTAGCCGTCGTGGCCATAACCCCACACCGTGGACAGCAGTTCGGCGCGGGTGAACACCCGCCCCGGGTGGCTGGCAAAGTGCCACAGCAGGTCGAATTCGCGCGGCGTCAGGGTGATCTCCTCTTCGGCCAGCCAGGCCCGGCGCTGCACCCGGTCGACCCGCAAGCCGCCGGCGTCGATCCGGGCCGGGGCATCGTCGGCCGTCTCCGGCCTCGCGCCGTGTGCCGCACGACGCAGCAGGGCCTTGATCCGCGCCTGCAGCTCGAGCACGCTGAACGGCTTGGTCAGATAGTCATCCGCGCCCAGTTCCAGCCCAAGCACGCGGTCGAGCTCGCTCGAACGTGCGGTGAGCATCAGGATGGGCACGCGGGCGCTCTGCGCGCGCACCGCCCGGCACACATCGAGGCCACCGATCCGGGGCAGGCGCAGATCGAGCACGATCACATCCCAGTGCTGCGCCAGCGCGAGATCGAGGCCGGCCTGGCCGTCATGCGCGACCTCCACCCGGGCGGGCAGCTCGGACAGGTGCAGCACCAGCAGCGCGGCCAGATCCTGCTCGTCCTCGATGACGAGAATGCGGCGTTCGGCGGCAGGAGCGTTCATTTGCGGGTCACCTTCGGTTCCGGTTGCAGCTTGCGACGCGGCCATCGCGCCCGGCGTGCACCGTCTGCCACGATGATCGCGCACGGCCGGCCGGGAAGTCCTCACGAAATCATCACGGAAGCGTCATCGTTCGGATGCGCGACTCCCTGTATCCGACCGCCGGATTGCGGCTTCGTTACCGTCCGCCCCCGCGCCACCCGCAGCTTATGACATCGATGATCAATTCGTGATCATTTCGTGAGGATTCGTCCGCCGCCCCCGGCGCAGCATTGACCTCAGGCAGCAAACGCATACCGCATCCGCAGCTGCCGCCTTCCATCACCCTCCAGAAAAAGGAAACCGACATGAACACGATGCTCAATGGCGCCCGCGTCGCCGCCCTCGCCGCGGCCTTCGCCGCCTCCTCCATGGCATTCGCCGCCGATGCCCCTGCCGGTTCGACCGGCAAGGCGGTCGCGGCAAGCGACACCGTGCACTGCTACGGCACCAATGCGTGCAAGGGCCAGGCCGACTGCAAGACCACCCAGAACGCGTGCAAGGGGCAGAACGCGTGCAAGGGGCATGGCTTCAAGGCGCAGAAAGCCGCCGAATGCCTGTCGTCCGGCGGGGTCATCGGCGACGTCGGCTGATCGCCCTTTCCCACCGGCCCGATGCGCGGCGCGCCTGCGCATCGGGCTCCGACCGGAGACCGCACCGCATGAATGCACCGATCGCCGCGGACCCTGCCCGCACCACGCCGCCCGCGCGGTTCGCCGGCTTCGGCCTCGGCCTGAGGCCCGCGCACTACCCCGACTTCGTCGCCACACCACAGCCGGTGGACTGGCTCGAGATCATTTCCGAGAACTACATGATCCAGGGCGGCAAGCCACTGGCGATGCTTGAGCGGATCCGCGCCGACTACCCGGTGGCGATGCACGGCGTATCGATGTCGATCGGCTCGGTCGCAGCGCTCGACCGCGCCTACCTGCGCCAGCTCAAGGCCTTCGCCCGCCGCATCGAGCCGATGTGGATCTCCGACCACCTGTGCTGGACCGGCGTGCACGGGGTGAACATGCACGACCTCTTCCCGCTGCCCTACACCGAGGAGGCGCTGCGCCACGTGGTGGCGCGCGTCAGTCAGGTGCAGGACCTGCTGGAAACGCGCCTGGTGATCGAGAACGTATCGAGCTACATCGCCTACGCGGACTCGGAAATGAGCGAGTGGGCCTTCCTCGCTGCGGTCGCGGAAGAGGCCGACTGCCTGCTGCTGCTCGACGTGAACAACATTTACGTGAGCGGCATGAACCACGGCTTCGAGCCGCGCCACTTCATCGACGCCGTGCCGCCCGGGCGCGTCCGGCAGATTCATCTGGCCGGGCATTCGGACGCGGGCGACATGATCATCGACACCCACGACGCGCCGGTGGCCGATGCGGTGTTCGAACTCTACGCCCACGCCTACCGGCGCTTCGGCCCGGTGAGCACGATGATCGAACGCGACGCGGCCATCCCGCCGCTGGCGGAACTGTGTGCCGAGCTCGACCGGGTGCGCGACATCGCCGCACGCGAGTGGCGCCGGGACGCCGCACCGGCGGAGGATGGAACGTGTCTGATCTGAGCACCGGCCCGCTGGCCGCGCTGCAGTCGCGCATTCAGGCCTACGTCCTGGACGCCGCACCCGACGGACAGCCTGTCCTGCCGCTGCTGCAGGGCCGTGCGAACGGACGACCGGACGATGCCAAAGGTGGACGCCCGAAGGCCGCCATCGACACCGCCGGGCGCGGGCTGGCGATCTACCATTCGGCCTATCGATCCAGGCTGCGCGAGGCGCTCGGCGCGGTCTACGAGCGCACCTGGGCCTACCTCGGCGACGACGAGTTCGACGCCCTGTGCGCCCGCCACATCGAGGCCGAGCGCTCCAGCTCCCGCAACCTGCGCGATTACGGCAGCGCCTTTCCCGCGCTGTTGCACCGGGCCCTGCCCGACGACCCCGAGGTGGCCGAACTCGCGACCATGGACTGGAAGCTCCACCTTGCCTTCGACGCCCCCGACACCACCGCGCTCACCGCGACCCAGCTGTCCGCGCTCGACGAGTCCGACTGGGCGCAGGCCCGCCTGGCGTTTCAGCCGGCGATGTCGCTCGCGGTCTTCGAGTGGAACGTGCTCGAGGTCTGGCATGCACTCGACCACGGCCTCGAACCGCCGGCCGTGCGCCGGCTCCCGGCGCCGATCGCCCATCTGTTCTGGCGCAGCGAACAGCGCGCGCGCTTTCGTACACTGGCGCCCGACGAGCACGCGGCGCTGCAGGGTCTGGGGCAGGGCGTGCGTTTTGCCGAGGTATGCGAACGCATCGCCCGCGACCATCCCGACGCCGGCGAGCGGATCGGCGGCTGGCTCGGGCGCTGGCTCGCGGACGCGCTGATCCGCACCATCGAACGCGACCCGGAGCCCTGAGCGCACGGCGACCGGAACCGGGTCGAGACCGACAGGGGACCTGGCCGGCGCATCATTCGTCGGGCTGCAACACCTTGAACATGCTTGCATTGCGCAAGGACACCCCGCGCACGACCACCTCCTGCTCGGCCTCGATCTCGAAGCCGAATCGCCGAAAGAAGGGCTGCGCGACCAGACTCACGTTCGATCTCAATCTGCGCAGACCGAGGCTTGCGGCGCGCTCCTCGATTCTGCGCATCAGCGCCGAACCCACGCCCTTCCCCGCCGCATGGCCGCTGACAAAGAACTGGTCGATGTATCCATCCGTCTGGACATCGGCATAGCCCGCAATCTGGCCGTCGAGTTCCGCAACGAAGGGCCGATTGCTCCGCATCAGCGCGGTCCACGCGTCCTCCTGCCAGACCTCCGGCGCCCACGCGGCAAGCTGCTCGGGACCGTAATGGGAGCGGGCAATCTCATGGACGGCGGAGCGCATCACCAGCCACAACAAGTGCTCATCGCCCTCGCAGAACTCCCGAATCACGATCGCATCGCGTCGTGAGTGCCCGGAAGCGCCCGCTCGGCGCGCCGACCGCCCCACCCGGAACGAAGTGCGTGTCCGGCTGCGCTCCAGCCAGCCGAACGCCTGCTCGAGCCTTGCCCGGGCATCGCGCTCGATGACCTGATCGTGCGCCAGGACGATGCGCCGGACATCGAGCGTCCGCAGCCCGTTCACGCTGCCTGCCAATGCCGCCTTGTCCTTGACCAGGAGCCGGATCGTGTGTGCCATCGCCAGGCGGTCATGAACACCGAACAGCCGCGCGGCGAGGCGAGTCAGCGCGGCGTTGTCCGCACCGAAACAGCACAGGAGATCGGTGAGGATGAGCGTCCCGCTCGGCCGGTGGAGCCACACCGTCTCGTTCAGGACCGGCACCCCCTCGATGAAGGTCGCCCGCAGTTCCGGCGCCCACTCGGGGGCCGCAGGCGCCCCGAGCACGGGGAAGCCCGCGAGCTCCGGACGCTTGCTCGCGAGGCCGCGGGCGACGACGCCGGTGGCGTGCGGGAAGGCCTGCATGAATGGCAGGAAGAACCGATGGTGCGCCTTGTTGGGTGCCACCACGAAGCGTACCGGGCCGATCGCCGTCAGTGCGGCAACCAGTTCGGGCGTGGGCGTGATCGGCGAATGAATCCACAGCGCGCCATCGTGCAGGCGGACCACCGTCATCCGCGTACGAATCACCAGCGGCCCGAGCTTGAGGGCCTGCTGGGCGTGCCAGATCTGGCCGGGAACAAGAGTCTGCAGGGTCATATCATCGTATCGACGCATGCGGGACGATCCGGTCCACCGAAGGTCGGCATCGGCAACGCGCCATCATCGCCTGGCGTAACTCCAGGCCATGACGGGCTACCCGGCCTAGCGGGCTTCGGTCATTCTCGGGTCGCCGACCACCTTCAGGACGCGTGCCAGCAGATCCTTGTCGATGTCGCCCACCCCGCTCTTGTAGACCTTGTCGACTGCGGTCCGCCATGCCGCCTTCTCGTCGGCGCTCAGTTCGATGATCTGGGTCTGTCCGGTTGCCTTGACCGCCTCCAGCGCCGCTGCATTGCCCTGCTGTGCGACCTGGTTTGCGTAGATGCTCGCATCACGCATTGCACCCTCCAGCGTGGTGCGTATTTCCGCCGGCAGCCCGCTCCAGAACTTCTTGTGCACGATGACCGCATAGCCGATGTAACCGTGATCCGACACGGTCAGATACTTCTGTGCGCGGTGCAGGTTCTGGGTGTAGAAATTCGAAACCGGACCTTCGGTCCCATCCACCACGCCGGCCTTGAGTGAGCTGTAGACCTCGCTGAATTCGAGCGGACGCGGCCGCGCGCCCAGCGCTTTCATCGTCGAATCGAGCACATCGGAGGGCTGGATGCGAACTTTCAATCCCTCGAGATCCTTGAGCGTCCGGATCGGCTTGTTCGCACTCAGCTGCTTGAACCCGTTGTCCCAGAACGCCAGTCCCACCAGCCCGCTCTTGTCCAGCTTGGCAAGCATGCCCTTGCCGATATCGCCCTCGGTCACCCGGTGCACCGCCGCCAGGTCCGGGAACAGGTAAGGAAGATCGAACAACTCGAAATCGGTGATCCGCAGCACCCTGAATTTGGACAGCGAGGGCGCCAGCATCTCGACGTGTCCGGCCAGAAGCGCCGCCATCTCGTCCTTGTCGCCATACAAACGACTGTTCGGGAACACGTCGACGCGCACTTTCCCGCCGGTTCGCTCGGCGGCAAGCTCGGCAAACTTCAGCGCCGCCTTGCCTTTGGGGGCGTCGGCGGATACCACGTGGCTGAAACGAATCACGATCGGCTCTTGCGCAACTGCGGCGCCAATCGTCACCACCGAAATGAGGGCAGCTAACACATACCGCAACGCTCGCATGATCGTCTCCCCTGTCGTTGTCGAGCGGAACCGCAGCGCGACCCGGTCGTACGAGCACGCACTGCCGAGCCTTCAGCTTAGTAGACCGGGATCGAAATTCAATATGGGTCAGAAGTCCGTTGGAGAGGGCTTAGCCCGCGCTGAGCGGGACGCGCAGGAGCGGTGCGCCACCGTCGATGTCGAAGCGCCCTCCCTCCGTCATCGCAGCGGCCACGCGCGCGAGGGTGCAGCAACGGCAGACGAGATACGGTCAGAAGTGGCGGAGGGCATGCGTTGCGCAGCCTCACGTCATGGTGAGCGGCGGCGTCAGCCTTCTGCTCTACCAACCTGGTGCCCATCCGCCTTGAACGCTTCGTGGAAAGCGACGATGCCCTGCGGAGTACTTCCGTCGAAAGACAGTGCGAGGAAGACTTCCGGTGGCACTCCCAAATGGACCAGTTCCGGAATGTTGTCGAACCCGAACTTCCTGTAGTAGCCCGGATGCCCAACGAGACAGCAGCCCTTCGCACCCAGGCTCTTCAACCGCGACAACCCTTCCTGCATCAGAGCTTTGCCAATCCCGCTGCGCTGCCATTCCGGAAGTACGGAAAGCGGACCAAGTCCATACCAGTCCTTGGTGCCATCCGAAATGGCGACCGGTGAAAACGCAATATGCCCCACCACACGGCCATCCACTTCCGCAATCAACGACAGGCTCAGGACCCCTGCTGAGCGCAGCGCCTCGATGATGAACTGTTCGGTGTGGTGGCTGATCTCCATGCTTGCAAAGGCCGCGACAGTCACCTCGGTGATCACGTCGACATCGGCCTTGGTCTCGCTTCTGATTACGATCTTCTGTGTCGTCATCGCGTTCTCATTTCATGGTGTTGTCGGGCCAACGCCCTGCATGCGTTTGTGATGCAGGAACCGCCCGATCCGGTGCCCTGGATCGTCAGGCATTACTTCCACGTATTGGCCTCCTGCTCGAAGCCGCCCCGATATGGACTGCCAACACAGAATCGGTGTCCGCTCGGGGCTTGCATGACGACCCATTGATCCTTGCGCGCCACGATGGTTGCACCCAGCTTTTCGAGGCGGGAAACCTCTGCCTCGATTGCGTCGGCCTCAATGTCAAGGTGCGCCCGTGGCTCATGATCGACCCGTTGAATGATGACCTGGACGTCACCGGGTTTTGTTTCAAGCTGAATGAATCTGCCGGTTACGTCGATATCTTTCGGCAAAGGGCAGCCCAGCGCAGCAGCCCAAAATCGGGCTTCTGATAGCAAGTCGTCCGTTCGACAGTCGATGACAATATTTCCGAGCCTGCTCTTGTGCATCGATTCGTCCCCCCATGTCCAGGGCCCGGGTTTGAGGCGGACCTGGAGCCGCGATGCGGCTGAAAGGCCGTCCCAGCGCCGAAACGGCGACAACAGCCGTTTGTCAAATGCCGTAATCGCGCTCAACTCTTGAAATTCGTGTCTTGAATGAGGAATACCATTTCTCGCGCCCAAGCTTCTGGGCCTCCTGATGCTCGAGGTTTGCCTTCCACTTTCTTATCGACCCAAGGTCTGACCAGTACGAAACGGTAATACCCACGTCTTCCCTCGCAGATTCCACCCCAAGGAATCCCGGCTGCGTTGAGGCCAGCTCAAGCATCCTGGCTGCCATTTCTCCATAACCGTCATCACCTTCAGTACGGAGTGACGTGAAGATGACTGCGTAATAGGGTGGTTCTGGCGTTCTGGCTATGAGGGACACCGGGACTCCTTTGGCATTTGACGTTTTAGTTCACGGCGAAGTGAGCGTGGCCAACAGTGACGCCTCACCCCGGTCGCTGAATACGATGGCGCGGGAATCCCGTGCCCGTTTCGCCCAGCCGAGTTCCTGAATTCGTGCAAGGAGCGCAGCCCCGAGCGCGCCTGCCAGGTGATGCCTGCGCTCGCTCCAATCGAGACATGCCCGACAGAACGACCGCCTTGAACAAGCGACCGCGTCTGTATCGATGCCCAATCGGCGAAACCATACCCGCCCATGTTCAGTGAGCCAGAGCCCTTCCTGGCGTGTTTCGAGCACGCCCTGTCGGAGCATCTCGTCGTACGCCAGAACCCCCAGCTCGCCGGCAAGGTGGTCGTAACAGATGCGCGCCTTGCGCAGGGCAGGGTCGCGCGGGCCGGTCCGCGGGCGGACAGCTTCGCTTCGGACCGCCATGTCCATCAGCGACTCCAGGACTTGCGCTACATCCTGCCCGGCAAGCCGGAAGTAGCGGTGACGCCCCTGCCGATCGACCTTGAGCAGCCCTGCTTCCAGCAGCTTGCCAAGGTGAAAGCTGATGGTCTGCTTCGTGACACCGGCCATGTCCGCCAGTTCGGTCGCGGTCAGCGCGCCGCCCGACATCAGCGCGGAGAGGACCTCCGCCCGAGCGTTATCGCCGATAAGCGCCGCGACGCGCACGATGTTGGGACTTTCACTCATGGTTCGATCCTAGTCGAACCACCCGTGATCGGCAAAGCGCTACCGTGATCACTACCCGTTCGAAGGAGATAAGCACATGGGCATCACCTGCGTTATCCGTTACGAGATCGATCCGTTCCAGCGCGATGCATTCGGTGAATACGCCGAAAACTGGGGTCGCATCATCCCGAGGTGCGGCGGTCACCTGTTGGGCTATTTCCTCCCCTACGAGGGGACGAACAATGTCGCCTGGGGCCTCATCACGTTCGACAGTCTGGCTGCCTACGAGGCCTATCGTGCCCGATTGAAGTCCGACAAGGACGGCTGCCAGAACTTCACCATGGCCCAGGAGCGCCGGTTCATCCTCAAGGAGGAGCGCACCTTCGTGGAGGTGGTGGACGGCACGCTCGGAATGGCACCTTTGCCAGTGGGGGGCCGGTCATGATCGCGGTAATCTTCGAGGCACTGCCGCATGCGGAGCGGAGACAGGACTACCTCGACGCCGCAAGCGCGCTGCGCCCGCACCTGGAGAACGTCGACGGCTTCCTGTCGATAGAACGCTTCGAAAGCCTCACCAATCCGGGAAAAATCCTTTCGCTCTCGTTCTGGAGGGATGAAGACGCCGTGAGGCAATGGCGGAACTTCGAACCCCACCGGTCCATCCAGAAGGCCGGCCGACAGGCCATCTTTGCAGACTACCGACTCCGCGTCGCCACGGTCATCCGCGACTACGGCCTGAACGACCGGGGCGAGGCACCCGGGGACTCGCGTCAGGTGCACTCATCGTAGCCGGAGTGGGGCCCGCCCAAGGTTTGAATTCACCGGCCTTGCGCGGTTTGATGCTCAAGGCCGGTGGAATGAATTGCCAATCTCTTGCCCTGCCAACGAGGCCAGGCATTGCACCTGCCAAGCAAACTCTGGCTCGAAGGACTCTCGGTCAGCCACGGCAGCGTAGCCGCCTTGACCGTAGACCGTGGCGTAAGCGGCGTACTCGGCGGCCGGCAGCGCTCTGCCCGCAAGAGCGTTAGCGACGGCGTAGGTCGCAGAGACCGCTGCATGACCGCAGCCGTCGATGGATTTCGAACCTTGGTGATGATTGGCCAAGCGAGCAGCTTCGGCGGCAAGTTGTTCGAGGTCTGCGTGACCCAGCGAGCCGCTCAGATACCGGCCGAGAGCAAGCAGGCACTCGGCAACTTCCGGCTCCTCGAGCAAGTGCTTTACACGGAGCACACAGGCGTACCCGAACTCCAGGCGCAGACGCTCGTTAGCTGGCGCGTGCAACTCAACCTGCTTGGCGAGACGGTCGAGGGCTTCATTCACGTGGATCTCCTCGAAGGTGGCTTCCGAGGCCGGACCCTGCAGTTACGTGATGTATCGTCACCGGCGCTGCTCGCACGAAATTCACACCCGCAGCAAGCCTCGGAAGCCTCTGGCAGCGTAGTACGACTGCACACCGTTGTGATAGACGAACACCCTTCCATAGCGTCGATCGCAAAAAAGGGCGCCGCCGAGTTCCCTTACGTCAGATGGCGTCTTGATCCAACTCGAAGTCTTCGTATCAAACTCGCCCATCTTCTGCAGCTCTCTGTACTGCCCCTCCGTCAACAGTTCGATGCCCATCGCACAAGCCATTTCGACCGCACTGCTCTCAGGTTTGTTTTCCTTCCGTGACGCTCGCGCTTCAGCGTCATAACAGGTACTTCTGCGTCCTGCGGGACTTTCCGGGGAGCAGTCACTGAACACGAAGTAGTCGGCATGTGCAGCCAAAGCGATGACGTCAGGCTCGCCACCCGTGGCTTCCATCGCCTGTAGCGACCTCAATGCACCGGGACTATTTTCGAGTTTGGCGTGCACGTCTTCCCACGCGATATCCGCATGTCGGTGCATGTTGTTCTGGAAACGAGACTTCAGGGTGTCGAGCAACTGCTCGCGTTCTGTCGCCTTCATGTCATCACCGTGTGCTCACAGGAGATAGCGTGCTCAATGCCGCCCAAAGTTTGGCTTGAGGGCCGCGGAACCGGCCTGCCGGCTGGTGGATGACGCTCTGGACGTTGACATGATCAGCCTGATTTAGCCGTTCTTCTCAACGATACCCGTTTGGATGCCGTCGATGCTCAGTTGATTCTTGTCGTGCCAGTACTTCGTGATGCCGACTTCACCCTGTTTGATAGCCCAGTTACGCAGTTGCTCCCTGTCGCCATCGTACGAGTACAAGGGAACGCCCATGCCGCATGATGTCTGAACCATATCGACGCGCATGTCGAAAATCTGACGCGTTCCAGGTAGCGGTTCAAAGTGGCGATGAAGTTCATTCCACTCCGCATCGGTTCTGTGGATGGCCTTCGCTGTTCCGTACAGGCGAAGAATTTGAGGGGCTCCCGCAAATGAGCAGAACATGATTGTCATTCTGGGAAGTACTTGAACATGAGCCGAGGTTTCGTTACCGCTCCCGGTCACGTTGAGCCAAGCAATCCTGTTACTGCCCAGTACTCTGAATGAGTTCATGCCCTTTGGCGAAACGTTCACGCGACTATCGGCGGTCGCCGTTCCGACAAAGAAGATCTTTTGCTCGGCGATGAAGCTGATATGTTTCTCGGAAAGACTTTCGTACTGTTGCGACATAAATACTTCCTGAAAGGCCGGATCGGGATCGGGGCAAGCATCACGGCCCGACCCCTCCCACACCACCGGACATACGGGTCATGTGTCCGGCGGTTCGATGAATAGCGGTTAATCTCGCGCTGCCAGTTCAGGCAGCCACTTGGTCGGGAAGGTACGGCGTGGCAATCCCGGCGTCAATGCTGGCGTCCTGCCGATACGCCACGGACCATTCGCCCGCTTGCTGGTGTTCCATGCTTCGCGGCCAATGCCCGACCGTCACCGCCAGCGAACGCCCGGACGCGATGGGCACGCCGAGCCGGTACGACGGAGCTTGTCGCTCAATTACGCGGCCTCCAGACGGAAGGATCAGGCCACGCGCGCCACGATGCCATAGCGCCCCTTGTCTCGACCGTCGGTGGGGGGATTGATGAACTCCGCATGCTCGAGCACGGTACCCAGCGTATTCAGGATGGAAACGACCGCCTCCGGCGTGTGTGAGTCGTAAAAGAAGGGCTGACCATACATGGTGTCCGTGAACGGCGGGTGATCCGATCCGCCAACCGATAGCATCAATCGGGCGCCAGACCGCAGGCGGCGTACGACCCGTCGAAGGATGGCCTCGTGATGCTCGCGCGGGACATGGAACAAGGAGTCCCAGATCACGGCACCGTCGTAGTCTTCGTCCGGCTCGAACGACTCCATCTGCGCGTGCAGCCAGCGGCCTTCCGGCAGTCGTTGCCTTGCGAGTGCGAGCAAGTCTTCAGCTTGGTCGACACCGGTAACTGAGAAACCCTGCTGCAGAAGAAACTCCGCAACGGGGCGACCCGTGCCACAGCCCAGGTCCAGGACCTTGGCGGAAGGCTGCATGTCACTGACCAGGCGGTCGAGAAAAGCAGGTTCGTGGCGAAAGAGCGCGGTGCGAACTGCGTCCCAGTCTCTGACAATGGCGTTGTAGCTGCGGCGATTCACGTGTGTGAACCACGTAAACGCACGGAGCATTGGACCAAGGGTCGCAGCCGACGCGGTTGCAGGTTCAGCCATGGCAGTTCTCCAAGGATGGTTGCGCTTGCGAAGCCTGCCGATATCGCACTGAACACACGGCCAGCCCGTTTCTTCACCCTGCCAGGCGTCACTTCGGTTTCCACCCGGTGACAAGGGCCTGAAGCCAAGCGTTGTAGAGCTGCATTGGCCCTGCGCTCATGAACTCTGCGGCTACTGCCGGGTTGTTGAACTCAGGCATCTTGACCGCAGTGACGTTGGCAAGATCCTGCATTGCTCTCACATCGGCAGGACGGACCGAAACCCGGCGTGCTTCAGCGAGCAGTTCGTCCAGACGCCCACGAGCGGTGACCGGATCAAGGGCTTCGTAAAGGTGGAGATACTCTTGTGTTGCCTTGGCACGAAGTGCGCGCTTTGTGAATGGCCAGAGCACGGCTCGTCCGATGACACCATGAGCCAAGCCCAGTTCCCAAGGCATCCATCGCGATGTGACCGCATCTTCCGAGAAGGCGAAGATCAGCAGACGACACTGTCGAAGCTTGGTCACCAAGCGGTCAGCAAGGTCCAAGTTCGGGAGCTGCGACAGAGCGTTGTCCTGGAAGTCCACGTAGACCGACACCTCCCACTTCTCAAGCTTGGCTGCGAGAGTCCGGGCGCGCGCTTCGTCGCGGTGCGAGTGCGAGATGAAAACATCGAACACTTTCCCCCTCCTATGAGCGTCAGTGGGTGCTACTCGTGACACCTATCGTTTGACCTGAGAGGCGGCGCAAGGACGTAGACCTTGTGACGTCCTCTCGATGGACTACAAAGGGATTTGCCACTTCCGCCGGTGGCCTGTTCGGCCCGGCATCGAAGCGCCAAGATTGAACTGCTGAAGTTCAAGCTGGCGAAGCGAAAGGGGAAGTCCCAATGAATGCTACGACGGTCGGGGTGGATCTGGCAAAGAACGTGTTCGTGGCCTGCATGGGCGATGTGGTGCGTCGCGTGCCGAGGCCCGGCAGCAGCGGCTCGCCTGGCACAGCCTGCGCCTCGACTGGATCGAGGAGCGCACAGCACTCCTGAATCGCATCCGCGGCGTGCCCGCCGAGTTCGGCATGGGAAGTCCCTTGGGGAAGGGTTAGGCATCGCCGCGCCTCGTGCCGCGAACAGCCCAAGCCCTCGCCCTCAGCGCAATGGCTCCGCCCGATGCTGTCGGGAATGCCGATCTCAGCTTGTCTCTCAGGTTGGCGCGTTGTTCTTCGGGAAGTGACATCGCATAGGCTGGCGCGGGCCCCTGTCCGCCGAGAAATGGACGCCAGTAGTCGTCGAAGTCGGCGAACTCCGCTATTACGTCGAGTGGGCCAGTTTCCACCTCCGTGAGTCCGGCGTCCTCGAAGGCCGCTTTCAGCGCGGATGGCGCGCACATCGGGAAGCGCGTCCCTTCGTGGAGTCGAGCGGCCGCTGGATCAAGGGACGCAGCGGCGTCCCAGAAGTGCCTGATGATCTCCATTCCATCGGAGTAGTCCCAGACATAGGCGGCGACGGTTCCGCCGTTGGCAGCGACCCGCTTCATCTCCGAGAGGGCGGCCGGCAAAGCGGGAACGAAGTTCAGTACAAGCCCCGAGACGACGACGTCGCATGCTCCGTCATCCAGCGGGAGCGCTGCCGCATGTCCACCGAGGAAGCATGCTTTGCCGGCGAGATTCCGGGCCGCCAGTTTGAGGAACCCCTCCGACGGATCGACGCCCACGACACTGCTTGGGGTGCAGTGATCGAGGATTGCTGCGGTCAGCGCGCCCGTGCCGCAGCCGACATCCGACCACCGCTTGCCGGCGGGCTGATCCAGCCACGCCAGGAAGAGCGGGGCAATCCTGCGACTCCAGCGGCCGATGTACTGCTCATACGGGTTGCCGCGTTCCCACGTATCGGAGACATAAGTTGTGTTCATCGCTTGCTACCTCCGCGGACACGACTTGCGATGCCCAACGTTGGAATTCACCGGCCTGCGTGGCTCATCAATCGATCATCGGCTGCGGGGCTGTGCGAATTCAAACCAGCACCGCCTCTACCGGACGACGCAGTGAAGAAGGCAGCTTCGGGCCCCGTCCGAAACGAACGACAAGATCGGGCCTCCGCTTTCCGATACCGAGGAAAGTGGCAAACTGCGGCCGCAGCGTCGGCACCTCCACGGGTTGATTGAGCATCGCATTTCGAATGCCCAACGCAGCCGACCGGAGCGCGAAACGCTCGTAGCAACGTCCCACTTCCACCCACTGGGCCGGGCCCGGGGTGTCCGAGACGAATATCGCGATGCCGGCCGAACTTCGCACGTGTTTCGCGTACTTGTCGTTCTCGCTCTTCGGGGTAAAGAACAAGCCGAAGAGCAGGCTGCCCAGCCATGTCGGCGAAGGCGGATTGCCGGTAGATGCCGCGAATAGCCCGTCGCCCGTTCGAACGGCCTCGTCGCTGCTGAAGCGGATCCATTTCTTCAATTCCTCAACAAAGGCCTGATCGTTCATCTGGGCGGTATTGCCTTGAACGACATACTCAAGGACCGTCTCCATCGCCTGCCGTTCGGTCAGGAGGATCACCTGAACGCCACTGCCGGAACCCGCCTTCTCAAGCTGTTGGAGTTCCTGCCGGGCGATAGGCTGTCCGTCATACTCGCCGCGAGTGCTCTGACGCTCGGGTATCGCCTGGAACAGCGTCGATGCGACGGGGCTTGTCGGCTCCAACGCCACGCGCAGAATATTGCCCCCTACCGCGTCGAAGGTAGCCTGCCCCTTCAGTCCATTCGCCAGCGCCGCCTCGACCAGGTTTTCGGCAGCACACCCGAGGGAGACGAAAAGGTGGTGATCATCCGGGTCGACGGCGGGACACCGGCGCGACAGGTCCGGCAATATCGAGATGGCGCCGTCTTCAAGGCGAAATTTCCAGCATTGCGTGTTATGGCTAGACGGAGCCAAAGTCGCGTAACGCACGAGCTCATGCAGAAGAGCGGCCTTGTCGCTGGCCGCAAGCTTGCCATGACGCCACGTCCGAGCCGCAACATCTTCGTAAGTGTCTACACGGGACTCCGTTGAGCACGACGGTAAACCTGCCATGACGCCCAGGGAACCCAGCGCGGCAAAGATGAATTCTCTTCGAGAAGACATTGCCCAGTTTCCTTCTCAGTAAGCCCAACGTTCGCGTTAACCGGCTGGCTAAAGCAGAGCGAAGCGGCGCTTTTGCCAGTCCGCGTCGAACGCGTTGTTGGGCAGCCTTGTCATGTGCCTGCTCCGTGTGCAGCGGTATGCGCCTTCGGACGGTAAAGGAGCAAACCCATTGCCGCAAGAGCCGCGAACGATGCGCCCGCAATAAATGCGGCCGAGGCACCGAATATGCTCCACAACGACCCTGCAATGACACTTGCCAGCAAGAGCGCACCCCCGCTCACCAAATTAAATATTCCGAAGGCCGTACCGCGAAGCTCAACAGGTGCAGTATCGGCCACAAGTTTTGAGAGCAACCCCTGCGTGAGTGCCATGTGCAGTCCCCAGAACGCCGCGCCCAGGAATGCGATCCATGGTGATGTGGCCATCGCCAGCACGACATCGGCGGCAACCAACACCCCAAGCCCGCGCACCAAAAGCGTTCGTGCCGAAATTCGGTCAGCCGCAGCGCCCGCCGGATAGGCAAATACAGCGTAGACAACATTCATCACGACCATGATCAAGGGCACGTAGCCGATAGCGAGCCCGACATCCTGCGCGCGGAGGATCAGGAATGCCTCACTGAAGCGAGCGAGGGTCAAGACTGCTCCGAGCGCGACGATGAGCCAGTAACGCAGGGACAGACGTTTGGCATCGGTTAACGTCATATGATTTTTGGGGGCCGGGGTATGTTCCGAAGATTCGGGTTCGCGCACCGCAACGATCAGCAACAGCACCGCGAGGAACGCCGGCACGACCGCTACCCACAACACGGATTTGATGTCGTTCGCGAGCCAAATCATGCACACCACCGCGAGCAACGGTCCGAGAAAAGCTCCGACGGAATCAAGGGATTGGCGCAGGCCGTAGGCCGCGCCCCGAAGCTGCGGCGGCACGATATCGGCAACCAATGCGTCGCGTGGTGCGCCACGAATACCTTTACCGATACGATCGACGAAGCGTGCGCCGAACACCCACTCAATCGTTGTCGCAAGCGGAAATACCGGTTTGGCAATGGCTCCCAGCCCGTACCCAAGCACGACGAGAAACTTGCGTTTCCTGAAGTAATCGCTGGTTGCTCCCGAGAACACCTTTGTAATTGCAGCAGTTGCTTCGGCAATGCCTTCGATGATTCCAATCGTAACCATGGATGCGCCGAGCACGGTGGCCATGAATATCGGCAAGAGGCTATGGACCAGCTCGGACGAGATGTCCATAAACATCGAGCCGAACCCAAGCACCCAGATACCTTTCGGCAAGGTACGATAGATGCCCTTGGTGGTAGCCGGCGACTCAGGATTACTTGGTTGTGAGGAAGTCATGAGTATTGCCCTTGCCGGGCTGCCCAACGTTTGAGATCAGGTCGCCCGTCAGGGCCGTCGCGCCTGCAGTGAATTGTTAGCGGCCAACACTTTGCGCATGAACGTGGACGAAGCTGGACACAGATCTGAGAACCGGGCTGTTGCCGCTATGACAGCCGGAGCCTCAGACCGTGGGACAGTCTCGTAACCAAGCCTGGCAAAGAACTCGGCCGCTGTCGTGGTGAGAAGGTACAGGGTTTTGACGCCCCGCCCCGCTGCCCAGGTCTCGGCGTTAGACACCAAGCTCACCCCCAACCCAGCCCCAAGGGACTTCCCACTTCCGCCGGCGGCCTGTTCGGCCCGGCATCGAAGTGGCCAGAGGACTGACATTCAGCCTCTCCGGGCGGGCAACGGTGGACGATTCTTGCGGTAGGAGTTCTTGACAGCGATCTTGCCATCTCGAAACGTGAACAGATCACAACCATTGACTTCAAGGCGGCTGCCGTCGGTTCTTGTTCCCGTGAACGTCCATTCGGAGACTCCACGGTCGCCATGTATGAGGTGGCGCGCGTTGCTCCAAGTTGCGTCGGGGAAGACTGACCAGACTTCGGCATACGCCGCGCGCACGGCCTCACGGCCAACGTAGTGGGTTCCACATACGTCCGCGCCTGCAGAGGCGTCGAAGACACAGTCGTCAGTCATGAACGACATGAGAGCATCGACGTCATGTCGGTTCCATGCATCGGCAAAGGCCTGCAGGAACTCCGGGGTGATATCAGAAGTCGGTTGGGACATTTCATTCCTCCGTAACACGCTTCCACCGGCAGTGGACATGCCTTGTGTGACGCCTTGTATGTTCAACCTACCGATTCGGTAGAAGAATCGCTAGGTCGAACATACAAGCAATTGTTGAGCGGCGTCACCAAACCTTCCACCATGGCCTCTTTCGTGATGACAACGACGTGTCTCCACTGAACACTTCAAAGCTCCCGTCCTCGAGTTCCGCCTCGTCGTGTTTGAAACCGACTATGCTCCTGGCGGTCTGCAACGCGATTTCAAAGAAGTAGTCCGTATTCTCTCCGCCAGCTTGCTTCTGCTGTTCGGAGAATTCTCGCTCGATTGCCGGATAGCCATCAGGCAACAAACCAGACTTGCTGATGTGGTCGATGCTCTGCTGTGCATCGTGCTCTATTCGCCATACCTGCGCGCCATTTCGCCACAACTCGGAAGTGCAGACCATGACGTGCTCTTCAATGGAGCACGCAATGACTTCGCAGTTGTGTGAGAGCGAAACTAAGGACGTTGGCGCGACGAATTTATGCTCACACCGATTGATGACCAATAGAAACCATCCGCTTGGCAAGAGCCGGCCAGTGAACATCGACTCACCATGGTCGGCCATCTCGCCCGTAGGCGTAAGCCCAAGATCTTGAACTAGTGCTTCAGGTGTCTTTCCTTTGACGGCCAGCCAGGATATTGCGAAGCCCATTTGAAACTCCCCCTATGACGCCCAAGGAGCAAGGTCACCGAACGGCAAAAAGCGAGGCTTTTGGACGGTCTGGTGGACCGATGGGTTGGGCCATAGCAGCCAACTATTCAGCCACACTGGAATCTTCTGTTGGTGAATCAGGCTTGCCACTGACGCTGATCATTACCCACAACGCATCTTGCTTGAGATAGACCTCCGACCACCTGCCTGTTACCCGTATAGGTGCTGCATTCTTCGGTGTTACCGATGCCAAATACGTGTAATGGACGACGCCAACGGTGTGGTCATAGACTTCGATACTCAGCGGGGTGAGCTCGTAATCAGTAACCACGGGCGCATCACCGAGCACCGATTGGACCGCAGCATCACGACCATGGGGCATTGGGCTACTCATGTCCCAACCGACATACCGAGGATGAAGAGTGCCTCGAATCTTTTCAGCGTTGCGCTCGACTGACAACGACCAAAGATCGTTGACTCGCCGCCACAACTCCTGCTCCTCGTGAGAGAGGTTTTTCATGAGGCGATCAGCCATTAAGGTCTCGGCCCGGTAAGACCCAACGCCCGCGCTCACCGGTGGGCCGAGCAACGCGAGGCCCGTCCGCGTGCAGCGCGTTGTTAGGCGACATGACCCATCTCCGAGTCAGCGCGCGCGCCGGTAGTGCATGGCGACCGCGCCGTTGCGGAGCGGCTTCGCCGAGATCAACTCGAGCCGTCGCGTGCTGGGCAGCCCGCTCTCGTACAGGGTCGGGCCGTGGCCGGCGATCCTGGGATGGACGAGCAACTTGTACTCGTCGATCAGATCCAGCCGGTCCAGCTGGGTCGCGAGCTTGCCGCTACCGAGGAGTACGCCGTCCGGGGTCGCGTCCTTGAGCTTCTGTACGCCCGTGCGCAGGTCGTCGGCGATGTGGTGGCTGTTGGTCCACGGGAAGTCCTTTCGCGTCGAGGACACCACGTACTTCGGCTTGGCCTCCAGCTTGACCGCCCACTCGCCCATCGCCGGCGGTGCCTCCGCGTCGCCGCGGGCGACCGCTGGCCAGTAGCTCTCCATCATCTCGTAGGTGACGCGGCCCCACAGCATCGCCCCACTCTCGTCCATGAGGCGGGTGAAGAAGGCGTGTGTCTCGTCGTCGGCGATTCCTTCCTGATGGTCGACGCAGCCGTCCAGGGTGACGTTGATGCTGAAGGTCAAGAGTCCCATGGTGTCCTCCGTTCGAGATACGCGACGAGCCGCTCGCCGTCTGGCTCCAAGGGCACGAGCCCAATTCGCGAGGTACTCACCCTGTGTCACCTCAACGCCTGAATTAAGCCGCGCCGTGAAACGGCGTCCGCTTGAATGACTACAAAGGGACTTCCCACTTCCGCCGGTGGCCTGTTCGGCCCGGCATCGAAGTGCCAAGATTGAATTGCTGAAGTTCAATCTGGAGAAGCGAAAGGGGAAGTCCAAATGAATGCTACGACGGTTGGGGTGGATCTGGCAAAGGACGTGTTCGTGGCCTGCGTGGCCGACACAGTGGTTCGTGTGATCGAGACGCGAGAGTTCAATCGCGCGGGTTTCCTGGCGTGGCTGTCGACGTTGGCGCAGGGCACGCTGCTGGGTTACCTCCAGTGAGGAAGTTTGCCATGGGGTCGGGCCTGCAACCGCCTCGTGGTCCCCGGCGATGCCTAAAGTTTGAGCTGAGCGAGGGATTAGGCCTCAGCATGCACCCATTGCTCGCGACTAGTTCGCGTTACGTGACTGCCAAGCTGAAGCGCTCCAAGTCGGCGCAGCCTCAGTGATAAGTTTGAGAATTTCAGGCGGCAGGTCTCCCGAGCCTGTAAGTTGCCGAATCTCCAAAATGTCGTCCTTCCCAAAGCCAGACGGAGCGCGGAGAGCCCATTGAATCGCCTCCTCAAGAGAGCTCACATCGACGAGATAGAAGCCTCCGACCAATTCCTTCGACTCGGCAAATGGGCCGTCCACAACGTAGCGCTTGCCATTGGCTACCGCGATGCGGGCTCCCGGCGCTGCGGGGTTGAGGCCCTCGGAGGCTACAAGCACTCCGGCCTGATGCATTTCTTCGTTGAAGCGCATGTAGGCCTTAAAGAGTTCCACATCGAAGTCCGACTGTTGTTCCGTCGTCTCATTCTCCGTACTCGACTGCGCCGTGATGATGAACCGCATGGCCTGCTCTCCAAATGTGGGTTGGTCCTGGTAACGCTACGACGAACGAGCGCCCGGAAAATCGACACGTCCACCGCCTTCAAAGGGGATTCGCACTGGAGGACGCAACGTCCTGAGGCCCAACTTTGACGTGAGCGGGCCCCAGAGGCCGCAGGCCGGAACGGGTCCGCTCGATGGGTGGGTTGTGCGTCCCCTTCGACCTATTTCGCCTGTTTAAGCCACTGACCCAATGGCTTGAGAATCTGCGGCTCCCGCGGGCGCTGCAAAAGCGATTCAAGTTTGGCTTCGTAAGCAATACGGTACGGCTTCATCTGGTTCTGTAGAAACGCTTCGACGCTGGATTCGGCCCACCGCTCGTAAATCGTAAAGTGACTCTCATCGTTCGCATCCTGATGCAGATAGCAAGACACAAAGGTATCTTCCTTTGACATCTCTTCGATGATTTCGGTGACGGCGATTTTCCACTCATCGATGCGGTCTGGTTTGACAAAGAGCTTTACATAGAAAACAAGATCGTCCTGGGGCATGGAGAACCTTCCTGGTCAGTATCAACGCGATGCGATGTGATGGGTACTCATCGGGCGCAAAATTGCGCCACCCAACGTTTGTGCGGCGAGGTTGCTCATCTGTGGCCGGATTACCGCCAATTCAAACGAGCACTGCTTGCACTGGACGTCGCAACGATGCAGGCAGCTTCGGGCCGCGCCCGAAACGAACGACGAGATCGGGCCTGTGCTTCCCGACACCAAGGAAAGCGGCAAACTGTGGCCGCAGCGTCGACACCTCCACCGGTTGATTGAGCAACGCATTGCGAATGTCCAACGCAGCGGCCTGGAGTGCGAAGCGCTCGTAGCAACGTCCCACTTCCACCCACTGGGCCGGGCCAGGGGTGTCGGAGACGACTATCGCGAGACCGGCCGAACTGCGCACATGTTTCGCGTACTTGTCGTTCTCGCTGCGCTCCGCAACATTCGCGTAACTGTCTGCGTTGGTTTCCGAAGAGCACGACGGCAAGCCCGCCATTGCGCCGACGGAGACCGCCGCGCCAAGCACGAATTCTCTTCGCGAAGACATGGCTCAATATCCTTCTCAGCAAGCCCAGCGTTGCCGACGAGCCGCGCTTGACGACGACCAAGCGGAGCGGCAGCGAAGGGCGGGAGCAGTCAAGCGTCGGACTCCATCGCCCTTGTTAGCCGCCTGCTTTTCCCGGCGGGTGCACTTCAAACCAGGAAACAATCTGCGGCATGTGTTGCTCAAAATTGCCAGGCACTGAAATATTCAGAACACCAGCACGAACGGCTCCGCGGTTCTCGAAGTCGTGGGTTGCACCACCAGGTGCCAGCACGAAGGAGCCTTTTGGTGCATCCATCCATTCTTCGCCAATAAGAAAGCTCATTGTTCCTTCCAGCACAAAGAACACATCATCTTCGTCGTGGTTGTGGGCACCGGGACCCTTAGTATAGGGTTCGAGCCACCATTCCGATATCGAATAACTTCCGGCGGTTTCGTCGCCGTCTGCCTTGAACAGGGCCGATATTGGACCCATCGAATACGATCGACCTTCTCCGGGGAGCAGGAATCTGGCTTTTCGATCTTCCTGTCTCATTTCATATCCCGTGGTTTTATGAAACAGCTAAGGTTTGACATGAGCGGCGGCTGCAAGTGGGCCAAACCCGCTTGTGGATGTCCCTTGGGGAGGCGTTAGGCCTCGGGTTCGTGGCAAACCACTTCGATGTTGTGCCCGTCCGGACCAATGACGAAAGCTGCATAGTAGTTCGCGTGGTAGTGCGGCCGCAGACCAGGCGCACCATTGTCTTTGCCACCCGCCTCCAGAGCCGCGCGATAGAAAGCTTCGACTTGCTGGCGATTCTCGGCCGTGAACGCGAGGTGAAGATGCGCCGGTTTCTCCTCGGTTTGGAACAGGCACAATGAAGCCTTACCCCCAGGTGGGCTAAGCTCGACACCGTACGTCGGGGGCCCCTCCGAGACAACGTCTACGCCGAGCGGTTCGAGTGCCTTGAGGAAGAACGCTTTACTCGCTGCATAGTCGGTGACTCCGAATTTGACGTGGTCAAACATGAGTTCTCCTGAAGTTTGTGGACCTGCACGAGGCCTACTGTGGAGGTAACCAGCCTGCGCGGCATTTCGCACAGGTCCGGTTGACCGCAGGATTAGGCCGAGGCGGAATTTCAGTGCACAAACTACTCGTCATCGCGCTTCACCGCAGCATCAGTGCGAACACACCCCAGCCCGTGTATTCACGCGTGTAAGCGGCGTAGCGTTCGGGTTCCGAGTTCAGTTTGGCTCGAACATCCTTCGCCAACTCGTCGCCGGGATTGGCTTCAAGCCATCGGCGCATGGTGAGCCATTTGGCCGCCTCGTATCTGTCCCAACTGTCTTGGTTAGCCAGAACCATTTCAACGACGTCATAGCCAAGGTGGCTGAAAGACGCGAGAAGTTCAGGAAGCATGAGAAAGTCAGAGACTGAGTTGGCAAAACACCCCTTGGCAACATCTTCCGTTGGCGGCAATTGCCGCCAGTAGGGTTCGCCGATGAGGATAATCCCTCCAGGGCGCAGGCTCCGCGCCAGAAGCTCGATAGAGCCGACGACTCCCCCGGCTATCCACGTGGCCCCGACACAGGCTGCCACATCGACCTTCTCGTCAGAGACGTAGCCCGCAGCATCCCCATGAATGAACTCGACTTGATTAGCGACGCCGAGTTCTACAGCACGGAGTGTCGCGTGCTCGGTGAACAACTGGCTCATGTCGATGCCGGTGCCGATGATGCCGTGATCGCGTGCCCAGGTGCACAGCATCTCCCCCGAACCGCTGCCGAGGTCGAGCACTCGAGCCCCCGATTCCAGACGCAGCGCCGAGCCGAGAATGGCGAGCTTTTCGGGTGTGAACGGGTTGTGGATACGGTGAGCACTTTCGGTGATGTTGAATATTCGGGGAATGTCCATCGTGAAAGATTTCCTTATGGTAGGGAATAGATCCGGTCAGGGCTTAACCTGCTAGCTCTGGGGCGCAAAGCCAGCTTGCTGGCGAAGCGTCCCTCTGGAGCGGTGGATCAGGCAGCACTCGCGCCGGGCGCAATATCGAAGTGAAGGACGTCTTCACGGACTCCCAGCTTGGTGTACAGGGCGATCGCTGGATCGTCCCCGAGATCGGCTTGAACGAATATGACGTAGATGCCTCGGGCCGTGGCCAGCTTCTTGAGGCGTTCGATCAGGTCGGTGGCCACACCGCGCCGACGATATGCCTCCTCGACCGCGAGGTCATAGATGTAGAACTCCGAGCGAGCCTGCTCGAACTTCGGCAAGACGTAGCCCGCCAACCCGCCGATGACTCTGTTACCAACGAGGGCAACGATGGCGACAAAGGTGTCGCTTTCGAGCAGACGCCGGAGGTAGCGATCATCGGGCTGCTTGCCGCTGTACGTTTGCGCATCGCAGAATTCTCGGCCAAACATGGCGAGCATTGCGCGAGCCGTGGCTACATCGTTCGGGCCAAGGACTCTGACCTCAAAGGTTTCGCCGGGCGATGGAACACTAGCCACTTGTTCTCCTCATGCTGCCTAAAGTTCGACATAAGGGGCGGCTTGCGGCTTGCCCCAAGACGTCCCCTTGGCGGAGGAGTTAGGCCGCTGCTGAGCCTGAGCCACGATTATCACTGCGTGGGTTTGGCCGCCCGCTGACCGCAACCATTAGCCAGCGGTCCTCCTGCTTCAGGTAGACCTCTGTCCAGCCGCCTGTAACCTGCATTGGATTGCCATCCGGGGGTTCGACCGTTGCTTGGTATCGGTAGTGGACGACACCTACTGAGCCCTCATACACACGAATGCTGAGGGGTTCAAGAATGAACGTAATCAGTTTGGGGGAGTCGCCGGTGACTGAATGGACGGCCGCATCTCGGTCATGCGGGAGTGGTGTGCTCATGTCCCAACCGACGTATGCCGGATGGAGCGAATCTCGGATTCGCGTGACGTCCTTCTTTGCCGACAGCTCCCACAGTTCATTGACGCGTTGCCAAAGCTCAAGCTCGGCGGCTGGGTTGGGTGATGGATGTGCGCCAGACATGGTTCGGTGGCCTAACGACGGTGTAGAAAAACCCGATCTCCGGGCATGCGGTTCCTGTCGGCGATAACCGACGATGTCTTGTTCATCATATCCCGGTCCGAATTAGCCTGAGTCCGTCATTCGTTCGTCTTCAGTCGTTGGTGTCTTTCCATCGCAGGCATTGAGAGGCGTATCGCCGGGGTCTATCCCGCTCATTGTGCATACCCGTGGTGAGCCAACTTCTCGATGTTGTGCACCAGGCAGTAGAGCTTCCATTGCCCGTCGACCTTGGCGCGCCCGCGCAATGTAAAGCGATGGAGCCGCTTGTTGTTTCTCAGGTTGCCGAAGACCGGTTCGACGGTGGCAAAGCGCGCGGTGATCATGCGCTTGCCGGTGTCGGAGTCGATCCGTCGTTTCATCTGCTCGGTGTAGCTCTCTTCACTGTCGCGCTTGCCCTGAAAGAAGGCGACCTGGCGCGTCTTGGTCTTGTCGGGGGTGCGCAGGCACTGGTCGCGCAGCGGACACGG